>NZ_JANAFB010000010.1 GCF_024199905.1 Rothia santali
CCCCCCACCCCCCGCCGTCCCACCCCCACCACACCCCAGGAGACCCATGCCCGCCCCCCCCCCGGCCACACCGCAGCGCCCCGCCCTGAACCGCGACACCACCGTGTGCATCTCCCTCGCGGGGCGCCCCAGCAACCACGGGACCTTCTTCCACAACCACCTGTACGAGCGGTACGGCCTGGACTTCCTCTACAAGTCCATGACCACCGACGACGTCGAGGGCGCGATCCGCGGCGTCCGCGCCCTGGGCATCCGCGGCTGCTCGGTCTCGATGCCGTTCAAGCAGGCGGTGATCCCCCTGGTCGACGCCGTGGACCACTCGGCGGAGGTCATCGGCGCGGTCAACACCATCGTCAACGACGCCGGCCGGCTGACCGCCTACAACACCGACGTCGTCGCCGTGGCCTCGCTGCTGCGCACCCACCGGGTCGACCCGGCGTCCTCGTTCGCGCTGCGCGGCTCGGGCGGGATGGCCCGGGCCGTCGCGGGCGCCCTGCACGACGCCGGGTTCGCCCGCGGCACCGTCGTCGCGCGCAACGAGGAGGACGGTCGCGAGCTGGCCCGCCGGTACGGCTACGAGTGGGTCCCCGACGCCGCGGGCCTGCGCGCCGACCTGCTCGTCAACGTGACGCCCGTGGGCATGGAGGGCGGCCCCGAGCGCGAGGAGCTCGCCTTCCCCGAGGAGGCGATCGACGCCGCCCGGACCGTGTTCGACGTCGTCGCCCTGCCGGTCGAGACGCCCCTGATCCTCCGCGCCCGCGCCGCGGGGAAGGAGACGATCACCGGCGCCGAGGTCGCGGCCCTCCAGGCGGCCGAGCAGTTCGCCCTCTACACCGGCGTCCGGCCCTCCCCGGAGGAGGTCGACGACGCCGAGGCGGCCACCCGCCGGGGCGCCTGAATGACAAGAATCCCCCCAGCGCGCCGGGCGCCCGTGATCCCCACCCCGTGCACAGAGTTATCCACAGGTGTGGGCAACTCCGGGGGATAACTCGCCGGGAATACGCCGGCACGGCCGTCATTCCGGGGTTTTCGACTATCCACAGCCTTGTTAACAGGTGTGGAGTTACACTCCTGTAGTTATTAACACCTGTGGGTCCACCCTGTGGATAAAGGGAGAGGGTCCAGGGATTCCTGTAATCACAAGAATCCCCGGACCCTCTCCGTTCCCGTGCCGGGGGCGCTCCGCGCGGTGCTCAGGTCCGCGCGGCGCCCCGGCGTCGTCCTCCGCGGCGGCCCCGGCGCCCCCGCGAGGTGAGCTCGAAGAGCCACGCGACCACGGCGCCCACCACCAGGCCGCCCACGTGGGCCTGCCACGAGATCCCCGGCACCACGAACCCGAAGACGAGGTTCACGGCGATGAGGATGAGCAGCGCCCGGGTGTCGCCCCCGCGGAAGCGGGTCCAGGCGAAGAACGCGCCGAACAGCCCGAAGACGCCGCCGGAGGCGCCCACCACCAGCGTGTAGGGCGGCGTGAGCAGGTAGACCGCCGCCGAGCCGCCCACGATGGACAGCAGGAACACCGCCAGGAACCGCCACCGCCCCATCCGCGGCTCGAGCGCCTGCCCGAAGAGGTACAGCGAGTACATGTTCAGCAGGATGTGGGCGATCCCCGAGTGGACGAATCCGCTGGTCAGCATGCGCCACGGCTCGGTAGCCGTCAGTCCCGGCATGTATGCGAGCTCGCGGATCACCAGCTGGTTCGGCACCAGGTACTGCAGGAGGAAGACGGCGAGGTTGATCGCGATCAGCGTCAGGGTCACCGGGGTCGCCCCGGCCCGCGGGAAGATCGAGCTCCTGCCGCGCACGACGCCGCCCCGCCGCTCGGCCTCCCGCCGCGCCTCCCGGGCGCAGTCGACGCACTGCACCCCGACCGGCGCCTGCACCTGGCACCGGGGGCAGACCGGCCGATGGCAGCGGGTGCAGCTGACGTAGGCCACCGTGTCCGGGTGCCGGGGGCAGACCGGCCGCTGGGCGTCGTCGTGCTCGTCGGCGCGCTGCCCGTACCGCGGAGGTTCCTGGTCCATGTCTCTCCTGTGCTGGGTGTGCGTGGCGCGGGGCGTGAGAGCCCGCGGTATACACGTGAGGCCCGCTCGCGGTGACGAGCGGGCCTCAGGTGCGTGCGGAGTCTGCGGCGGGCGCTAGGCCTGCTCGACGTCGATCGAGGAGATCACGACGTCCTCGACCGGGCGGTCCATCATGCCGGTGGCGACGCCCTCGATGGCGTCGACGACCTTCTTGGACTCGTCGTCGGCGACCTCGCCGAAGATGGTGTGCTTGCCCTGCAGCCAGGTGGTGGGGATCGTGGTGATGAAGAACTGCGAGCCGTTGGTGCCCTTGCCGCCGCGGAGGCCCGCGTTGGCCATGGCCAGCTTGTAGGGCTCGTTGAAGTTCAGGTCGGGGCTGATCTCGTCGTCGAACTGGTAGCCCGGGCCGCCGGTCCCCTGGCCCAGGGGGTCGCCGCCCTGGATCATGAAGTCGCGGATGATGCGGTGGAAGACGACACCGTCATACAGCGGGGTCCCGCTCTTCTTCTCGCCGCTCTTGGGGTCCACCCACTCCTGGGAGCCGTCGGCCAGGCCGATGAAGTTCTGCACCGTCTTGGGAGCGTGGTTGCCGTACAGGTTGACGGCGATGTCTCCGTGGTTGGTGTGGATGGTCGCTGTGGCAGTGGGGATGGCAGTCATGGCGCTATTTTCACACGGGCTCGCGCGAGCCCCCAATACCGTTCCGCCTTCAGTGAAAACAAGGGGGTGGTGCCGGGACATTGACCGTGCGGACCGTGTCACCCGTCATAGGGTGAGTAAGGACGACAAACGACTCGATGTGCGTGCCCCGCCCCCGCCGGGACCGGGGCACCGCCGCGGACAGGCTCCGCGGCGCGTCGGTCAAGGAGGAGGTAACCCCCATGGCATGCAAGACCAAGAAGGCCCAGAAGCAGGCCGCCAAGGCCGCGCAGAAGGTCCAGAAGAACGCCGGAGAGCGCCTGCACGAGGGTGCTGACAAGGCCTCCGAGCTCGCCACCGAGTGGGCGGCGCGGATCCAGGAGCGCGCCGGCCAGGCCAACGAGTGGGCCCAGAAGGAGGTCGCGCCGCGCGTCCAGGAGCAGCTCGAGAAGGCCAGCCCGGCCGTCGAGCAGGCGGTGCACTCGGCTCGCGCGAAGGCCAGCGTGGCCGCCGCGGGGCTCGCCGAGAAACTCGACTCCGCCGATGCCTCGCCGCAGCTGAAGACCGCGGTCGCCAAGCTCACCGGTGACAAGAAGGCGCTCAAGAAGGCCCAGAAGCAGGCCGCGCAGGCCGCCAAGGACTTCGCCAAGGAGCAGAAGAAGGCCAACAAGAAGTCCCACAAGGGCCTTTTGGTCTTCGGCATCCTGGCCGCCGCGACCGTCGCCGGCGTGGCCGCGTGGCGCGCCTCCCGCCCGGTGGAGGACCCCTGGCAGACCCCTGCCGACCCCAAGCCCGCCCCGGCCGCGAAGCCGGCCGCGCACGATGAGGAGTCCGGTGTGGCCGGTCGCGAGAACCTGGACGAGCAGAAGGTCACCAAGCCGGCCAACGCCCACGCGCCCTCCAACCAGGAGGTCACCGAGCACGCCGACCCGAAGAACTCCGGTCACCCCGCGCCGGGTGCCCCGATGAACCGCGCGGCGACCGCCGACCCCTCGAACCGCAAGGGCGAGGACACGGTCAAGCCCGAGGTCCGTCGGAAGCCGAGCGGCGAGGAGCCGGCCAACAAGGACAAGAACACCTGATCCTCACCCGCTCAGAGGACACGACGACGCCGCCGCGCATCCCAGCGCGGCGGCGTCGTCGTGTGTGGGGACAGGGCTGTCCGGCGGACCGGGGCCTCGGCGCGAGGGAGACGCCGGCTCAGCGCGAGCCGAGGAAGGCGAACCCGGTGAGCTCGTGCAGGTACTCGCGGGCGATCCACAGCACCCCGGCCAGGATGACCAGGACGATGATCGCGTAGATGACCCCGGAGGCCGTCCGCGCGGCGACCGGGGCACGGCGCACCTGCACCACGGTCCCGTCGGCCCGCCGCTCGGTGCGGCCGGCCGAGAGGCGCAGGGCGAGCGCGAAGAGCGCCGGCATGCCGGCCCCCAGGACCAGCCCGGCCAGGGTCACGGGGATGATGTTGGATATCAGGGAGAGCAGCTCGTACACGGGTCAGGCTCCGGGGGTGCGGCGGTGGTCGGGGGCGTCGTCGCCGGGGAGGTCGAGGTGGGTGGAGGCCTCGCCGGCGACCACCCCCGCGGGGACCTGGGAGATCACGCCGGTGATGGGGGCGAGGTCCTCCACCTCGGGCTCCCACTCCTCGTTGACGTTGCCGGCGTGGACGGGCTCCCGGCGCGAGCGGACGTACATCAGGGTGGACAGCGCCACCAGGATCGCGAAGACGACCCCGACGCCGGTCAGCTCGGTGGTCGCGGCCCCCACGAAGTGCCCGATCAGCCAGCACGCCGCCCCGACCACGGCGGCCGCGGGGATGGTGATGAGCCAGGCGAGCACCATGCGGCCGGCCACGCTCCAGCGCACCTCGGCTCCCTTGCGGCCCAGCCCGGTCCCCAGGATCGAGCCGGTGGCCACGTGCGTGGTGGACAGGGCCATCCCGAAGTGGGAGGAGGTCAGGATGATGGCCGCGGAGGCGCCCTCGGCGGCCATGCCCTGCGGCGAGTCGATCTCCACCAGGCCCTTGCCGAGCGTGCGGATGATGCGCCAGCCGCCCAGGTAGGTCCCCAGGGCGATCGCGACGGCGCAGGTGAACTTGACCCAGAACGGGATGTCGGCCGTCGGCTCGATCGCGGAGGCCGCGACCAGGGCCAGGAAGATCACGCCCATGGTCTTCTGGGCGTCGTTGGTGCCGTGCGCCAGCGAGACCAGCGAGGCGGTGCCGACCTGACCCCAGCGGAACCCGCGGGTCTTCTGCCGGTCCCCCACGCGCGCCGTCATCCGGTAGATGAGCACCGTGCCCACCGTGGAGACCAGGGCCGCGATCACGGGAGCTACGAGCGCGGGGACGATGACCTTGGCGACGACGCCGGTCCACAGCACCCCGCTGACCCCCAGGCCGGCGATGGTCGCGCCGATGAGCCCGCCGAACAGCGCGTGGGAGGAGCTGGAGGGCAGCCCGAGCAGCCAGGTCAGCAGGTTCCAGACGATGCCGCCCACGAGCCCGGTGAAGACGATGAGCATGAGCCCGTGGCCGTCCGTCATCTCGAGGTTGACCACCTCCCGGCCCACGGTCTTGGCGACCTCGATGGAGAGGAACGCGCCGACCAGATTGAGTACCGCGGAGAGGCCCACGGCGACCTTGGGCTTGAGGGCTCCGGTGGCGATCGACGTCGCCATCGCGTTCCCGGTGTCGTGGAAGCCGTTGGTGAAGTCGAAGACCAGTGCGGTGATGACCACGATGCCGAGGATGATGAGTTCGGGAGTCACATAGGCATTATCCCGACCGCAGGGGGACGCGGACAGTTGAAGGGGTGAACTTTAGGTGAACATCAACGGGTCCGTGGTGGCGAGCACATGGCCATCCGGTGACGCGGCGCTCAGCCCTCCCGCGCCACCGCCTCGCGCAGCGCCGCCTTCTCGGCCTCCGGCAGGAACGAGGCCTCGACGCCGTTGGCCACGAACTCGCGCCTCCGGTCCTCGCCCAGCAGGTCCACGGTGATCTCGAGCTCGCGGGCCAGCGTGGTCGGGAACAGCGCGGGGTCGTCCGAGTTGATGGTCACCTTCAGGCCGGCGTCGAGCATCTCGCGGATGGACTCGCGGCGCCACGGCCGCAGCGCCCGGCGCGAGGTGGTGAACGCGGTGTTGAAGTACACGCCCTCGTCGGCGCAGCGCTTCACGACGTCGGCGTCCTTGAGCACGTGGTACCCGTGGTCGATCCGGTCGCAGCCGAGCAGGTCCAGGCACGTGGGGATGGTCTGCGCGGTGGGCACGTGCTCGCCGGCGTGCGCGGTGCGCTTGAGGCCGTGCCGCCCGGCCAGCTGGAAGGCCTCGGCGAACGTGGCGGGCAGGCCCTTGCGCTCGTCGAAGTCCAGGCCGATCCCGACGACGGCGTCGGACGGGCGCGCCACGACCTCCTCGACCATCGCGAGCGCGACCTCGGGGGTGTCCTCGCGGTTCACTGCGGCGAGCGCCCGGGCGTCGACGCCGAGGTCCTTGCGCGCCGCCTCGATCCCCTCCTCGATCCCGGCCACCATCTCCCGGTACTCGACGCCGGCCGCCAGGTGCACCGAGGGGCTGAACGCGAACTCGGAGTACACGGTCCCGCTCTGGTGGTACCCGTCCTGCATCGCCTCGTAGACGGTCCGGGCGAAGTCGCCGCGGGTGCGCAGGCTCGCCGAGATCAGCTCGTAGACCCGCAGCAGCGGGAACCACGGCCCGCGCGTCAGCTCCTCCTCGGTGGGGTCGGAGTTGATCCGGGGGTACAGCTCGGTGGCCGGCATCGGGAGCTCGACGCCGTTGGCCGCCGCCAGGTCCGCGAGGGTCGCGGCCCGGACGGTCCCGGGCAGGTGGATGTGCAGGTCGATGGTCTTCATGGGGTGATGCGTGTCCGTTCGTGGGGGTTCGTCGAGCAGGGGCACCGGGGGCGCGGATGGCGCGGCCGGCGTCGAGGGGGCGTCGTTGCGAGGAGTCCGACGCCGGGGCGGCGGGTGGGCGCCCGCACCGGCGTCAGTGCGCGGCGGCGTAGAAGAAGTAGACCAGGAAGGGCGTGAGCACCCACATGCCCGGGTGGATGTCCTTGAACTTGCCGGTCACGGCCTTGATCAGCACGTAGCTGAGCAGGCCGGTGGCGATGCCGGTGCCGAAGTTGCCCCACAGCAGGGTGCAGGCGACCAGCAGCGCCGCGGGGATGGCCTCGGTGAGGTCGGAGGTGTCGACCTTGCGGAAGCCCGTCAGCATGGTGAGGCCGATGACGATCAGCACCGGCGCCGTCGCCGCCGAGGGGATCATCCCGGCGACCGGGATGAACGCGAGCACCACGGCGAACAGGCCGGCGGTAGTCCACGAGGTCAGCCCGGTCCGGCCGCCGCTGCCGGTGCCCGCGGTGGACTCGAGGTAGGTCGTCACGCTGGGTGCGCCGATCAGGGAGCCGCCCGTGATGGCCGCCGAGTCGACCAGGAACGGCCGCTTGAGGTCCACGGCCTTCCCGCCGGTGGCCTCGCGGATCTTGTCGGTCACGGTCAGCACGACGCCGGTCGCGGAGAAGAACTCGGCGGCGAAGAACGCGAAGAGGTAGGGGAAGTACTGGGGCGCCAGCGCGCCGACGACGTCGATGTCGAAGACCAGCGGCCCGGGGCTCGCGGGCGCGGCGAGGTAGCTCCCGGGCAGCTCGGTGACGCCCAGCGGGATGCCGACGACCGTGATCGCCAGGATCACGATGACGAAGGCGCCGGGCACCTTGCGAGCCTGCAGCGCGACCAGCAGGACGATCCCGGCGAGGGCCAGCAGTGCTCCGGGCGCGGCGAGGTCGCCGAGGACCAGCGAGTCGCCGTCGCCCACCACGAGCCCCGTGGAGCGGAAGCCGATGAAGGCGATGTAGAGCCCGATCCCGGATCCGATCGCGAGCCGCACGTTGGTCGGCATGATCCGGGTGACGAGGTTGCGGATGCCCAGGACCGTCAGGATCAGGAAGACGACGCCGGACCAGAAGACGATGCCCATCGCCACCCCGAAGGGGACCCCCTCGCCCTGCACGAGCGTGTAGGCGACCAGGGCGACGCCGCCCAGGCCCGGCGCGAGGACCAGCGGGAGGTTGGCGAACAGCCCCATCGCGAAGGTCGCGACGATGGCCACGATGATCAGCGCGGTGGTCGCGGCGCCGCGGGGGACGCCGGCGTCGGCGAGCATGCTCGGGACGACGACGATCGTGTAGGCCGAGGCGAGGAACATGCTGAGCCCGGCGAGGAGCTCGGTCCGGATGCTGGAGCCGCGTTCCGAGATGCGGAACAGGCGCTCCGCCAGGGCGGGCGGACGACGAGTCCTCCCCGCGGTGGGCTGGGGTGTCTTCACGGCGGTACGACCTTCCTCGCGGCGCGATGTAAGCGCTTGTACGGTCATATGCTCGACCCCTCACCGCTCCCCTGTCAACCCGCGGCTGGGCAAATGTGTAAACGTTTACACGACACGGTCTTCTCGCGGCACCCCCGCCACGGTACGGTGGTCGCGAGGGAGGTCACATGGTCAAGACAGCAGGGCCCGGCGCGAGCCCGGCGACGATCAACGACGTGGCTCGCGTCGCCGGGGTGTCCATCGCGACCGTCTCGCGGGCCATCCGGCAGCCGGAGATCGTCTCGGAGGGCACCCGGCGCCGCGTGCTCGCGGCCGTCTCGGAGGTCGGCTACACGCACAACCCAGCCGCCCGCGCGCTCGCGACCGGCACCAACGAGCTGCTGGGCCTGACCGTCCCCTCCCTGACCAACCCCTTCCTGACCCCGATCGTCTCCGGCGCCCAGCAGGCCGCCGAGGAGCACGGCTACGACCTCGTCATCACGGTCGACGCCGCCGAGAGGGACCACCAGGCCACCCTCATGGCGCGGCTGCGGGGCAGGGTCGCGGGCCTGGTCGCCGTCTCGCCGCGCGGCGCCTCGCGGGTCTTCGCCGACCAGGCGCGCGCCCAGCCCCTCGCGACCGTGAACCGGCGGATCTCCGGGGTGAGCTCGGTCGTGCTCGACACGAGCGAGGGCCTCCGGGCGCTGGGACGGCACCTGACGGCGCTGGGCCACCGCCGCATCGCCTACGTCGGGGGGCCGCGGGGCTCCCGCACGGACCGGGAGCGGCTCCGCGCGCTGGAGGGTGTGGTGCACGACGCCGCCGGGGAGGTCGAGGCGCTGCCCATCGCGGACCCGTCCTTCGCGGCCGGGACCGTGATCGCCAAGGACGTCGCGCGCAGCGGCTGCTCCGCGGTCATCGTCTACAACAGCGTCGTCACGGTGGGGCTGGTCCACCAGCTGCGGCTGATCGGCGTGGGCGTGCCCGAGGACCTCAGCGTGGCCTGCGCGGACGACCTGACCGACGCCGGCCTCTCGATCCCGCACCTCACCGCCCTGCACGTCCCCGCCCACGAGGCCGGGTACCGCGCGGCCGCGATGGTGCTGGGGAGGCTGGGACGCCGTCGCGACTCCACCGCGCCGCAGCGCGCCGAGCACCTGCTGCTCCCGGTGCAGCTGGTCCCCGGCACGACGGCGCGGCGGGTGGACGACGCGACGGCCGGGCGCACGAACGGCACTGCGGAGGCGAGCCCGGGGGGCGGCGGGGCGGGGACGGGCTCGAGGAGGGACGCCGCCGCGGAGACGCGGCGAGCGGACGACGGCGCGATGCCCCCTCGGAGGAGCGGCGACGGCGCGAGCCCGGGTGGACCGCCAGACGGCGGCGAGGCGGCCCGCTCGACCCCCGCCGCGGCTCAGCCCGCGGCACCGAGGATCCGGACGACCTCCTCGTCGGGGGTCTGGTCGAAGACGTCGTAGAAGGCGCCCACTGCCCCGAACCACCGCGGGGCGTGGAGGCAGACGACGTCGTCGGCCTCGCCCGAGGCGGCGAGCGAGCGCACGACGTCGGGCGGGGCGACCGGCGTCGCGAGGACGACGCGCTCGGCCCCGAGGGCGCGGGCGATCTGGCAGGCGGCCCGTGCGGTGGCCCCGGTGGCGACGCCGTCGTCCACGATCACCGCGGTCCGCCCGGACAGCTCCGGCGCGGGACCCTCAGCTGGCGCGGATTCCCGAGCATACGCGGGGCCGCCGGACGGTGCGGGTCCCTCGGCCGGCGTGAGACCCTCGGCCGGTGCGGAGCCCTCGGCCTGCACCGACCCGGCCCGCCCCCGGCGGAACCGCGCCGCGCGCTCCCGGACCTCGGCGCGCTCACGCCGAGCCGCCTCCTCCAGCTGCGCCTCGCTCACGCGGGAGGAGCGCACGACGTCGGGGTTCAGCACCGTGACGCCGCCCTCCCCCACGGCGCCCATCGCCAGCTCCGGGTAGCTCGGCACCCCGAGCTTGCGCACCACCAGGACGTCCAGCGGGGCGCCGAGCAGCGCGGCGACCTCGGCGGCCACGGGGACGCCGCCGCGGGGCAGGCCGAGGACCACCGGGGCGCGCAGGGCCCGCCCGGCCAGCTCGCGGCCCAGCTGCCGGCCGGCATCGCCTCGGTCCCGGAACCGGGCCATGCCGCACCTTCCCTTCCGCTCCGCGCCGCGAGGCCGCCCCTCGCGGGTCTCACTTACGGTGTACCTCCGCCGGGAGGCGGGGTCAAGGGCCGCCGGTGTGCGCGAGGACCTCGCCGATCACGAGGTCCCACAGGGGCTCGGGCGGGTACTGGTGCCCCGCGCCCGGCAGCGGGACCAGTCGGGCTCCGGGGATCTCCGCGGCCAGGGCCTCGCCGTGGGCGAGGGGGAACAGCGGGTCGGCCGTCCCGTGGAGGACCAGCGTCGGCGCGGCGATCTCGCCCAGGCGCCTGCTCGACGGCTCGCCGTCGCCCGCCGCGAGCCAGTGGTTGGTCTGCAGGGCGGCCATGTCGGCGGTGCGGTCGTAGGCGCGGGCGGCGATGCGGCGCATCTGCCCGGCGTCGAAGGGCAGGGTCCCGGCGAAGGCGCGCTCGGTCTCGACCATCGCCCCGACGGCCGCCTCCCGGTCCGTCCAGTCCGTCCCGGCGGCGGCGGCGTCGGTAGCGTCGGCGTCGGCGGCGAAGGCCTCCGCGAGCCGCGGCTCGGGCGGGGGCAGCGGGGGACGGTCCGGGCCACCGGGGACGGCCGGGCTCGTGGACTCGAGGACGAGGCTGGCCACCCGCTCGGGGTGCTCCAGGGCGATCTCCTGCGCGATCCCGCCACCCATCGAGAGCCCGTAGAGGTGCGCGGCCGCGACGCCGACGCCGTCGAGCACCGCGAGCGCGTCCGCCGTCAGGTCCGCGCCCGTGTAGGCGGGGGCGCTGGGCGGGGAGGAGGTGGAGCGGCCGGCGTCGCGCTGGTCGTAGCGGATCACGTGCCGGCCGGCGTCGGCCAGGCGGGCGCAGAACTCGTCCTCCCAGAAGTCGAGGGTCGAGGCCGCGCCGCCGAGGAGCAGGATCGCGGGATCGCCCGGGCTGCCGAAGGTCTCGACGCAGAGGCGAGCGGCGCGGGAGAGGACGAATCGCTCGCGCGGCGTCATGGGCGGGCCTCGAGCCATTCCGTCGCGCGCGTCGCCGCATCTCGGTGACGTTCGGAGATCGTCGACAGGCGATGGGTGATGGTCGGCTTCTGTACGAGGCCGGCGACCAACAGAGCGTCTACGAAACGCCGGTCCTTCTCCCGGAAGGCGCAGAGCTTCGCAACGCAGAGGTCGTGCCTCTCAAGACACCACCCCGTGAAACGAGGCGTTCCGGAAGGCGCACTGGTATTGGCGTTCTGAACCCTGACAAGGCGATCACGCCAACCAAACGGAAGCACGGCGGTCTCCAGATCGACGCCGTCGATGCTGAATCCGTGCGTCTGCTCGAAAGAGGAGAACTCACCGGCGACCCCTTCAATCAGGTCAGCCAGCCGGGAGGTCTCCTGCTGGTCAGCGGCCATAGGCAGAATGTCGATCTCGACCGACATGGTCGCATCCGCCGGAAGTTGCTCCTCACGGTATGAGCCGAGAATCGCTTGGGAACCGACCACGATGACCTCCGCATGACCGATGATCTGACATGCTGCGCGGATCGCATGCTCTAACTGGTCCCGTCGCATCAGGCCACCCTCGCCAACACCGCGAGTCGATCCTCTTCGGACAGAATTCCTCCGAAGGGAGACACCTCCCGCATCTCCATCGAGTCTCGACCGAGGCCCGTCATCACCCGCTTCAGACCGGCCAGGTCACGCGCCCGGATCAACGCCTCCCACCGGTCGAGGTTGTGACTATGCGGTTGACCCCTCACACCCTCGCGCAGGCGCCTCACATTGCGTTCGACCGTAGAAAGCCAGTCGGTCAGGCTCACCCGATCGAGCCGGGCCGAAAGCTCACAATGCAAGGACCACGATCGGCGTTCACTGCGGGTCATCTCCGGCTCCACCACTCGCCATTCCACCTCGAGCCGGTACCCCATGCAGGCCAGGAGGCGGTCCGCCTGTTCATCGCTGACGTCGATCTTGCCGGAGAGGAACTGGCTGATGCTGGGCTGGTGGACGCCGCTGATCCGCGCCAGCTCGCTTTGAGTGGTTCCCGTCGATCTCATCGCCTGGCGCACCAGGTTCCCTCGTCCATCCACCATCATCTTATTATAGTACGAACTGCTATATTATCGACCCCTCGAGATCGCTGCGCATCGACAACGATCTTCTGCCATCGACCAATGCATCACCGGAACAACGACCGCGCTATCGTCGTCCCTCGTGACGCGCACGACGACGGGGCCACCCCTCCCATAGTTCCCACGGAGGACTCCTGGGGACGGTGAGCCCTACCGGAGGCTGGACCCCATCCGATGAGGAGTACGACCAGCGACCCGCTGTGGACTCCACCCGATATCATCCACTCGTGCTATCAAGGGTGTGATGTGCTGGTGGCCTGAGGCGCCATCGACGAACAAGGTCCAAAGCCGCTCGGTACCGGTGGGGCCCTCCTCACCCCACCGGTGCATCGCGAGGACGATGCCGCGGTGATCGCTCTGGGGATCACCTCCCCACCAGCATCGCCTGGACTGCATACAGATCCGGGAGATAGCACTCGCTCCCGTACCCGAGCACCCCGCCGGGGGCCCCGAGGATGCAACGATCCACCGTGAGCAGCGGATCCCCCACGGTGATGCCGAGGAGCTCGACGTCGTCCGCGAGCGCGAGCCTGGCCCCGACGGAGAGTTCGGTGCTGCGGATCGCCACACCGAGCTCGCGCAGCAACGCGGACAGACTCCGGGTGTCAGGTTCGCCGACGCCGCCGTCCGCGAGCGCGGTGGGCAGGTAGCCGTCGACGATTGCGGCCGGGCGGCCGTTGGAGTGCCTCAGCCGCCGCATGTACAGCACGTCCGCTCCCTCGCGAATCCGCAGCCTCGCCGCAATGCCGGCCGAGGCGGGAATCACCTCGTGGACGAGGATCCGGTCGCCCGATTCGCGGTCCGCGTCCCCGGGGTCGTCGAGGGCCGTCAGCTCCAGCGGTCGCGGGGCGCGGCTCTGCAGCACCTGCGTTCCGATGCCCCGGCGTCGGACCAGCAGGCCCCTGTCGACGAGGGACCGGATGGACCTCTGAGCGGTGGCTCGGGAGATCCCCAGGCGCTGCGCGAGGGCGGTCTCGCTCTCCAGGCGCTCGCCAACGGCGATCGCCCCGTCGCGGATCGCCTGCTCGAGCCGCTCGGAGACCTGAGCATGGAGGGGGACCGGGCCGTGGGGGTCGAGGTCGGCGAAGTATTCTCCGAAAGACCCCCGCCCCGCCGGGCGGTGACCGTTCGCGGGGTGCTCACTCGTCGTCGTCATGGTGTCCTCACATCGTTCGCATCCGAGGCATGTCCCCAAGCCGTCCGCGGAGGGAGCGTGACCGCCGGTCGTCCGCGGGGAGAGCACGCTCCCCCGCGGCGGAAGGGCCCCGCCCGGTGCCGGGACGGCGGATCCGGGGCCCTCACGAGCGCCGACCGCTCACCTCCTCTTGACCGCGTAGATCTGCCCGGTCGTGACTCCCACCTCGATGGACTCGAGCGTGCGCCCGCGCGTCTCCGGCAGCAGCCGGAGCATGAAGATCAGCGCGACGAGATTGAAGGCCGCCAGGAGGTAGAAGACCGAGAGCCCCATCGCGGCCTCGAGCGTCGGGAAGAACAGGCCGAGGGTCGCGTTCGCGATCCACATGCAGAACACGGCGATCCCGATGCCGAGCCCGCGCATGTGCAGGGGGAAGATCTCCGAGAGGATCACCCAGGTCGCGACGTTCAGGAAGGTCTGCATCGACCCGACGAACAGGACGACCAGGGTCAGGATCACGTACGGCTTGGCGGTGCCCTCCGGAAGCGCCATCGCGGCGGTGCCGATGAGCACGTGGCACAGGGTCACGAGCCCGTAGCCGGTGAGGAACATGGTCCGCCGGTTGACCCGGTCCATGAGGTAGAGCGAGACGATGCTGCCGATCACCCCGATGAGCCCGGGCACCACGTTGGCGATGAGCGCGGCGTCGGCGTCGAACCCGGCCTGGATGAGCACGGTCTGGCCGTAGTAGACGATCGTGTTGATGCCGGTCAGCTGCTGGAACACGGCGATGCCGATCCCGATCACGAGGATGCGGACCAGCCACTTGTTCGCCAGCACCGCCCGGATGCCCACCGCGTGCTGCCGCTCCTCCTCCTCGGCGACGTGCTCGACGTCCCCGAGCTCGGCGACCGCCCGCTCCTCGGGGCGGACCGTCCTCATCACGGCGAGCGCCTCCTCGTGACGACCCTTCTCCACGAGCCACCGCGGCGACTCGGGCATCCGGAGCATCCCGACGAACAGGCCGATCGCGGGGATCGCGCAGATCGCGAGCATGATGCGCCACACGCCGTCGAGGTGGCCCCAGACGTTGCCGATGAGGGCGTTCACCGCGAACGCCGCGAAGGCGCCGACGGCGATCATCACCTCGTTGCGCCCGGCCAGGGACCCGCGGATCTCGTAGGGCGCCAGCTCGGCGAGGTAGACCGGCACCACGGTGGAGGCGCCGCCCACGGCGAGGCCGAGGACGACGCGCCCCACGACCATGACGCCGAAGTTCGGGGCGACGACGACCAGGACCGTCCCCGCCAGGAACGCCAGCGAGAGCAGCAGGATGGTGCTGCGGCGCCCCCGGGCGTCGGAGAGCCGCCCGCCGAGGATCGCACCCACCGCGGCGCCGAAGAGGAGCGAGCTGGTCACGACCCCGGCGGTGAGCGGCGTCAGCCCGAGCTCCTCGGACATGGGGCGCAGGGCGCCGTTGATCACGCCGGTGTCGTAGCCGAAGAGCAGGCCGCCGATGGTCGCGACGAAGGCGACGATGGTCAGCCGCTTGCGGTGCGGGCCGTCGGTGAGCGGCGGCAGCTTCTTCTCCGCCGAGGTCGGCGATTCGGAACTCATGGTGACTCCCTTGTCTAAGTGGTGCATCCGGCGGGGTCGGCGTCGCCGCCGCCGCCGGGGTGCGCGTCGTCGCGCACGCTGGGGGTGCGCTCTCGAGCGCGCGGCCGGTGTGCGCTCGGGAGCGCACGGATGGCCTGCGGGTCCTCGCGCACGCCGTGGACCGTCCCCGGGGCGCTCGCCGGACGTGCCGGCGGGCGCCCCGCGCGGGTCACGGCACGTGGACCGGCGCGGGCCGGGCCGAGGGCACCTCGACGCGGGTGCCGGCGCGGTGGGACTCGAGCGCCGCCCCGACGACGTTCATCATCTCGGTCGCCGTGGCGAAGTCGGTGTCCATGCGCTCCCCCGCCGAGACGGCCCGGAGGAACTGCTGGATCTCGGCGGTGAAGGCCTCGGCGTACCCGGTCCCGACGCCGGCGCCCGGCATGGCCGCGACGTCGGCGAAGTACGGGTGGGCCGGGCCCGTGAAGATCCGGCGGGGACCGTTGAAGGCGACGTCGTCGGCGTCGTTCTCGAAGAGGTGGAACTCGCCCGAGGAGATCGAGTCGAAGGAGCCGCTGCCGCGGGTGCCGATGACCTCGATGGTGAGCGCGTTGGGCGTGCCCGTGGCGATCCGGCTGAGCGCGATCTGCCCGACCGCCCCGTTGGCGAACCCCACGTTGAGCAGGGCGGTGTCGTCGTTGGTGACCGGGCCGGTGCGGTCCGAGGCCGAGGCGCCGTGGCCGATCGCGCCCCGGACCGGGAGCGGCCGCTCGGCGATCACGGTGCGCAGGACGGCGCTGTGCACCTCGCTGATGCCGCCGGCCACGAACTGCAGGGCGTCGATCGCGTGGGCCCCGATGTCCAGCAGCGCGCCCCCGCCGGACTGCTCCTGCGAGTAGCGCCAGGAGAGCGCCCCGGCGGGGTCGGCGGCGTAGTCGGCGTAGTAGGACCCGCGGACGGTGTGGACCTCGCCCAGCCGCCCCTCGGCGACCGCCTGCGCGAGCGCCGCCAGGCCGGGCAGGCGCCGGAAGGAGAAGCCGACGCCGGTGACGGCCGACGACGACTCGGCGAGCGCCTGCAGCGCGGCGGACTCCTCGGGGGTGCAGCCGATGGGCTTCTCCGCGAAGACGTGCTTGCCCGAGGCGATGACCTTCGGCAGGACCTCGGCGTGCAGGAAGTTGGGGAGCGCCACGCTGATGACGTCGACGTCGCTCGCGATCAGCGCCTCGACGTCGGCGGTCGCCTCCCGGAACCCGTAGCGGCGGGCGACCGACTCGGCGAGCTCGAGGTTCGGGTCCGCGATGGTCGCCAGCTCGACGTCGATCCGGGAGCCCACGGCCATCATGGCGTTGCGGTACCCGAAGGCGTGGGCCTGTCCGGCCATGCCGGCGCCGATCACGCCGATGCGGAGAGGGGTGGTGGTCATGGGAACTCCTGTTCTGGAAGTGGAAATGGGGGAGCTGTGGGAGATGTCAACTAGAGCGCTTCAGCTTGTTTCAGAGGCCGCCCCCTGTTCTCTCGACGAGTCCATCATCACGGACATTCCGCGTCGACGGACGCAGCGAGAGGCGCCCCTGCTGGCGCGATGCCGGGAACGCGCGGGTCAGTCGGCGAGCAAGCGCCTTCGAAGAGGCGACCGGGCGTCCGATCCCCGCCATGGCGGCCTCGCGACAGATTCGCGATGCATCGAAGCGGTCATCGGTGACCTCCCTCACGTGGGTGTTAGCTAGAATGTAGACTAGAACGCTCTAGTTTGTACAGTCAATAAGCGTAGGCAGTCAGAACGGGCGGTAACGATGAGAATCACCATGGAGGACGTGGCGAGCCGCGCGGGCGTCTCGCGCGCGCTCGTCTCCCTCGCCTACCGCGACCGCCCGGGGGTGAGCACCGAGACCCGGGACCGCATCCTCAGCGCCGGGCGCGAGCTGGGCTACGTCCCCAACCGCGTCGCGGCGCGCCTGGCCAGCCGCGGCGGCAACACCCTCGGCGTCTTCCTGCAGGACCTGCACAACGACCTCTTCGCCGACCTCTTCGAAGGGTCCCGCACCGTCGCGGACGGGGCCGGCAAGCAGCTGATGCTGGGCGTCGGGGCGCTGGACGGCGGCCGGGACGCCGAGGTGCTGGAGACCCTCGCCCAGAGCTGGGTCGACGTCGTCATCGCCTTCGGCCTCCAGATGCCCGACGCCGAGGTGCGGGAGATGGCCGAGCGGGTGCCCCTGGTGTGCGTCCTGCGGGGCGTCGCGGACATCGACAGCGTCGTCTCGGACAATCGCCACGGGGCCAGGGCGGCCACCCGGCACCTGATCGAGCTGGGGCATCGCGAGATCGCGTTCCTGGCGAACCCGCCGTCGGACGGCTACATGGACCGCCGCCACGGGTACGCCGAGACGATGACGGCGGCCGGACTGCGCCCCCGGGTGGTCGAGACCACCTACTCCCGCGAGACCGCCGCCGCGGACGCGGGCGCCCTGCTCGACGCCGGGGATCCCCCGACGGCGATCTTCGCCCACAACGACCAGGCGGCGATGGGCGTCCTGGACGCCCTCTTCCGCCGCGGGCTGACGCCCGGCCGCGAGGTCTCCGTCGTCGGGTACGACAACAGCTCCCCCAGCAAGGTGCCTGGCGTCGCGCTCACGAGCGTGGACGTCGACGGCGTCGCCCTGGGGCGCAGCGCGGCCGAGCTCGCCCTCCGCCGCATCGCCTCCCCCATGGCCCCCGCGGAGTGGCGGACCTCCTTCCCCACCCTGATGGTGCGCACGACGACGGGGCCGCCCCTCCCGTAGTTTCTGCAGAGGGCTCTTGGGGACGGCGAGCTCCGCTAGAAGCTGGACCCCATCCGATGAGAAGCACGACTAGCGACCCGCTGGAAGTTCACCCGATGTCATTTACTCCGATTTTTAGGATGTGATTTGCTGGTGATTGACGATGTCATCGACGATACTGGAGGCATGAGCACTTCAGCATCGCCCATCATGTCGTCCTATCTCGATTCCGTGCGGTTGAACGAAGCTGACCTCATCACGCGCCTCCTCGACTGCCTGGGAGGAAAGCTGACCGCCTACCTCGGCGGCGTGCGCGAGACCCGAGCCGTGCGCCAATGGGCGGAGGGAGTGCGGAAGCCATCTTCCGAGTCGATGGAGCGCCTGCGCCTGGCCTTCCAAGCAGCCGGCATGATCGTCGAGGCCGGAAATGCTCCTCAGGTGGTCCAGGCATGGTTCCAGGGGATGAATCCTCAGCTGGAGGACCGATCCCCCGCTCGCGTGATCCGCGAGGGCGACCCTCACGCCGTCGGACCCGAGGTGCTTGCGGCGGCACGCGCCTTCGCTCGGGTCGGATGAGGTTCCGCGAGCTCGCCCGGCACCCGGTCTGGCGCGTCGGCTACCGGCCGGATCCGTGGAGCTGGCCCGATTGGCGCTGGGCGGGTCCTTCCGGTCGGTTCAACGGACGGTGGGACGCCCTGGACCCGGGGCTCTACAGGACCCTTTATGCAGGTGATTCGCTGTTCTCGTGCTTGGTGGAGGTTCTCGCGCCCTTCCGACCCGACCCGGAGCTGGCAGGCGAAATGGGCCTGATCGTCGATGACGAGCCGACGATGAGCCGATCCTCGCCGAGCGGCACCCTGGATCTGGCGGCATGGCTCTCACCGCGGCAGGCGTCGACCGCCCGCCTGTCGGGAACCTACTGCAGGGTGACCGACTCGACGAGCGTCGCGGCTCTCTACGGCCGCTTCAGCCCCCGGGCCAGGCTCTACGGGCTCCCGGACTTCGATGCGTCGGCCCTCAAGATCGCGGAGCCTCGCCTGCTCACCCAGGAGATCTCCCAACACCTGTGGGAGGCGAAGAACGAGGATGAGGGCCATCTCTGCGATGGAGTGGAGTTCTCGTCGCGGCACGGGGACGACCTGCTTCTCTGGGCTGTCTACGAGCGCCCTGGAGATCCAGAGGTCTCTCCGTACGTCGTGAGCCCCCAGCAGGTGGCACTGGGCAGAGATCATCCGGAGTTGAGGCGAGCCCTGGCCCTCCTGGGCATCACGGCTGCATGAGGTAGGTGCACCTTCCACCCATCGGCCCTCATCGGGCGTCATCCATGGATCCTCTGAAACCACGAAAAAGCGACCCGGCAGATGCCGAGTCGCTTCTTCGTCACAATGGTGGAGGCGAGGGGACTCGAACCCCTAACCCTCTGCTTGCAAAGCAGATGCGCTACCAATTGCGCCACGCCCCCGTGGGTCAGTCGACCCGGTCCGTGGAGGCCTCCCACGTGGACCGGTTCTCCCGGACGTCCCTCAGCCGCCTGGCCGCCGAGAAGGCGAGGGCTCCCGCGATGATGATGGCGAGTGCTTTCTTCATCGGGTCCTCCTTGAGGGAATCGGTGGGCGTACCAGGAATTGAACCTGGGACCTCTTCGTTATCAGCGAAGCGCTCTAACCGTCTGAGCTATACGCCCTCGTGGCCTTGGACCGAGACTAGACTCTACACGATGCTCTCGGGAGAGCCAAACCGGGGATTCCGTGAGGTGCGGCACAGGACGTGCGGCGCCGCGCCCGGACGGCGCGCCCGGACGACGTCGCACACCCGCACGGTGGCGGGCCGCGGATCGCACGCCCCACGGCGTCGTCCCGCGACCCGCTGCCCCCGGCCGGATCCGATCCGTTCCGACCGAATCCGACCGGAGGCCGGCCGGCCGCTCAGTCGTCGGTCAGTGTGACCCCGATGCCGCCGACCAGCTTGGCCGCGACGTTGTAGAGGAACGCGGAGATGATCCCCAGCAGGGTCATGAGCACCACGTTCAGCACCGAGAGGATGGTCGCGTACACGGCTACCTGACCCAGCGAGAGGTAGTCAGTGATCTCGATGCCGCTGCCCTGGCTCGAGAGCATCGACAGCACCTCGTTGATGCCGTTGAACACCCCCGTGACCTCGAAGACCAGCCACAGGATCACGGTGGCCACCACGGTCACGATGCCCACGGCCACCGAGAGCAGGAAGACCAGCTTGGCGATCGACCAGAGGTCGACCCGAGCGATCGTCAGGTGCGCGCGGCGCACCTTGGAACGGGGCGCCGGGCGCACGAGGGGCCGGCCCCCGGTCGCCTTGCGCGGCGCGGACCCCTTGCCCGACCCGCCGGTGGACTTCCCCGCCCCCGCAGGAGCCTTGCCGGACCCAGAAGGTCCCCGGCCGGACCCGCCGGCGGACGTTCCCGCCGCACCGGCGCCCTGGGACCCCGAGGCGGACGCCCTGCCCGCCGACGCGGATCCCTCGACGCCGGCCGCGGAGGCCTGACCCGCCGAGGAATTCGGTGTGTTGCTGCTCACGCGTTACCTCCGTGTGCTGGCGTGCCGGACTCCTCCGGTGCATCGATTCGTTCAGTCTCGTGACCCAACGGTACTTCATCGTCCGGATTGATGACCTCCACCGCGCCGCCCTCCGCGACCGGCTGCCCCTCGTCGACGCCCTTGTCCTGGTTCCGGGCGATCGAGAGGATGCGGTCGTTCTTGGCGGGCTTCACGAAGATGACGCCCATCGTGTCACGCCCCTTGGCCGGGACCTCCGCGACGTTGGAGCGGGCCACCTTGCCGGACTGCATGACGACGAGGACCTCGTCGTCGGCGCCCACGATCAGGCCACCCACCAGCTCGCCGCGGTCCTCGACCAGCTTGGCGACCTTGATGCCCAGCCCGCCGCGGCCCTGCACGCGGTACTCGTCGACCTTGGTCCGCTTGGCGTAACCGCCCTCGGTGACCACGAAGACGTACGAGTCGTCGTGGACCACGCTCGCGGCCAGCAGCTCGTCGCCGTCGCGGAACTTCATGCCCGTGACGCCCGACGTCGCGCGGCCCATCGGGCGCAGCGCGTCGTCGCTCGCCGTGAAGCGCAGGGACATGCCCTTGCGGGAGATGAGCAGCAGGTCGTCGTCGGAGGAGGCCAGCTGCGCCGAGATCAGCTCGTCGTCGTCGCGCAGGTTCACGGCGATGACGCCGGCGGTGCGGTTGGTGTCGTAGTCGCTCAGGCGCGACTTCTTGACCAGGCCGTGCTTGGTGGCCAGCACCAGGTACGGGGCGTCCTCGTAGGTCCGCAGCGCCATGACCCGGGCGATGGTCTCGTCGGGCTGGAAGGCCAGCAGGTTGGCCACGTGCTGCCCCTTGGCGTCGCGGCCGGCCTCGATCAGCTCGTAGGCCTTGGTCCGGTACACCCGCCCGAAGTTGGTGAAGAACAGGATCCAGTTGTGGGTCGTGGTCACCACCAGGTGCTCGACGACGTCGTCCCCGCGCAGCTGCGCCCCACGGATCCCCTTGCCGCCGCGGTGCTGCGAGCGGTACTGGTCGATCCGGGTGCGCTTGACGTAGCCGCCGCGCGTGATCGTGACGACCATGTCCTCCTCGGGGATCAGGTCCTCGATCGACATGTCGCCGTCGTAGCCCATGAGGATCTGGGTGCGGCGGTCGTCGCCGAAGCGGTGCACCAGCTCCCGCAGCTCCTCCGAGATGATCTGGCGCTGGCGCTCCTCGGAGGCGATGATCGCCTTGTACTCCTCGATCTGGCGCATGAGCTCGTCGTGCCGGTCCTGGATCTTCTGGCGCTCCAGGGCGGCCAGGCGGCGCAGCTGCATGTTGAGGATCGCCTGGGCCTGGGCCTCGTCGATCTCGAGGAACCCCATGAGCCCGGTGCGGGCCTCGTCGGCGGTCGGGGAGGCGCGGATCAGCTGGATGACCTCGTCCAGGGCGTCCAGGGCCTTGAGCAGGCCGCGCAGGATGTGGGCCTCCTCCTCCGCCTGGCGCAGCCGGAAGCGCGTGCGCCGGACGATGACCTCCATCTGGTGCGTCACCCAGTGGCGCACGAAGGCGTCGAGCGAGAGCGTGCGCGGCACGCCGTCCACGATCGCCAGCATGTTGGCGGAGAAGTTGTCCTGCAGCTGGGTGTGCTTGTACAGGTTGTTGAGCACGACCTTGGCCACGGCGTCGCGCTTGAGCACGATCACCAGGCGCTGGCCGGTGCGGCCCGAGGTCTCATCGCGGATGTCCGCGATGCCGGTGATCCGGCCGTCCTTGATCAGGTCCGCGATCTTGATGGCCAGGTTGTCCGGGTTGGCCTGGTAGGGCAGCTCGGTGACCACCAGGCAGGTGCGGCCCTGGATCTCCTCGACGTCGACGACGGCCCGCATCGTGATCGAGCCGCGGCCGGTCCGGTACGCCTCCTCGATGCCCTTGTGGCCGAGGATCTGCGCGCCCGTGGGGAAGTCGGGGCCCTTGATCCGCGCGATCAGCGCGTTGAGCAGCTCCTCGTTGCTGGCCTCGTGGTTCTCCAGGTACCACTGGACGCCCTCGGCGACCTCGCGCAGGTTGTGCGGCGGGATGTTGGTGGCCATGCCCACCGCGATGCCCGAGGAGCCGTTGACCAGCAGGTTGGGGAACCGCGCGGGGAGCACGGTGGGCTCCTGGTTCTTGCCGTCGTAGTTGTCCTGGAAGTCCACGGTGTCCTCGTGGATGTCCCGGACCATCTCCATGGCCAGCGGCGCCATCTTGCACTCGGTGTACCGCGGGGCCGCGGCGCCGTCGTTGCCCGGGGAGCCGAAGTTGCCCTGGCCCAGCGCGAGCGGGTAGCGCATGATCCAGTTCTGGATGAGGCGTACGAGGGTGTCGTAGATCGCGGAGTCGCCGTGCGGGTGGTACTGGCCCATGACCTCGCCGACGACGCGGGCGCACTTGTTGAACGAGCGGTCCGGGCGGTAGCCGCCGTCGTGCATCGCGTAGATGACGCGGCGGTGGACCGGCTTCAGGCCGTCGCGCACGTCGGGGAGCGCGCGGCCGACGATCACGGCCATCGCGTAGTCGAGGTAGGAGCGCTGCATCTCCGTCTGGAGGTCCACGTGCTCCACGCGGTCGGTCATCACGGGGGTGCCCTCGAGGTCGCCGCCGAGGACCTCGCCCTCGAGGGGCTGTCCGTCCCGGGGTTCGTTGGTCGAGCCGTTGTCGTCACTCATGCTGTCTGCCTGTCCCGTCCTGCTGATAATCGTGCGGCGCCCGAGGGTGCCTCATCGGGAATATTCACATCCCGGAATATGAACTGGTCCCTCAGATGTCGAGGAAGCGGATGTCCTTCGCGTTGCGCTGGATGAACTCGCGGCGGGACTCGACGTCCTCGCCCATGAGCACCGAGAAGACCTGGTCGGCCGCGGCGGCGTCGTCCATGGTCACCTGCAGCAGCGTGCGGTGGTCGGGGTCCATGGTGGTGTCCCACAGCTCGGTGTAGTCCATCTCGCCGAGGCCCTTGTAGCGCTGGATGCCGTTGTCCTTGGGCAGGCGCTGGTTGTTGGCCAGCCCGCGGGCCACGACCTGGTCGCGCTCGGCGTCGGAGTAGACGTAGTCGTGCGAGGCGTTGGACCACTTGATCCGGTACAGCGGGGGCTGGGCGAGGTAGACGTAGCCGGCCTCGATCAGCGGCCGCATGAAGCGGAACAGCAGCGTCAGCAGCAGCGTGGTGATGTGCTGGCCGTCGACGTCGGCGTCGGCCATGAGCACGATCTTGTGGTACCGCGCCTTCTCGATCCGGAACTCGTCGCCGATCCCGGCGCCGAAGGCCGTGATCATCGACTGGACCTCGGCGTTGGACAGCGCCCGGTCCAGGCGGGCGCGCTCGACGTTGAGGATCTTGCCGCGCAGGGGCAGGATCGCCTGGCGTTCCGGATCCCGGCCCTGGACCGCCGAGCCGCCCGCGGAGTCGCCCTCCACGAGGTAGATCTCGGAGATCTCGGGGTTCTTGGACGAGCAGTCCTTGAGCTTGCCCGGCATGCCGCCGGACTCCAGGAGGCCCTTGCGGCGGGTGGTCTCGCGGGCCTTGCGGGCCGCCATGCGCGCCTGGGCCGCGGTGATCGAGCGGCGCACGATCGCCTTGGCCTCGTTGGGGTTGCGCTCCAGCCAGTCCCCCAGCTGGTCCCAGACCTCGCGCTGGACGAAGGTCTTGACCTCCGAGTTGCCGAGCTTGGTCTTGGTCTGGCCCTCGAACTGCGGCTCGGAGATCTTCACCGAGATGACGGCGGTCAGGCCCTCGCGGACGTCGTCGCCGGTGAGGTTCTCGTCCTTCTCGCGCAGGAGCTTGTTGTCCCGGGCGTAGCGGTTGACCAGCGAGGTCAGGGCCGTGCGGAAACCCTCCTCGTGGGTGCCGCCCTCGTGGGTGTTGATGGTGTTGGCGTAGGTGTGCACCGACTCGCGGTAGGACTCGGTCCACTGCATCGCGAGCTCGAGCGAGAGCATGCGCTCGGTGTCCTCGGTCTCGAAGGCGATGACGTCCTCGTGGATGACCGTGGTCTTGAGGCTGGAGTTGAGGAACTTCACGTAGTCCAGCAGGCCGTGGTCGTACTGGTAGACGACCGAGCGGAAGCCCTCCGCGGTGGTCGACTCGTGGTTGAGGCTGAACTCCTTGGGCTTCTTCCGCTCCTCGGTCACCTCGTCCTCGAAGTCCACCGAGGTGCGCTCGTCGGTCAGCGTGATCCGCAGGCCCTTGTTGAGGAAGGCCATCTGCTGGAACCGGGCGCGCAGGGTCTCGTAGTCGAAGTCGGTCGTCTCGAAGATCGAGGGGTCCGGATAGAAGACCTGGGTCGTGCCGGTCACCGAGGTCTCGCGGCCCTGGGACAGCTCACGGTCGGTGACGCCGCCGTCGCGGAAGGAGATGCTCCACTCGTGGCCCTGGCGGCGCACGGTGGTGTCCACGCGGGTGGACAGCGCGTTGACCACGGAGATGCCGACGCCGTGCAGGCCGCCGGAGACCGCGTACCCGCCGCCGCCGAACTTGCCGCCGGCGTGCAGCACGGTCATGACCACCTCGACGGTGGGCTTGTTCTCGGTGGGGTGCAGGTCCACGGGGATGCCGCGGCCGTTGTCCACCACCTTGAGGCCGCCGTCGGCCTGGATGGTGATCTCGATGTGGTCGCAGTATCCGGCCAGGGCCTCGTCGACCGAGTTGTCGACAACTTCGTAGACGAGGTGGTGCAGGCCGCGCTCACCGGTGGACCCGATGTACATGCCGGGGCGCTTGCGGACCGCCTCGAGCCCCTCGAGGACGGTGATGTCGCTCGCGCCGTATTCGTGCTTCTCTTCCGCTGCCACTTTGAGGTTTCAGCTCCTTGCTTCCGGACGTCCGTGGACCCCGGTCCGAGTGGGCGCACTCCCCTGACGCGCTCGGCGGACGGGCCGCGAGCCGCAGGGAGAGGAGAACGCGATGTTTGACCTCCCCTCATTCTACCGGACGCGGGGCGTTAAAAGGGTCACAGCGGGCTCTCTGTGAGCGTTCGAACGAGGTCGATGTGGCGCTCACAGGTCTGTCGAGGCCCTTCAGGGCCTCCCGACCCCCCGCCGTGTGGGTGCACCCCAAACGAGGGCCGAGCACCAGAGAGCGGATTCTGGACGCTCCGGCCGAAGCCCGACGCCGCCCCGCCGGACGGGCCGCGCCGCGCCCCTCAGCCGTAGGTGTCCCGCGGACCCCGGCCCCCGGGCGCGACCCGGCGGCCCTTCTTCCACGAGGGCACCGACGGTCCCAGGACGCTGATCTTGGTGACGATCCCGTGCCCCAGCTCGCGCTCGAAGGTCTGCATCAGCTGCGGGATCATGGTGCGCAGCACGGTCGCGTAGTTGGTCGAGTCGCAGCGGATCGTGACCTCGGAGTTCTCGAAGTGCTCCGGGGAGGTGTGCGCCGCGAGCGCGGGGCCGACGAGGTCGCCCCACCGGGCGAGCACGCTGCCCACCGCGACCGGTTCCTTCCACCCGCGCGAGGCGATCATGTGGCCCATGACCGACCCCAGGCCCTGGGGATCCCTCGAGGACTTGCCCGGGCCGCTGTAACCGCCCAGGATCCGAGGGTCCCAGCCCTCCTCGCGCCACCGGTTCTTCTTGGCCTGGCCCGGCTCGGCGGAGACGACCTCGCCGAACTCGCGGATGACCTTCTTGGCCGCGTTGCCGGTCAGCCGCCCCTCACCGCGCGCCACCGCCGCGCTGCGCAGGCGCTGGAGCAGCGAGGCCGGCGCATCCACCTCGTCGTGCTCCAGCTCCCGGCGCCGCTGCCGCTCGGCGGGCGTCTCGGCAGCCGGCCCGACGCCGCCGTGCCCGCCCGGACCGGACCGGCCGCCCTCCGCGTCGGGGAGCCGGCGCGGGTCCTCGGGCCCCTCACCCATCCCGGGCGCCGGTCCTCTCCTCGACCGCCACGGCCTCCCCCGGCCTGACGCGCACGACCCGGCGGACGACGTCGAGCTCGTCCGGCAGGTCCTCCTCGACGGCGCAGGTCACCAGCACCTGCTCGGCGTCGGTCACGATCCGCGCGAGGCGGGCGCGGCGGACGGCGTCGAGCTCGGCGAAGACGTCGTCGAGGATCAGGATCGGGGAGGCCCCGGGCACGTCCCCGGCGTCGGCCCGGTGGACGTACCAGGAGCCCAGCCGCAGGGCGAGCGCGTAGGACCAGGTCTCCCCTTGGGAGGCGTAGCCGCGCGCCGGGATCCCGCCGAGCATCAGGGCCAGCTCGTCGCGGTGGGGGCCGACGAGGCTCATGCCCCGGTCCAGCTCGTCCTCGGCGCGCTCCTCGATCGCGCTGGTCAGCATGTCCGAGAGCTCCGGAAGGGTGAGGGCCGCGAGCGCCGACATGTCCGAGGCCTCGCGCCGGCCCAGCGTGCTCGACTCGTAGACGAAGCCGAGCTCCTTGCCGCCGTCGGTCAGCTGGCCGTAGGCGCGGTCCGCCTCCGGCAGCAGCTCGGCCAGCACCTGGAACCGGGCCTGCAGGAGGCGGGCGCCGAGGTTCACGAGCTGGCCGTTCCAGACCTCGAGGGTCGCGCGCTCGTCCTCGCCGGCGCGCCGGGTGCGGCGCATGGACTTCAGCAGGGCGTTGCGCTGGCGCAGCACGCGCTCGTAGTCGGCGCGGTACCCGGCCACCACGGGACGCAGGGAGACCGCGAGGTCGTCCAGGAAGCGGCGCCGCGCGGCCGGCTCGCCCTTGACGAGCGCGAGGTCCTCCGGCGAGAACAGCACCGTCTGGCAGATCCCGAGGGCCTCCCGGACCCGCACCGGTGCGGCCCGGTTGATCCGGACGCGGTTGGCCTTGCCGGGGGTGACCTCGAGCTCCATCGTGGTCTGCTGGTGCGCCCGCACCACCCGGGTCCGGATGTAGGCGCGGTCGTTGCCGACCTTGACCAGCGGCGCGTCGTTGCTGACCCGGTGCGAGGACAGGTTGGCGCAGTAGTCGATGGCCTCGACGATGTTGGTCTTGCCCACGCCGTTGGGACCCACCAGGACCGTCAGCCCCGGGGCGAGCCCGAGGTCCAGGAACCCGTAGGTCCTGAACCCCATGAGCGAGAGGTGATCGACGTACAACCGCGGCCCCTACTGCTGCGGGAGGCGCACGGGCATCAGCAGGTAGCGGTACTCCCGGTTCTCGTCGCCGTCGGGCTCCTGCTGGGCGGAGAGCACCGCGGGCTTGGGCGGCGTCGTGAAGGAGAACCGCACGTAGTCGCTGCCGAAGGCGTGCAGCCCCTCGCTGAGGTAGACCGGGTTGAAGGCGACCGTGATGTCGTCGCCGGTGAGCTGGGCGCCGAGGACCTCGTTGGCCTGGGCGTCCTCGCCCGTGCCGGCGTCGAGCGCCAGCTGGCCCTGCGAGAAGGCGAGGCGGACCGGGGTGTTCCGCTCGGCCACGAGCGAGACGCGGCGCACGGCCTCGACCAGCTCGGAGGTGCGCACGACGGCGTGGATCGGCGTCTGCTCGGGGAAGAGCGAGCGGATCTTCGGGTAGTCGCCGTCGACCAGCAGGCTCGTGGTCCGGCGGCCGCCGGACTCGAAGCCGACGAGCTCGTGGGCGTCCGAGAGGGCGATCTTCAGCTGCCCCGCGTTGCCGAGGGTCTTGGCGACCTCGTTCAGGGTCTTGGCCTTGATGAGGGCCGCGGTGGAGATCTGCGGGTCGGCCGGGTCCCAGCTCAGCTCGCGCATCGCGAGCCGGTAGCGGTCCGTGGCCAGCAGGGTCATGGTGGGGCCCTCGATCTCGACGCGGACGCCGGTCAGGATCGGCAGGGTGTCGTCCTTGCTGGCGGCGATGATGACCTGCGAGACGGCCTGGGCGAAGGCCGCGCCGTCGGCCGTGCCCGAGACCTCGGGCAGACCGGGCAGCTCCGGGTAGTCGGAGACCGGCATCGCCGCGAGGTTGAACTTGGCGGGGCCGCAGCTGAGGTAGACCTTCGAGTCGTGGGTCTGGAAGTCCACCGGCGCCGAGGGCAGCGAGCGGCAGATGTCCGCGAGGAGGCGGCCGGAGACCAGGGTCTCCCCGTCCTCGAAGACCTCGGCGGCGATCTTCAGCTTGGCCGAGGTCTCGTAGTCGAAGCTCGCGATGGAGACCTCGTTGTTCTCCGCCTTGATGAGCAGCCCGGAGAGGACCGGTACGGGCGGGCGGGGCGAGAGGGAGCGGGCGGTCCAGGTGACGGCCTCGGCGAGCACGTCTCGGTCAACTGAGAATTTCACGTCTGCGAAGTCCCTCTCTGCGGGTCTGGGGGCGAGTGCTTCGGATCTGGTGTCAGCTTACCGGAGCGCTCCTCGTCATCGATCTTCTGTAATTACAGGTGTCCCGTCCTCCCGGGGCCGCGCAGCGGGCCTCAGGGACCCTGCCGGCAGGCTCGGCGGACGAGATGAATAGTTATTCGGAATGATCTCTTTAAAGGACAGGAGTGTTAATAACCCGTGTGGATACTGTGGATAACCCACGTTTGCCCTGCCGGCGCGCACTTTGGCCTGTAGACAGATTGTGATTTAACGACGCCGCTTCGGTGGGCGGCGTGTGGAGCCGCGATCCGCTGATTTCCTGTAATTCACAGATGACGTCGATTCGTCCACCGCGGACCCCTGGTTATCCCCGGCGGCTCCACAGGTGGGTCCACACCCCCGTGAATCGGCGTTACGGCGGCCGCTGAAGCCTGGGGAGAGGGGCTCCCCGAGCCTCGATCCGGCCTGCATCTTGCCTTGTAGGACGCCGTCTCCTCCGGTCTGCGTCGTCCCGGGTGGGGGGGTGTCGTCTCCCCCGGCCGTACGACGCTGTGCCCTCCCCCGGAACGCGGCGCCGTGCGACGTCGTCGGCTCAGCCGTCCCGGTGCTGCTGCTTGATCCGGTTGGTGAGCTCGGTGACCTGGTTGAAGATGTTGCGCCGCTCGGCCATGAGCTTCCGGATCTTCCGGTCCGCGTGCATCACGGTGGTGTGGTCGCGCCCGCCGAGCTCCTGCCCGATCTTCGGCAGCGACATGTCGGTCAGCTCCCGCAGCAGGTACATGGCGATCTGGCGCGCGGTGACCAGCGTCCGGTTGCGCGACTTGCTCCGCAGCTCCTCGAGGGTCACCTCGAAGTAGCCGGCGGTCTGCCCCAGGATCGTCGAGGCGGTGATCTCGGAGATCCCCTCCTCCGTGATGAGGTCCTTGAGCACCAGCTCCGCGAGCGGCAGGTCCATGCGCTGCTTGTTCAGGGAGGCGTAGGCCGTGACGCGGGTCAGGGCCCCCTCGAGCTCGCGGATGTTGGTGGTGATGTGCGTGGCGATGTACTCCATGACGTCGCTCGGCGCATCCAGGTTCTCGCTCTGGGCCTTCTTCCGCAGGATCGCGATGCGCGTCTCCAGCTCGGGCGGCTGCACATCGGTGATCAGGCCCCACTCGAAGCGGGAGCGCATCCGCTCGGCGAAGCCCGTCAGCTGCTTGGGCGGCAGGTCGGAGGTGATGACCACCTGCTTCTCGTGGTTGTGCAGCGCGTTGAAGGTGTGGAAGAACTCCTCCTGCGTGTGCTCCTTGCCCGCCAGGAACTGGATGTCGTCGATCAGCAGCAGGTCCACGTTGCGGTAGATCTGCTTGAAGCTCGAACCCTCGTCGTCGCGGATGGAGTTGATGAAATCGTTGGTGAACTCCTCCGAGTTCACGTACCGCACGCGCATCTCCGGGTACATCCGCTTGGTGTAGTGGCCGATCGCGTGCAGCAGGTGCGTCTTCCCCAGGCCGGAGTCGCCGTAGATGAACAGCGGGTTATATGCCTTCGCCGGGGACTCCGAGACGGCGAACGCCGCGGCGTGGGCGAAGCGGTTGGACTGGCCGATGACGAAGGTGTCGAAGACGTAGCTGTTGTTGAGGCGGGCGGTGCTCTCCCACTCGGCCTCGCCGCCGGTCCGGGAGGATGCCGTTTCCGGAATATCTCGGGCGGCCGGGGGCGGCGTCGTGCGGGGGGCGGGCAGGCGCACCTCGGGCGCGGTGCGGTCGGCGACGACCGAGAACTCCTGGTCGGACGGCACGTGCAGGGCCGACGGCGCGGAGGTCGCGTAGCCCCTCTCGGCCTCGAGCTCGTCGATCGGGGGGAGGCCGGAGTCGTGGGCCTCGGGCTCCGCGGCGCGCTGAGGGGCGGCGGGTGCCGGGCTCGGGTACGAGTGCGGCTCGGAGCGGGCGCCGGTGGGAACCCGCGGGGCCGTCGCGGGTGCCGGGGCCGCCGCCTCGGGCGACGACGTCGCACCGGCCGGCTGCGTCCGGGGAGGCGCGCTGGGGGCGGTCATGTCCGGGTCGATCACGAACGCCTCGATCGTGTCCGAGGAGAAGAACCGCGAGAGGGCGTCCTTGAACGCCCCCGTGATGTCCCGCTGGAAGACGTCGCGGGTCAGGTCGTTGGGGACGGCGATGATCAGGGTGTTGCCGAACAGGCCCTGGGGCTGGGCCATGCGGAGGAAGGCCTTGTTGCGGCGCGAGACGTTCTCGTTGGCGTGCAGGTCCGTGATGCACGCGTCCCATCGGGACTGGATCTCTTCGTTCCCCTGAACGCTCACGGTTCTCCTCGCTGTCGGATGCGGTGTCGGCGATGGCGGCCCACCACGGCCGACGACGGCGCCGCGGCGGTGGTTTCCACGGGCTGTACCCATCCTGTCCACATGGTTGTGCACAGGATCGCCCCTTGTGGATAACTACGGGGGCACCCGTTCAGCTTAGGCCATGAACGGGGCGCTCTGCCCCTAGATCTCGCGGGTTCCTGTAATCACAGGACTGTAGTTCCCCGGCATCCCGGGGGTGCGGTCGGCATAAATGTCGTTAAAATTATCCACAGATGGGGGTTGCGTCATCCCCACAGGTTGTTGACGAGCCGATCGGGGTGTGCGGTGGGTCTCGGCGCCCCTCGATCTCTTCCGCTGGCACCCGGGGGCGGTGGACCTGGCCGGGGTGCGGGAGTGTGGCGCCCGTCCGATTTCCGTCCCGGGGCGGATTGCGACTTGACCCGGCGATCCGGACTCTCTTAGAGTTGATGAGTCGTTTATTCGGCGAAGTGCGCCCTGCGCCAGGAGATGTTCCTGAGCCGAGCAGGATGCGGAACCGGCTCAGGCCGGGCCTCGCCGGATGGATGTCGTAAGGCAACGCGTCAACCTGCAAGATTCCTCTGAGGTCTTAGGCCAAGGGTTGCGCCCGAACCAATCGTCTTGGAGTAACCAGTGAGCAAGCGGACTTTTCAGCCGAATAACCGCCGTCGTGCCAAGAAGCACGGCTTCCGTCTTCGTATGCGCACCCGCGCCGGCCGCGCCATCCTGGCGCACCGCCGGTCCAAGGGCCGCGCCACGGTCTCGGCCTGACGCAGCATCCCTGCCTGGGACTGATCGACTCCTCGCACGGCGCCTGACACAGCGCTCGCACCGGGGATCGGCGATCCCGGTCGACGCCTGAAGGAGCCGTCACGTGCTGGCACAGCAGCACCGGATGCGGACCTCGGTCCAATTCTCTGAAACTACACGTTCCGGCGCCCGCAGCGGGCGCCGGAACTTAGTTCTATATGCGCACCTGACGGACGAATCCTCCCCCAGCCTCGGCGGCTTCATCGTCTCCAAGGCGGTGGGCAACGCCGTCGTGCGCAACAGGGTCAAGCGGCGCCTGCGGGAGCTGGCCGCCGTGACCCTGGCCGAGTCCCCCACGGGACTCGACCTCGTGGTCCGCGCCCTTCCCCCGGCCTCCGACGCCGGCTGGCAGGACCTCCGCGAGGAGTACCGCGGAGCCCTCAGGACCGCGCTGCGCAAGGCGCGAGCCAGGGCGGAGGGCCGATGACCCACGACGCCGGCCCCCTCCACGGCCCCGCAGCGGCCGCGGCCCCCTCGCACGGCGACCCCCTCGACGGGGCGCCGACCGAGTACGTGCATCCCCTCACTCCGGGCCTGGCCGTGTGGACGCTGCCGCAGAACCTGGCCATCGCCTTCCTGCGGCTCTACCGCCGCCTGGTCTCCCCGCTCTACGGGGACGTGTGCCGCCACTTCCCCACCTGCTCCGCCTACGCGCTGGAGGCCTTCACCACCCACGGGGCCGTGAGGGGCCTGGCCCTGACCGTGAGACGATTGTTGAAGTGCCACCCGTGGGCCACGGGCGGGGTCGATCCGGTGCCGCCCGGCTCGCGCCGTTTCGAGCCGCACTCCGAACCCAGAATTTTGCTGTTGAACCATCCGCCGCTCGCGGATTCAGAACACGCCCCGTGAGCCTCAGGGGCTAGGAGCCGATTTTCGCATGAACTTCCTCGACATCATCTTGTGGCCCTTCAAATGGATCGTCTCCGCGGTCCTCTGGGTCTTCCACAACCTCTTCGAGGCGGTGGGCATGGATCCCACCTCCGGGTGGACCTGGGTGCTGGCCATCATCGGCCTGACCCTGGTCATGAGGACGCTGACCATCCCGCTGTTCGTCAAGCAGATCAAGTCCATGCGCGGCATGCAGGAGCTGCAGCCGGAGATGGCCAAGATCCAGGCCAAGTACAAGGGCAAGAAGGACCAGCTCTCCCGCCAGGCCCAGGCGCAGGAGCAGATGGCCCTGTACAAGAGGACCGGCGCCAACCCATTCTCCTCGTGCCTGCCGATCATCGTCCAGATGCCGATCTTCTTCGGCCTCTTCCACGTGCTCAACGGCGTCCCCAGCGCGGCCGCGAACGACGAGGGCATCCTGCTGCTGACGCCGCAGATGATCCACCAGTTCAACGACGCCTACGTGCTCGGCGCCCCGCTGTTCTCGACCCTGCTGCGCCCGGGCGACGGCAACCACGCCGCGACCATCGCGATGGCGATCATCATGATCGTCCTGATGTCCGGCACGCAGTTCTTCACCCAGAAGCAGCTCATGGCCAAGAACATGAGCGAGCAGGCCAAGCAGTCGCCGATGTACCGCCAGCAGCAGATGCTGGTCTACATCTTCCCCGTGATCTTCGCGGTCGGCGGCATCAACTTCCCCCTCGGCGTCCTCGTCTACTGGACCATCTCCAACTTCTGGACGATGGGCCAGCAGTGGTGGGTCATCCGCAACAACCCGACCCCGGGATCCGACGCGGAGAGGGAGCTCAACGAGCGTCGGGCGGCCAAGGGCCTGCCCCCTCGCGGCAAGAGCAAGGAGGAGCACGAGGCCGAGCTGGAGGTCCAGCGGGAGAAGGCCCGCGGCGGCCAGCGCCAGCAGCCCGTGAGCAGGCAGCGCAACAAGAAGAAGAAGCGCTAGTCGGAGGCGGCCGGTCATCGAGGGAGATGACCGGCCGGTTCGCTACGATCCCCGGTCGGACCCACCGCGCAGCCGGCGCGGGCACGAGGAGAGCACCCATGCCAGAAGAACACGAGACGATGAGCGGCGAGGCCTTCGAGCGCGAGGACGCGGCGTCGGGCGCCCCCGCCTCGCGCGCCGCGGACGAGCGGCCGGTGGCGGACGAGTCGGCCGCGAATGGGCGGCCGGCCGCGGACGAGCCGGCCGCGAGCGAGCAGCCCGTGGCGAGCGAGCAGCCGGCGGCGGACGGGCAGTCCGCTGACGGGCAGTCGTCGGACGAGCGGGCCGCGGACGGAGCCGCTTCCGGGTCCGAGGCCGCCGCGGCGTCGTCCTCGGAGCCGACGCCGGCCGGGTCCGCCGGGGAATCCGCCCCTGCCGAGGAGGACGAGAGCGAGATCGCGGCCGACTACCTCGAGGAGCTGCTCGACATCGCCGACCTGGACGGCGACATCGACATCGAGATCCGCCAGAACCGCACCTACCTCTCGGTCGTGGCCGAGGGCGACGCCGAGGAGGAGCTGTCCCTGCTGGTCGGCCGCCACGGCGAGGTCCTCGACGCGCTGCAGGAGCTCGTGCGGCTCGCCGTCCTGGCGGCGACGGGCCACCGCTCGCGCCTGATCCTGGACGTCGCGGGGCACCGCGAGCAGCGGGAGGGTGAGCTGAAGGTGCTCGCCGAGAAGGCGCTGGAGTCGGTCCGAACCACCGGGGAGCCCTACCACCTGAAGCCCCTCGGGTCCTACGAGCGGAAGATGGTGCACGACATCGTCGCCGAGCACGGGATGCACTCGGCCTCCGAGGGGGAGGGCTCGCGTCGGCACATCGTCGTCTCGCCGTACCAGGCCCCCGTCGAGGACCGTTCCGGAGCCGACGCATGAGCGCCCGGGAGCACCGCGCGGGTGCGGATGCACGGCAGGCCGCAGACGCCGACGTCGCCGCCTCCCCCGGCGTGGACGGGCACGATGCCGCCCCGGCGGCCCCCGAGCTCTCAGACGGCGAGCTGCGGGCCGCCGAGGAGGTCTTCGGCGACCGCCTGGACCTCGCTCGACGCTACGTGGAGCACCTGGCCACCAGCGGCATCGAGCGCGGTCTCATCGGGCCCCGCGAGGTGCCTCGTCTGTGGACCCGGCACGTGCTGAACTGCGCCGTCGTGCAGGAGCTCATCCCGCAGGGGGCACGGCTCGCGGACGTGGGCTCAGGCGCGGGGCTTCCGGGCCTGTGCCTGGCGATCGCCCGGCCCGACCTGGACATCACCCTGATCGAGCCCCTCGAGCGGCGCGTCATCTGGCTGGACGAGGTCATCGAGGACCTCGGCTTGGACAACGTGGGGATCCTGCGCTCGCGCGGGGAGCAGGCCGTGGGGCAGATCGACGTCGACGTCGTGACCGCCCGGGCCGTCTCCGCCCTGGTGGGTCTGGTGGACATCACCCTCCCGCTACTCCGTGGCACGGGCCAGCTGCTCGCCCTCAAGGGGCGGACGGCCGAGGAGGAGATCCAGAAGGCCCAGAAGAAGCTCGACCGGTACGGGGTCCGCGAGGCCGCGATCCTCCAGGCCGGGCAGGAGCTGCTGGAGGAGCCGACGACGGTGGTCCGCGTCGTCCTCTGACGCTGGCGTGGTTCTCCCTGGTGCCGCCCGATCTGCCTCGTCCGGCCCGGGCGGTGCGGGCGCGGGGGGCTCTGTGCTCGGGGACCGGTGCCCGCAGGGGGATCGCGTGCGGCGTTCCGCGCGCGACGGCGGGTGGGCCGCGCGGCGCGATGCGCGGCCTGTGGGGGGAGGGCGATGGGCGACCATCACCCCGCGGGGTCCGGGCGCGGTGGCCTTCCCGTCCGGGACGCCTCTTCGGGGTTGGAAGATCGCCCTGTTCTCCGGTCCAAGACGTCCGAGTTCGGCCGACCCCACCGGGTAGTCTGGGGGAGAAGAATGCACTTCACTCACCGGAGAGCGATGGATCGGAAAATGCCATGAGACGTGTTCTGGACGTCGGCCTGCCCCCAAATCCCATTGATCAACCCGGGAAAGTTGTCCCGGATGCATGCACCCGTGTTTCACGTGAAACATTGGAACTGATGACCCCCGTGCTGGAGACGTCCTCCGGCATGGTCGAAACACCTGTGATGAGAGAGCTGATGAACGAGAAGAAGCGGTGGAAGAGGCTGGCCCAACAGAATGTGGCTGCTCCCGAGGAGACGCGCATCTTCACGATCAGCAATCAGAAGGGCGGCGTCGGCAAGACGAGCACGGCCGTGAACCTCGCGGCCGCGATGGCCGAGCGGGGGTTGGAGACGCTGGTCATCGACATCGATCCCCAGGGGAACGCATCGACGGCCCTCAACATCGATCACGGCCTGGACGTACCGTCGACCTACGACATCCTCATCGAGGGGACGTCGATGGCGGAGATCGTCAAGGCGTGCCCCGATATCTCCCGTCTCTCATGCGTACCGGCGAACATCGACCTGGCCGGAGCGGAGATCGAGCTCGTGTCCCAGGTGGCTCGTGAGCAGCGCCTGAATCGGGCGCTCCAGGAGTACACGGAGTACCGAGAGCGCGAGGGGCTTCCCCGGCTCGACTACGTCTTCATCGACTGCCCTCCGTCCCTGGGCCTGCTGACCATCAACGCCTTCGTGGCGGCCAGGGAAGTGCTCATCCCCATCCAGAGCGAGTACTACGCTCTCGAGGGGCTGAGCCAGCTTCTGAACAACATCGAGATGGTCAAGAAGCACCTCAACTCAACTCTCCACGTGAGCACCATTCTGCTCACGATGTACGACGGACGGACCAATCTCGCCTCTCAGGTGGCGGACGAGGTACGTCAGCACTTCCCGGAGGAGGTGCTGGAAGCGCTCATTCCACGTTCGGTCCGCATCTCCGAGGCGCCCAGCTACCAGCAGACCGTGCTGAGCTACGACCCCCACTCAAGCGGTGCCCTGGCCTACCTGGAGGCGGCCGTGGAGATCGCACAGCGGAGCCGCACGCTCGCCTCCTGACTGAGGCCCCCGTAGGAGCCCGTGGGGGCGCTCCAGCGAGGACTCGAGACGTGCGAGGGGTCTTCATCAGCCGCGGCCGCAGACGTTCGTCTCCGAGGGGTGCGACGAGATCTGAGCCCCTCTCGCTACTGTGCGCGGAAGCGTGAAGTCGTCGATTTCTCGTCATGTTTCACGTGAAACGCGATGGAGGTCGGGTGGAGGCGGAGCGGTGGACGAGTGCTCGGGAAGTGTTCCGAGCACCGCATCGCATTCATCGTCACCAGTAGCAATGGGTCGACAATTGAGCCGTTTCACGTGAAACGGCCACTTGACTCTCCCTCCCAGGTGGGGGCGGGCATGCTTTCGGTCGCCTTGCACTTCGATGGCATTCTCCGGAGAAGCGTCACAACGTGCATGAGGCAGGTTCTTCTCGCCGCACCCACTAGACTGAAGACACGGATCGACTGTCTAGCGTAGGAGCAATTGTGGCGGAACGTCGTAGAGGACTGGGGCGTGGACTTGGTGCGCTCATTCCATCATCACCCGAGCTCGAGGAATCTCAGACTGCAGTGGCGGGTGGGACCGACAGCCTCTTCGACGCGGATGCTGGCACTGACGTTTCACGTGAAACAGAGGAGACCCCAGCGGCCACCCCCTCGAAGCGTGGAAAGACGACATCGGCTAAGAGTTCGGGCTCACGGCGCACGCCTCAGACCTCGACCAAAGACGCCTCCGGTTCGCCCGCAGAGGGGAAGCGCGAACTCAACGACTCCTCCATTGACGCCACCGCGGCCAATGACCCAGCTGCCTCATCAAAGCAGAAAGCTATCAAAGCAACCCCTAGAAACCGTCCTTCGTCGTCCAAGTCATCGAAATCGCGTGACGAAGTGACCAGCTCCACCTCAGCGTCCAAGAGCTCAGCAGCTGCGACGAAGCGAGCGGATATGGGGGCCGCCCTGCGCAAGAGCGGGACAGGACGACGCCCCGTGGACTTCTTCTTCCAGCCGAGCGAACCGGCGAGCCCTGCGGATGTCGAGGCCGTCGAAGCCGATTCCTCTTCAGCTTCCTCGATGCAGAGCGAACTTCCCGTATCCAGAGGAACGACTGCCTCAGCCGCGGATCCGGCGTCGACCACGTCGGCGTCCGTCGGCGGCGATGTTTCACGTGAAACGAGCGCAGATCAGTCGGTGTCTGACAACGGTTCCGAGAACCTCGTCTCGGTTCCCGGCGCGCACTTCGGCGAGATCGGGGTGCATGACATCCACCCTAACCGCAAGCAGCCGCGGCAGGACTTCGACGAGGACGAGATGGAGGAGCTGGTTCACTCCATCCGCGAGATCGGGGTGCTTCAGCCGATCGTCGTTCGACGCAGCCGCGAAGAGGGGGATGCGCCCTACGAGCTCGTCATGGGCGAGCGACGCTGGCGGGCATCCCAGCGGGCGGAGATCGCAACCATCCCCGCCATCGTCCGGGACACTCAGGACGTCGATCTGCTGCGCGATGCGCTGCTGGAGAACCTGCACCGCAGTCAGCTGAATCCGCTGGAGGAGGCCGCCGCATATCAGCAGCTACTCCACGAGTTCGGCACCACCCAGGAGGAACTCGCGCGGCGCATCGGTCGTTCGCGCCCGCAGATCAGCAACACCATCCGACTCCTGCGACTGCCCGCGCTGGTGCAGCGCCGGGTGGCTGCGGGCATTCTCTCCGCGGGACACGCTCGTGCGCTCCTGGTGCTCGAGGACCCGGCCGCCATCGAGCGCTTGGCGCAGCGCATCGTGGCGGAAGGCCTATCGGTGCGAGCGGTCGAAGAGATCGCGCAGGCTGGCGAGGGGGAGAAAAAGCCCAAGGAGCGTAAGGCAACCCCCTCCAATCGTCATCATGAGCGCCTCGACTACATTGCGGACGCGTTCGCCGACAAGCTGGACACCAGCGTCAAGATCAATCTCGGGGCCCGGAAGGGTAGGATGACGATCGAGTTCGCCTCGGTGGACGATCTGAACCGCATCATCTCCGTCCTCGACCCGAAGATCGAGCGGGACTGATCTCCCGGGACCACGAAAAGGCCCGCCCCGTTTCACGTGAAACGGGGCGGGCCTTTCTCGTGGGACTCGACGAGAGGAGGTGTCAGCCGAGGAAGTCGGCGAACTCCTTCTCGAGTGCCGCCTTGGGCTTCGCTCCCACAGAGGTCTTGGCGACCTCCCCGTCCTTGAAGACGTAGATGGCCGGGATCGAGGTGATTCCGTACTTGGCGGCGGTCTCACCGTTCTCGTCGACGTTCAGCTTCACGACGTCGACCGACTCGGCGTGCTCCTCGGCGATCTGGTCGAGGATCGGGCCGACCATGCGGCACGGACCGCACCACTCGGCCCAGAAGTCGACGATGACCGGGCGGTCGCTCTTCAGGACGTCCTCTTCGAAGGACGCGTCGGTGACGGCTTTGGCGTTGCTCATGGTGTTTTCCTTTCCTGAGCGTCTGGGGATGAGAGGGTCTGAGGGCCCGGACGGCCGGAGGGTCAGAGGGACTCGAGGTAGTGCTGCGCGTCGATGGCGGCGACGCAGCCGGAACCGGCGGCCGTGATGGCCTGTCGGTAGGTGGGGTCCACGACGTCGCCCGCTGCGAAGACTCCGGGCAGCGCCGTCTTGGAGGACCGCCCGTGGACGGCGATCGTACCGTCGGGGGTCAGCTCCAGCTGCTCCCGGACGAGGTCGGTCCGGGGGTCGGAGCCGATGGCCACGAACAGCCCCTCGACCTCCAGGCGCTGGGTCACCCCCGAGCGCAGGTTCTCGATCTGGAGGGCCTCCGTCTTCTGCTCGCCCTCGATGCCCACGACCGCGGAATCCCAGACGAAGGTGATCTTGGGGTGGTTGAGGGCCCGCTCCTGCATGATCTCCGAGGCGCGGAGGGTGTCCCGCCGGTGGATCACGGTGACGGAGGAGGCGAAGTTGGTCAGGAAGAGGGCCTCCTCGAGGGCCGAGTCGCCGCCGCCCACGACGGCGATGGGCTTCTCCTTAAAGAAGAAACCGTCGCAGGTTGCGCACCAGCTGACACCGTGCCCGGACAGCCTCTTCTCGTCCTCGAGTCCGAGCTTGCGGTACTCGGAGCCGGTGGAGAGGATGACGGACTTGGCCAGGGTGACCGAACCGTCGTCGAGCACGATCTTCTTGACCTCGCCGGAGAGGTCGACCTGGGCCACGTCCTCGTAGCGGACGTCGGCGCCGAAGCGCTCGGCCTGCTGCTGCATGTTGGCCATGAGCTCGGGGCCCTGGATGCCCTCGATGAAGCCCGGGTAGTTCTCCACCTCGGTCGTGGTCATCAGGTCGCCACCCGCCGCCACGGAACTGGCGAAGACCACGGGCTTGAGGTTGGCGCGGGCCGTGTACACGGCGGCCGTGTACCCGGCGGGGCCCGAGCCGACGATCACGACGTCGTGGACGGTCGCGTCGCCCTCCTGCTCGGCTCGCGGCGCGGGCTCGCTCTGCTGCAGATTGATGAGCGGGGCGGAGGCCGCGGAGAACACGCTGTCGGTCAAGGGTCACCTTTCGGTCGTGGCCGTCGCCGGCCGAGGAGGCACGCCGACCCTGGGGGCGGCGCGGAGGTTTCTATGGGTGAGAACCGGTTCGCGGGGCATTATATTCCGGTACGCCCCGGGCGCGCCCGGAGCGCGCCCGCACGACTCCCTGCGGTGGAGAACCCTCCCAGAGGATCACCGGACGGTCGAGGGATCGCCTCACGGTCAGAGGCCGTGGACGACGCGTCCGAGAGGGACGCAACTGGAAGCGGATGCGGGCCGGGAGGGCCACAACCGGAACCGGAGGGCGGGCCCGCCGAGGCGAGCCGGGATCGGAACGGCCCCGGAACCCCGGGCCGCCCCCGGCGTCACTCCACGGAGATGTCGTTGATGCGCAGCCCGTAGGAGTAGCCGGCGATCGGCTCGCTGAGCTGGGCCGCCTGGGTGAAGTAGACGATGACGTAGGAGGCGTCCTCGGAGCTGGCCTGATCGGACAGGTCCACGGTGGTTGAGGGTCCGTCGAGGGTCCCGGTGCCCGCCTCCGTCGCGCCCTCGATGCTGGGGGAGTCGCTCGTGTACACGGTGAACTGGCCGCCCGTCCCGCCGTCCTGGCCCACCGTGACGCTCGAGACCTCGCTGGGCTGCTGCAGCTCGACCGCCAGGCCGACGCCGGGCACCAGGTTGCCGAAGGAGGCCGAGGAGAATCCGTAGCTGCTCCAGGAGGTCGAGGGGTCGCCGTCGGTCGCCAGTCCCAGCGTGCCGTCCTGGTCCCCCATGAAGCCGACGTTGCCGGGCACCACGCGGCTGATCCCGGAGATCTCCGGGGAGCCCGCGCCGCCGGTGGGCGAGGGCGAGGCGCTGGCGGAGGGCGACGACGTCGGCCCCTCCGGCGCGGAGCTGACCGTGCCGCTGGGGGAGGGATCCGCGAACCCGGCCACGAGGGAGCCGAGGCGCGTGAAGCCGAAGATCGCGAGGCCGACCAGCAGGACCACCACCACGACCGCGGTGATCCACAGGCCGCCGCCCGCGCGTCGCCGCCGGGGCCGCTCCTCCTCGTCCTCGTACTGGACGCCCGGGATGAAGTCCTCCTCCTCGGGCTCGTAGCGGTTGTCGCCGTCGTAGCCCGCGTCCAGCCCCTGGAAGGCTGACGCCGCGCCGGCCGCGCCCGCCACGCCCGCGGTCCCGCCGGAGGCGTCCGACGCCGCTCGGTCGAAGAGGGTCCCGTCGCTCGAGCCCGCACGGGGCTGGCGCTGCGCGGGCGGCTCCTCGCCGAAGGCCTCGTAGTCCGCCTCGGACCACTCCTGGACCGCCGGCATGGGCCCGGTGTCCCCCGAGCGCCCCGAGACCGCGCTCTGGGGCGAGGTGTCGGTGCCGAGCTGCTCGTAGTCGGCGTCGGTGGCCGCCGTGCTGGAGCCGAAGATCTCGGTGCCGAGACCCTCGGGGTCCTCGGGCTCGAAGTCCTCGGTGAGCAGGAGGTCCAGGAGCTCGTTGGCGGGGGCGTGGGAGGTGATCAGGTAGGTGACGTCCTCGGACTGCCCCAGGTCCAGGATCTGGAGGTTGCCGGCCCGCGGGCCCGCGGCGACCTCGCGCGCGTGCTCGATGAGCAGGTCGCTGTGCGCCGCGCTCGCCACGAGGATCGAGACCCGGCGCCCCAGCACCTGATCCCGCCCCTCCAGGACCTGGTCCTGGGCGGCGGTGGCCACCACCTGGGTGGTCACCTTGTAGCGCCCGCCGAGGACGGCGCCTAGCTGAATGGCCTGCGTCACGAGCCCTCCCACGCTGATTACGGTCGATGTCTGCTGTCGATGATACCGGCGCGTACCTCCGGTTAGCGTCCCACACGCGCTCTGATCGGGGCCATCAGGCCGTCCAGCTCGCGGACCCTCAGGAGCTTCAGGGCGCCCAGGTAGACGATCCCCATGACGGCGAGGCCCAGGAGGGAGAACAGCATCCCGCTGAGCGGGCTCCGCCACGGGAAGCCATCGATCGAGTAGCCCCCAGTCAGCTGGAGGAGCACGTATCCGGCCAAGCCGGCGACGACCGCCGCGAGGGAGACCCGGAGGTGGGTCTTGACGATGTGCGCGACGTCGTAGTCCCCGAGCCACCGCTTCAGGGCCCGGTGGTAGAGCGCGGCGGAGAATATGTTCATGAACACATATAGGCCGGCCACGTAGAAGGTGGTGTACTGCGGCGGGACCACGGCCAGGACCAGGGCGCCGAGCGCGATGGTGATGATCGCGGAGATGACCTGCACCACCAGCGGCGTCCGGGCGTCCTCCGAGGCGTAGAACATCCGCCCCATCATGAACGCGATGGTCAGGAACGGCCCGCCCAGCGCGATCACGGTGACGAGCTGGCCCATGACCGCGCCGGCCCCCTGCTCGCCGCCGCTGAACATCATGCCCACCGGCCCGGCGTAGACGATGAGGGCGACGGCGCAGAAGATCGTGGCCACCGAGGCCACCCGCAGTCCCTGCGACAGCGAGGCGACCATCCCGCCGTGGTCCCGCTCCCCGGCCGAGTGCGCCATGCGGTTGAACAGCACGGTCGCGATGGACAGCCCGATCACCCCGTGGGGCAGCTGGTACAGCATGGTCGAGTACTCGAGCAGCGCGGGGCCGGCCACCGCCTGGCCCGTGGCCTCCACGACCGCCTCGCGCGCGCCGGTCGCCGAGGAGGCGACCTTGGTCAGGAACAGGAAGGAGAGGTTGGCGATGATGCCGGTGGCGAGCGTCCAGCTGGCGATCCGCGCCGCCGTCGAGAGCCCGATCCCGCGCCAGCCCACCTTGACGCCCAGCCCCAGCCGGAGCCGCTTGAGGGGGATGAACAGGATGAGCGCCTGCGCCGCGACGCCGACCGTAGCCATCCCCGCGAGCCAGAAGGTCTGCGCGCCGGTCCAGTTGCCGAGCGAGTGGTCGGCGGTGGCGTTGCTGCCGAACATCCAGATGAAGACCAGCAGCGCCGCGATGGCGACGACGTTGTTCAATGCCGGCGCCCACATATACGCCCCGAAGGCCCCGCGCGCGTTGAGGATCTGCCCCACGACCGTGTACAGCCCGTAGAAGAACAGCTGCGGGAAGCACCAGAGGGCGAAGGTGACGCCGAAGTCGATCTGGTCCTGCGTCCACCCGGTCGAGACGAGCGTGATGATCGGCCGGGCGAGGAGCACGACGACGGTGGTGAGCACGGCCAGGCCGATCACGGCGAGCGAGAGGAGCCGCGAGATGTAGTCGGCCCCGCCGTCGGGGTTCTTGGCGGCCTTGATGATCTGCGGCACCAGCACCGCGTTGAAGACGCCGCCGGCCACGAGCACGTAGATGAGGTTGGGCAGCTGGTTGGCCAGCTGGAAGATGTCACCGGTGGTCTGCGCGCCGATCGCGGTGGCGATCAGGAGCGCCTTGACGAACCCCAGGACCCGGGAGACCAGGGTCCCCGCGGCCATGATGGCGCTCGAGCGCGCACCGGTTGCTGCCATGTCGTATATGCCCTATCCGTGATGAACCGTGGTCTTACCCGCTGGGCACGGGTCATCCCATCCTAGATCTGATGGATGATGTACTCCCGGGCGATGTCCGCGATCCGGCGCTCGTTGGGGAAGGAGAGCTTGCGCCCCAGGTCGTCGATGTTGACCCACGCGACGTCGATGGCCTCGTGGTCCGGGTCCTTCTCGGTGGTGAGGTAGCCGCCGGTGGCCTCGAGCAGGAAGTGGTGCACCGTCTTGTGCACGCGGTGGCCGGAGACCGTGAACCAGTAGTCGATCGACCCCAGCGGGGCGAGCATCCGGCCCTCGATGCCGGTCTCCTCCTCGATCTCCCGGCACGCGGCCTCGTCGTGCCCCTCCTCGCCCTCGGGGTGGCCCTTGGGCAGGCACCACTCGAGCCGCCCGCCGCGATTGATGCGGGCGATGATGGCCACGGGGTGCCCGGGGGTCTCCAGGTCGACGACGATGCCCCCGGCAGAGACTTCTTCCACCGTGGGCAGAGGGGAAGCGGGAGTGAACGCCCGCTTCTTCGGTGCCCTGGGTACTGGAAAAGTCATACCGTCCATTTTACAGAGTTCGCCTGCCGGACGCGTTCGCCGGGCCGCCGGGGCGTCGTCGGCCGCGCGCGCCGTCGCCCGGCAGCCCGGGCCCGGCCCCTCGCCCCGGGGCGTTTTCTGGCACGATTGGACGATCATGGTTAACCTCTTCGACAGCTCTGCGATCCACCCCGCCGCCCTCGAGCTCGGCCGTCTCTTCGAGTCCGCCGGCTTCGAGCTCTCCCTCGTGGGCGGGCCGGTGCGGGACCTCTTCCTCGGCTCGCAGGCGCTGGACCTGGACTTCACCACCAACGCGACGCCGGACGAGACGCTGCGCGTGGCCCGCGGCTGGGCGGACGCGCACTGGGAGATCGGCCGCGACTTCGGCACGATCGGCCTGCGCAAGGGCGACGCCATGATCGAGGTGACCACCTACCGCGCCGAGGCCTACGATCCGGACTCGCGCAAGCCCACGGTCGCCTTCGGCCGCCGGCTCGAGGACGACCTCTACCGGCGCGACTTCACCATCAACTCGATGGCGCTGCGCCTGCCCTCCCTCGAGCTGGTGGACCCCTACGGCGGCATCAGCGACCTCTCCTCCGGCGTCCTCAAGACCCCCGGCCTGCCCCAGGACTCCTTCTCCGACGACCCGCTGCGGATGATGCGCGCGGCCCGCTTCGCCGCCCGCCTGGACATCGACCCCGCCCACGAGGTGGTCCTGGCGATGAAGGAGATGGCCGGGCGCATCGAGATCATCTCGGCCGAGCGGGTGCGGGACGAGCTGGTGAAGCTGATCAACGGGAAGAACCCGCGGCGCGGCGTCGACCTCATGGTGGACACCGGGCTCGCGGACCGGGTGCTGCCCGAGATCCCCGCCCTGAAGATGGAGATCGATGAGCACCACCGCCACAAGGACGTCTACCAGCACTCGCTCACGGTGCTCATGCAGGCCGCGGACCTGGAGACCGACGCCGAGGGCCCCGTCCCCGGCCCCGACTTCACCCTGCGCTTCGCGGCCCTGATGCACGACGTCGGCAAGCCCGCCACCCGCCGCGTGGAGAAGGGGGGAGCGGTCAGCTTCCGCCACCACGACGTCGTCGGCGCCAAGCAGGTCAAGAAGCGGATGCGGGAGCTGCGCTTTGACAACGAGACGATCAGGAACGTCGCGCGGCTGGTCGAGCTGCACATGCGCTTCTACGGCTACGGCGAGGCGGGGTGGACCGACTCCGCGGTGCGCCGCTACGTCCGCGACGCCGGGGACCAGCTGGAGCGCCTGCACCGCCTGACCCGCTCCGACGTGACCACGCGCAACAAGCGCAAGGCCCAGCGCCTCGAGTTCGCCTACGACGACCTGGAGCACCGCATCGAGGAGCTCTCCGCGCAGGAGGAGCTGGACGCCATCCGCCCCGAGCTGGACGGCCGGGAGATCATGGAGATCCTGGGGATCCCCCCGGGCCCCGAGGTGGGGGAGGCGTACTCCCACCTGCTCAACCTCCGCCTGGACGAGGGCGCCCTGGGGCACGACGCCGCCGTGGAGCGCCTGCGGGCGTGGTGGGCCGAGCGGGGCTGACGGGGGAGTTCCCGCAGGATCCAGGAACGGTTTCCCGGGGGTCCAGGAACGGTTGGTAGCGTCGTGGGGAGAACCCTTCCCCTCCCACGATCGAGGTATTCGTGTCCGAGACCGGAGACAGCAGAGACGCCCGCACCCCGGCAGAGACGCCGGGCGGCCCGCCGCCGGATGGCCCGCCCGCAGAGCCCGGGCCCGCGGAGTCTCAGCCCGCGGCGTCCCCCGCCGCCGGGCGCGTAACCCCGTGGTCGACGTCGTCCGCCCCCTCCGACGACTCCGCGGACGTCCTGGACTTCCCGCGGCGCGGCGCCGAGGAGCGGCGCGTCCGGCGACCCCTGCGCTGGCTGGTCGGCGTGCTCGTCGCGCTGGCCGCGGTGGGGGCCTTCGCCGCGGTGGTCTTCTACTCCCCGCTCCTGGCCGTCCGCGAGATCACCGTGGAGGGCACCGACCGGCTCGACGCGGGTGAGATCAGCGAGGCGCTCCAGCCCCTGGAGGGCGTGCCCCTGACGCGCGTGGACGACGCCACCGTGCGGGACCTGGTCGGCGAGAACATCCTGGTGCGGGACGTGCGGGCCGAGGCGCATCCGCCGCACGAGCTCGTCGTCGAGGTGACGGAGCGCGTCCCGGTCGCCACCGTGCAGGAGGGCGACCAGTACGTCCTGGTGGACGCGGACGGCGTGGCCGTCGGCGCGGTGGGCTCCGCGGAGGAGGCGGGCGTGCCGCTGGTCGACGGCGGCCTCGACGCGGTCGGCGGCGAGGGGTTCGGCGAGCTGGTGCGGGTGCTCCAGGCCCTGCCGCAGTCGCTGCTGGAGCAGATGCAGAAGGCCGAGGCCGTCTCCGACTCCGAGCTGCGCCTGCAGATGCGCAACGGCTCGACCGTCGTGTGGGGCACCGCCGAGGACAGCGAGTTCAAGGCGGAGGTGCTGCTGAGCCTGACCCGAGCGCTGGGCCAGCAGGGCGCGGGGCTGACCTACGACGTCTCCAGTCCCGAGTACCCCGTGACGCGGGGCGCCGGCTGAGCGACGCGTGCCCTCGGCCCGGCGAGGCATGTCCTCGGCTGTACGACGCGTGCCCCCGCAGGCGCCTCACCCCCGACCGGGTTCAATCTCGACTTGAAGTTCAGGTGTGACGTGGGTGAATGCGACCCGGCGCGTAATTGACAGGAAAATCTTAGGTGCGACACCCACTTTTGATGCCCCAGCATTTTCGGACTTGATAGTCTGTATCAGGTATTGAAAGACGCCGTCCCCCCAGCATCTGACGCGGAACTTTGACCTTGAAGTCGAAGTTGAAGGATGTGGTCGGCGGCTCCACGCGCTAATCGAGGAACTCATGGACGTTACTACTCCCCAGAACTACCTGGCCGTCATCAAGGTCGTCGGCATCGGCGGCGGCGGCGTCAACGCTGTCAACCGGATGATCGAGGTCGGGCTCCGCGGCGTTGAATTCATCGCCATCAACACCGACGCCCAGGCGCTGCTGATGTCGGATGCCGACGTCAAGCTCGACGTCGGCCGCGAGATGACCCGGGGCCTCGGCGCCGGCGCCAACCCCGAGGTCGGCCGCCAGGCGGCCGAGGACCACGAGGAGGAGATCCAGGAGGTCCTCAAGGGCGCCGACATGGTCTTCGTGACCGCCGGCGAGGGCGGCGGCACCGGCACCGGCGGCGCGCCCGTCGTGGCCCGCATCGCCCGCTCGCTCGGCGCGCTGACCATCGGCGTCGTGACCCGTCCCTTCACCTTCGAGGGCCGCCGCCGCTCCAACCAGGCCGAGACCGGCATCGAGGCGCTGCGCGACGAGGTCGACACCCTCATCGTCATCCCCAACGACCGCCTGCTCTCGATCTCGGACCGCAACGTCTCGATGCTCGACGCGTTCAAGTCGGCGGACCAGGTCCTGCTCTCGGGCGTCCAGGGCATCACCGACCTGATCACCACCCCGGGCCTGATCAACCTCGACTTCGCCGATGTCAAGTCGGTCATGCAGGGCGCCGGCTCGGCGCTCATGGGCATCGGCTCGGCGCAGGGCGAGGACCGGGCCGTCAAGGCCGCGGAGCTCGCGATCGCCTCGCCGCTGCTCGAGGCCTCGATCGACGGCGCTCACGGCGTGCTGCTGTCCATCCAGGGCGGCTCCGACCTCGGCCTCTTCGAGATCAACGAGGCGGCCCGCCTGGTCCAGGAGGTCGCGCACCCCGACGCCAACATCATCTTCGGCGCCGTGATCGACGACGCCCTGGGCGACGAGGCGCGGGTCACCGTGATCGCGGCCGGCTTCGACTCCCTGAACCCGGAGACCAACAGCAGCAACGGCCACCAGGCCGCGCAGCAGGCGGCTCGTCAGCAGCAGTCCTTCGGTGGCGGGTCCAAGCAGCCGGCGCAGGCGGCGAGCGCCCCGCAGCGCGGCGGTTCCTACGCCGGTGCGAGCCAGTGGCAGGACCACTCCGACGTCCCGGCCAACGCCGGCTTCGACGTCGACCTGCCCCCGGCCGTCGAGCCCCAGGAGGAGTCGGTCGGCTCCTCCCGCAAGGACTCGCTGGACGTGCCCGACTTCCTGAAGTAGGCGACAGGCGCCCCGGCCGCCGGCCGGGGCGCCACGAGGCCCGTCTCGTCCCCGGTCGACCCGGTCGCCGCCAGCGCGGTGGGCGGGGTCGATCCCGGGGGACGGGGCATCCGAGGGCGGGGCGGTCGAGGACCGCCCCGCCCTCGTCGTACCGAGATGCCCCGCGACGACGGCGGGGCTCCACTCACGCGAGAGGAGCAGGCGAGATGGCCGAGTCATCGACCGGGGCGCCCGAGGGGGCCCCGCCGCGGACCGTCATCGCGCGCGCCGACCTCCCCGAGGGGGTGAGCCTCGCCTTCACGGGGACCGGGGCCGGCAACCTCGGCCTGCACGTCGGCGACGACCCGGCCGGCGTCCAGCGCAACCGCACCTCCCTCGAGGCGCACCTGGGGATCCCGGAGCGGGAGACGCTGTTCCTGGAGCAGGTGCACGGCGTCGCGGTCGTCCGCGCCGAGGGGCAGCCGCGGCGCCCGCTCGGGGCGGCGGCGGAGCGTGCCGCGGCGCCCCTCGCGGACGCGGCCGTGACCGCCGCGGGCCGGCCGCTGGCCGTCCTGACCGCCGACTGCCTGCCCGTCGTCCTCACCACCGGCTCGCCCGAGGTCTACGGCGTCGCCCACGCCGGCCGGCGGGGGCTGCTGGACGGGGTGCTCGAGGAGGCCGTGGAGGCCCTGCGCGCGCTCGGCGCGGCGGAGGTGACCGCGTGGATCGGGCCGGCCGTGTGCGGCGCCTGCTACGAGGTGCCGGAGGAGATGGCGGCGGAGGCCGGCCGCCTCTCGCCCGGCATCGCGTCCCGGACCTCGTGGGGGACCCCCTCGCTGGACCTGCGCGCCGCCGCCGAGGCGCGGCTGCGGGCGGTGGGAGTCGCGGTCGCGCCCGGCGCGGCACCGTGCACGGCCGAGGACCCCGGACTGTACTCCCACCGGCGGGACCCCGGCTCCGGCCGCATCGCCGGCGTCGTCTGGCACCGCGCCCCGCCCCGAACCACGAGAGGACCGACGCCCATGGATGAGCTGCGCTGCGAGCCGTTCCGCGCCCGCGAGCTGACGCAGGCCTATCGACGGATCGAGGGCGAGGTGGCCGCCGAGGCGGCTCGCGTGGACCCTCAGATCAGGCCGGCCGACCTCGGCGTCGAGCTCCTGCCGGTGACCAAGTTCTTCCCCGCCTCGGACGTCGCCGCCCTGTACGACGCCGGCGTCCGCGTCGCGGGGGAGAACCGCGACCAGGAGGCCTCCGCGAAGGCGGCCCGCCTGGCGGCGTCGGGCCGCCCGGACCTGCGCTGGCACTACATCGGGCAGCTGCAGACGAACAAGGCGAAGTCGGTGGTCTCCTACGCGACCAGCATCCACTCCGTGGACCGCCGCTCCCTCGTGGACGCGCTGGCCAAGGCGTACCGGCGCCGCATCGAGGCCTTCGAGGCGGGCGAGGCGCCGGCCCCTCCGGCGCACGCGCACGGCGGCCTCGAGTGCCTCCTCCAGGTGAACCTCGAGGAGGGGGCCGAGGGCCGCGGGGGCGCCGCACCGGGCGAGCTCGCGCAGCTGGCCGACGCCGTCGAGGCGGCGGAGGGGCTGCGGCTGGGCGGGCTCATGGCGGTCGCGCCCCTGGGGGCCGAGCCCGGGCCGAGCTTCGAGCGCCTCTGGGAGCTCAGCCAGCGGCTGCGCGAGGACCACCCGCGGGCCCGCCACATCTCGGCGGGGATGAGCGGAGACTGGGCCGAGGCGATAGGATGGGGGTCCACGAGGGTCAGGCTCGGCAGCTCCATCATGGGCCCCCGCCCCGCGGGTCCCGGCGGCGCCTGAGCGTTGCCTGGGAGGGGCGTGTTGCCCCGCGGAAACCGGCGCCCGCCCGGCGATAATTGATCGAAACGCGACGGCGCCCGGTGGCGACCCCACCGGCTCCCGTCGCCACGAACGTCTTCGAGGAGTCTGAACATGGCCGGAACTCTGCGGCAGGCGATGGTCTTCCTGGGCCTCGCCGACGACGGGTACGAGCAGCAGCCCGCACCCCAGAAGCGCCGGGCCGAGCCGGAGCCCGCGGCCGAGGAGGACTACGAGCCCGCCGACCTGCCGGTCGACGAGGAGCCCGCCTACGAGCCGGCCCCGGCCCGGACCTCCCGCCGCGCGAGCCGCCAGCAGGAGAGCCCGGCGCCCGTGCTCGAGACCGTCGTGGAGCCGGAGGAGGACGACGCCCCGCCCCCGGCCGAGCGGACCGAGCACCGGGCCCCCGTGACACCCATCAAACGTGCCGAGGCACAGAGCGAAAGCGACAACGAATTGCGACGCATCACCACCATCCACCCGCGCTCCTACAAGGACGCCAAGGTGATCGGCGAGTCCTTCCGGGACAACATCCCCGTGATCATGAACGTGACGGACATGGACGTCTCCGAGGCCAAGCGGCTGATCGACTTCTCCTCGGGCCTCACCTTCGCCCTCAACGGCAGCATCGAGCGGGTCACCGAGCAGGTCTTCCTCCTCACCCCGGCCAACCTCGAGGTCCTGGAGAACGAGGTCGCGGACGCCGGCTACGAGCACGAGGACGTCCCCGTCTTCAACCAGCGATAGCCCGTTCCCCGCCCACCCGAGTAGGTATCCCGTGGTCTCCATCCTCGCCCTGGTCAACTTCGTCCTGTACCTGATGCTGCTGGTCCTCATGTTCCGGCTGGTGCTGGACTGGGTGCAGAGCTTCGCCCGCTCCTGGCGCCCGCGGGGCCTGGTGCTGGTCTTCGCCTCCACCGTCTACTCGGTGACCGACCCGCCGATGCGGGCGCTGCGGCGGATCATCCCCCCGCTGAACCTGGGCGGGATCCGGCTGGACATGGGATTCCTGATCCTGGTCCTTGCCATCGGCCTCCTGCGGGCCATCGTGGGCGGCGCGATGTACTCCGCCGCGATGTGAGTCCGACCCGGGGCGTGACGCGCGCCGGGTCGACCCGCGTGAAGAACCCGGACCGTCCCGGCGGCGCGCGTTAGGATGAGGGACGGGCCGGTTACTGACCGGTTCCCGGCGCACACCGGGACTCCGGGCCCCATTCCTAGACACTGAGGTGACATCCATGGCATTGACTCCCGAGCAGGTCATCAACAAGACCTTCCAGCCGACCAAGTTCCGCGAGGGCTACGACCAGGAAGAGGTGGACCTCTTCCTCGACGAGGTCGTCGCGGAGCTGCGACGCCTCCACGCGGAGAACGACGACCTGCGCCAGCAGCTGGGCGAGGCCGGCGTCTCCAGTCCGGCGATCGGCGCCGAGGACGACGTCGTCGTCACGGACCCCATGCCCTCGACCGGCGAGACGGTCGAGGCCGACGAGGTCGAGTCGGATGCGGTCGCCGGGGAGGCCCCCGTCGAGCGCGAGTCCGACGAGCTGCCCCCGCTCGGGGAGCCGGCCGAGGAGCGGCACGCGCCGGAGTCGGCCGCCGCGCCGACCTCCTCCTCCGAGTCCGCCGCGGCCGTGATCGCCATGGCCCAGCGCCTGCACGACGAGTACGTGGCCCAGGGCGAGGCCGAGCGCCAGCGCCTCATCGACGAGGGCCAGGCCGCGGCCGACACCCTCGTCACGGACGCGGAGACCCGCCGCGACGACGTCCTCTCCAGCCTCGAGGAGTCGAAGGCGGGCCTCGAGTCCGACGTCGAGTCCCTCCGCGGCTTCGAGGCCGCCTACCGCTCGGGGCTGCGCAGCTACCTCCAGGATCGCCTCGAGGACCTCGAGAGCGGCCCGTCGCTCGAGCCGGTGTCCTGACCCTCGGGTTGGATCCCTCCGGGGCCTGCGGCGCAGCGTCCCCGGGCACCCGCGGCCCGGGGCGCCGGACGCCCCGGGCCGCATCAGCCCCGGACGCCGTCCGGGTCCCGGGGCGGGCCGCCTCGGGCCCGGACGGCGTCGTCGCCGCGGCCCCGCGGCGTCGTCACCGTTCAGACCAGGAGCACTGAAGACCCGTGAGCACCCAGCCCGCCGAGCGCCCCGAGGGCGCCGGGACCCCGTCCCGCCGGGACCGCCGACGCCGCCCGCTCACGGGAGCGCGGCTGCTCAGGGCGCGCCTGCTGGCGCTTTCGCTGCTGGCCGTGGGCTACGGCGCCGACCAGCTGACCAAGTGGTGGGTCGAGACCGGGATGCGCGAGGGCCAGTCGATCACGGTTATCGATGGCCTGCTGTGGTGGCGGTTCATCCGCAACCCCGGGGCGGCGTTCTCGATGGGGAGTCGCACACCTGGATCTTCACCATCGTCATGGCGGTGGTCGCGGTCGTCGTGGTGGCGGTGCTGCCGCGGGCGCGGAACCTCTGGTGGCTGCTCGCGCTGGGCGGGCTGCTGGCCGGCGTCCTGGGCAACCTGACCGATCGGCTGTTCCGGCTGCCGGGCTTCGGCGTCGGGCACGTGGTCGACTTCATCTCCGTGCCCCGCTTCGCCATCTTCAACATCGCCGACTCGTTCATCTGCGTCTGCATCGCGGGCATCGCGCTGCTGACGCTGAGGGACGTACCGCTCGGCGAGCCGCGCCGCGGCGCCGAGGAGGCGCGGGAGACCAGCGGATCCGGTTCCGAGGAGGCGCGGGAGACCAGCGGAACCGGCTCCGACGACGGGCGGAACACCAGCGGACCCGGCGCCGAGGGCGCGCGGGACGCCGGCGCCCGGCACGCCGGAACCGCACGAGACATCGAGGAAGAGGGTGACCGCGCGTGAGCGAGACGATTGACCGGGAAGAGGCCTGGACCGTGGGCCCCGAGGAGGAGGGCGTCCGGCTCGACGCCGCGATCGCCGAGCGCACCGGGGCCTCGCGCTCCGCGGCCGCCGCGTGGTGCGGCGAGGGGCGGGTGGGCGTCGAGCAGGCCGGCAGGCCGGTGCGCCCGGCTAAGTCCCTGCGCCTGCCGGAGGGCGCCCGCGTGACGGTCTCGGTGCCCCCGCCCGGTGCCTCCGTGCGCGTGATCGCGGAGACGGTGGACGGGTTCTCCATCCTGCACGAGGACGCGGACATCGTGGTCGTGGACAAGCCCGCCGGCGTCGCCGCGCACCCGAGCCCGGGCTGGCACGGGCCCACCGTCGTCGGGGCGCTGGCGGCCGCGGGCGTGGCGATCAGCACCTCGGGCGCGGCCGAGCGCCGCGGCGTCGTCCACCGGCTCGACGTCGGGACCTCCGGGCTCATGGTCGTGGCCAAGCGGGAGTCCTCGTACTCGGCGCTCAAGCGCGCGTTCAAGGAGCGGACGGTCGAGAAGGTCTACCACACGATGGTCCAGGGCATCCCGGACCCGCTCCGGGGCACCATCGACGCCCCGATCGGCCGCCACCCCGGCCACGAGTGGCGCTTCGCCGTGGTCGAGGACGGCCGGGACTCGGTGACCCACTACGAGGTCCTCGAGGCGTTCGGCCCCGCGGCCCTGGCCGAGGTGCACCTCGAGACCGGGCGCACCCACCAGATCCGCGTCCACTTCTCGGCGCTGCACCACCCGTGCTGCGGCGACCTCACCTACGGCGCCGACCCGCGGCTGTCCGCGCGGCTGGGCCTCACCCGCCAGTGGCTGCACGCGCGGCGGCTCGGATTCCAGCATCCCGGCACGGGCTCGGACGTCGAGTTCGTCAGCGAGTACCCCGCCGACCTGCGCTTCGCCCTCGAGTCCATGCGCTCAGGGGACGCCCTCGGCTGAGGCTCCGGCCCGGTCCCGCCGGCCTCGGCCGGTCCGGCGCCGATGGCCTAGAATGGTCGGGTGACTTCCACGGCATCCTCCCAAGGCTTCGCACACCTGCACGTCCACACCGAGTACTCGATGCTCGACGGCGCGGCCCGCCTGGACGACCTCTTCGAGCACGCCCACGAGCTCGGCATGGACTCGGTCGCGACCACCGACCACGGCTACCTCTTCGGCGCCTTCGACTTCTGGAACAAGGCCCGCAACGCCGGCATCAAGCCGATCATCGGCGTCGAGGCCTACGTGACCCCCGGCACCGCCCGGCAGGACCGCACCCGCGTGAAGTACGCCGAGGGCGGGCGCGGGGACGTCTCGGGCGGCGGTGCGTACACGCACATGACCCTGCTCGCGGAGACCACCCAGGGCATGCACAACCTGTTCCGGGCGTCGTCGCTGGCGTCCCTGGAGGGCCACTTCTATAAGCCGCGCATGGACCGCGAGCTGCTCGAGACCTACTCCAACGGCCTGATCGCGACGACGGGCTGCCCCTCCGGCGAGGTCCAGACCCGCCTGCGCCTGGGCCAGTACAACGAGGCCCGCCAGGCCGCCGCCGAGCTGCGCGACATCTTCGGCAAGGAGAACTACTACTGCGAGCTGATGGACCACGGGCTCGCGATCGAGAAGAACGTCACGAGCGACCTGCTGCGCCTGGCCAAGGACCTGCAGCTGCCGCTGGTCGCGACCAATGACCTCCACTACACCCGGGCCGAGGACGCCAAGGCCCACTCCGCGCTGCTGTGCGTCCAGTCCGGCTCCACGATCCAGGACCCCAAGCGGTTCAAGTTCGACGCCGACGAGTTCTACCTGAAGTCCCCGGCCGAGATGCGCGAGATCTTCCGCGACTTCCCCGACGCCTGCGACAACACCCTGGCGATCGCCGAGCGGTGCGAGGTCGAGTTCGACACCAGCGCCAACTACATGCCCAACTTCCCCTGCCCGGAGGGGGAGAACGAGGAGTCCTGGTTCGTCAAGGAGGTCGAGAAGGGCCTCCACTACCGCTTCCCCCAGGGCATCCCCGACGACGTCCGCCGCCAGGCCGAGTACGAGACCGGGATCATCATCCAGATGGGCTTCCCCGGCTACTTCCTCGTGGTCGCCGACTTCATCAACTGGGCCAAGAGCCAGGGGATCCGCGTGGGACCGGGCCGCGGCTCCGGCGCGGGCTCCATGGTCGCCTACGCGATGCGCATCACCGACCTGAACCCGCTCGAGCACGGCCTGATCTTCGAGCGCTTCCTCAACCCGGACCGCGTGTCCATGCCCGACTTCGACGTCGACTTCGACGACCGCCGCCGCTCCGAGGTCATCCACTACGTGACGGAGAAGTACGGCGAGGACAAGGTGGCGATGATCGTCACCTACGGGACGATCAAGGCCAAGCAGGCGCTGAAGGACTCCTCGCGCGTGCAGGGCTACCCCTTCTCGATGGGCGAGCGCCTGACCAAGGCGATGCCGCCGGACGTCATGGGCAAGGGCATCAACCTGACCGACGTCTACGACAAGGACGCCAAGCGCTACGGCGAGGCCGAGGAGCTGCGCGAGCTGCTGGCCGGGGACGAGGACGCCCGCAAGGTCTTCGAGACCGCCGAGGGACTCGAGGGGCTCAAGCGCCAGTGGGGCGTGCACGCGGCCGGCGTCATCATGTCCAGCCGGAACCTGATCGACGTCATCCCCATCATGCGGCGCGAGCAGGACAACCAGGTCATCACGCAGTTCGACTACCCGACCTGCGAGGGCCTGGGCCTGATCAAGATGGACTTCCTGGGCCTGCGCAACCTGACCATCATCTCCGACGCGCTGGCCAACATCGAGGCCAATCGGGACGAGACCCTGGACCTGGAGACGCTGGGGCTCGAGGACCGCGCGGCCTACGAGCTGCTGGCCCGGGGCGACACGCTCGGGGTGTTCCAGCTCGACGGCGGGCCCATGCGGCAGCTGCTGAAGCTCATGCGCCCCGACAACTTCGAGGACATCTCCGCGGTCATCGCGCTGTACCGGCCCGGCCCGATGGGCGCGAACTCGCACACCAACTACGCGCTGCGCAAGACCGGGGCGCAGGAGATCACCCCGATCCACCCGGAGCTGGAGAAGCCGCTCGCGGAGATCCTGGACACGACCTACGGCCTGATCGTCTACCAGGAGCAGGTCATGGCGATCGCGCAGAAGGTGGCCGGGTACTCGCTCGGCCAGGCGGACATCCTCCGCCGCGCGATGGGCAAGAAGAAGAAGGCCGAGCTGGACAAGCAGTACGCCGGCTTCCACCAGGGCATGATCGACAACGGCTACTCCGAGGACGCGATCAAGACCCTCTGGGCCATCCTCCTGCCCTTCTCGGACTACGCGTTCAACAAGGCGCATTCGGCCGCCTACGGGCTCGTGGCGTACTGGACGGCCCACCTCAAGGCGCACTACCCGCAGGAGTACATGGCCGCGCTGCTCACCTCGGTGGGCGACGACAAGGACAAGCTCGCGCTCTACCTCAACGAGTGCCGGCGGATGGGGATCACGGTCTTCCCACCGGACGTCAACGAGTCCGCGCTGAACTTCACCCCGGTGGGCCAGGACATCCGCTTCGGCATGGGCGCGGTGCGCAACGTGGGGGCCAACGTGGTGGACGCGATGGTCGGCGCCCGGCAGGAGCAGGGCAAGTTCACCTCGTTCCACGACTTCCTCAAGAAGGTCCCGGCGATCGTCTGCAACAAGCGGACCATCGACTCGATGATCAAGGCGGGGGCCTTCGACGACCTGGGCCACCGGCGTCGGGCGCTGTCCCAGATCCACGAGGAGGCGATCGACGCGACCGTCTCGGTCAAGCGCCAGGAGGCGGCGGGGCAGTTCGACCTGTTCGGCGGGATGGGCGTCGAGGAGGCCGACCCCAGCACGGACCTGACGGTCGCGATCCCGGACGTGCCCGAGTGGGAGCGCCGGGACAAGCTCAACTTCGAGCGCGAGATGCTGGGCCTGTACGTCTCGGACCATCCGTTGCGGGGGCTCGACGACGTCCTGGGCCAGCTCGCCGACTCCTCGGTCCAGTCGCTGCTGGACGAGGACGGCAAGCCCGACGGCACCACCGTGACGCTCGCCGGGATGATCACCTCGGTGCAGCGCAAGGTCGCCAAGTCCAGCGGCAACGCCTACGCGCGGATCGAGCTCGAGGACCGCAGCGGCTCGATGGAGATCATGTTCTTCGGCAAGGTCTACGCCCCGATCTCCGGGGTGCTGGCCGAGGACCTGATCTGCACCATCAAGGGCCGGCTGCAGCGGCGCGACGACGGGACGGTCACCGTCTCCGCGCAGGAGCTGAAGGTCCCGGACATCGACCCGGACGGGCAGAAGGGCCCCGTGGTGATCTCGCTGCAGGAGCACCGCGCGACCGAGCAGAACCTCCGCGATCTCGAGGGCATCCTGCAGAACCACCGGGGCGACACCGAGGTGCGGATGAACCTGCAGTGCCGTACCAAGGACGTGCTGATGCGGCTCTCGCCCCGGCTGAGGGTCAATCCCAACCCCGCCCTGTACGGCGACCTCAAGGTGCTGTTCGGCTCGGCGTGCCTGGAGAAGGCGTCCTGACGGCCGGCGGGCGTTAAGCTGGTGGCATGACATCCACTTCCAGCACCGTCCCCACCGCCGGAGCGCCCGCGGCCGAGCTGCGCGTCATCGACCTCAGGGGAGGCGGCCTGAGCGACGCCCAGCTGCGCGCCGTCGTGCCCCGGCAGAGCGGCGACTTCGTCCACTCCGCCGAGGAGGCGGTGGCCGGCATCCTGGAGGACGTCAGGCTGCGGGGGCCCGAGGCGCTGCGCGAGCTCGCCGCGCGCTTCGACGGCGTCGAGCAGGAGCGCCTGCGCGTCCCGCCCGAGGCCATCGCCGAGGCCGTGGCCGGCCTGGACCCGGAGGTGCGCCGCGGCCTGGAGACCGCGATCGCCCGCACCCGCGCGTTCGCCGAGGCCCAGCGGCCCCAGGACTCCTCGATCGAGGTCGCTCCCGGGGCGCGGCTGAGCAACCGGTGGACCCCGATGCGCCGGTCGGGCCTCTACGTCCCGGGCGGCCTCGCGGTCTACCCCTCCTCGGTCGTCATGAACGTGGTGCCGGCGCAGGCGGCCGGCGTCGAGTCGGTGGTCCTGTGCACCCCGCCGCAGCGGGAATTCGGCGGCCTCCCGCACTCGACGACGCTCGCCGCGGCCGGCCTGCTCGGCGTGGACGAGGTCTGGGCCATCGGCGGGGCGCAGGCGCTGGGCGCGATGACCTACGGCGTCGAGGACGGCGGGGACGTCCTGGAGCCGGTGGACATCCTGACCGGGCCGGGCAACATCTACGTCGCGATGGCCAAGCGGCAGCTGCGCGCGCGGGTCGGCGTGGACGGCGAGGCCGGCACCACCGAGATCGCGGTGGTCGCCGACGACTCGGCGCGCCCCGACTTCGTCGCGGCGGACCTGATCTCGCAGGCCGAGCACGACCCCCACGCCGGCTCGCTGCTGATCACCCACTCGCAGGAGACGGCCGACGCCGTCGCGGCGGCCGTCGCGGAGCAGGCGGCGGCCACGCCCCACCGGGAGCGCGTGGCCACCGCGCTGTCCGGCGAGCAGTCGGGGATCATCCTCACCGACGACCTCGCCGAGAGCATCCGCGTGGCCGACGCCTACGCCGCCGAGCACCTCGAGATCCACACGCACGACGCCGCGGGGGTCGCCGCGCGCATCCGCAACGCCGGCGCGATCTTCCTGGGCCCCTACAGCCCCGTGCCGCTGGGCGACTACGCCGCCGGGTCCAACCACGTGCTGCCCACGGGCGGCTCCGCGGCCTACACCGGCGGGCTCTCGACCGCGACCTTCCTCAAGGCCGTGCAGATCGTCGACTACACGGCCGAGGCGCTGGCCGAGGTGGGCGACGCCGTCGTCGCGCTCGCGCACGCCGAGGACCTGCCCGCCCACGGCGCGGCGATCACCGTGCGCGGGGGCTCCGGCCCGAAGGAGCGTTCCTGATGCACTGCCCCTACTGCCGCCACTCGGACTCCCGCGTGGTCGACTCCCGGGTCGCCGACGACGGCTCGGCCATCCGCCGGCGCCGCCAGTGCGCGGCGTGCGGCCGCCGGTTCTCGACGCTCGAGACGACCACCGTCAACGTCATCAAGCGCTCGGGCGCCACGGAGCCGTTCATTCGCTCCAAGATCGTCTCGGGCGTCCGCAAGGCCTGCCAGGGCCGGCCGGTCAGCGAGGACGACCTCGCCCTGCTGGCCCAGGAGGTCGAGGAGAGCATCCGCGCCCGGGGCCTGGCCGAGATCGACGCGAACGACGTCGGGCTGGCCATCCTCGCGCCGCTGCAGCGCCTGGACGAGATCGCCTACCTCCGCTTCGCGAGCGTGTACCAGGCCTTCGAGGGCCTCGAGGACTTCGAGCGGGCGATCGCGGACCTGCGCGGCCGGGCCGGGGGCGGGGGCGCGGAGGCCGCCGAACCGGTTGCGGAGGACGCGGCCGAGGAGGAGGCGGGGGAGTCGCAGAAGCCCCGCCGCGCCCGGTCCTCCCGGGGCGCCGCACGGCAGACGACGCCGCGGCGGAAGCGCCCCGCCGAGCACGCCGAGGAGCCGGACCAGCCGCGCCTGCTGTGACGCGGCGACGGCCCCGGATCCGGGGGTGAACACCCTTGGACTGGACCCGGGCATGTGGTTAGATGGATGTGGACGCCGATACTTGCGGAGGGGAAGCCGCCAAGTGTCGGCGTCTTCGCGCGCCGTGGGTTCCGCGGGGCCCGAGGACCCGACGGCGGGCCACGGCTCGCCCGCCAACGACGAGGGCCCGGGCCCACCGGCTGTCCGATGCGCCCGGGCCCTCGCACCCGGCTAGGCGTCGGCCGCCCGGTCGCGGCGCTCCCGCTCGCCGGGCTGCCCCGCGGCGAACAGCACCGCCCCGACGATGCCCGCATTGTTCTGCAGGGCCGCCGGGACGATCGGGGTCTTCAAGTCCAGGTAGGGCATGAACTTCTCCGGCTTGCGGGAGACGCCGCCGCCCACCACGAAGAGGTCGGGGGTGAACAGGCGCTGCACCTTGCTGAAGAAGCGCTGCAGCCGGACCCCGTACTCCTCCCAGGACAGGCCCTCGCGCTCGCGCGCCCGGACCGAGGCGCGCGCCTCGGCGTCGGTCCCGTCGAGCTCCATCGCCCCCAGCTCCAGGTTCGGCACCAGGACGCCGTTGTGGACGATGGCGGACCCGATCCCGGTGCCGAGCGTGATGGTCATGACCAGGCCGTTCTGGTGGCGGCCCTCGCCGTAGATCGCCTCCGCGAGGCCGACGGCGTCGGCGTCGTTGACCACGTGCACCGGGCGGCCCAGGGCCTGCTGGATGGGACCGGCGAGGTCGGCGCCGATCCACGCGTCGTCGATGTTGGTCGCGGACCAGCTCCTGCCGTCCTTGATGATGGCGGGGAAGCCCAGGCCCACGGCCGCCTCCGGCTCCGGCGCCGGCTCGCGCTGCTGCAGGGTGTCGACGATCTGCGCGATCACCGGGATCACGGCCTCCGGGGTGGCCGGCTGGGGCGTGTCGATGCGGTACCGCTCGCCCACGAGCTGGCCGGTCCGCAGGTCCACGATGCCGCCCTTGATGCCGGTGCCGCCGAAGTCGACGCCGATGGCCAGGTGATGCGCGGAAGGCGGGGGCAGCTCCCCCGCGCGGTCAAGGTCCGTGGCGACGGCCATCTCGGGGCGGATGAAGGCGTTCTGGCTCATTGCTGCTCCTCGGTGCTCAACGTGGAAGGGGTGAGGGGACGCTAGGGGAGGGTCAGGACGTCCGCGCCGTCGGCCGTCACCACGAGGGTGTGCTCGAACTGCGCGGAGCGGCGGCGGTCCCGCGTGACCACGGTCCAGTCGTCCTCCCACAGGTCCCACGCGATCGCGCCGAGGTTCAGCATCGGCTCGATCGTGAAGACCATGCCCTCCTCCATCACCGTGCTGTACTGCGGCGCGGCGTCGTAGTGGGGGACGATCAGGCCGGAGTGGAACTCGCGACCCACGCCGTGCCCCGTGAAATCTCTCACAACACCGTACCCGAAGCGGGAGGCGTACTTCTCGATGACCCGGCCGATGACGTTGATCTCCCGGCCCGGGCGCACCGCCTTGATCGCGCGGCGCAGCGACTCCTCGGTGCGCTCGACCAGCTGGCGCGACTCCTCGTCCACCTCGCCCACCAGCAGCGTCCGGTTGGTGTCCCCGTGCATCCCGTTCTTGAACGCGGTCACGTCCAGGTTGATGATGTCCCCGTCCTCCAGGACGGTGGAGTCGGGGATGCCGTGGCAGACGACCTCGTTGAGCGAGGTGCACACGGACTTCCAGAAGTTCCGGTACCCCAGGGTCGAGGGATAGGCGCCGTGGTCGCAGATGTACTCGTGCACGACGGCGTCGATCCGGTCGGTCGTGACGCCCGGCACGCAGTGCTCCTCGGCGGCCACGATGGCCCCGGCCGCGATCCGCCCGGACTCGCGGATCAGCTCGACCTCCTCGGGGGAGTAGAGGTTGGAGCCGTGGCCCTCGTCGGCGGTGGTCCGGCCCACGTACTCGGGCCGCTCGATGCCCTCGGGGACCCTGCGCACCGGGCTCGTCCGGCCCGGGACGAGGGTCCCGAGCGGGGCGCGTCCGGGATCCGCCGGCGCGTTGTGGGTTGTCGATTCTGTGTTGGTTTCAGGCATATCATCAACTGTAAGTGAAGTCGTCGCCGACCGAGGAGCGTAGTCATGAGCTACAAGGACGCCAGTCATCTGCCCCCGGAGCAGCAGTTCTGGTACAACACGTACAGCAAGTCCGTCGAGCAGGGAGCCCAGTCGGACTATCGGCAGCTCATTGGCCCCTACTCCAGCCGCGAGGAGGCCCAGCACGCCCTGGAGCGCGCGGCCCAGCGCAACGAGGAGTGGGAGGACAACAACGCCCGCTGGGCGGCTGGGCACGCGCCCGGCCACCACCACGGGCAGCACCACTAGCCCGGACGGCGTCGTCCGCGGGCGGGCGCCCGGCGGGCTACTGGTCGAAGACGTGCTCGGCGGCGGGGAACGCCCCGTCGAGCACGTCTTTTCTGTACGCGCCGGCCGCCTGCGAGACGACGCCGCGCAGGTCCGCGTACTTCTTGACGAACCGGGGCGTCCGCCCCTCGCCCAGGCCGAGCATGTCCTGCCACACCAGGACCTGGCCGGTGGTCGAGCCGCCCGCGCCGATGCCCACGGTGGGCACGCGCAGCGCCTCCTCGGCGGCCCGCACGGCCGGCTCGGCGGTCATCTCGATCAGGACCGAGAAGGCGCCGGCCTCCTCGAGGGCGAGGGCGTCGTCGAGGAGCCGCTGGGCGGCGTCGTCCCGCCCCTGGACGCGGTGCCCGCCGAGGGTGTTCTCGCTCTGCGGGGTGTAGCCGATGTGGGCCATCACGGCGACGCCGGCCTGCGTCATCGCGCGCACGTGCTCGGCGTAGTACGCGCCGCCCTCCATCTTGACCGCGTGCGCCCCGCCCTCCTTCATGAGCCGCACCGCGCTGCGGACCGCCTGCGCGGGCGACTCCTCGTAGGTGCCGAAGGGCAGGTCGGTGACGACCATGGCCCGGCGCGCCGAACCCGCGACGGCGCGGGTCAGGGGGATCAGCTCCTCGAGCGTGACGGGCACGGTCGAGGGGTAGCCGAAGACGGTGTTGCCGGCCGAGTCGCCGATGAGCAGGACCTCGATGCCCGCCTCGTCGAAGATGCGGGCGGTCATCGCGTCGTAGCTGGTGAGCATCGAGAACCGGTGCCCACGGTCCTTGCAGCGCTGCAGGTGGGCGGTGCGGATCCGGCTCACGCGGTCGAGCCAGTCGCCGTCGGACGCGGCGTTCTCCGGGGTGTCGTGCAGATATGAGGCCATGGGCTCCAGTTTACGACCCATCCCGCGCGTCGCGCCCGCGGGTGCCGCCGGGAGCGGCCGCGCGAGCGGATAGAGTGGTGGGCGTACGGCCGGGAACGGATGAACTGACGAGGAGAGCCATGGATCGCCAGCAGGAGTACGTGCTCCGCACCATCGAGGAGCGGGACGTCAGGTTCGTCCGGATGTGGTTCACCGACGTCGTCGGCACGCTGAAGTCGGTGGCGCTCGCCCCGGCCGAGGTCGAGAGCGCGTTCGAGGAGGGCCTCGGCTTCGACGGCTCCTCGATCGAGGGGCTCTCCCGGGTCCACGAGTCGGACATGCTGCTGCAGCCGGACCCCTCGACCTTCCAGATCCTGCCGTGGCGCGGCGAGGTGGAGCCCACCTCGCGCATGTTCTGCGACATCCTGACCCCCGACGGCGAGCCCTCCTCCGCCGACTCCCGGGGCGTGCTCAAGCGCGTCCTGGCCAAGGCCGCGGACATGGGCTTCACCTGCTATACCGCCCCCGAGGTCGAGTTCTACCTGCTGAAGTCGCCCGAGCTCAACGCCGACGGCGAGCCCGAGCCCGTGGACCGCGACGGCTACTTCGACCACGTCTACGGCGGCGTCGTCCAGGACTTCCGCCGGCGCGCGGTGACGATGCTCGAGGAGGTCGGCATCTCGGTGGAGTTCAGCCACCACGAGGACGGCCCCGGCCAGAACGAGATCGACCTGCGCCACGCCGACGCCCTCCAGACGGCCGACAACATCATGACCTTCCGCTCGGTCATCAAGGAGGTCGCCTACTCGCAGGGCATCTACGCGACCTTCATGCCCAAGCCCTTCACCCAGTACCCGGGCTCGGGCATGCACACCCACTTCTCCCTGTTCGAGGGCGACTCCAACGCGTTCTTCGAGGCCGGCGCCGAGTACCAGCTCTCGCGCACCGCGCGGCACTTCATCGCCGGCGTCCTGCGCCACGCCCCCGAGTTCACCTCGGTCACCAACCAGTTCGTGAACTCCTACAAGCGGCTCTGGGGCGGCGGCGAGGCTCCGAGCTACCTCTCCTGGGGCCACAACAACCGCTCCGCGCTGGTCCGCGTGCCGCTGTACAAGCCCTCCAAGATGCAGTCGGCGCGGATCGAGTACCGCGGCATCGACTCGGCGGTGAACCCCTACCTCGGGTACGCCGTGATCCTCGCGGCGGGCCTGAAGGGCATCGAGAACGAGTACGAGCTGCCCCTGTCCGAGGCCGAGGACGTCGCCTCGATGTCCGCGGCCGAGCGCCGCAGCCTGGGCCACAGCCCCCTGCCGTCCTCGCTCCACGACGCGATCCGCCAGACCGAGGAGTCGGAGTTCATGGCCGAGGTGCTGGGCGAGCAGGTCTTCAACCAGTTCCTGCTGAACAAGCAGGACGACTGGACCGCCTACCGCCAGGTGGTCACGCCCTACGAGCTCAAGCACAACCTCGGCCTCCTTTAGGGCCGCGACCGAGGAAGGACGCGAGATGGCCGAGACGCCGGCGATGGCCACGTCCCCCGACGCCGTGCCCGGCAAGCAGCGGCTCGCGGGCATCGGCTTCACCGACCTGGGCGGGGCGCAGCGCTGGCTGTCCTCCCGGGAGCTGGAGGGGCTCGACGGCGCGCGGCTGCTGGAGGGGCTGAAGTTCAGCCCCTCGCCCGACGTCGCGCTCAAGAACATCGTGCGGATCCTGGCGGACCGCCCGGAGTTCTCGCGCCGGGTCGAGCAGGGGCCCGGGGCCCTCTCGCTCTACCGGCTGCTCGGCGCCTCCGAGGCGCTGGGGGAGTTCCTGCTGCGCCGCCCGGAGCACCTCCCGGTCTTCGACGAGGATCCGGCCGAGCTGCGTCGCGCCGTCCGGGGCAGCGGCCCGGAGGCGTACCGCGAGGCGCTGCACCGCGCGGTGGGCTCGGATCCGGGGGCCGCGCAGCCGGTCGCCGAGCTCACCGGCGACGACGCCGCCGTCGCGCTGCGCGTGGCCTACCGGGCGCAGCTGACCCGCATCGCGATCGCCGACGTGTGCACCGACGAGCCCGTGGACTTCATGCCGGCGGTCGGGGCCGCCCTGGCGGACCTGGCGGGCGCCGCCGTCGACGCCGCGCTCGCGGTCGCCCGCGCCGAGCTCGCCGAGGAGGAGCCCGGGGCGGCCGACGTCGCCCTCGCCGTCATCGGCATGGGCAAGTGCGGGGCCCGGGAGCTGAACTACGTCTCGGACGTGGACGTCATCTACGTCGTGGGGCCGGCCGGCGCGGGGCCGGACGGGACCGCCCCCGACGCCTCCGGGTCGACGGCCGACGCCGACACCACCGCCCCCGACGAGCAGACCCAGAACCGGATCGGCACCCGCCTGGTCAAGCGGATCAGCGCCCTGATCAACGGGCTCGCCCCCGAGCCGGGCCTGTGGGAGGTCGACGCCAACCTCCGCCCCGAGGGCAAGGACGGCCCCCTCGTGCGCACCGTCGAGTCGCACCGCGTCTACTACTCCCGGTGGGCGGCGAACTGGGAGTTCCAGGCGCTCATGAAGGCCCGCCCCATCGCCGGCGACCCCGCGCTGGGGCGCGAGTACCTCGAGGCCATCGTCCCGTTCGTCTGGGAGGCATCGGGCCGGGAGGGGTTCGTCGACTCGGTGCAGGCGATGCGCCACCGGGTGACCGACAACATCCCCGCCGAGGAGCGGGAGCGCCAGATCAAGCTCGGGCCCGGCGGGCTGCGCGACGTCGAGTTCACCGTCCAGCTGCTGCAGCTGGTCCACGGCCGCACCGACGAGCAGGTGCGCACCCGCTCGACCACCGACTCGCTCGAGGCGCTCTCGGAGCGCTCCTTCATCGGCCGGGGCGACGCTGCCCGCTTCAGCCGCGAGTACCGCTGGCTGCGGCTGCTCGAGCACCGCATCCAGCTGCTGCACCTGCGCCGCACCCACCTGATGCCCGCCAAGGAGGCCGAGCAGCTCGTCGTCGCGCGCGGCATGAAGGGCCCGGGGGAGCGCGAGAAGATCACCCCGGCGGCGTTCCTCGACTCCTGGCGCGCGGTCAAGCGCTCGGTGCGCGGGCTGCACGAGCGGCTGTTCTTCCGGCCGCTGCTGGCCGCCGTCGCGCACCTCTCGGCCGCCGAGGTGGCGCTGACCTCCGAGGCCGCCCGCGACCGCCTCGCGGCCCTGGGCTACCTGGACCCCAAGGGGGCCATGCGCCACATCGAGGCGCTCACCCGGGGCCTGTCCCGGCGCTCGGAGATCCAGCGCGCCATCCTGCCGGTCCTGCTGGGCTGGTTCGCCGACGGCGTCGACCCCGACGCCGGCCTGCTCGGCTTCCGCCGGGTCTCCGAGGCGCTGGGCCAGACGCACTGGTACCTGAAGATGCTGCGGGACTCCTCCGTGGCCGCCGAGCGGCTGTGCTCGATCCTCTCGAGCTCCCGGTTCGTCACCGACCTGCTGGAGGACGAGCCGGAGTCCATCGCGTGGCTCGACCGCGACGACCAGCTGCGGCCCATCGGCTTCGAGGCGCTGTGGACCGAGATCCGGGCGAAGATCTCCCGGCACACCGAGGCGGACTCCGCCGTGCGCATGGTGCGGCTCATCCGGCGTCGGGAGATCCTGCGCATCGCGATGGGGGAGACCTCCGGCCTGCTGACCTCCGAGGAGATCATGCGGGGCCTGTCCCACGTGGACCAGGTGACCGTGCTGGGCGCGCAGCGCGCCGCCGAGCGCGAGATGTACTCCCAGCAGGGCCAGCGCCCCCTGACCGACCTCGTCATCGTCGGGATGGGGCGGCAGGGCGGCAGCGAGATCGGCTACGGCTCCGACGCCGACGTCATGTTCGTCCACCGCCCCTGGAAGGGCGCCGACGAGCGGGAGGCCGCCGCCCAGGCCGGCGCGCTGATCTCCCGCATCATGCAGCTGCTGAAGATGCCGACGACGCCGGCCATCCGCGCCGAGAAGACCCTCCTGATCGACGCGGACCTCCGCCCGGAGGGCAAGGCGGGACCGCTGGTCCGCTCCCTCGACTCCTACGCCGAGTACTACGAGCGCTGGGCCGACACGTGGGAGTTCCAGGCGCTGTTGCGGGCCCGCCCGCTGAGCGGGTCGGCGGACCTGGCCGAGAGCTTCGTCCGGCTGATCGACCCATACCGGTACCCGGCCGAGTTCCCCGAGCACCGGGTGCGGGAGGTCCGCCGCGTGAAGGCGCGGGTGGAGGCCGAGCGCATGCCCCGCGGGGCCGACCCCCACCGGCAGCTCAAGCTGGGGCGGGGCGGGCTGAGCGACGTCGAGTGGCTCGTCCAGCTCTTCCAGCTGCGCTACGCCCACGAGCATCCCTCGCTGAAGACGACGAGCACCCTGGTCGCGCTGGCCGAGATGGTCTCGTGCGGCCTCGTCGCGGCCGAGGACGCCGAGACCCTGGAGACGGCCTGGCGCCTGGCCACCCGCATCCGCGGCGCCAATGTGCTGCGCAGCGGCCGGGCCTCGGACTCGCTGCCCTCGAGCCGGCGCGACCTGGACGCGACCGCGCGCTGGGTCGGCTACGGACCCGACTGCGCCGGGCAGCTCGAGGAGGACTACCTGCGGATCACCCGGCGGGCGCGGGCCGTCTACGAGAAGCTGTTCTACGGGCACCTGGAGGACTGAGGTCCTTGTCGATGGGCTCCGGCGGTTCGATGCGGTGGTTGCGGATGCCATCCAGGCCCGCCATCAGCTGCGCCGTGGAGGTCAGGTAGGGAAGGCGGACCCGGGGCGGCCCCGGCGTCGAGCCGCCGGTCCGGACATGCGAAGGGGCCGCGGACGGTGATCACCGTCCGCGGCCCCTTCGGCTTTGCTCGTTACACGCCGTAGTAGAGCTGGAACTCCAGCGGGTGCGGGACCAGCGAGAGCGGGAGCAGCTCGTTCTCGCGCTTGTAGGAGATCCAGGTCTCGATCAGGTCCTCGGTGAAGACGTCGCCCTGGAGCAGGAACTCGTGGTCGGCCTCGAGGGCGTCGAGCGCCTCGCCGAGCGAGCCCGGGGCGGTCTTGATGCCCTTGGCCTCCTCGGCCGGCAGCTCGTAGAGGTCCTTGTCGATGGGCTCCGGCGGCTCGATGCGGTTGCGGATGCCGTCCAGGCCCGCCATCAGCTGCGCCGCGAAGGCCAGGTAGGGGTTGCAGGAGGGGTCCGGCGCGCGGAACTCCAGGCGCTTGGCCTTGGGGTTGGAGCCGGTGATCGGGATGCGGATGCCGGCCGAGCGGTTGCCCTGCGAGTACACCATGTTGACCGGGGCCTCGAAGCCCTTGACCAGGCGCTTGTAGGAGTTCACGGTCGGGTTGGTGAAGGCCAGGACCGAGGAGGAGTGCTCCAGCAGGCCGCCGATGTACCAGCGGGCGAGGTCCGAGAGGTTGGCGTAGCCGCGCTCGTCGTAGAACAGGGGCTCGCCGCCCTTCCACAGCGACTGGTGGCAGTGCATGCCGGAGCCGTTGTCGCCGAAGACCGGCTTGGGCATGAAGGTCGCGGTCTTGCCGAAGGCGTCGGCGGTGTTCTTCACGACGTACTTGAACTTCAGCAGGTCGTCGGCGCCGAGGGTCAGCGTCGAGAAGGTGTAGTTGATCTCGGCCTGGCCGGACGCGCCCACCTCGTGGTGCGAGCGCTCGACCGCGAGGCCGACCTCGTCCAGCGCCACGCAGATCGCGTCGCGCAGGTCCGCCTGCTTGTCGACGGGGGAGACCGGGAAGTAGCCGCCCTTGGTCGCGGTCTTGTTGGCGAGGTTGCCGCCCTCCTCCTTGCGCCCGGAGTTCCAGGGCGCCTCGTCGGAGTCGACCGAGTAGAACGTGGACTCGGGGGAGACCTGGTAGCGGACGTCCTCGAAGATGAAGAACTCGGCCTCGGAGGCGAAGTTGGCGGTGTCCGCGATGCCGGTGGACTGCATGTAGGCCTCGGCGCGCTCGGCCACGCCGCGCGGGTCGCGGTGGTAGGGGTCGCCGGTGCGGGGGTTCACGATGGAGCAGGTGACCACGAGGGTCTTCTCCACGCGGAACGGGTCCACGAAGGCCGACTTGGGGTCGGGGATGAGCTGCATGTCCGACTCGGCGATGCCCTGGAAGCCGCGGATCGAGGACCCGTCGAAGAGCTGGCCGTTGACGAAGAAGTCGTCGTCCACGGTCTTGGCCGGCAGGTTGAAGTGCTGCTGGACACCCGGCAGGTCGGTGAAGCGGAGGTCGACGAAGACGACGTCCTCCTCCTGGATGTACGTCAGAACTTCCTGGGCGGTTTGGAACATGGTCCGTGCTCTCCTTAGTTTGCTGGACACGACCTCGCCGGCGCCCGCGTACCTCTGGACGGTCGCCCGCGTGTGCTTCACAACGGTCACACTAGCCGCGTCCGGTTGCCCCCCTGTATCCCGAATGTTTCCGGGGCATTAACGGCCCCGGCGGGAGCGAGGCGCCGCCGGCGCGCGGCAGTCGATCCCCTCACTCTATCGTGAGGCGGTCCTCGAGTTGGATATTGTGGGAGCATGCCCGCATCCCAAGATCCTCCGCAGGCCGCAGAGGGCCCCTCGCGGAACGAGCGCCCGTACCCCGACTATCCCGGCCAGCTGCTGGGGCGGCCCGAGCGGGGCCCGGGGTCCATCGCCCGGTTCCCGCGCCGCATCCTCGCCTTCGCCATCGACTGGTACCTCTGCTACGCGCTATGCCTGTGGGTCCTCGGCGCGCTCGACGGCTGGCTCGCCCTCGCGGCGCCCCTGGCCTTCTGGGCCTACCAGACGCTGCTCGTCGGCTTCGGGGGCCACGCCCTGGGGCACTTCGTCTGCGGGATGCAGGTGCAGACCATGGCCGGCGGTCCCGCCGGATTCCGCCGGGCGGCCGTGCGCAGCCTGCTCATCCTCCCCGTCTTCCCGGTCGCCGTCGTGGACGAGAACTCGCGCGGTCTGCACGACCGCAGCGTCGGCACCGTCCTCGTGCTGTTCCGCTGAGGCCGGGCGTCGGCGGCGCGCCCGACCTCACGCCGTCACCGGCACCCCCGCTGTGACCGGCACCCCCGCCGTGACGGACCGAGGCGGCGCGGGGGACCGCAGCGATACGTCGGACCGAAGCGGCGCCGAGGAGACGACAGAGCCCCGCCCCGGGGGCGACCCAAGCGGTCGCTCCCGGGGCGGGGCTCTGTGACGGGGCGGGTCGGCTCAGCGTCCCCGCATGCCGCGGCGGTCCGGCCGGGCCTTCAGGGGATCGACGCCCTTGGGCACCGGGAGGCTCTTGCCGAGGGAGGCCAGGCGGTTGTTGACGGCGTGGACCTCCTGCATCGTCAGCGTCTTGTCCAGCTTCTTCATGCTCTTGGTGATCTTCTTCAGCGGGACCTGACCCTCCTCGTTGCCCGCCTTGATGACGTGCACCGGGACGTTGGGCGCCACGCGGTTGAGCTTCTTGCGCTCCTGGTTCACCAGCGAGTTCACGCGCTGGGCCGGGCCCTCGGTGATGAGCACGACGCCGGGCTTGCCCAGCGCGCGGAACACGAGGTCCTGGGTCCGGGGGTTCATGTTCACGGGCTGCTCCTCCACGATCCACCCGCGGCGCAGGGTGGACAGGGCCGCGCCGGCCGCGCCGGTCTGCCCCTCGATCTGCCCGAAGGCGGCCCTCTCGGCCCGCCTGGACAGCACGATCATCGCCACGAGGACGCCCACGGGGATGCCGATGATGGTGAAGGTGATCCAGTTGCCGACCAGGAGGCCGATCAGCAGGAAGACGAGCACGACCGCCAGCGCGACGAGGAGGAGGATCCACGGGATGTTGGGATCCGACTTCCTGGTCATCTGGTAGACCTGTTTCATCTGGCCGAAGGGGCCGGGACCCTTGGCCGCCTTCTTCTTCCGCTTCTCCTCGCGCTTCTCCTCGCGCGTGAGCTTGCCCTTCCGGGCCGAACTAGACGCCACGTCGATTCCTCTGGGTGGTTGGGACTGGTCGGCACCGATCGGTGCCTGGGACATTCTGGCACCATTCTACGGGAGACCGGGGTGCGGCCCGGCATCGTGCCCGGTCGCACGTGCGAAGGGCCGCGGCTCCCGGGAGGGGTCCCGGGAGCCGCGGCCCGTGCGGCGTCGGCGGCGCCTCGGCTAGGAGGTGGCGGCCAGCAGCGAGCTCGCCTCCTGGCGCGCCGAGCCGGAGTCCTCGATGTGGGAGAGGTGCTCCGGGATCGGGCGCCCCATCTTCTCCATCGCGCGGGCCCAGAGGCGCCCGGCGCGGTAGGAGGAGCGGACCATCGGCCCCGCCATGACGCCCAGGAAGCCGATCTCCTCGGCCGCCTGGGACAGCGCGACGAACTCCTCGGGCTTGACCCACCGGTCGATCGGGTGGAACAGCGGCGAGGGGCGCAGGTACTGCGTCAGGGTGATGATGTCGGTCCCGGCGTCGTGGAGGTCGCAGAGGGCCTCGTAGACCTCCTCGTTGGTCTCGCCCATGCCGAGGATCAGGTTCGACTTGGTGATCATGCCGCGGTCCTTGCCGTGGGCGATCGTGTCCAGCGAGCGCTCGTAGGTGAAGGCCGGGCGGATCTTCTTGAAGATGCGGGGCACGGTCTCCACGTTGTGCGCGTAGACCTCGGGTCCGGCGTCGACGATCATGTCCAGCCGGTCCGGCTTGCCCTGGAAGTCGGGGATGAGGATCTCGACGCCGGTGTTCGGGTTCTGCTCGTGGATGGCCCGGATGGTCTGCGCGTAGTGGTCCGCGGAACCGTCCGCGAGGTCGTCGCGGGCGACGCCGGTGACGGTCGCGTAGCGCAGGTTCATCTGCTGGATCGAGCGGGCGACCTTGATGGGCTCCAGGGGGTCCAGCGCGACCGGCCGGCCCGTGGCGATGTCGCAGAAGTCGCAGCGGCGCGTGCAGGTGTCGCCGGCGATGAGGAAGGTCGCCTCGCGGTCCTCCCAGCACTCGTAGATGTTGGGGCAGCCAGCCTCCTCGCACACGGTGTGCAGGCCCTGGCTGCGGGCCATGGTCTTGAGCTCCTGGTACTCCGGGCCCATCCTGGCGGTGTTCTTCATCCAGGACGGCTTCTTCTCGATCGGCACCTCGGCGTTGCGCGCCTCGACGCGGAGAAGCCTGCGGCCCTCGGGGGCGATGGTCATGGTCACTCCTTGGGTGTCTCCGTGCGGGGGTGTGCGCACGCGTGAGTCGGTTCGCTTCGTGGCGGCCGTGCCCGGTCAGGCGGTGGCCGTCTCCTGTTCGACGGTGAACTGGGCGGCGAGCCGGTCCGCCTGGGCGGCCAGTTCCCTCTCAACACGCTCAACGACGTCGGAGGGCGTGATATTCCGCCCCGCCTGGGCGCTCATGGTGGTCACGGAGGCGTCGGTGATGCCGCACGGGATGAAGCTCGAGAAGGCCGCGAGGTCGTTCGAGCAGTTCAGGGCGAAGCCGTGCATGGTGGTCCGGCGGGAGACGCGAATGCCGATCGCGGCGATCTTCCGGTCCGGCTCGATGCCCTCGCCGAGGATCCAGACGCCGGAGCGTCCCTCGACCCGGTGCCCCTCGATGCCGAAGTCCGCGATGACGTCGATGAGGATCTCCTCGAGCAGCCGCACGTAGGCGACGACGTCGATGGGCTCGGGCAGCCTGACGATCGGATACCCGACCAGCATCCCGGGGCCGTGCCAGGTGAGTTTGCCGCCCCGGTCGATCGGCACGACGTCGGTGCCGTCCTGCGGGTACTCGTGGGGCTCGGTGCGCTTGCCGGCGGTGAAGACCGGCTCGTGCTCGAGCAGCAGCACCGTGTTCTGCTGCTCCTTGCGGCTCACCCGCCCGTGGATCTCCTCCTGCAGGGCGAGGGCCTCCCGATAGTCAACGTAGTCCGGGGCGAACCCGACGCGTTCGATGTCCAAAGCCATGGTGTCCAGCCTACTCCTGTGCCCGCGCCGCGCATCCCGGCGTCTCACGGTGCGTCGCCCGCGGAGCCGGGGTCCGCCCGGGCGCGCCGGCGTCGCACGATCGCGCCGGCGTCGGGCGGCCGACGCGGCGAGGGCCGCCACGACGCAGGTCGTGCGGGCCCTCGGCTCGCGGCGAGGGCGCGGAAGGCGACCCTACAGGCCGACCTCCGACTCGAACGCGCCGTCCTCGAGGCGCTTCTTGAGCGAGGAGAGGAAGCGGCCGGCGTCGGCGCCGTCCACCAGTCGGTGATCGTAGGTCAGCGACAGGTAGCACATGTGCCGGATCGCGATGGTGTCGTTGCCCTCGGAGTCGGTGATGACCACGGGGCGCTTCACGATCGAGCCCGTGCCGAGGATCGCGACCTGCGGCTGGTTGATGATCGGGGTGTCGAACAATGCGCCGAACGACCCGATGTTGGTGATCGTGAACGTGCCGCCGGACAGCTCGTCCGGGCCGATCTTGCCCGACTTGGTGCGCTCGCCGACGTCGGCGATCTTCTTGGCCAGGCCGGCCAGGTTGAGGTCGCCGGCGTCGGAGATCACGGGGACCAGCAGGCCGCGCTCGGTGTCCACCGCGATCGCGATGTCCTCCGAGGCGTGGTAGGTGATCTCCTTGCTGTCCGCGTCGTAGGAGGCGTTGAGCTTCGGGTGCTGCTGCAGCGCCTCGGCCACGGCCTTGGCGAAGAACGGCAGGAAGGTCAGCTTGGCGCCCTCGCGCGAGGCGAAGGCGTCCTTGGCCTTGCCGCGCAGCTTGGCCACGCGGGTCATGTCGACCTCCGCGACCTGCGTCAGCTGCGCGGAGACCTCGAGGGACTCCTTCATGCGGTTGGCGATGGTCTGGCGGATGCGGGGGGCCTTCTCGGTCTTCCCGCGCTTCTCCGTGTCGGCCTTGACCGCGGGAGCCTGCTTCTTCTCCGCCGGGGCGGGAGCGGCCTGCTCGGCGGCCGGGGCGGAGGCCTCGGACTTCTTGGCCTCGACGGCGGCCTGGACGTCCTGCTTGCGGATGCGACCGCCGACGCCGGTGCCCTTGATGGTCGAGAGGTCGATGTTCTCCTGCTTCGCGAGCTTCCGGACCAGCGGGGTCACGTAGGACTCGGCGGAGCCGGCGGACCCGGCGTTCTCGGTCGAGGTCGGCTGGGCCGCCTGCGGGGAGGCGTCCTCGGCGTCCTTCTTCTGCTCCGGCTCGGGCTCGGGAGCGGACTCCTGGGCCTGGGGCTGCTCAGCGGGCTTCTCCTCGGACTTCTGCTCCGGCTCGGCCTGCTTCTGCTCGGGCTCGGGGGAGCTGGGGGCCGACGACGCGCCCTCGGCGCCGACGATCGCCAGCACCTGGCCGACCTCGGCCTCCTCGTCCTCGTCCACCTTGATCTCCAGCAGGGTGCCGGCGACGGGGGAGGGGATCTCGGTGTCGACCTTGTCGGTCGAGACCTCGACCAGCGGCTCGTCGACCTCGACGGAGTCGCCCACGGCCTTGAGCCAGCGGGTCACGGTGCCCTCGGTGACCGACTCGCCCAGGGCGGGAAGGGTCACCTCGGAGCCCTCGGAGCCCTCGGCGCTGCCGGAGCCCTGCTGCGCGGAGTCGACCTGCGCGGGGGCCTCGGCGGGCTCCTCCGCGGACTCCTCGGCCGCGGGGGCCTCCTCCTCGGCGGGGGCCTCCTCCTGCTCGTCCGAGCCCGAGGAGTCGCCCGAGGCGCCGGAGCCGTCGCCGATGCGCACCAGCGGGGCGCCGACCTCGACCTCCTCGTCCTCCTCGACGAGGATCTCCTCGATCACGCCCGCCACGGGGGAGGGGATCTCGGTGTCGACCTTGTCGGTCGAGACCTCGACCAGCGGCTCGTCGACCTCGACGGTGTCGCCCACGGACTTGAGCCAGCGGGTGACGGTTCCTTCGGTGACGGATTCGCCCAGCGCGGGCAGTTCTACGGTTTCAGACATCGTCTTCCCGTTCTCCTTGTGAATAGTGCCAGTGTGATTCGGTCTGGTGGCGGGGTGTCCGCGCTCAGCCGTGGAGGGGCTGGCCGGCGAGGGCCATGGCGGCCTCGCCGAGGGCCTCGTTCTGGGTCGGGTGGGCGTGGATGAGCTTCGCGACGTCCTCCGGGTAGGCCTCCCAGTTGACGATCAGCTGCGCTTCGCCGATCTGCTCGCCGATGCGGCGTCCGATCGCGTGGACGCCCACGATGGGACCGTCCTTCTCGCGGACGAACTTGATGATGCCGCCGGTGCCCAGGATCGAGCTCTTGCCGTTGCCGGCCAGGTTGTACTCGGAGGTCTCGACGTTCTCCTCGCCGAACTTCTCCTTGGCCTTCGGCTCGGTGTATCCCACCGAGGCGATCTCCGGGTCGCAGAAGGTGACCTTGGGGATGTTGATGTCCTCGACGACGACCGGGTTCATCCCCGCGATCTCCTCGGCGAGGAAGATGCCCTGCTGGAAGCCGCGGTGGGCCAGCTGCAGGCCGGGGACGATGTCGCCCGCGGCGTAGACGTTGCCGACGCCGGTGTGCAGGCGCTCGTCGGTGATGACGAAGCCGCGGTCCATCGTGATCCCGGCCTCCTCGTAGCCCATGTCTTGGGTGTTGGGGCCGCGGCCCACGGCGACGAGGACGATGTCGGCCTCGAACTCCTTGCCGTCGGTCAGCGTGACCTTGGCGGAGTCCTCGTCCTGCTCGACCTTCTCGAAGAAGGTGCCGAGGCTGTACTTGATGCCGCGCTTCTTGAAGGTGCGCTCGAGCACCTTGATGATCGCCGGGTCCTCGTTGGGGACCAGGTGGGGCAGGCCCTCGATGATGGTGACTTCGACGCCCATCGAGCGCCACATCGAGGCGAACTCCGAGCCGATGACGCCGCCGCCCAGGACGATCGCGGACTTCGGCAGGTGGTCCAGCTCGAGCGCCTCCTTGGAGGTCATGATGCGCCCGCCGATCTCCAGCCCGAAGGTCTTGGAGACCGAGCCGGAGGCCAGGATGATGTGCTCGCCGGTGTACTCGGTGCCGTCGACGTCGATGGTCTTCTCGCCGGTGAGCTTGCCGTAGCCGTCGATGACGGTCACGCCGCGCATCTTCAGCAGGCCCTGCAGGCCCTTGAACTTGCCCGCGATGATCTTGTCCTTGTAGTCGCGGACCTTGGGCATGTCGATGCCCTCGTAGCTCAGCTTGACGCCGTACTGCTCGGACTCGCGGGCCTCCTCGGCCACCTCGGCCGAGTGCAGGTACGCCTTGGTGGGGATGCAGCCCCAGTGCAGGCAGGTGCCGCCCACCTTGCTGCCTTCGATGAGTCCGACGTTGAATCCCAGCTGCACGGCGCGCAGCGCCGCGGCGTAGCCCGCGCTGCCCCCGCCCAGGATCAGAATGTCGAAAGCTTTTGCCGAATCGGCCACGTGGTCGCTCCCTCGCGTTGTGTGGGGCCCGCAGGTCCTTCACTGTTGGTTCAATCGCTGTCTAGCTTATAGGTCAGGGGGACACCCCTCCACTTGGAGCCCCCATGACACCGGTCCAGCGGTGCGTGATCTCACACTGTGGGAGGCGGTGGGAAAATCCCCCCGCCTCCCACGAGCGGATCACGCGCCCGCGACGTCCTCGAGCAGGCTGACCAGGGTCCGCACCGACGCACCCGTGCCCTCCTTGGGCGTGAAGCCGAACGGCGCCCCCTCGTTGAAGGCGGGGCCTGCGATGTCCAGGTGCGCCCACGGGATCCGCTTCCCGTCCGCCTCCCCGACGAACTCGCGCAGGAACAGCCCCGCGATGAGCATCCCGCCGTTGCGGCCCGCACCGATGTTCTTCAGGTCGGCCACCGGGGACTTCAGCTCCTGCGCCATGTACCCGGGCAGGGGCATGGGCCAGAACTCCTCGCCGGCGCGCTGCGCGGCGCGGGTCACGCTCTCGCGCGCCTCCTCGTCGCCCATGACCGCGGAGCAGCGCGAGCCCAGGGCGACCATCTGCGCCCCGGTGAGGGTCGCGACGTCGAGCAGCAGGTCCGGCGCGGACTCGGAGGCGTAGGCGAGGCCGTCGGCCATGACCAGCCGCCCCTCGGCGTCGGTGTTCAGGACCTCCACGGTGGTGCCGCCGCGCATGGACAGCACGTCCTCGGGCTTGGTGGCGGTGCCGGAGGGGAGGTTCTCGGCGAGGCAGAGGTACGCGGTCACGCGCACGGGCAGCTGCAGCTCGGCGGCCGCGGCGACGGCGTTGAGCGCGGCGGCGGCGCCGGCCATGTCGCACTTCATGGTCATCATGGAGCCGCCGGGCTTCAGGGACAGCCCGCCCGAGTCGAAGGTGATCCCCTTGCCCACCAGCGCGACGTGGCGCGCGGCGTCCTCCGGGACGTAGTCGACGACGACGAGGCGCGGCGCCCTGGCCGAGCCCTTGCCGACGCCGAGGATGCCGCCGAAGCCGCCCTCCTGGAGGGCCGACTCGTCGAGCACCTCGGCCGTCACCGCGTCGATCCCCGCGATGCGCTCCAGGGCGCGGCCGGCGAAGGAGTCGGGGTAGAGGCTGTTGGGGGCCTCGTTGACCAGCCGGCGGGTGTGGTCCACCGCCTCGCCGAGCACCAGGGCGCGGGCCAGGACCTCGTGCGCCTCCTCCGAGCGCAGCGGGGAGAAGATCACGGCCTCGGTCACCGGCTCCCGCTCCAGGGCTTCCACGGAGGTGCGCTGGCCGGCGTCGTAGAAGGCGCCGAAGGCAATGCCCTCGGCGATCGCGGAGATCTCCTCCAGCCCCGGGGCCGGGAGGTCCACGGTCACCGAGCCCAGGCCCGCGAGCTGGCGGACGGCCGAGCCGGCGCCGTAGCGCAGGGCGTCCCACCGCGCGGCGGTGTCCTCGGTGCGCTTGCCGAGGCCGATCAGGGCCAGGACGTCGGCGCCGGCGTCGCCGAAGCCGGGCAGCCGGTGCAGCTGGTCGGTCGCGCCGGAGATGCCGAGGTCCTCCAGGACTCCCTCGAGGCCCTCCCGGACGGACCCCGAGAGGGAGGAGGGCGCCAGCTCCGGCCCGTCCTCGCCGGCGTAGACGCCGACCACGAGGGCCTTGGTCGAGACGCCCTCGGCGTCGGGGGAGGCCAGGGAGAGGGACAGTTCGTGGGAATCGGTCATGGGGGAGCGCTCCTCGTCGGTTCGGGTTCGGCGACCGGCGCCGCCCGGGAGGCGCCCCGCTCGTCGTCGGCATGCGGGCGGGGAGCTCGAGGAAATACACGAGGCCCGTCCGTCGTTATTCTCTACAAGAGGTTTCGGTTACCACTGTAGGCGCTCGTCAGTCCGCGGACGTGAGGAGCGGCCACGATGTCGGCCGGAGGCTCGAACGCCCCGCCGACCGTCAACGTCTTCCCGAGGAGGGTTCACGATGCAGGATCCACGCACGCTGTACCTGGGTCACCCGGGGCTGCTGAACGACCCGCGCCTCAAGGGGCTGAACCTGGTCGTCTCGCTCACGGGGTTCGCCGAGGCCGGATACACGGCCCAGCAGGTCTCTGACGAGATCCTGTCCGAGCTGGGAGCCGAGGAGATCGTCGAGTTCGACGTCGACCAGCTCTACGACTACCGATCCCGCCGCCCCCGCGTCCGGTTCATCGAGGACCACTTCGAGGAGCTGGAGATGCCGGAGCTGAAGCTCTACGCGGTGACCGACGGGCTGGGGCATCCCTTCCTGCTGCTCTCGGGCCCCGAGCCCGACCTGCAGTGGAATCGGTTCAGCGAGGCCGTCGCCCAGATCGCCGAGAAGCTCGAGGTGAGCCTGTTCGCCTCGATCGCCTCCATGCCCATGCCCGTGCCGCACACGCGGCCGCTGCCCGTGACCGCGCACGGCAGCCGGGAGGACCTGGTCCAGGGGATCTCGGCCTGGAAGCCGATCGCGGAGATCGGGGCCTCGGCCTCGCACGTGCTCGAGATGACCCTGACCGAACGCGGCATCGGCACCGTCGGCTACACCGTCAACGTCCCCCAGTACCTCTCCGAGGCGGAGCTGCCCCAGGCGGCGGTCACGGCGATGGAGCACCTCGGGGCCGCGACGAAGCTCAACCTGCCCACCGACCGGCTGCGCGAGGCATCGCGCGACGTTGAGCGGCAGATCGACGAGCAGGTCGCGGCGTCGCAGGAGGTCCAGGCCATCGTGCACCACCTCGAGCAGCGCTACGACGAGAACGTGGGAGCCGAGACCCAGCGGTCCCTGCTGGCCCGCGACGAGTCCGAGATCCCCGACGCGGACGAGCTCGGCGCGGCCATCGAGGCGTTCCTCGCCGAGCAGGACGAGAAGTAGGGCCCGCGCGGCCGAGGTCGCGGCGCGGAAGGGAGGGGTCGAGCGACCCCTCCCTGGTGCCGTCCACAGGGCCACGGTCTTCCCCGTTCGGTGAGGCCCCGTCCACCGTCCGGGGCGGATCGCGCGCCCGGCGCGGGGTCCCTCGCGTCCCGCGTCGCATCCTGGACGCATGCGATTCACCTCTGCTCCCCGCGCTCCGCGACCCGTCCTGACCACCCCGGCCCGTTCCCCCGAGGACATCATGGCCTATATGGTCCACGCCCTCGGCTACTGGCCGGACGCCTCCCTGGTGGCGGTCGCGACCGCCGGAGGGGAGCTCGGCCCGTGCCTGAGGGTGGATCTCCCTCACCCTGTGCAGGGGGCGGGCGGCTGGGCGGCAGGTCTGCGCGAGGCCCTGGGCAGTCTCGCCGGATGGGCGCCCGGCCGGCCCGTCACGACGTTCTTCGCCGCCTTCACCGAGTGCGGGTCCGACGCCGCTCCCGCCCGGCTCTCCTGCGGAACGCACCCCGGAGGCCGACCTCCGGCACCGGAGCCCAGCGCCTGCGCGGAGGGCGCGTGGCGGTGCGGGGACCGGGTCGTCCTCGGGCTGCTCGGCGCGGCCGCCGCGGCCACCGCGTCGGGGATCGCGGTGGCCGACCTGTGGGTCGTCGACCGGGCGGGGAACCGGTGGGGCCGGTTGCCCGCTCCGGGGCCCGGTGAGCGCCTGAGCGATGCCGCGCGGGCCGAGGGCACGGTCGACGCGATCCTGGCGAGCCCGGTCGGGGCCGCCCTCACCGCCGAGGGGCACGTGCTGAGGGGGCGGCTCGACGCCGTGCGCGAGCACCCCTTCCTCCCCGGACCGTACCGAACGCTCGAGATGACGGGCGAGGCGAGCGCTGAGCGCGTGGCGGAGCGGGTCCGCGCGGCCGCACGGCTCCTCTACGCCGTCGACCGCTCGGAACGCCGCGCCGGGCGGGACCTCCTGCCAGCCGTGCGCCGGCTCGAGGCAGCGCTCGCCTCCTGGGAGCGGCATCCGTGCGCGGGGCGGGGCGTCGCCGGAATCGCGCCGGCTCTGGCGAGCCCGCCCGGCGGCGCGGCCCGCCGGGCGGGTGCGGGGTGGAGGGTGCGGTGCGGCTGGTGCTGGACCACGCGGGACTCTCGGCCGCCCTCGTCTGCGCGGCCCTCGGGCTTCCTCGGCCGGGCGTTCGTCGGCGCGTCCGGGCATGCCGGGACCCGGGGCCGGTGCGCAGGGCGCGGCGGGGCCGGCCAGGCGTCGTCTCGGGGCGCGGACGGAGCTGCCGGAGTGCGGGTTCTGCGCGGGCGCGGCGGAGCCAGACCGAGCGTTGTGCGACTCGCCGGCCTCCGGGTCGTGCTGACCGCGCTCGGGGAAGCGCTGGGGGAGCCCGCGGCGTCTCGGGCCGCGCTGGGCAACGCGTACATCAGCTGGTTCGCCGGCCTCAACAGCCAGGCGGACCTGTACCTGGAACAGGCGGGGGCGCCGGCCGTGGGTGCGGGGCGCGCGGGCCTCCGGCGTCGTATGGCGGAGCGGCCGCTGCCCGAATGGCTCGCTCATCCCCGCCGCCATCTGCCGTGAGCGGCACCCGAGCACGGTGCACGGCTCACCCGCGCAGGGCTCATTGTGTGCGGCTCGTGGTTCACCATCTGCCCCGTATGCCCCGTATGCCCCGCACACCCCGCACGCGCCCCCGCGCCGCGTCACGGAAGCCCGGCGATCCGTGGCAGAATGTGCGGTGGCCCACAGCAAGGGCGGTGCCGGGGTGGCGCCTCTACTCCGATTCAGCCAGCTCGTCAAACATTTTCTCGGCGGCGGGAATAAGGGTCTCCGGGCCGCTGTTGAGACTTCCGAACGGCCTTGCAAGCTCGGGGTGGATCGTGCGCGATCGCCTTCCGGTCTTGACAGGGTCATAGGTGTTTTACCCACCTTGCGCAGTCTCATCCGAATGAAAGGTTTTTGAGTGTCACCAGTTGCACGCAAGAAGGCGGATGCCGAGGAGACCGTGACCGCCGAGGGCACGGCCCCCGCCGCATCGCGCGCCCGTCAGGGCTCCGCCTCGTCCAAGCCCGCCTCTGCACGCGCCGCGGGCAAGGCCAAGAAGTCCACCGCGACCCGCAAGCCCAAGGCCGGCGACGCCGCCAAGGGCCCGTCCCAGGGCGAGGGCAAGGACGGCGTCGACGAGATCGTCGACGTGGAGGCCGCGCCCGAGGAGGAGCTGGAGGCCGAGCCCGAGGAAGACGCCCGGGAGGACCAGGACAAGCAGGAGAAGAAGACCGTCGCCGCCCGCGGCAACGGCTTCGTCATCTCCACCACCGACGACGACGACGAGCCGGCCCAACGGGTCAGCACCTCCGGCGCCACGGCCGACCCCGTCAAGGACTACCTCAAGCAGATCGGCAAGGTCTCGCTCCTCAACGCGGAGCAGGAGGTCGACCTGGCCATGCGCATCGAGGCTGGCCTGTACGCCGAGCACAAGCTCAAGGAGCAGCGCGAGGAGCTCGACGCCGAGGGTCGCAAGGAGCTGCGCTGGGTCATCCACGACGGCAAGCGCGCCAAGAACCACCTGCTGGAGGCCAACCTCCGCCTCGTGGTCTCGCTGGCCAAGCGGTACACCGGGCGCGGCATGCTCTTCCTGGACCTGATCCAGGAGGGCAACCTCGGCCTGATCCGCGCCGTGGAGAAGTTCGACTACTCCAAGGGCTTCAAGTTCTCGACCTACGCCACCTGGTGGATCCGTCAGGCGATCACCCGCGCCATGGCCGACCAGGCCCGCACCATCCGCATCCCGGTGCACATGGTCGAGGTCATCAACAAGCTCGCGCGCGTCCAGCGCCAGATGCTCCAGGACCTGGGCCGCGAGCCCACCCCGGAGGAGCTGGCCAAGGAGCTCGACATGACCCCGGAGAAGGTCGTCGAGGTCCAGAAGTATGGCCGCGAGCCGATCTCGCTGCACACCCCCCTCGGCGAGGACGGCGACTCCGAGTTCGGCGACCTCATCGAGGACTCCGAGGCGGTGGTCCCGGCCGACGCCGTGTCGTTCACGCTCCTCCAGGAGCAGCTGCACTCGGTGCTGGACACGCTGTCCGAGCGCGAGGCCGGCGTCGTCGCCATGCGCTTCGGCATGACCGACGGCCAGCCCAAGACGCTGGACGAGATCGGCAAGGTCTACGGGGTCACCCGCGAGCGCATCCGCCAGATCGAGTCCAAGACCATGTCCAAGCTGCGTCACCCCTCGCGGTCGCAGGTGCTGCGCGACTACCTCGACTGACGATCAAGCCCGCGCCGCCCCCGCGGCGGCGGACAGGCAGAAGGCCCCGGCCCCCTCGAGGGGGCCGGGGCCTTCTCACGCTCGTTCTGGGGTCGGCCCTACGCCGACGCCGGGGACAGCTTGTCCCGCTCATCCTGCCACGTGCTGGCGAGGGGGCGGAGCTTGTCCTCGTTGGCGCTCGCGTGGTGCGCGCAGAAGAGCAGCTCTCCGCCGGTCGCCTCGAGGATGACGCGGACGTAGGCCTGAGCTCCGCAGGAGTCGCAACGGTCGGTCGCGTCCAGCCCTCGGGTTTCCAGAGTTGCCGTCATGATCTTCCTCCTGACGTGGTGCTTTCTCATCCAGCGCCTTCCCCGCCGCGGTGGCGGGGCGACCGCTGGACTCGGTCAGCTTTCGTACACCTATGCAAACATGGGGGACGCCCGATTTCATCCCTTCGTCGGAGCAGTTCGCTGTGGGCGTGCGAACCGCCCCCACGACCCAGGCCGTAGACTGTAGGTCGCGCCCTCGGCGCCGACGAACCACCTCAAGACGTAGAGAAGGACGCGCGTGACCCCCACCACCGATGAGTACACTGCCCGGCAGCTGTCGGTCCTCGAGGGCCTGGAGGCGGTGCGCAAGCGTCCCGGCATGTACATCGGGTCCACCGACTCCCGCGGCCTCATGCACTGCCTCTGGGAGATCATCGACAACTCGGTGGACGAGGCGCTGGCCGGCCACGGCCAGTCCATCGACATCGTCCTCAACCGGGACGGCTCGGTCGAGGTGCGCGACGACGGCCGCGGCGTCCCCACGGACATCGAGCCCCGCACCGGGCTGACCGGCCTCGAGGTCGTCTTCACCAAGCTGCACGCGGGCGGCAAGTTCGGCGGCGGCACCTACAGCGCGGTGGGCGGGCTGCACGGCGTCGGCGCCTCGGTGGTCAACGCCCTCTCGGCCCGCCTGGACGTCCAGGTGGACCGCGGGTCCAAGACCTACCAGATGACGTTCCAGCGCGGCATCCCCGGCCATTTCGACGACGCCGGGTCCCCGGCCGCGGACGCGCCGTTCGCCCCCGCCGGCGAGAGGGACGCGCTCGAAGTGGTGGGCAAGGCCCGCCGCGGCGTCACCGGCACCCGCGTGCGCTACTGGGCGGATCGCCAGATCTTCACCCCCGACGCCGCCTTCGACTACGCCGCGCTGGTCGAGCGCGCCCGCCAGACCAGCTTCCTGGTCCCCGGCCTGCGCCTGCGCATCCGCGACGACCGCCGGATGCCCGGCACGCCCGGCGAGGAGGGCACCCACGAGGAGGTCTTCCAGCACGACGGCGGCCTGACCGAGTACGTGGACTTCCTCGCCCCGGACGCCGCGGTGACCGACGTCTGGCGCTTCCAGGGCTCGGACCACTTCAAGGAGACCGTGCCGGTCCTGGACGCCAAGGGCCATTCGGAGCTGAAGGAGGTCCGCCGCGACTGCGAGGTGGACATCGCCCTGCGCTGGGGCACCGGGTACGAGACCACGGTCCGCTCGTTCGTCAACATCATCTCCACGCCCAAGGGCGGGACGCACCTCAGCGGCTTCGAGCAGGGCCTGCTGAAGACCATGCGCAAGGAGATCGCGGCCAACGCCCGCAAGCTCAAGGTGGGCTCCGACAAGATCGAGAAGGACGACGTCATGGCGGGCCTGACCGCCGTCGTCAACGTCCGGCTCAACGAGCCGCAGTTCGAGGGGCAGACCAAGGAGATCCTCGGGACCCCGGCCGCGCGCGCGATCGTGGGCAAGGTCGTCTCGCACGAGCTCGGCCGCCAGCTCGCCGCCAAGGGGCGCTCGGAGAAGCAGCAGGCCGCCCAGCTCCTCGAGAAGGTCGTCGCGGAGATGAAGTCGCGGATCTCCGCGCGCGTGCACAAGGAGACCCAGCGGCGCAAGAACGCGCTGGAGACCTCGCAGATGCCCTCCAAGCTCGTGGACTGCCGCTCCAACGACGTCGAGCGCTCCGAGCTGTTCATCGTGGAGGGCGACTCGGCGCTCGGCACGGCCCGGCTCGCCCGCGCCTCCCACTACCAGGCGCTGCTGCCGATCCGCGGCAAGATCCTCAACGTCCAGAAGGCCTCGCTGACGGACATGCTGGCCAACGCCGAGTGCGCGGCCCTGATCCAGGTCATCGGGGCCGGCTCGGGGCGCAGCTTCGACGTCGACGCCGCGCGCTACGGCAAGGTCGTCATGATGACCGACGCCGACGTCGACGGCGCCCACATCCGCACCCTCCTGCTGACCCTCTTCTACCGGTACATGCGTCCCCTGGTCGAGGCGGGGCGGGTCTACGCGGCGGTGCCGCCGCTGCACCGCGTCGAGGTCGTGACCGGCGGGGGCAAGGCCAATCAGATGGTCTACACGTACTCGGAGCGCGAGCTGCACGAGACCCTGCGCCGGCTGGAGACCGAGGGAAAGCGCTACAAGGAGCCGATCCAGCGGTACAAGGGCCTGGGCGAGATGGACGCCGACCAGCTCGCGGAGACCACCATGGATCCCCGACAGCGCATGCTGCGCCGGGTGCGGATCGAGGACGCGGAGGCCGCCGAGCGCTCGTTCTCGCTGCTGATGGGGTCCGAGGTGGCGCCCCGGAAGGAGTTCATCATCAGCCACGCCGACGAGCTGGACCTCGACCAGATCGACGCCTGAGGCTCGGGAGGGGCCGCGCGCTCCCGGGTGCGGCATCCGCGTGCATCCGGTCTTCGCGCGCCTCCGGCCTCCGCGCGCGTTCGGCGCCGGGTGGGCCGGAGGCCTCGCACGTCACAGCGCCAAATGTGGTTTCGCCTGTGTTTGAGTGGGTACAATTGGGTCATAGCGAACGACCCGGTCACCAGGCCTTCCCGCGGGGATGGCACCCAGGGGCCGGGCGCGCGACCCAGGAAGGCTCGCATCATGTGGCAGCAGGTCTACGACCCCCTCGGCTCCCTCTGGCTCTCCGCCCTCGTGGCGGCCGTCCCCATCCTGGTGTTCCTGCTGGGGCTGACGGTCCTCAAGCTCACCGGCCTGGTCTCGGCCGTGTCCTCCCTGGTCGCGACCGCTGTCATCGCCCTCCTCGTCTACGGCATGCCCGCCTCCACCGCCGCGTCGGCCGGGCTGTACGGCGTGCTCGGCGGGCTGTGGCCCATCGGCTGGATCGTCCTCATGGCCGTCTGGCTCTACCGCATCTCGGTGCGCGCCGGGAACTTCGACGTCATCCGCGGCTCGATCTCCGGGATCACGACGGATCAGCGCATCCAGGTCCTGCTCATCGCCTACTGCTTCGGCGGCTTCCTCGAGGGGGCGGCGGGGTTCGGCATCCCCATCGCGATCTGCGCGGCGCTGCTGGTCAACCTCGGCTTCAAGCCGCTGCGGGCCGCGATGCTCGCGCTCGTGGCCAACGCCGCCGCCGGGGCGTACGGCGCCATCGGGATCCCGGTCATCGTGGGCGCGCAGCAGGGCGGCGTCGGCGTCGCGGACCTCTCCGCGACCATGGTGGCCGTGACCGTGCTGATCACCGCGGCCGTCCCCTTCATGCTCATGGCCATCATGGACGGGCTGCGGGGTCTGCGGGAGACCGCCCCGGCGGCCCTGGTGACCGGCATCGTGTTCGCCGGGCTGCAGGCGGCGGTCCTGCTGCTCCTGGGTCCCGAGCTCGCGGACATCGTGCCGCCGCTGGCCGCGATGGTCGCGCTGGCGCTGCTCATGCGGCGCTGGAGCCCCCGCGGCATCTACCGGGAGCCGGGGGCGCCCGCGCCCGACGACGCCGGTGCGGTGCGCCCGGGCCTGCGGCGCGTGGTGGCCGCCTGGAGCCCGTTCTACGTCCTGTCGCTGCTCATCCTCCTGTGGAGCCTGCCCTTCATGGACTCGCTGACCGGCGAGGGCGGCGCGCTGTCCTGGACCACGCTGGGCTGGACCATGCCCGCCCTGCACGAGCAGGTGCTGCGCGTGGCGCCGGTCGCCGCGGACCCGACCCCGGTCGGCGCGGTCTGGAGCGTCCCCCTCCTCGCCGCGAGCGGCACGGCGATCCTGCTGGCGGCGGTGCTGACGACGGCGTTCACCCGGGGGATCAGCTGGCGGGCCTCGTGGCAGGAGCTCGGCGGCGCGGCGCGTCAGCTGGCCGTCCCGGTGGTCATGATCTGCCTGGTCATGGCCGTGGCCAACGTGATGAGCTTCTCCGGCATGTCCTCGACCCTCGGCCTGGCCATCGCGGAGGTCGGCCGGGCGTTCCCGCTGATCTCCCCGGTGATCGGCTGGATCGGCGTCTTCGTGACGGGCTCGGTGGTCAACAACAACACCCTGTTCGCGGGCCTGCAGTCCGTCACGGCGGGGCAGATCGGCGCCTCGCAGACCCTGCTGGTGGCCTCCAACACCGCGGGCGGGCTCGCCGCGAAGGTCGTCTCGCCCCAGTCCATCGCGATCGCCACGGCGGCGGTGGACCGGGCCGGAAGCGAGTCGCAGCTCATGAGGATGGCCCTGCCGTACAGCGCGGCGCTCCTGGCGTACCTGTGCGTGTGGGTCTTCGCCCTGTCCTTCTGGCTCTGATCGGGTGCGCGCCCGGGTTGGATGGCTCGGACCGGATGACCCGGACCGGGGAACTCGGACCGGATGACCCGGGCCGGATGGCCCGGACCGGACGGCTCGGGCCGGTCGACCTGGGTCGAGTGGCCCGGGTCGGGTGACCCGGGCCACTCGCGCGCTACGCTGGGGTCATGACGACGACCCCTCAGGACCCGCACCAGACCCCCGCCTCCGGAAGCGCGCTCCCGGCGGCGACCGACCCCGTGACCGTGACCGTGACCGGCGCGGCCGGGAACATCGGCTACGCGACGCTCTTCCGGGTGGCCGCGGGGGAGATGCTCGGCGCGGACCGGCCGGTGCGCCTCCGGCTGCTCGAGATCCCCTCCTCGCTGGAGGCGGCCGAAGGGACGGCGCTCGAGCTCCAGGACGGCGCATTCCCCCTCCTGGAGTCCGTGGACGTCTTCGACGACCCGGTGCGGGCCTTCGACGGCGTCCAGGCGGGTCTGCTCATCGGCTCCCGCCCGCGCGGCCCGGGCATGGAGCGCTCCGAGCTGCTGGAGGCCAACGGCGCCATCTTCTCGGCGCAGGGCGCGGCGATCAACGCCGGGGCGGCCGAGGACGTGCGCGTCGTCGTGGTCGGCAACCCCGCCAACACCAACGCGCTCATCGCGGCCTCGCACGCCCCGGACGTGCCCCTCGAGCGGTTCACGGCCCTGACCCGCCTGGACCACCACCGGGCCGTCGCGCAGCTGGCGCTGGCGACCGGCTCCCCGGTGGGATCGGTGCGGCGGGTGAGCATCTGGGGCAACCACTCCGCCTCGCAGGTGCCTGACGTCGACCACGCGGAGATCGGCGGCCGCCCCGCGCTCGAGGTGCTCGCCGAGCACGGCAGGGGCCGGGCGTGGATCGACGAGGAGTTCATCCCGCGGGTGGCCCGGCGCGGCGCCGAGATCATCGAGGTCCGGGGCGGCTCCTCGGTGGCCTCGGCGGCGCACGCGGCGATCTGCCACATGCGCGACTGGGTGCGGGGCACCCCCGAGGGGGACTGGACCTCGATGGCCGTCCCCTCCGACGGCTCCCACGGCGTCCAGGAGGGCCTGATCAGCTCGTTTCCCGTGACCTGCGCGGCGGGCCGCTATGACATTAATCACGAGGTGAAGTTGGGCGACGACGTCGAAAACCGCCTCCGCGCGTCGGTTCGGGAGCTCGCGGAGGAGCGGGAAGCCGTGAGATCACGGGGTCTGCTGGGTCCCCGGGGGCGTTCCTCCTGAGAATCCGGGGTTCCGCCGCGCGGCGCGGACGCAAAGGGTGAAATTCACCCTTACGTTGCTGTCAACCACGCCCTTCTGGTAGTGCGCTGACCCTCCCAGAAGCGCTTGCTACCTTGTGGGCAAGTCCGGTTCCGGACATCGTCGGAGCCGGTGGACAGCGTCTGCGAGGAGAACCGTGGATATCGTAGAGATCGCGCGGTGGCAATTCGGCATCACCACCGTCTACCACTTCATGATGGTGCCCCTGACCCTGGGGCTGGGCCTGGTCGTGGCCCTGTTCAACGTCCTGTGGGTCAGGACGGGACGGCACGAGTACCTGCGCCTGACCAAGTTCTGGGGCAAGCTCTTTCTCATCAACTTCATCATGGGCGTGGCCACCGGGCTGGTCCAGGAGTTCCAGTTCGGGATGGCGTGGAGCGAGTACTCCCGCTTCGTGGGGGACGTCTTCGGCGCCCCGCTGGCCATGGAGGGCCTGCTGGCCTTCTTCGTCGAGTCCACGTTCCTCGGCCTGTGGATCTTCGGCTGGGGCCGCCTGAAGCCCAGGATCCACGCCGCGTGCCTCATGGCCGCCGTGGTGGCCTCCTGGTTCTCGGCGTACTTCATCATCGTCGCCAACTCGTGGATGCAGCACCCCGTGGGGTACGAGATCGTCGACGGGCGCCCGGTGCTGAACGACATCTGGGCGGTGCTGACCAACAACACCGCGATGGTCGCCTTCCCGCACGCCATCCTCGGCTCGGTCTCCGTGGCCGGCTCCTTCCTGCTCGGCATCGCCTGGTACAAGCTGTGGAAGCGGCGCGTCCGGGGGATCGACACCGTGGACGCGGACGGCAACGTCGTCGTCGGCTCGCTCGAGACCGGCGCGGAGGACCGCACGGACCACCGGCTGTGGCTGCGCTCGCTGCGGCTCGGCTGCCTGCTCGGCGTGATCGGCTTCGCCGGGACGGCGCTGACCGGGCACGCGCAGGCCCAGCTCATGTTCGAGCAGCAGCCGCTGAAGATGGCCGCCGCGGAGGCCGCCTGCCACGACGGCACGGCCTTCTCGGTCCTGACGGTCTCCTCGCCGGGCTCCCGCGACTGCGACGACGTCGACGCCATCATCGAGCTCCCGGGCCTGCTCTCCTTCCTGGCCAACGACAACTTCCACACCGACATCCCGGGCATCACGACGCTGGAGCCGCAGTACGAGGAGATGTACGGCACCAACCTCGCCGACGACGACCTCTACGGGGACCGCGCCGGCGACCCGATCAGCTACGTCCCGCTCATGGAGGTCACCTACTGGGGCTTCCGGGTCATGATCGGCTTCGGCGGGCTCGCCGCGGTGGCGTGCGTGTTCGCCTGGTGGGTGGCCCGGCGCGGTACGGTGCCAGAGGCCAAGTGGCTCATGCGGCTCGCGGTGTTCGGCATCCTCGCGCCGTTCGGGGCGAACATCGCCGGCTGGGTCTTCACCGAGATGGGCCGCCAGCCCTTCGTGGTGGCGCCCAACCCGGACCTGCCGCTGGACCAACGCGTGTACATGTTCACCGAGGCGGCCGTCTCGCCCAACGCCTCGCCCTGGGAGCTGCTGTTCTCCCTCGCCGCCCTGTGCCTGATCTACCTCGTGCTCATGGTGGTCGAGGTGTACCTCATCGCCAAGTACGTCAGATCGGGGGTGGTCGCGGCCATGCCCGAGCTCGTGGAGGACGAGCACGACGACGATGACGACGACGCCTCCCGCCGCGACGTCCTCTCCTTCGCCTACTAGGAGCCAGCGCCATGTTCGAACAGTTCATCGACCAGCCCGTCCTGCCCACCGTGTGGTTCTGCGTGGTCGGCTTCTTCTGGATCGGATACGTCGTCCTCGACGGCTTCGACCTCGGCGTCGGCATGCTCATGGGCCGCGTATTCTCCCGCGACGAGAAGGAGCGCCGGCTGCTGCTCAACACGATCGGCCCCGTCTGGGACGGCAACGAGGTGTGGCTGGTGACCGCGGGCGCCGCGACCTTCGCCGCCTTCCCGATGTGGTACGCCGCGCTGTTCTCGGCCCTCTACCTGCCGCTGACCCTGCTGCTGCTGGCCCTGATCCTGCGCGCGGTGTCCATCGAGTACCGCGGCAAGGGCAGCGGCCAGCGGTGGAGCAGCCGGTGGAACACGCTGATGGTCGTCTCCTCGACCGCGATCGCCTTCCTCGTGGGTGCGGCCCTCGCCCTGACCACCACGGGCCTGCCGCTCAACGACAACGGCGACCGGGTCGGCGGCCCCTTCGCCTGGGTGACCTGGCCGGCCGTGCTCGGCGGGGTCGCGATGGTCGGCTTCTGCCTCGCCCACTCCCTGGCCTTCGTGGCGCTGAAGACCGACGGACAGGTGCGCCACCGCGCCCGCGCCCTGCTGGTCCGCGTGCTGCCGGTGGCCCTGCTGCCCGCCGCGGCGTGGGTGCTGATCCTGCAGCTGCGGGGCGGCACCCCGCTGTCCTGGACCTTCACGGTCCTCGCGGTGCTGGGCGCCGTGCTGGCCTGGGCCGCGGCGCTCGCGGGCCGGGAGGGCCGCTCCTTCGCGGGGCTCGCGGTCTTCATCGGCGCGGGGATGCTCGCGATCTTCCTGGCGCTGTACCCGGCCGTGCTGCCCTCGACGCTGCCGGGCGGCGTCGACCTGGAGATCGCCACTGCCTCCTCCTCGCCGTACACGCTGGGCGTGATGTCGGTGGTCGGGGCCTTCGGGATCCCCATCCTGCTGATCTACCAGTCCTGGACGTACTGGGTGTTCCGCAAGCGCCTGTCCACCGAGCACATCCCGGACGCGCACAGCGTCACCGAGCTCGCGACCCGGCCCTCGGCGCGCTAGCCGCATGCCGACGCCGCGAACCTCCCGCCGCCCGCCGC
>NZ_JANAFB010000011.1 GCF_024199905.1 Rothia santali
CGGAGCCGACGGAATCCGGTGATCCGGAGCCGACGGAATCTGGCGATCCGGAGCCCACCGAATCTGGTGACCCCGAGCCGACCGAGCCTGGCGATCCGGAGCCGACCGAGTCCGGTGACCCCGAGCCGACCGAGCCTGGTGACCCCGAGCCCACGGAGTCTGGTGACCCCGAGCCGACCGAGTCCGGTGATCCTGAGCCGACGGAGTCTGGTGACCCCGAGCCGACCGAGTCCGGTGATCCTGAGCCGACGGAGTCTGGTGACCCCGAGCCCACCGAATCTGGTGACCCCGAGCCCACCGAGTCCGGTGATCCTGAGCCGACCGAATCTGGTGATCCTGAGCCGACCGAGCCTGGCGATCCGGAGCCCACGGAGTCTGGTGACCCCGAGCCGACCGAGTCCGGTGATCCGGAGCCGACGGAATCCGGTGATCCGGAGCCGACGGAATCTGGCGATCCGGAGCCCACCGAATCTGGTGACCCCGAGCCGACCGAGCCTGGCGATCCGGAGCCGACCGAGTCCGGTGACCCCGAGCCCACGGAGTCTGGTGACCCCGAGCCGACCGAGCCTGGCGATCCTGAGCCGACCGAATCTGGCGATCCTGAGCCGACCGAGTCCGGTGATCCGGAGCCGACCGAATCTGGTGATCCGGAGCCGACCGAGCCTGGCGATCCGGAGCCCACGGAATCTGGTGACCCCGAGCCGACCGAGCCTGGCGATCCTGAGCCGACGGAATCCGGTAACCCGGAGCCCACGGAGTCCGGCGATCCCGAGCCGACCGAACCCGGTGACTCCCAGCCAAGCCCCTCCGCGTCCTCATCGGACGGCGGGATCGGAGGCGACGCTGATGGACCCGGCACCTCCGATCCCGAGGCTCCGGAGCCTTCCGAGGGCGGCAGCCCCGGTGGTTCCGGTGAGGAAGGAACTCCCGGTGACTCCGCTCCCGGTTCCGAGGATTCCGGGGACCCCGCCCCCGGCTCCGGGGACTCGATCCCGGGTCCTGAAGGATCCGCCACCGGCGACCCTGGAATCCCGGCCGGACCGGGCAACCCCGGTGGCCCCGATGCCCCGGCCGACCCCGGCGCCGCCGCACCCGGTGCGGACGGTGGCGTCTACCCCGTCGGCCCCGATGCCCCAGCGGGCGCGGACGGTTCCGGCGAGGAGGGCCTCGCCAACACCGGCCTCAACACCGCTGGGTGGGTGGCCGGGGGACTCGCGCTGGCGCTGGTCGGAGGCGGCCTGATCGCCGCGGGCATCCGGCGTCGCAGGAGCTCCTAGGCTCCGGAGCGGCGACCCGCAGCGCGTGAGCGCATCGCGGGACCGCCACGCCACGAAGGGGGCAGGCTGCGCGCCTGCCCCCTTCGCCGTCTGGTGCCGTCCCTCGCGACGACTCGTCAGGCGGAGGGCGCCCGCCGCCGCTCAGCGGTCTTGTGCTCCTTCGCCCGGTGCATCCGGCCGACGACGACCTGCCGCAGGAGGTCGATCACCAGAACCCCGCCAGCGTGATCCCGAACAGCGGGATGAACAGCCCGACCAGCACCGCCGGGATCCCCACCGCGAGCCACGCCCACCACGGCGCCCGCGGCAGCGCGGGCTTCGGGGCCTTGGGGTGGACGCCTCCCGCCGTGCCCGGCGTCGGCCCTTCCGCGCCCTCAGCCGAGAGGTTAGCTGGGGGGCACAGCACCAGCCCGCCCAGCGCGACGACCCACAGCCACGACGCCGCCAGCTCGGAGTACAGGCGCCCGGTGTCGCCCAGGTGCAGCCCGTCGATCCAGGTGCGCAGCGGCAGCGAGCCGGAGGTGCCGTAGACCGCGAGGTCGCCCCGGATCTCACCGGTGACCGGGTCGACGAAGACCGCCTCCGACGTCGAGGGCTCGGCGGTCGCGGGGTCCACGAACATCACGCGCGTGGTCTGCCCCGGCTCCGAGGCGGGTCGGACGGCGGAGAGCTGGGCGGCGGCGTCGGCCCCTTCGCCCGGGCCGTTCCGGTCGTCCAGGTAGGCGATCGCGGCGGCGACCTGCTCGTCGAGGCTCAGGGGGCGAACGGTGCGGCGGCACGGGCGAACGGTGTATCAGCGTCACCGAACGGCGCGGCGTCGTCGCCCGCGGTCGGCCGGTCTCTCCCTGGGGTCCCACCGTAGAGGATCCGCGTGACGATGGCCGGCACGGCCGGGAGCCCGCCCACCTCGGGTCCTAGGGGACCAGGCTCGCGTAGACGACGTAGTTGTCGTCGAAGAGGCCGGTCTCGGGGTCGTAGCCGTCGCAGGTGATCAGGCGCAGCTCGGCGTCGTCGGTGTTGCCGTAGACCTGGAAGGTCGGGAACTCGTTCTTCGCGTAGGCCTCGCCGCGGGTCACGGCGAAGGTCGCGACCGAGCCGTCCTCGCGGGTCACCTTCACGGTGTCGCCGGGGTTCAGCGAGCGGAGGTTGGCGAAGACGCCCTCCCCGCCGGCGGTGTCGTTGACGTGGCCCAGGAACACCGAGGGCCCGCGCTCGCCCGGGGTGGGGGAACCGTCGTACCAGCTCGCCGGGGCGCCCGGATTCGTGGGAGGGACGTCGAGGGCGTCGTTGTCCTGGAGGCCGAGGTGCAGGGTGAGGGTGTCGACCCCGATGGAGGGGATCGCGAGGGTCACGGGCGCCGAGCGCTCCATGACCGGGGGAAGGTCGGGGACCGCCGACGGCGACGCCGCCGGGGACTCAGCCCCGGGTGACGCCGCCGCGGCGGTGGGTGTCGCCTCGGCAGGCGAGGCGCTCTCGGAGACGTCGGGCGCGGCCGTCGATGCTTCGGGAGAGGGGGAGGCGCCCGCACCAGAGGCTTCCTCCATCGATCCGGAGGCACATCCCGCGAGGAGCAGGACCGCGGCGGCCGCGGAGGCCAGGAGGCCTCCGCGGCTGCCCATCGATGACCGTGTCATGACGTCGACCGCCTGTTTCGCCTAGGCCTAGGCCTAGGCCTCGGCCGAACGACGACGGCGCAGGTACAGCGCGCCGCCACCCAGGGCGACCAGGCCGGCGGCGCCGGCGCTCATGCCGACGATCGCGGCGGTGTTGTCGGTGCCCTGAGCCACGCCGGTGTCAGCGCCGCCCGAGGGCATGCCGCCGTCCATCTGCGAGGCCATCAGCGGGCCACAGGCGGCCGGAAGGGTCGCGGCCAGCGGCAGCGACGGGTCCAGCTCGCTCATCTCGTTCTGAGCCTGCTCGCTCAGGAGGGTCGGGTCCACACCGTGGACGACGACGACGGCGGTGCCGTTCTCGATGGCGGCCTTGGTGGCGTCATCGATCTCGATGGTCCGCTCGTAGGTGTACGAGCTGCCGCCCGGGAAGCGGTCCACCGCGAGGCCGGAGTCCGCGCTGGTGTCACCCTCGGTGGTCAGCGAGCTGGCGATCATGCCGTAGTACTCGTGACCCTCGGCCACGTTCACGGCGCCGTCGCCGTTCTCGTCAGCCTCGGGGGGAGGGCAGACACCCTGGGCGCCGATGTGGATGTGCTGCGCGTGCGGGAAGGGGCCGTCCATGAAGGTCTCGGCGGCGCCCTGCACGTGCATGCTGACGGTGGCCTCGTTGCCGTTGACCGAAACGGTCGCGTCACCGGTGGTGCCGCTGTTGTTCATGGAGTTCAGGGTAGCCATGGAGGTCCAGGAACCGGTGGAGGCCGCGGGCTCCACGGAGTCACCGTGGCTGTGGGCCGCGGCGGGGGCTGCGGCCATGGCGAGGGCGCCCAGCGCCAGAGCGGGTGCTGCGAGGAACGTTGACTTACGCATCGGAATTTCTCCTCATGTTCTCGTGCGACGTCGCCCCGGTACCGGAGCGTACGTGTGAGATTCGGCACCGTGGACGGGGCGGATGGGTGGATGGGAAATTTTTCTGAGAAATTTCTGTGCCGGGCCTCGGCCACCCCTGAATCGGGGGACATATCGATGAATTGTCATAGATCACCCATCCACCTTTCAGCCGGTGCCGAACATGAAGTGACACTCTCGTCGAGAACAGTGGAAGGCCGGGTGGCATATGGCATAGTTCGAGGGACTACCGCCCCAGGACGGGCGAAGACCCCTCTGACGCGACGGAATAGCGAGAACACGTGAGTTCAACTCCCGATGCTCAGGACGGTGGCGACAGATCCTCACGCAAGGGTCGTCTTGCCGCCGACGAGGCATCCCACGCCGAGCTGGTTCGACTCAGCGCGACGGGCGACGAGCACGCCTTCGCGCAGCTGTACGATGCCACCGCTCCGGTCGTGTACGGAGTCGCGGTGCGTCTGCTCCGCTCACCTGATCTCGCAGCCGAGGTCGTGCAAGAGGTGTACCTGATGGCGTGGCAGCAGTCGGCCCGGTTCGATCCCCAGCGGGGGAGCGTCAAAGCTTGGCTGTGTACTATGGCGCATCGGCGGGCCGTGGACAGCATCCGGTCCGTTCAGCGCCAGCGCGATCGCGACGAGCAGTACGAGGGAACCCGCGCGGAGTCGTCCGAAGGCGACTCCACTTGGGGCCAAGTGGAAGAGAAACTGGACAACGATGACGTCCGCAACGGGCTGACTAGCCTCAGTCGGATTCAGAGGGAGGCTGTGTGCCTGGTGTATTTCCGGGGCTTCAGTCACCGAGAGGTGGCGGAGCATCTGAAGATACCCCTGGGAACGGCCAAGTCCCGAATCCGCGATGGGCTGGTGGGCTTGCGGACGGCACTGGGGGAGCAATGGTGAACGACGGAGCGGGAAGGCATAGCTGGGCAGACGACGTCCACGCGGACGCCGCGCTCTATGCCGTTGACGCCCTCGACGACGACGAGGCGCGAGCATTTGAGGCGCACCTGGCGGACTGCGCCATGTGCCAGGAGGAGGTCGACTCCTTCCGCGGCACGGGTGCGGAGCTGGCGGGGTCCCTGCCGGTGGAGCCGCCGCCGGAGCTGCGCGCGAGCGTGCTGACCGCGGTCCACGAGGCCGGGCGCGCCGGCGTCGTCCCGGAGGCGGAGGACGCGGCCGCCGCGGAGGCGGGCGCGGAGCCGCCGCGCGAGCGGATCGTGGTGGCGCGCCGGACGCGCAGCGGGACGTAGCCGAGGCACGCCGGACGGCACCCGGTGGACGAGGGTCCCCCCGGGCACCCCGTGCGCCGGCCGGCCACCGTGCACTCCCTCGACGCCCGCCGCACTCGCCGCAATCGCTGGATCCTCGCCGCCGCCGCGGCCGCGGTGGTCCCCGGCGTCGCACTGGGCGGCTGGGCCCTGGGCCAGCAGTCGGCGCAGCAGGACCAGCAGGTGATCGCGCAGGAGCAGCAGCGCCAGGAGCGCCTGCTGGCCGCGCCCGACGTCGAGGTCCAGCGCGTGCAGATGGACGGCGGCGCCGCCACGATCTTCGCCTCCCGGGACCGGGACGCCGCGCTGCTCGTGGCCTCGGACTTCCCGGACCCGGGCGAGGGCAAGCAGTACCAGCTGTGGCTCCTGGAGGACGGCACGCCGGTGCCGGACGTGACCTTCGACGGCGGCCAGAGCGACGTCTGGGCCTCCGGGGACCTGGCCGGCGTCCAGGCCATGGCGGTCACCGTGGAGCCCGCGGGCGGCTCCGAGCACCCCACCACCGACCCGCTGATGGTCGCCGACCTCTGATCCGGGCCCGCCTCGATGGCTCCGGACCCCGCGGGTGCCGGCCCCCGATGGCTCAGGCCTCCGAGGGTGCCGACTCCCGAGGGCTCCGGCCCCCGCGGGTACCGACTCCCGAGGGCGCCGACCGCCGGATGGTTCCGAGCCCCCGGTGGCTCGGGCCCCGCGGCGCGGCCCGGTAGCGGCCCCGCTCAGACGGCGTCGACGTCGTCCCGCGCGGCCTCGCTGACCATGCTCAGATGCGCGCGGACCAGGCGCTCCGCGCGCTCGGGATCCCGGTCCAGGAAGGCGCCCACGAGCCGCTCGTGCTCGTGGCGCATCTTGGGGATGTCGTCCCGCTTGAAGTTCACGACCTCCACGATCAGCGTCGAGTCCAGCATCAGGTCGCTCTCGCAGCGCACCAGGGCGGTGTTGCCCGTGGTCCCGACCAGTGCCACGTGCAGGTCCCGGTGTGCCCCGGCCGCCTCCATCACGACGCCGCCCTCCAGGACCCGCACGTAGGCCTCCAGGGCCTCCTGCAGCTCCGCCAGGGCCGCGTCCGACGCCGCCGCGCACTCCCGCGCCGCGTGCACCTCCAGGAGCAGCCGGGCCTCGAAGATGTCCTGCATCTCCTGCGCCGTGAAGGACCGGACCCGGGCGCTGCGGTAGGGGCGCAGCTCGATGAGCCGCTCCTTGGCGAGCAGGCGCAGCACGTCCCGCGCCGTGGTCCGGGAGGAGCCGTAGGTCTGCGTCAGCCACTTCTCCGTCAGCTCGGCGCCCGAGGCGAGGGCGCCCTCCACGATCGCCTCCCGGACCCGCCGCGTGATCTCCGCGGTGACGGGGTGCGAGTCGCCGCCGGGCGTGCCCCGCCCGGTCGTGGTGGGCGACGACTCGTCACCGGACGCGCCCCGCCCGTTCGCGGTGCCCGGCGCCCCGTCGAGATCGCCGTCGGCGCGGACACCAGGGCGCACTTCTTGTTTCATCTCAGTAAACTCTCTCGATTGTCCTACAATCCTCTTGACAGAGGTGATCCACGCCACCAGACTATACGAATAATTGTACGACAATCACGGATGTGAGAGGCGGAACGGTGGCAACCACGGACGAGAAGAACGGCGGCGGGGCGCACGCGGAGGGCAAGCTCTGGGGCGGCCGGTTCACCGGCTCCAGCGCCCCCGCCCTCGAGCGGCTCTCCCGCTCGCCGGAGCGGTATTTCACCCTGGTCCCGGAGGACGTGACGGGATCCCTGGCCCACGCCGGCGAGCTCGAGCGTGCGGGCCTGATCACCGCCGAGGAGCGCGAGCGCATCGCCGCGGCCTTCGAGCAGCTCGCGGCCGACCACCGCTCGGGCGCCATCAGCCCCCAGCCGCAGGACGAGGACGTCCACGGCTACCTCGAGCGCGAGCTGATCCAGCGCCTCGGCCCCCTGGGCGGCAAGATCCGCGCCGGCCGCTCCCGCAACGACCAGACCGCCAACGACCTCCGCCTGCACCTGCGCCGGGTGATCCCCGAGATCGCGGCCGGCGTCGAGGACCTGGCCGAGGCCCTGCTGGAGCGCTCCCGCGACGTCGAGGGCTTCGTCGCCCCCGGGTTCACGCACCTGCAGAACGCCCAGCCGATCCTGTTCTCCCAGCAGCTGCTGGCCCACGCCTTCCCGCTGACCCGGGACCTCGCCCGCCTCGAGAACGCCCGCCTCGCCTGCATGAGCTCGCCGCTGGGCGCCGCCGCGATGGCCGGCTCCACCCTGGCCGGGGACCAGCGGGCCATGGCCGCGGACATGGGGTACGCCGACGTCGTGCAGAACTCCATCGACGCGGTCTCCAGCCGGGACCACGTCGTCGACTTCCTCTACGCCGGGGCCATGCTCGGCACCGACCTCTCCCGCCTGTGCGAGGAGGTCTGCCTCTGGTCCTCCCAGCAGTTCGGCTGGGCCCGGCTCGACGACGCTTGGTCCACCGGCTCCTCGATCATGCCGCAGAAGAAGAACCCGGACATCGCCGAGCTGGCCCGTGGCAAGACCGGCCGGCTCATCGCCAACCTCAGCGGCATGCTCGCGACCCTGAAGTCGCTGCCCTTCGCCTACAACCGCGACCTCTCCGAGGACAAGCACTACGTCCTGGACACCGCCGAGACCCTCCGGACCGTCCTCCCGGCGCTGACCGGGCTGATCCGCACGGTCGGGTTCGACGCCGAGGCCATGCGCCGCCAGGCCGTCCAGGGCTTCACGCTCGCCACCGAGATCGCCGACTGGCTCGCCGAGCAGGGCCTGCCCTTCAGCGAGGCGCACGACGTCGCCGGCCGCTCGGTGGTGCACTGTGAGACCCGCGGCATCGGGCTCGAGGACCTCACGGCCGAGGACCTCGCGGTGATCGACGAGCGGCTGACGCCCGAGGTCCTCGAGCGGATCTCGCTCGAGTCCGCGGTCTCCCGCCGCACCGGCGTCAACGGCACCTCCCCGGAGAGGATCCGCGACCAGCAGGCGGCGCTGGCCGCCCTCCTCGAAGCATCCCGCAGCGACTCCCAGAACGGCAGGTCCCCGCAATGAGCACCGCCCCCACCGGAACGAGCACCGCCCCCATCGGGACGGACATGCAGTCCTACCGGGTCATCCGGAACAAGCACGTCGGCAGGTACGTCGCAGCGGTGATCACCGCCCTCCTCCTGCTCTCCGTGGTCCTCTCCTTCGCCCGCGCGGACATCGACTGGGCCACGGTCGGGGAGTACCTGACCGCGAGGTCGATCCTCACCGGGTTCATGGTGACGATCTACCTGACGATCATCTCGATGGCCATCGGCATCGTGCTCGGCATCCTCATCGCCGTGATGCGCCTGGCCCACAACCCGGTGGTCAGCTGGATCGCCTGGCTGTACGTGTGGTTCTTCCGCGGGACGCCGGTCTACCTGCAGCTGCTGCTGTGGTTCAACATCGCCATCGTCTTCCCGCGCTACGGGATCCCCGGGCTCTACGAGGGGCGCACGGTCGACATCGTGACCCCGCTGGTCGCGGCGATCCTGGGCCTGGGGCTCAACCAGGCCGCGTACACCTCCGAGGTGGTGCGCGGCGGCATCCTCTCCGTGGACCGCGGGCAGGACGAGGCGGCCAAGGCGCTCGGCCTGACGGGCCTGAGCTCGATGCGCACCGTGGTGCTGCCGCAGGCCATGCGGGTCATCCTGCCGCCCATCGGCAACGAGACCATCGGCATGCTGAAGACGACGTCGCTCGCCTCCGCGATCGGCGCGACCGAGATCCTCAACGAGGCCCAGCACATCTACCTGGTCAACAACCTCATCATCGAGCTGCTGATCGTCACCGCCATCTGGTACCTGCTGGCCGTCTCGGTCCTGTCGGTCGTCCAGTACTACATCGAGAAGCACTTCGGCCGGGGGCACGCGGCGCAGACCGCCGGCGTCGGCCTCTTCAACCGCATCCAGACCATCCTCGGCACCTCCAGGAGGACCCCGTGACCACCACCGACTCCGCGACCACCACGGACCCGCTGGTCAGGCTCGAGAAGATCCGCAAGTCCTACGGGGCCAACGAGGTCCTGCGCGGCATCGACCTGGAGATCTCCGCCGGGGAGGTGGTCTGCATCCTGGGCCCCTCCGGCTCCGGGAAGTCGACCCTGCTGCGGTGCATCAACTACATCGAGAAGCCGACCTCCGGGTTCGTGATCGTCGACGACCAGGTCATCGGCTTCCGGAAGTCCCCCCGGTCCCACGGCGCCCTCCGGGAGCTGAAGGACCAGGAGGTGGCCCGCCAGCGCCGGGCCATGGGCATGGTCTTCCAACGCTTCAACCTCTTCCCGCACATGACCGTGCAGGAGAACATCACCCACGCGCCGCGGCTGGTCAAGCGGGTCGCAACGAAGAAGGCCCGGGAGCGGGCGCTGGAGCTGCTGGGGACCGTGGGCCTGCGGGACCGCGCCGGGGCGTACCCGGGGCAGCTCTCCGGCGGGCAGCAGCAGCGCGTGGCGATCGCGCGGGCCCTGGCCATGGACCCTGCCCTCATGCTCTTCGACGAGCCGACCTCCGCGCTCGACCCGGAGCTGGTGGGCGACGTCCTGGAGGTCATGAAGGACCTGGCCCGGCAGGGGCTGACCATGATCGTGGTGACCCACGAGATCGGCTTCGCCCGCGAGGTGGCCGACCGGGTGGTCTTCATGGACAACGGGGAGATCATCGAGCAGGGCCCGCCCCGCGAGGTCATCGACGCCCCGCAGCACGAGCGCACCCGGGCCTTCCTGTCCCGGGTGCTGTGAGGAGCCGATCATGACGACGCATTCCCGACGCCCCGGACCGCCCCGACGCCCCGGACGGCTCCGGCGCCCCGGCCCGTCCCGGCGCCCCCGGCTCGGCGGCCTGCTCGCCCTCGCCGCCTCCCTGCTGCTGGTGCTGACCGGCTGCATCCCGGCCTCCGACGTCGACCGCAGCCAGAAGACCGTGATCCCCGGGACCCTGATCGTGGGCATGTCCCCCGACTTCCCGCCCATGGAGTACCGCAACGACGACAACGAGCTGGTGGGGGCCGACGTCGAGCTGGTCCGCGAGGCCGGCCGGCGGATGGGCATGGAGGTCCAGTTCGAGGAGCAGAAGTTCGACCAGCTGATCACCTCGGTGCGCACCGACCGCGTGGACGTGGTGTTCTCCGGGATGTCGGACACCCCCGTCCGGCAGAAGACCGTGGACTTCATCGACTACTACCAGTCGGTGGGCCAGTTCTACACGCTGCCCGAGAACGCCGGGAGGTTCCAGGAGCCGGCCGACATCTGCGGCCAGCCGGTCTCGGTCAGCACCAAGACCGACTACTACACCTCGCTGCTGGACTACAACGAGGACGTCTGCCAAGCCAATGGGCTGCCGGACATCAGCATCGTGGCCACGGACTCGGGCGCCGCCGCGCGCCTGCAGCTGGACCAGGGCCGCTCGATCGCGGCCGTGCAGGGCCGGGAGAACCTCGCGTACTTCGCGACCACCGAGCCCGGCAAGTACCAGGTGGTCCTGTCCGACCTCACCGCGCTGCCCTTCGGCGCCGCGGTGCGCAAGGACAACACGGAGCTCTCGGAGGCCATCCGCCAGGCGTTCCAGGACATGTACGACGACGGCACGATGGTCCGGATCCTCGAGAAGTACGGGGTCTCCTCCGGCGCGCGGGCGCCCGAGATCAACGGGGTGAAGGGTGAGGAGTGAGGCGGCGGCGCCGGAGCGCGACGACTCGTCATCGCCGGTGACGAGTCGTCAGGCGGGCGGGGCGGCGTCGGCCCCCGGCGCCGTCGTCCTCTGCTTCGACCTGGACGGGCCCTCCGGGGACGCGCTGGTCTCCGGGGCGCTGTGGGACAAGCCCGGCTTCTTCTGCCAGGGCGCCTACGGCCCGCACCGGGCGGTGCCGCGCATCCTGGAGATCCTGCGGGAGCTGGGCCTCCGGGCCACGTTCTTCACCCCCGGCTGGGTGGTGCGGACCTGGCCGGAGCTGTGCGTGCGCATCCGCGAGGCCGGGCACGAGGTGTCCGGGCACGGGGACCTGCACGAGCAGTTCTTCGGCCGCCCGGTCGAGGAGCAGCGGGCGGTCCTGGAGTCCGCCCAGGAGTCCTTCGCCTCGGTCCTGGGGGAGCGCGCGGCGGGCTTCCGGGCGCCGTCGGGCGACTACGACCCCGCGACCCCGCAGCTGCTGGTCGAGGCCGGGTACGCGTACTCGAGCTCGCTGCGCAGCGGCGACCGGCCCTTCCTGCGCCGGGACGTGCCGCTGGTGGAGCTCCCCGCCAAGTCGATGTTCGACGACTACGCCTACTTCGCCTACCACCGCGCGCCGGACTTCCCGCGGGGCCTGGACCGGGTGGCCTCCTACCGGACGACCTTCGACACCTGGTCCCTGGAGGCCCGCGCCGCGGCGGCGGAGGGGCTGACGGTGTCCACCATCTGGCACCCCAAGGTCATCGGCACGCCCGGCCGGCTGATCGAGATGGAGCGGTTCCTGACGGGGCTGCTGGAGGAGGGGGCCGTCCGGTTCAGGACGGCCCACGACGTCGCGCGGGAGTGCCTCGCGCGGGAATCCGGGAGGAGCGAGCATGCGGTGGCCTGAGGGGAGGGCCTGCGGGGTCCTCGTGACGGTGGACCTGGACGGCGACGCGCCGTTCCGCGCCGCCGCCCCGGAGAACGCGGGCCGGGAGAAGTCCCGCTCGGTGGGGCGGTACGGCCTGGAGGAGGGCGCGGCGCGGCTGCTGCGGGTGCTTGACGACGTCGGGCTCGCCGCGGACTGGTTCGTCCCGGGCCTGACCACGCGGGAGAACCCCGGGTTGATCCGCGAGATCGCGGCCCGGGGGCACGCGCTGTCCTCCCACGGGGACCTGCACCTTGACTTCAACGGCCTGACGCTGGAGGAGCAGATGGCGGAGATCCTCGGCGGGCGGGCCGCGCTGGAGGAGGCGCTGGGCGGGCCGGGCGGCGGCGGGGGTGCCGCCTCGGGCGTCGCATCGCCGGCGCTCGACGCCGCCCCGCCCGCCCTCGGCGCGGGCTTCCGGGTCCCCTCGGGCGAGTGGGCCCCCGGGTTCCCCGAGGCCGCGCTCGCGGAGGGCTTCCGCTGGAGCTCCTCCCTGCCCGCCGACGAGCGGCCGTTCCGCTGCGGCGTCGGCGGCCTGGTGGAGATCCCGTTCCGGTACGAGCTGGAGGACCACCAGTACCTCGGCTACAACCTGGACCCGCCCTTCCCGCCGGGGCAGTCGCGGATCGCCCCGATCGAGACCGTGCGGGAGAACTGGGAGCTGGAGTACCGCGGCGCGGTCCGCTACGGCACCCTGTTCCACCTGCGCCTCAGCGCGGAGCTGATGGGCACCCCGGGCCGCGCGGCCTTCCTGCGGGACTTCCTGCTGAGGATTCGGGAGGACGACGCCGCGTGGCTCGGCACCTGCGGGTCGATGGCCGCGTGGTGCGAGGGGCTGGAGCCGGAGGCGGACCACCCGTACGGGATGTTCGCGCGGCTGCGGGCGGCCGAGAGGGCGTGAGGGGCTGAGCGGTGGGTCGGGCACGAGGGGGTAGGGCGCTGGTGCCGGGCTCGCGCGAGGAAGCGGGGGGCACCTCAGCCCGCTGCGGCAGGTGAAGCGGGCGGCGCACCGCCGCCCTGCGCATGCTCCGAGCGGAGGATCGGCCGGTCGCCCCGGGGGCCGTACAGGTGCAGGATCTCCACGGTCTCCCCGTCGGGGGGCCCGAACCAGTGCGGGACGGTGGACTCGAAGCGGGCCACCTCGCCGGGCCCGAGCCGGTGCTCCTCCTCGCCGAGCAGCAGCCGCAGCCGTCCGGCCAGCACGTAGATCCAGGCGTGGCCCGCGTGCGAGACGAGCTTCGGCTCCCGCGGCCCGAGCACGTGCTTGAACGCGTGCAGGCGTCCGGGGAACCGGGTGAGTGGCACGGCCACCCCGCCGCCGGCCAGCGCGTAGGGCTGGAGGTGGACCCGGGGGTCGCCGACGTCGGGCGCCTCCACCAGGCTGCCGAGGGCCACCCGGTAGACCTTGGCCAGGGGGATCAGGACGTCGAGGGTGGGCTGGCGGGCCCCGGTCTCGACGCGCGAGAGCAGGCTGACCGAGAGCCCCGACTCCGCGGAGACCGCCGCGAGGGTCAGGCCGCGCGCCGTGCGTAGCGACCGCAGGCGCGGTCCGATGGCCGCGAGAATCCCGGCGGTGTCAGCATCCATGCCGCCATTGTTGCAGTTTCCGCAACATCGCTCGGTGAACCCGGCCACCGGCATCGACGATGGGTGGGCGGCCGGCGCCGCTCACGAGGGCGCGCCGTTCCCGGCCCCGCCCTCGTCCCGACGCATCGGACGGGGCGCGGATTACGTCAGCCTCCACGGAAGGACCACATCATGAGAACGCTCCTCTTGGGCGCCCGGGGCGCGGTGGGATCCGTGATCCGGCGCGAGCTCGAACACCGCGGGCACCGCGTCACCGCCGCCGGCCGCAGCGCCCCCGGCGGAGCCGCCATCGACCTGCACGCCGGTCTGGCGCCCCTCGCCCGCGCCGCCGCGGGGCACGATGTCGTCGTCAACGCCTCGGGCGTCGAGCGTCCCGAGGTGGCCGAGGCCGTGGGCCCGACGCCGCTGGTCGAGATCTCGGCCACCGGCTCGTACCTGGACCGGCTCCGCGGGCGGGCGCGCGGCCCGGTCCTCCTGGGCGCCGGGTTGGTGCCTGGCCTGAGCACGCTCCTGGTCTCCGCGCTGGACTCCCGCCCGGGCGACGACGTCGACGTCCTGGTCATGCTGGGCACCGGCGAGCGGCACGGCCCGGCGGCGGTGGCCTGGACCGCCGGGCTGGTCGGCGCGGAGATCCACCGCCCGCCGGAGGGCGCCCCGATCCGGAACTTCCGGCAGGGCGTCCGGGAGGTCGGCCCCGACGGGCGCTCCCGCCGCTACCTGCGCGCCGACTTCCCCGACCACGTCCTCCTCGGCCCCTCCCGCGACGTGGCGATCCGCTCCTACCTCACGCTCGGCTCCGCCGCGATGACCGCCGCCCTCGGCGGGATCGCGCGCGTGCCGGCGCTGCGGGGCGCGCTGGCCCGGAGCCCCCACCTCGGGTCCGAGGCGTGGCACGTCGTCGCCCGCAATCGACGCACCGGTGAGCGGCGCGAGGCGACGGGCTCCGGCCAGTCCGAGGCGACGGGCCGGCTGACCGCGCTGGCCGCTGTCCGGGTGGTCGAGCGGCCGGGGCGCGGGGTGGCGACCATGGCCGACGTCGTCGGCCTGGACGAGGCCCTGGACTGCCTCCGGCCGCTGCCCGCCCCCGCAGCCGACACCGGGGAGGGGTGACCGGCGGTCGTCTTCCGTGGCGCTGGACGCCGTGCTGGAAGGGGTGCCCGGCGCCCTACTTCTCGTAGCCGATGTTGCCGGCGAACACCTGCGAGGAGGAGCTCCACCAGCACCCGTAGTAGTACGTGACCCGGTAGCCCTGGCCGCGGACCGCGGCGGCGAAGTCCCGCATCTTCCGGTCGCAGGAGATCGGGTCGGACGAGGTGATCCTCTTGCCGTAGTACGTGGCCTCCGCCGGCGGCGCCGCCGCGACCGCGGTGCCCAGCACCAGGCCCGCCGAGAGCAGGGCGGTCGTGCCGATCTGCGCGAGTCTGTTCCTCATGTGCGTCTCCTCAGTGCTCGGTCGGTGCGGTGAGTCCGGGAATGCGGCAAGTGCGCGGTGTGAATGGTGTTAAACCTAGCCGTGGTCCCGCTCGCTGTCACCGGGTCGTGGGCCCGTCCGGGGCGGTATCAGCAGCTTCGTGACGAGGAGCGCCGCCATGATCGCGAGGGCCCACCGGATCACCGTTGGCAGGTCCGTGAAGCTTCCGACCACGACGTTCACGACGAACGCGCACAGGGTGCTGATGACGACGACCAGAGCCGGGGGAAGGGTTCGAGCGGGATGCGATGCCATGCCTCGACTGTGTCACTGCACTCGTGTCCGGGCCCAACCCGTGGCGGAGGATGAAGCCGGGCGGGTCGCCATCGCCTCCGTCGTGGACCCCAGCTCGCGGGCCGGTCAGACGTCCCGCGCGGCCCGGCTGCGCACCCGCCGGTAGGCGACGATGAGCAGGACGGCGCCCATCAGCCCGTACAGCACCCAGGTGATGGGGCTGGCGACGAGGACGCCCGCGTCGCCGCCGGAGGACAGCAGCGCGTTGCGCAGGCTCGTCTCCGCCAGCGGCCCCAGGATCACCCCGATCATGACCGGCGCCAGGGGGAAGTCGAAGCGCCTCATCAGGAAGCCCACGACGCCGATCCCCAGGACCAGCAGCAGATCGGACAGGGCCGCGGAGGTCGCGTAGACCCCCAGGGCGCAGAAGACCGTGATGCCCGCGTAGAGGAAGCGGCGGGGGATGAGCAGCAGCTTGGCCCACAGCGGGGCCAGCGGGAGGTTGAGGATCAGCAGGACCACCAGCCCGATGAACAGCGAGGCGAGCAGCACCCACACGAGATCGGCGTTGCGCTCGAACAGCAGCGGCCCGGGCTGCATGCCGTACTGCTGGAAGGCGGCGAGCATGATCGCCGCGGTGGCCGACGTCGGCAGCCCCATCGCCAGCAGCGCCCCCATGGCCGTGCCCGCGGTGGCGTTCCCCGCGGCCTCGGGACCCGCGACGCCGCGGATCGCTCCCCGTCCGAACGCCGGCTGGCGGCGTCGCCGATCCAGCTGACGCTCCGTCCCGTAGGCCATGAAGGTCGGGACCTCGGCGCCGCCGACCGGGATCACCCCGAAGGGGACGCCGATCCCGGCGCCGCGCAGCCAGGCCGGGAAGGCCTCGCGGAACTCGCGACGGGTCAGGAACGGGCGCCCGGTCATGGCCTTGCTGGCCGTCGGGGGTGCCTCGCGTCGCTTGAACACCACGTTGAAGACCTCGCCCAGCGCCAGGACGCCGACCGTGATCACGATGATGCTGATCCCGTCGAACAGCTGCGGCACCTGGGAGGTGAAGCGCTGGGTCCCGGAGATCCCGTCGATCCCCACCACGGCGAGGATCAGGCCGATGATCAGCGAGCCGAGGCCCCTGAGCACCGAGTCGGAGACCACCGAGGCCGAGGCGAGGAACGCGAAGATGGCCAGCGCGAAGTACTCGGCCGGGCCGAAGAGGATGGCCACCTCTGCCAGGACCGGGGCGAAGAAGACCACCAGGGTCGTCGCGATGAGGCCCCCGATGAAGGCCCCGATCGCCGAGGTGGCCAGCGCCTGCGGCGCACGGCCACTCTGCGCCATGCGGTGGCCTTCGAACGACGTCGCGATGGCCGTCGACCCGCCGGGGGTGTTCACCAGGATCGCCATGGTCGAGTCCCCGAAGAGGCCGCCGAAGTAGACCCCGGCGAACATGATGAACGCACCGGTCGGATCCAGGCTGAACGTGACCGGCAGGAGCAGCGCCACCGCCATCGCGGAGCCGAGGCCGGGCAGGACGCCGACCGCGGTGCCCAGCAGCGCGCCGAGCACGACCCACAGCAGGTTGATCGGGGAGAACGCGCCCGCGAACCCCTCGCCGAGCAGAGACAGGGATTCCATCAGAAGATTCCTCCGAGGATGCCGGGGGGCAGGTTCAGGCCCAGCCCCAGGGAGAAGGCGACCTGGACGGCCGCCGAGACCACCAGGGACACCCCGAGGTCGAAGAGCTTGCGAGTGCTGCCGATGGAGGCCGCGATGGCCCAGAACAGCAGGGTGGCCGAGAGCAGCCATCCCAGCGGCACCAGGATGACGATGAAGGCCAGGAAAGCGCCGATCGCCAGGAGGAGTGCCCGTGTGTCACCGGTGGGCGCCCCGCGGGCCCCAGCGGACGTGCGGGCGCTGGGAGACCCTCCCCGAAGCGCGCCGAGGGCCAGGAGGGCCGCCAGCAGGTAGGCGCCGACGGTGAGGATCAGGGGATAGAACCGGGGCCCGGGCGGCTGGGCGCTGTCCGGGACGTCCATCGTGATCAGGCCGACCGTCAGGTAGACCGCCAGCAGGAGGATCAGCGCTGCGATGACCAGCGCGCCGCGGCTGGACGATGAGGTGCCCGGCTCGGTGCCGGGGGGTGCCGCTGCGTGAGAGGCTGCGGGGTGTTCGGTCATGGGGGTGCCCTTCCGTGGTGCGGGATGCATCAGTAGCCGAGCTCGGACCAGATCCGGTCCACCGTCTCGGACTCGGCGCGGAGGTTCTCCTCGAAGTCTTCCCCGCTGAGGTAGGTGTCGGTCCACTCGTTGCGGGCGAGGACGTCGCTCCATTCCGGGCTGCGGACCATCTCGTCGACGATGGCCTCCAGCTCCTCCCGCTCGTCGGCGGTGAGGCCGGGCGGGGCGACGATGCCGCGCCAGTTGGTGAGCTCGACGTCGTACCCGAGCTCGTTGAGCGTGGGATACGGAATCGCCTCCACCGGCTCGGGGGCGGAGACGGCGAGCGCCTTCAGCCGGCCGGCCTCGATCTGGTCCTCGAAGTCCGCGTACCCGCTCACCGAGGCTGAGATCGTTCCCGACAGCAGAGCCGTGGCCAGCTCTCCCCCTCCGGAGTGGGCGATGTAGTTGACCTGCCCCGGATCGATCTCCGACCGGGAGGCGAGCTGGGAGATGATCATCTGGTCCACACTCCCCAGCGACCCGCCGCCGAAGGCGAAGTGCGCGGGATCCTCGCGCCAGGCCGCGACCAGCTCGTCCGCCGAGTCGTAGGGCGAGTCGGCGGGGACCACCAACACGTCGTAGTCGTCGGTCAGCCGGGCGATGGGGGTGACGTCGTCGAGGTCCACCCCGGACCCGTTGATCTTGATGGCGCCCAGCATCGTGATCCCCATCAGCATCATCGTGCTGGAGTCCCCCTCGAGGCCGGAGAGCTCGGAGAGCCCGATCGTCCCGCCGGCCCCGGGGACGTTGACCACCTGCGAGTTGTTGACGACGCCGTGGGTCCGCAGCGTCTGCTGGGCCTCGCGTGCGGCGCTGTCCCAGCCGCCTCCGGCCGCGGCCGGGGCGATCAGCGTCAGCTGGTTCCGGGCGCTGGCCCCGGAGGCCGAGGACGACGCGTCCACGACGGCGAGGCTGACCAGGACGAGGCTGAGCAGCACCGCGGCGGCCCCGAGAATGGTGCGGCCCAGCCGCCGGGCGGGGGACGCGGGTGCCGGAGGGGTCATGACGTCACGGGCCTCTCTACGATGGGAACATAACTCGTTATAGGTTATAACATGTTACGTGATGCAGAGCACAGTACCACTCCGGTGCCGATCGGGGAACCGGTCTTCTCGAGGGTCAGCCCCGTGCGGCCCCCAGGGCGTCGATGGCCCGCCGCCCCAGGCTGTTGCGCACGTGCTCGAGCATCGCCGCGGTGGCCCCGGCGGCGTCGCCCCGTTCCACGGCGTCGGCGATGCGCCGGTGCTCGGCGGTCACCCGGTCGACGTCGGACGGCGAGTCGCCGCGGAACCGCAGTCCCACCAGGCGATAGCGGTCGGCCTTGTCCCACAGGCGTTCCAGCACGTCGATCAGGATCGGGTTCCGGGAGGCCTCGTAGATGCTGCGATGGAACGCACGGTGGGCGGCGAGCGCCTCGACGTCGGCGGGATCCCGCAGCGTCGTCATGCTCTCCAGGCTCTCGCGGATGCGGCGCAGATCGCTCTCCGTGCGCCGCTCGGCGGCCAGCCCCGCGGCCAAGGGGTCCATGCTCTCGCGAACCTCGTACAGGTGGCGGGCCTCCTCGGCGCTCACCTCGGTGACCCGGGCGTCGCGGTGCGCCTCCAGGTGGATGAAGCCCTCCGCCGCCAACCGCCTCACGGCCTCGCGCAGGGGCGTGGTGCTGACGCCGATCTGCTGGGCCAGCTCCCTCTGCGGGATCACGGCGCCCGCCTCGAGGCGGCCGGTCAGGATCCGCTCGAGGATCTCGGCGTAGGCGTAGTCGTTCTTGGTGAGGATCGCGGTGGTCCGGTTCGGCACGTCCGTGACTCCTTCGGTGGCAGGCGGCATCGTCAGGCTACCACCGCTCGCCATATGCTGTACGTTATAGGTTATAACGAACGAAGGAGGACCCATGCCGGCATCCCGTCAGACCCCCGTTCGGTCAGGCGCGAGGGCTTCGACCCTGCCCGGGCGCGAGCTCCTCATGCTCTCGGGCGAGGACCTCCTGGGCCCCGGCTACCGGCGCTGGCCCGTGGTGCTGCGGCTGCTGGCCGAGAACGTGGGCAGGACCGCCCGGCCCGAGGACCGCGAGGCAATGCTCGACGCGCTGCGGCAGTGGATCACGGCACGCACGAGCGATCGGGAGATCCACTTCACCCCGGGCCGGCTCCTGATGCACGACACGACCAGCACCCCCGCGCTCGTGGACATCGCCGCGATGCGCGACGCCGTCGCGGCGGCGGGCGGTGACCCCTCCGCCCTCAGCCCGCGACTGCCCGTGGAGGTCTCCGTGGACCACTCGCTCGCCGTAGAAGCCTACGCGCGCCGGGACGCGCCGGCCCTGAACATCCGCGAGGAGGTGCGGAGGAACCGCGAGCGCTACCGCTTCCTGAAGTGGGCCGCGGGGGTGATGGACACCCTCCACATCAACCCGCCCGGAACCGGGATCATGCACACCATCAACCTCGAACAGCTCTCCACCGTGGTCACCGTGGAGGAGCGGGAGGGCCGGCGGTGGGCCGCACCGGACATGATGCTCGGCACCGACAGCCACACTCCCATGGTCAACGGCCTCGGCGTCCTCGGCTGGGGCATCGGCGGACTGGAGGCGGAGACGGTCATGTTCGGCATGCCGACCACGCTGAAGATCCCCGACGTCGTCGGCGTCCGGCTGCGGGGCGCCCTGCCGGCCGGGGTGATGGCCACCGACCTGGCCCTGGTGGTGACCCAGCGGCTGCGGGAGCTCGGGGTCACGGGGGAGTTCGTCGAGTTCTTCGGCCCGGGGGTGGGCGCCCTGACGGTGGGCGACCGGGCGGTCATCGCCAACATGGCGCCGGAGTACGGGGCGACCACCGGCTACTTCCCCGTGGACGGGAACACGCTGTCCTATCTGGGCGGCACCGGCCGTGCGGCGGAGCAGGTCGAGCTGGTCCGGGAGTACGCGCAGGCCGCCGGCCTGTGGTTCGACCCGGCCTCGGAGCCTGAGTACACCCGCAGCATCGAGATCGACCTGGCCGAGGTGTCGATCGGGGCTGCCGGGCCACGGCGGCCGCAGGACCACCTGCGGGTCGAGGAGATCCCGGCGGCCCTCGACGCCACGGGGCCCGCGGCGGCATCGGAGCAGGACGGCCAGCCCTCGGGCGGGCCTTCCGGGATGCCCTCCTTCCCGGTCGCCATCGCCTCGATCACCAGCTGCACGAACACCACCGACCCGCGCCTGCTGATCGCGGCCGGGTTGCTCGCGCGCCGGGCTGGGGCCCTGGGGCTGAGGCCCCCGGCGTGGGTCAAGACCTCGCTCGCCCCCGGCTCGCCCGCCGCCGTCTCCTACCTGCGCAGGTCCGGGCTGGACGAGGCCCTCTCGGCGGTGGGGTTCGACGTCGTCGGCTTCGGCTGCGCGACCTGCATCGGCAACTCCGGCGGCCTGACGGAGGAGGTGGACCGCGCCCGTCGGCGGGATGCGGTGCAGCCGGTCGCGGTGCTCTCCGGCAACCGCAACTTCCCCGGCCGCGTCCACCCGGACCTGGATCTCGGGCTGCTCATGAGCCCGCCCATGGTGATCGCCTACGCCCTGGCCGGTGACGCTCACCGCGACCTGACGCGGGAGCCCGTGGCCAGCCTTCCCGGCGGCGGGCCGGTCTGGCTGCACGATCTGTGGCCCACGCCCGGGGAGATCGACGAGGTCCTCGCCGCGGCCGTCTCACCCGAGGACTTCGGCCGGGACTTCCTCGCCGCCTCGAGGAACCGCCTCTGGGACGGGATCGAGGCTCCCGGGTCCCAGCTCTTCCCCTGGGATCCGGACTCGACGATCCTGCGTCCCCCGCCCTTCGCCGAGCCGGGTCAGGGGAGCCTCCTCGGCGTCTACTCCGCGCACCCGCTGCTGGTGCTCGGCGACGACGTCACCACCGACCACATCTCACCGGCCAGCGCCATCCCGCGGGACAGCTTCGTCGCGGACTTCCTGGTGGAGCGGGGGGAGGAGCGGGAGGACCTCAACGTCTTCGCCTCGCGCCGCGGCAACTGGGAGGTCATGGCGCGCGGCGCCTACTACGCGTCCTCGCTGCGCAACGCCCTGGCGCCCGACGGGCCGACGGCGCACACCGTCCACGGTCCCAGCGGCGAGAGGATGCGCGTGTGGGACGCCGCCGCTCGCTATCGCGCGGAGGGGGAGTCCGTGGTGGTCGTGGCGGGAGAGAGGTACGGCATGGGTTCCTCCCGGGACTGGGCCGCCAAGGTCCAGCGCATCCTCGGGGTCAGGGCCGTCCTCGCCGCGGGCTTCGAGCGCATCCATCGCTCGAACCTCATCGGGATGGGCATCCTGCCCCTGGTCGTGCCCGCGCCATGGCGGGAGGCGCTCGCGGCCCTGTCCCCGGGGGACCGGGTGCGGGTCGACGCCGCACCGGGCCGGATCGCCCCGCGTGCCCGCATCCGGGTCGAGATCCTGCGGCGCGATGGGAGCCGGGAGGAATTCCTCGCCGAGGCCGCGGTCGAGACGGCCTTCGAGCGCGCTCTCTTGGAGAGCGGCGGGGTCATCCCTACGATCCTCGCTGATGCTGATGCTGATGCTGATGCTGGCTGTGGCGCCACCACCCGCGACGCCCTGACCGACCCGGGCCCCGGCGGCTCGACCCGCCCGGCCTCTCCCGCATCCACCTGACCCAACCCCTCATCCACCCCGACCCCCAAGGAGCACCATGACTACTATCCACACCTCGGACGTCTACGACCAGCGCGGGGACGAGTGCCTCGCCGTGACCGAGAGCTTCGCGAACCTCGGAGGGCGCCGGCAGTTCTCCGGCCCCGTCCGCACCGTGCGCTGCTTCGAGGACAACGGCCTCCTCAAGGGGATCATGGAGGAACCCGGCGAAGGCGCGGTCCTCGTCGTCGACGCCGGCGGGACGCTGCGCTGCGCGATGCTGGGCGGCAACATGGCCCTGCGGTTCTCGCAGAATGGGTGGGCGGGCGTCATCGTCTACGGCGCCGTGCGGGACCGGCACGAACTGGTCGGCATCGACCTGGGCGTGCAGGCGCTGGGCAGCAATCCCCGCCGCAGCGGGAAGGCCGGATCGGGGGAGCGCGACGTCGTGCTGACCTTCGCCGACACGACCTTCCGGCCCGGCGCGATGGTCTATGCGGACGACGACGGGATCCTCGTCGAGCGGTGACCGAGGACCGGCGCGGGGGAGGTTGGGCGAGAGGCGTCACTGGGTCCATCAAGAGCCGTCGATCGATACGGATCGCCGCGCCCCGGCCGCTTCGCCGGGCCACGGGATGCGGCTACGGGACGATCTGCACCTTGATCTCGGTGGGGCTCTTCGCCGCCGTCAGCGCCTCCGCGTAGTCCTCCGGGCGGTAGGTCGAGGTGATCAGGCCGCCCAGCTCCGCCTGCAGGTCCACCATGCGCTCGGCGGACTCCTCGTACTTCTCCGCCAGCGAGTTCGAGCCGATGATGCTCAGCTCCTTGGCGAAGACCTCGTAGGGGCGCAGCGGGATCTCTGCGGTGGGGGAGGCCACGCCCATCTGGATCAGCCGCCCGCGCTGCCCCAGGCCGTCGATCGCCTGGGCGATGGCCGCCGGGTGCCCGCTGGCGTCCAGGGCCAGGTCGAAGGACTCGCGGCCCAGCTCTTGGGCGGACGCCGCGACCTCGACTGCGCCGAGTCGGAGGGCCGCCTCGCACCGGGTGGCGTTGGGCTCGACGACGCGCACCCCCGCGGCGCCCTCGCGGTCTACACGCTGGCGGCGGGGCTGTCCTCCTTCATCGGGCCCGCGATGATCGGGCTGCTCGGCGGGTACCAGCACCTCGGCGTCATCATGTGGGCCTTCTTCGGCATGTACATCCTCGGCGCGGTGCTCACCGTGACGCTGAGGAGCCCGGAGGACCCGGTGCACCAGGGTGCGGCCGCGCGGCAGGAGCGCGAGGCGCCGGTGGGTGGCTGACGCGAACAGTCCGGAGCAGCTCGGGCTCATCGTCGCGATCAGACGTGATCCGCGGTCCGACCCATCCTCCAGGGCCTCCACGACGAACATGTACACGTCAGGAGCTCAGACTTAAGTATTAACTCCTTGAGTGCTCTGGGCGTGGATGTGGGACGAAGGACGCGACATGGGACAACGCTCGACGGCGAACAGGCGGCAGGTGGCCCGCGGGATCATGGAGGCGGCCTCTCGATGCTTCGGGGAGTCGGGCTATGCCCAGATCACCGTCGACGACATCGCCCACGAGGCGGGGATCTCGAAGCCGATGCTCTACCGCTCCTTCGATTCCAAGGCCGAGCTGTACGAGGCCGTCTTGGCCACCCACACCCAGGAGTTCCTGGAACGCCTCGACGCGGCCCTGGACCGGTCGTTGATCATGGATCGGTCCACGAGCACCGAGCGGCTGCCGCTCCTGATGGTCTTCGTCGACTACGCCCGGCAGCGCGACGCGGGGTTCCGGCTGCTCTTCGAGTCGGAGGCCATCTTCGACCCGGAGTTCTCGGGGATCGTCACGGAGTTCCTCCGCACGGTGCGGACCAAGCTCCTCTCGGTGCGCAACCGGCGCGACGACGACGGCCTCACCGAGGAGGTCAGGCACACGGAGTCCCAGCTGATCCTCGGTTCGACGATCGTCGTCGCCGGGAAGATCGCCGGAGCCCAGAGCGAGCGCGAGCGGCAGGAGCTCGTGGGTCTCTACCGTTCGATGGTGCTACCCAGGATCGCGGGGATCGGCGGGGGTGGCGGCAGGGTCCGGCTGAAGCCGGCCAGCTGACGGCCGGGGCGTCGGCCCGGGGTGCGTCGGCCCGGGGTGCTGGGTCGTCGTCGGGACGGGTATGGCCCGACGAAAGCGATTCCGCTACCTCACACGTTTCGCTGCGATACGTACGTCGCCCTCATCGCGGTGGGTCGTCAGGGCGGCGAGGGGGCCTCCGGCGGGCTGTGGTGCCTCCGGTATCCCGTGAAGCCCACGTCGTTGTTGGGCCCGGGGGTACCGTTGAGGCCCTCGGGGGCGCCTCGGCCCGTCCTACCGCCCGCCCTCGAGTGCAGATCACGGCCACGAGAGCGAAGGCGAGATAGGCGAAGGTCCCCGCGGTGGCGACGACCAGCGCGATGTTGGACGTCCCCGCCACCGAGGCGTCCACTCCTCCGCTGGCGAGGATCGTCGTGGGATCGGTGAAGGCGTGCAGCAGGATCGGCCACACGAGGTTCCCCGTCACGCGCAGCGCGATGTACATGCACACCCCGAAGGGAATGGCGTAGAGGACCTCCACGACGACGCTGCCGATCGGCTGCCCGCCGAGTGCGTTGCTGGCGTGGAGCAGGCCGAAGATCAGCGAGGACACCGCCATCACGCCCCATTCCCCGTATCCGCGTCGGCGCAGGAGGGAGACCACGAAGCCGCGACACAGCACCTCCTCGGCAAAGCCGATGAACAGGCCGGTGAAGAGCAACGACGCGACGATGCCTGCCGTGTACCGGCTGTAGTCGGTCCCTATGAGGTGGAAGACGATGGGGATCAGGACGAGCGCCGGTGCGCACCACATCCACCGCCTCCCACGAACCGGCTGGGCACCGAACAGGGGCCGCGGCAGCCACCCGAGGCTCAGTCCGAAGGCGATCAGCAGAACGCTGCCGAAGGCGATCGGCAGCGCGAGGCCGAGCAGGATGCCGGACGGGCTGGAGAGCGGGTCGCCGGCGTCGTGGGCGACCCCCTTGAGCAAGGGGGCGGCGGCGCCGAAGCCGAAGGCTTCGTACAGAGCGATGTATGTGATGGCCACCAGGACCGCTCTCCACAGGCCACCCCGTTCCCAGAAGGCCCGCCAGCCGGTGGCGGGGGTCGAGGCGGGCGGCGTCGTCAGGGAGCTCATGGTGTCCACCTTCAGGTGTCGGGTGTGCGCAGCTGGCGAAGGGGTCGGGAGGAGGCGTCTTCATCGAGAGCGGTGAGCAGTTGCTTGAGACCGAGGCCGCCGATGTTCATGGCCCTGCATTCCAGGGTCGGCTCCCGGCAGGCATCCGTCAATGCGACGACGCTGGCCGTGCCTCTGCGACGGCGCCGGGTCGTCAGATCCTTACGACTGATCCGAGTGGGCGGATGAAGGTGCTTCCAGCCGCCGACCAGGCCATTGGTTCTCCGTCTCAAGATGTGTAGGTGCGTGGGGGGGCGTCAAGACGGCGGGCGCTGGTGCGCCGCGGCCTGTCTCGACGGGAGCGCCATTGGCGCGGCAGCTGTCACGGCCGCGGCCGCACGAAGCACCCCACGACGGCGACCAGAGCCGCGGCCAGGAACGCCACCGGTGCCCCGGCCGCCTCCGCGAGCGCGCCGATGGCGGGTGCCCCGCCCGCTTGGCCCAGAGCGATGACGAGGAACGCCAGCCCCACGCCCGCGGCGGGCGTCTCGGAATAGAGGCGCGTCCCCCAGATCAGGAGCAGGCCGGTCAGGCCGATGTAGGCCGCACCGAACACGGCCGCGGCGGCCCATGCGGTGGGGACGCTGCCCGGAGCCACGGCAATGAGCGCGGTCGCCGCGGCCAGGGTGAGCATGATCGCCGTCCACGACCTCGCGATTCCCCAGCGTCCGGCGAGGTCGCCGGTGGCGGCGCCGGCGATGCCGAAGGCGCCGAGGACGATCCACGCGATCGTGGAGGACTGCTCGCTCATCCGCCCCTCGGCGACGAGGATGTCGCGGCCGAACGTCCACACCGCCGCGCTGGAGACGCCCATCGCCGCGGCGGCGGCCACCATCCGGCCGCTGCCCCGGGGAAGCGCCGGACGCGGGAGCGCCCGCCTCAGCCCGTCCGTGCGAGGATCCCGCGCGGAGGCCGCCGGCACGGACAGCGCCGTCCAGATCGTGACCAGGGCGCATAGGCCCGAGAACACCAGCCACGCGGCGCGCCAGTGTTCGTGCGTCAGCAGCGCGATGGGACCGGCGATCGCGACCCCGAGGCCGGTGCCGGCGTTGATGATCGTCTGCGCCCGGTTCCGCCGTGCCGTCGCCACGGTGCGCGCGACGGCGTGGGCCACCGGCGGCGAGGCGACGCCGGTGCTCGACCCGGCCAGCAGCACGCCCGCCGCCAGCACGGGGGAACTGGGAGCGACCGCGATCATGAGCGTCCCGGCGGTGGCGACGACGCCGGCCGCGACCGCCACGGCCCGGCCGCCGAAGCACGGGGTGAGCACGGTCGAGACGACGATGGCGGCGCAGTAGGCGGCATACGACCCCGAGGCGATCGCCCCGGCCGTCCCCGCGTCGAGGTCGAACTCGGCGCGGAAGACCGGCACGAACAGGCCGTAGGCGAACCGGGCCAGCCCGTAGCAGACCGCGATCAGCGACAGCCCCGCCCCGGTCAGCCGGAGCACCCCGCCCCTGCTCAGCAGTCCCGGCCCATCGGCTTCCGTCTCCATCGCCGGCTGACTCATGCTCGAACACCCCTTACTTCACAGATCTGTGAACTTGAGGTCGAGCCTAGGTATACTGATCAGTGAAGTCAAGACGCAGAGGAGCGAAGATGACAGCAGGGGAGACCGCGGAGGTGCTGAAGGTGCCGGAGCTGACGCCCGGTGCGCGGCGGATCGTGGAGGTCGCCGCCGAGCTGTTCTACCGGCGGGGCATCCACGCCGTCGGGGTGGACACCATCGCGCGGGAGTCCGGCATCACCAAGCGCACCCTCTACGACCGTTTCGGGTCCAAGGACGCCCTCGTCGCGGTCTACCTCCAGGCCCGTCACCAGAGATGGTGGGAACGCCTCGAGCGGCGGATCGCGGGGGCTCCCTGGCCGCGGGCGCTGGCCGTGTTCGACGCGTACGCCGATGACGAGTGGTCCTCCGAGCGCGGGTGCGCGTTCCTCAACGCCGCCGGCGAGCTGCCCGCCGAGCATCCCGCCTACCGGGTGGTGCGCGCGCACAAGCGGGCCGTGCGCGACCGCCTGGCGGGGCTCGTCCGCGCCGACTGCCCCGACGCGGAAAACCCCGAGGCGCTGACGGAGCACCTCTTCCTGCTGCTGGAGGGAGCCATCGCCCACCGCGGCCTCGACGGCGACGCGACCTCGCTCGCCTCTGCCCGGGGGCTCGCGGAGCACCTGCTGCAGCGTCCAACCACATAAAGGGAGCACGTCGAACCGAGTGCACCTGACGTCTGCGACCGCGGGCTTCCCTGACCGATGGAGCGGCGTTGGATGTCTGAGGTGCCCCCGGGGCAGGTGAAGACCATCGATCATCGCCGCGCCACTCAGCTACTCGACGTCGGCCCGGCTGTCGCCCAGTGGTCGAGGGCCGGGAATGGGTGAGCCCGCAGGCTCAGCGTCGGGGGTCGGCGAGTGTCGTGGATGCCCTCAGCCACCGAGACGACAGGGGCAGCCTGCCCGGGTTCGCCGCCGCTGTGACGGCTCGAGGCGGGATTTCACTCGATAATGTCAAGAGGGGGTTGCCTTGATTGTCAATGGGGGATATACGAGACTGTATGAAGCCGCAGAAGACGAAGGACGTCCTCAAGCTCCTCCGCTCTCAGGGCTGGGGTTACCTCCGCGACGCCAGAGGCAGCCACGAGATCTGGGGCAGCGCGGACGGCGCCGGGAAGATCTCGGTGCCCACCGGGCACCGTATCGTCACACCCGGCGTTCTGGCCCAGCTGGCGCGGGCGGGAGTCGAGATTCCGAAGGAGTGGACGTGATGGACGCACAAGCACGGCAGGCCGCGACGGTCTACGAGGTGATCGCCCACCGCGAGGTGCACCCGGAGGCGAGCTTCTGGGTCTTCGAGATTCCGGCACTCGGGGCCGTCGGCCAGGCCACGAAGCTCTCGGCGGTCGAGGAGGAGGCCCGCGGGATCATCACCGCCTGGGACGAGGACGGCCCTGCCGAAGAGGACATCGGCGTGAGCGTGCGCCTGGACGGCGAAGCCGAGGCCCGGCGCATCTGGGATGAAGGCGAGGAGGAGGAGCGCGCGGCGCGCGCGGCCCTGGATCACGCGGGCGCGCGCAAGCGCGAGGCGGTGAGCATGCTCCGGGAGACCAAGCACTACAGCGCGGCCGAGACCGCCCGCGTGCTCGGGGTGACCCGCCAGCGGGTCTACCAGCTCGCGCGCTAGGCTCGCGCGAGCAGCGCCGGGCGGTAGGAGCGGGGGCGCGCGGCGAGTAGTGGCCGCCTCATGGTGATCACCCCCCCGTGAGGTGCGTTCACGGCATGCGCACCGTGAACGCGCCCCGTGCCCCCAGCGAACCGGGGATCCCCTTCCCCACGTCACGGGCCTAAGATCGCCTCATGGTCCGTTCACATGATCAGGCCGGCTCCGTCGCGGAGCCGGGTCTGCGCCGGGAGATCTCCTTCCACCAGCTCGTCGCCTACGGCCTGGTGTTCATCGGGCCCGCGGCCGCGGTCGGGGTCTTCGGGACGCTGGATGCCAAGTCGGGCGGCGTCGTGCCCCTGGTGTACCTGGTGGCGACGCTGGCGATGGCGCTCACGGCGTCGAGCTACGCCGTCATGTCCCGAGCCGTGCCGCGCGCCGGCAGCGTGTTCGCCTACGCGAGCGAGGCGATCGGGCGGCGCACCGGGTACATGTCCGGGTGGATGGTGCTGCTGGACTACGTGCTGATCCCCTCGGTCGCGTACCTGTTCTCCGGGATCGCGCTGAACTCGCTGTTTCCGCAGGTCCCGGTGTGGGTGTTCGTGGTGCTGGCGGTCGTGGTGACCACGGCGCTGAACCTCTCCGGGGTCAAGGTGACCTCGCGGGTCTCCACGGCGGTGGTGGTGATCGAGGTGGTGGTGCTGCTGATGGTGCTCGCCGCGGGCGCCTGGGTGCTCGCGACCAGCGGGCCAGTGCGCGGCTGGCTGGACCCGCTGACCGGGGGCGACGCCGGGATCTCCTGGCACCTCGTGCTGGGCGCGGTCTCCGCGGCGGTGCTCTCCTACCTCGGCTTCGACGCGCTGGCCACCTTCGCCGAGGAGACCAAGGGCGGGCACCGGGTGATCGGGCGCGCGACGCTGGTCTGCCTCGTCGTCGCCGGCTTCCTCTTCATGGCCCAGACCTACGTCGGCTCGCTGCTGAGCCCGTACACCACCGAGCAGCTGCAGGCCGACCCCTCGCTGCAGGGCGGGGCGTACTACGACACCGTCGACTCGGCGATCTCGCCCTTCCTGTACTGGCTACTCGCGCTCGCGAAAGCCGCGGGCGGGGCGTTCGCGGCGCTGGTGGGGCAGTCGGCGGCCTCGCGCATCCTCATGGACATGGGGCGCTCGGGGGCGATCCCGCGGGTCTTCTCGCGGGTCTCCGGGAAGACGGGGGCGCCGCTGGTGGGCGTGCTCGTGGCGGCGACCGGCAACATCGTCGTCGCGGGGTGGGCCGCCACGCGCTCGGACGGGCTCGACGTCGTGGTCTCCATCGTCGACGTCGGCGCGCTCGTCGGGTTCATCATGGTGCACGTGTCGGTGCTGACCTACTTCATGCTCAAGCGGCGGGGCGGGGCGCCGTCGGTGCTGCGGCACGTGGTGATCCCGGTGGTCGGGGCGGTGATCCTCGCCGTCGTGCTGGCGAACTCCTCGCCGGTCGCGCTGCTGATCGGGCTGGTGTGGGCCGTGCTGGGCTTCGTCATCCTGGGGGTGTACGCGGGGCGGCGGAGGGACGACGCCGGGGCCGGCGGCTGAGCGGTCGGCGGGCCGCTTCCCACCTGGTGAGGCGGGTCTGCCACCCCGCGGCGGTGTGGGTTACATTGTGGTCCGGCACGTTGTCCTCGGCAGAAAGTCACCATGCGCCACTCGTACGGGGTAGATCCGGACCTCACCGATGAGGGGGCCGAACGGCTGCGCGCGGCCCTGGCGCAGTTGCGCGCCGAGCGCCGTCCCCTCACCGCCCATCGGATGTTCGCCGCCCACGACGCGGAGATGCAGGCCAATCTCGTCGAGTCCCTCCGGCAGCGCCAGGACCGGTGGCGGAACCTCTCGTGGTCGACCAGGATCGTGGGCCTGCTGTGCCTCGTCCTGGCGTGGCTGATCGCGGAGCCGCACAGCAGCGTCGGCGGCGCGGAGGCCGTGGTGCTCGCGCTGGGCGCCGTGCTGTTCCTGACCGGCGTCGTCAGCGCGTTCAAGGCCGTCTCCTACCGCCGGACCTTCGGTGCCGTGACGCTGGACGGGATCGCGCCCGAGACCGCGCAGATCATCGAGCTGAACATCGAGCGGCGGAGGCGAGGGGACTCGGGGTAGGGCGTGAGGACAAATCACATCCGCGGCGCGAGCCACCCCAGCTCCCGCGCGACGTCGGCGATGTTGCCGAGCAGGTGCGCGTTGTAGTCGGTGCCGAGCTGGCTGGGCAGGGCGAAGAGGACGTAGTCGGCCTCCTGGACCGCCTCGTCGGCGAGCAGGCTCCGGGCCACGGACTCCGGCGGCCCGGCCACGGTGGGCCCCGAGCGGGCCGAGCTGCCGTCCAGGTACCCCACGGAGTCCGACGACTCGCCGGCGAATCCGAAGTACCGCTCGTCCCACTCGGTGGTCACGGGGAAGGCGCTGCGAGTCACGGCGGCCAGGCCGGCGTCGTCCGCCCGCGCCGCGCGGTACCGGCGGATCTGGTCCGCCTGCTGGACGTGGAAGGGGCGGCCGTCGTCTTGGAGGAGCAGCGTCGAGCTGAGCAGGTTCATGCCCTTCTCGGCCACGTAGTCGGCGGTGGCGACCTTGCCGGCGCCCCACCAGATGCGCTCCCGCAGGCCGGGGGAGTGCGGCTCCACGCGGAGGGTGGGCGCGCCCTCGGCCCCCGCGCGGGCGGAGCGGGCCATCGGCTCGCCGGCGACCGCGGCCAGGAAGCGGTCGGTGCGCTCGCCGACCTCCTCGGCCCACGTGCGCCCCGCCGGCAGCTCGTACCCGAAGGCCGCCTGCCCGTCCACGGCCTGCTCGGGCGAGCCGCGGCTGATGCCCAGCTGCAGGCGCCCGCCGCTGATCAGGTCGGTCGCGGCGGCCAGCTCGGCGGAGTAGAGCGGGTTCTCGTAGCGCATGTCGACGACGCCGGTCCCCACCTCGAGCGTGGTGGTCCGGGCGGCCATGGCCGAGAGCAGCGGGTAGGGGGCCGTCAGCGAGTGCTCGAAGTGGTGCACGCGCAGCCACGCCCCCGAGAAGCCGACCTCCTCGGCGGCCTGGGCCAGGTCGACGTGCTGCCGGAGCGAGTCGCCGCCGGTGGCCACCCGGGCCCCGGGGACGTCCCGGTAGTGCCCGAAGGAGAGGAAACCGATCCTCTTGCGGCCCTGCGTCATGTCCTGCCTCCTGGGAGCGTGGTTCTCTGCTCAGTGAACCTCGCCCCGGGGCGGCTTATTCCGCTGCGGGTCCCGCCGGGCTCGCGGCCGCGTCGTCCCGGTCCCGTCCCGGCGCGCCCTCCCTCAGCCGCCGCAGCCACTCGATCAGCAGCCGGGTCTCGGACGCGCCCAGGACCTCCGGGTGCGCCGCGGCCTGCTCGACGACGGCGCCGACGGCGTCGTGCGGGGAGCCCGCGCCGCCGCCGGTGATCGCGGAGATCACGCCCTCGCGCACGCTCGCCGAGAGCGCCGGGTCGGCCTCGGCGAGGATGATCTGCCGCAGCGTCACCCCGATGTTGGTCGAGAGGACGTGGGCGGCCGCCTGACGGGGGTCGACGGCGAGGCGGCCCTGCTCCGCGGCGCGCGCGGTGAGCTCGCCCAGGATCCGGCTGGGCCGCGACTGGGCCGCCGGCGAGTACCCCGGCCGCACCTTGCCGTACATCAGCGTGTAGAAGCCCGGGTGCGCGAGCCCGAACGTCACGTGCGCGTCCCAGCCGGCCCGGAGGTCCTGGATCGGGTCCCCCGAGGACTCCATGGCCGACTTCTCCGACAGGTAGAGGTCGAAACCGCGCTCCACGACCGCGTCGATCAGTCCCTGCTTGGACCCGAAGAAGTGGTACAGCGTCGGCATCTTCACGCCGACGGCGTCGCAGACCTCCCGGAGGGAGAAGTCCTCCCCGGGGGAGGCGGCGATCAGGTCGGCCGCCGCGGCGATCAGCCGTTCCCGTGTACCGGTTCCCTCACGCTCTGTCATACTGCTACAGTACTCACATATCAGCTATATACGCTGATATATCGACGATATGTAGGAGGAGCCATGACCGAGCACACGCTCAAGGGCAAGAACGTTCTCATCGCCGGTGGGGCGAAGAACCTGGGCGGCCTGATCGCCCGGCAGGCGGCCGACGCCGGGGCGAACGTGGCGATCCACTTCAACTCCGAGTCCAGCCGGCCCGACGCCGAGCAGACGCTGGCCGCGGTCGAGGCCGCCGGCGTCCGGGGCGCGATCTTCCAGGGCGACCTCACGGTCCCCGCGAACCTCGCGCGCCTGTTCGACGACGCGGAGTCGGCGATCGGGCCCCTCGACGTCGCGGTGAACACCGTGGGCAGGGTGCTGCGCAAGCCCATCGCGGAGACCACCGAGGAGGAGTACGACGCGATGTTCGACATCAACTCCAAGGCCGCGTACTTCTTCATCCAGGAGGCGGGGCGGCATCTGGCCGACGGCGGCAAGATCGTCACGGTCGTGACCGCGCTGCTGGCGGCGTTCACCGATGGCTACTCCACCTACGCGGGCGGGAAGTCGCCGGTGGAGCACTTCACGCGCGCCGCGGCGAAGGAGTTCGCGCCCCGCGGCATCTCGGTGACGGCGGTGGCGCCCGGCCCGATGGACACCCCGTTCTTCTACGGCCAGGAGACCCCCGAGCGCGTGGAGTTCCACAAGTCCCAGGCCATGGGGAACCAGCTGACCCGGATCGAGGACATTGCGCCGATCGTGCGCTTCCTCGCCTCGGAGGGGTGGTGGATCACCGGGCAGACGATCTTCGCCAATGGGGGGTACACCACGCGATAGGCACGCAGGGGGTCCGGGTTGCGGACGTCGGTGGTCTGCGGTTCGGGCCGCTGCCGCCGATCGTCTGCCGCCCGGATCTCCTTCGGCAGGAGGAGCGGCCTTCACCCCGAAGTGAGAGCCTCGGGCATCACACGCGTTCCGGGTCGAGCCTCCGCACGACGTCGCGGATGTCCTCCGCGTGGCGGTAGATGTCGTCCAGGTCCTCGATGAGGTGCTTCGTCTCGTTCTTTTCCTCGTCAAGGATCCCGAGGTACTTCTTGGACTTGCCGTTGAAGTGCAGGCGAGCGACGGCGCGTCGGTTGTTGTTGTCGAGCAGCACCGCGAAATAGGTCTTGCTGTCCCGCGGGGTGATGCGATGCGCCTTCACCTCGCTGCAGGCGATGGCCTTGATGATCTGGTAGCCGGCGATCTCCTCCTCGGTGGTGTTGATCTCGGGAATCGGGGCGGGCGGGACCGGGTCCTCATCGACGGGCGTCTGCTCGGGAGCTACCGCCTCCGTCTCGCTGCTCACGAGGGGGACGGATTCGGAGTCCCCCAGTGCGGTCTTGAGCCGCTCGTTCACCTGCTCCTTGAGGTACTGCTTCGTCGCCTTGCCCACCAGGTCCCGGAACTCGCGGAGGTTGTCCGCCGTCCCGCGCCGGTCGGAGACCCTGGACATCAGCATCTTGACCAGTTCGGTGGAGGGCTCCTTGAACTCGCCGGCCAGCTCCCGCTTAAGGGCGCTGACGTACATGAGCTCCTCCGCCGAGCTGATGACGGAGTCGAGGCTGAACGTCTCCTTCGTCAGCTTCTCCAGGGCGGGGAGGATGCTCTCGTCGATGTCCAGGAGGTCCAGGACCAGGAAGGGGCGCTCGTCCATGATGTTGGGCGCGTCCAGGTCGGTGTAGAAGTTGAAGACCTGACCGTTGGTCAGGATGGCGATCCGCGCGTTGGTGACGGAGAAGTAGCGGAACAGCTGCGACGCGTGCTTGATGTTCAGGCCGTCGCCGATGTGCTTGCACTCGATGAGGATCTGCACCTCGCCGTCGCGCATGATCGCGTAGTCGACCTTCTCGCCCTTCTTGGTGCCGTGGTCCGCCGTGAACTCGGGAACCACCTCGAGGGGGTTGAAGACGTCGTACCCCAGCACGCGCGAGATGAAGGGCATGACGAAGGCGTTCTTCGTCGCCTCCTCCGTCTGGATCGACGCGCGCTGTCTGCGGATCTTGGTGACGAGGTCCTGGATGCCGTCTGCGAAGCTCATGAGTAGATTATGACCTAAATCACAAACGATGAGTATACTTCCCGGTAATGTCTCGGTGGGAATGCTGAAGAACTGACGTCACACTCCGGGTCGGGCTTCAGCCGCCCGGTGTCGCCGAGGCGCTCGCCACCCGCTCCACCGGCGCGTCCGCCGTCTGGTCGATGAGGTCCAGGATCTCGTCGTAGTGCGAGGACTTCGCGTCGATCAGCGAGCCGTGGTCCTCACCGTCCATCAGGTGCAGGCTGCCCTGCCCGCCCTGCTGGGTGACGGCGTCGATGTACCGCCGCGAGTTCTCCGGGGCGACCGTGGTGTCCTTCGTCCCGTGGATGGCCACCACCGGGAGCGTGGTGTCGATGTTCTGGATCGGGTCGACGTCGGAGTAGCGCTCCGGGACCTGCTGCGGGGTGCCGCCGAGGACCTTCTCGATGCGGTCGTCCCCGTGCTCCGCGGCGTAAACCATGTCGAGCGGCCCGGCCAGTGAGACGACGCGCGTGGGGACGAACTTCGGGTGCGCCCCGAGCTCGTGCTCCTCCGCCGAGTCGCGGGTCCCGGACCACATGGCCAGCTGCGCGCCGGCGCTGTGGCCGACCACCAGCTCGTCGTCGGTCGTGAACTCCGGGTGCTGCCGGCTCAGCTCCGGGACGAAGTCCAGGGCGGAGGCGACGTCGGTGAACGTCGTCGGCCAACCGCCCCCGGACCCCACGCGGCGGTACTCGATGTTGTAGACCGCCATGCCGCGGTCCACCAGCGACTCCGCGTACGACTCGAAGTCCTTCGCCCCCGCCTGGTCCTGCCACGAGCCGCCGTGGATCAGGACCACCAGCGGGACCGACTTCTCGGCGTGCTTCCCGGCCGGCAGGTACAGGTCGCCCCAGTTCTGGCTCGGATCCGCGGTCCCCCGGACCGGGTAGCTCACGCGCTGGACCAGGGGCTCGTCCCGCTCGGCGACGACCGGGCCGGTCGGCGTCGCGCCCGGTGTCGTCCCGGACGGCCCCGGTGAGGCGGAGGCCGACGCCGTGGCGGCCCGGCTCTCCGTGGCCGACGACGTCTCCGATGGCGACGCCGTGGCCGACATCGACCCCGTCGCCGAGGGTTCCGTCCCGTCTCCCGAGCCGTCCGAGGAGCACGAGGAGATCAGCAGCGCCAGCACCGCGCCGGCCGCGACGACGCCGGCCGCCCGCGCTCTGGAGTTTCGCAGGGGTTCCATGGGCCTTCGCCTCGCCTTCCTCGATGCCGCCGACGGGGAGGCCGTCCGACCTTGTCAGGGTAGCAGTGAGTCGCATCACTCCACAGGCCGTCACGTCACCCGCAGTTCGCCACATCATGAGGTGCCGTGCCGTGCCGTGCCGTGCCGTGCCGTGCCGCCTCGCACCGCGTCCCATCCCGCGCGTCGTCGGACCCCCGGATCCCTCGTTGCCCCCTCAGAACTCCCAGTCTTCGTCCCGCGTATCCTCCGCCGTCCCGATCACGTACGAGGACCCCGAGCCCGAGAAGAAGTCGTGGTTCTCGTCCGCCCCGGGGGAGAGCGCGGCGAGGATCTCCGGGTTGACCTCGGTCTCCTCGGGCGCGAACCGGGCCGGGTAGCCGAGGTTCATCAGCGCCTTGTTGGCGTTGTACCGGACGAAGACGGCGACGTCGTCCATCAGCCCCAGCGGCTCGTAGAGCGCCCCCGAGTAGCGCAGCTCCAGCTCGTAGAGCTCCTCGAGGAGGTCGAACGTGAACGCGCGCATCTCCTCCCGCTCCGCCTCCGGGCGCTGCTCCAGGCCGCGCTGGTACTTGTACCCGGAGTAGTAGCCGTGGACGGCCTTGTCGCGCAGGATCAGCCGGATCATGTCCGCGGTGTTGGTCAGCGTCGCGTGCACCGAGAAGTGCAGGGGCAGGTAGAAGCCGGCGTAGAGCAGCAGCGAGGACAACAGCGTCGAGGCGACCTTCCGCTTCAGCTGGTCCGTCCCGTAGTAGTGCCGCAGGACCTTCTTGCCGCGCTCCTGCAGCAGGTCGTTGCCCACGGCCCAGCGGTAGGCGGCGTCGATCTCCGGGGTGCTGGTCAGGGTGGAGAACACCGAGGAGTAGGAGCGGGCGTGCACCGACTGCATGAACGCGATGTTGGTGTACACGGCCTCCTCGTGCTCGGTCCGGGCGTCCTGGATCTGGCTGACCTCGCCCACGGTGGCCTGGATCGTGTCCAGCATGGTCAGGCCGGTGAAGACGCGCATGGTCAGGGTGCGCTCCGCCTCGCTCATGCGCTGCCAGGCGGGGAGGTCGTTGGAGAGCGGGACCTTCTCGGGCAGCCAGAAGTTGGCGGTGAGGCGGTTCCAGACCTCGAGGTCCTTCTCGTCGGCCACCCGGTTCCAGTTGACGGGCCGGAGCCGGGCCGCCGGGTCGTGGCGGTAGCCGGGCGGGGTGGTCGAGGGGAGGTGCAGGGGCTCGGTCGCGGGATCGGTGGTGGTCATGGGGCTCCTCGGGTCTTGGTCTGGGGGATGGGCGTGATGGTTCACGGGGCGCGACGGCGTCGCAGGGCCGCCGCGCCCGGCGCCGGGCTCACAGCGCGCAGGACACGCAGTTCTCCACCTCGGTCCCGATCAGCGCCTGCTGGCGCAGCCGGATGTAGTACAGGGTCTTGATGCCCTTGCGCCACGCGTAGATCTGGGCCCGGTTGATGTCCCGGGTCGTGGCGGTGTCGCGGAAGAACAGGGTGCAGCTCAGTCCCTGGTCCACGTGCCGGCTCGCGGCGGCGTAGGTGTCGATGATCCCCTCGTACCCCACCTCGTAGGCGTCCTCGAAGTACTCGAGGTTCCCGTCCTCCAGGTGCGGGGCGGGGAAGTAGACGCGCCCCAGCTTGCCCTCCTTCCGGATCTCGATCTTCGAGGCGATCGGGTGGATCGAGGCCGTCGCGTGGTTGATGTAGGAGATCGACCCGGTGGGCGGGACGGCCTGGAGGTAGGCGTTGTAGATGCCGTCGCGCACGACGTTGTCCCGCAGCCGTTTCCAGTCGGCCCGCGTCGGCAGGCACACGCCGGCGTCGTCGAAGAGCTCCCGCACCCGTTCGGTGGCCGGCGCCCACTCGCGCTCCAGGTACTGCGCGAAGTAGGAGCCGTCCGCGTAGGAGGAGTCCGCGAAGCCCTCGAAGGCGCGGCCGCGCTCGCGGGCCAGCCGGTGGGAGGCGCGCAGCGCGTGGTAGGTCACCGCGTAGAAGTACATGTCGGTGAAGTCCACGCCCTCCGCGCTGCCGTAGCGGATGCGCTGCGAGGCGAGGTAGCCGTGCAGGTTCATCTGGCCCAGGCCGATCGCGTGGCTCGCCGCGTTGCCCGCGGCCACCGAGGGCACGGCGTCGACGTCGGTCTGCTCCGAGACGCTGGTCAGGCCGCGGACGGCGGTCTCCACGGTGGCGCCGAGGTCCGGCGAGGCCATCGCGCGGGCGATGTTCAGGGAGCCGAGGTTGCAGGAGACGTCCCGCCCGACCTCGCGGTAGCCCAGCGCGGCGTCGTACTCGGAGGGGCTGTTGACCTGCAGGATCTCCGAGCAGAGGTTGGACATGTTGATCCAGCCGCGCAGCGGGTTGGCGCGGTTGGCGGTGTCCTCGAAGAGCACGTAGGGGTAGCCGGACTCGAACTGCAGCTCCGCGAGGGTCTTGAAGAACTCGCGCGCGCTGATCGAGCTCTTGCGGATGCGCGGGTTGGCCACCAGCTCCTCGTAGTGCTCGGTGATCGAGAGGTCGGAGAGCGGGACGCCGTACTCCCGCTCGACGTCGTAGGGGCTGAACAGCTGCATCCGCTCGTCGCGCCGGGCGAGCTCGAAGGTCACGTCCGGGATCACGACGCCGAGCGAGAGCGTCTTGATCCGCACCTTCTCGTCCGCGTTCTCCCGCTTGGTGTCCAGGAAGCGCAGGATGTCCGGGTGGTGCGCGTGCAGGTACACCGCGCCCGCGCCCTGCCGGGCCCCCAGCTGGTTGGCGTAGGAGAACGAGTCCTCCAGGATCTTCATGACCGGCACGACGCCGGAGGCCTGGTCCTCGACCCGCTTGATCGGCGCGCCGGCCTCCCTTAGGTTGCTCAGCAGCAGCGCGACGCCGCCCCCGCGCTTGGACAGCTGCAGCGCGGAGTTCACGGAGCGGCCGATCGACTCGAGATTGTCCTCCATCCGCAGCAGGAAGCAGGAGACCAGCTCGCCGCGCTGCCTCTTCCCGGCGTTGAGGAAGGTGGGGGTCGCGGGCTGGAAGCGGCCCGAGATCATCTCCTCCATGAGCCCGCGCGCGAGCCGCTCGTCGCCGCGGCCGAGGAACAGGGCGGTGGCGACGACGCGGTCGGTGAAGTCCTCGAGGTACCGCCGGCCGTCGAAGGTCTTCAGCGCGTAGGAGGTGAAGAACTTGAACGCGCCGAGGAAGGAGGCGAAGCGGTGGCGGGCGGCCGCGGCGTCGCGGTGCAGCGCCTCGACGAACGGCCACGCGTAGGCCTCGATGAACTCCCGCTCGTAGTACTCGTGCTCGATCAGGTGGTCGATCCGCTCCCGCAGGCTGCCGAAGCGCACCGTGTTCGGGATGACGTGCTGGCGGAAGTACTCGGCGGCCGCCTCGCGGTCGCGCTCGAACTGGATCGAGCCGTCGGGGGCGAAGAGGTTCAGCTGGGCGTTGAGGGCGTGGTAGTCCTTGCGCTCGCCGATGCCGGGGGCCTGCGGGGTGGTGCCGGCGTCGCCGCGGCCGGGGACGGAGGCGGCGGGGCCGGAGCCGATGGCGTCGGAGCCGGAAGTGCCGGAAGCATCGGAACCGGTGGCGCTGGGGGATGGCGACGACGTCGCGGCGGGGGGCGTGAGGGTCAAGGTCGGGTCCTTCCGTGGGCGGTCGATGAGGTCGGTGAGGTCGGTGAGGCGGGTGAGGCGGGTGAGGCGGGTGGGATCGGTGGGGCCGGCGGGATCGGTGAGGCCGCCGGGGCCGAGGCGGCCGCACCGGCCCAGAAGCGCTCGAGCCCGGCGTCGACCCGCTCGACGTCGCGTCCGGTCCCCAGCAGCTCGAAGCGGTACAGCTCCGGGACGCCGCACTTGGCGGCGATGAGGGGCCCGGCCAGGCAGTAGTACTCGCCGAAGTTGGTGTTGCCGGAGGTGATGACGCCGCGCAGCAGGGCCCGGTTGGCGGGGTCGTTGAGGAACGCCCCGACCTGCTTGGGGACGGCGCCGGCGCGCTCGCCGCCGCCGTAGGTCGGGACCACGAGCACGTAGGGGCGGGTGACCCGGATGCGGCCCTCGCGGCGCGGGCGCAGCGGGATGCGGGCCGCCGGGCGGGCGAGGCGCTCCACGAAGCGGCGGGTGTTGCCCGAGGCGCTGGAGAAGTACACCAGGTCCGGGCACTCCTCCGGCGGGATCTCGCGCAGGGCGGTCCCGGGGCGTTCCATGACTGCTGACGGTCGATTCAAGGCACTCGTCCCCCTCGATGACGACTACTACATGTTGTGCCGTCTCCGATGAGAGGCACCAGATATGGTTCTATCATGGACGGCTCGTTTAATCTACGTCGTGCCTGTCTTGCAAAGTACGTTGGAACGTACTTAGGGTGGAGGCGGTGCCCGGGGGTGCCGTCCGGTCGGCATCGAGGGGAGATCCGAGTGGGCGGCGCACCATCCGCCGGGCGCCCGTCGGAAGCCTCCCGGGGGCGACGTCGGGCGCCCGGTGGACATGCCCCCGGGGCACCCCGCGGTCCCGTCCTGGGACCGCCTGACGCCCGACCGCAAGGAGAGAGCCCGTGAGCCAGACCCTGACGCCCGAGATGAAGGAGCTGCTGGCCGCGCAGCTGCCGGTCCTCGCGACCGTGACCGACGCCGAGACGCCCAACATCGGGCCGAAGCGCACGCTGCGCGTCTACGACGACTCGACGCTGATCTTCAACGAGAACACCGCGGGCCGGCACCTGGAGAACATCCGCTCGGGCTCGCGCGTGGCCGTCGCGGTGATCGACCGCGAGGCGCCGGACGGCTACCGCTTCCTCGGCCGCGCGGAGGTCCACGAGGAGGGGCCCGTGCTGGAGGAGGCCGCCGAGTTCGCCCGGGGGCGCGGCGGGGCGCCGCCGAAGGCCGCGGTGCTCGTCCGGATCGAGGAGATCTACTCGCTCAGGCCGGGGCCGACGGCGGGGAAGCGGGTCTGAGCTGCGGGGCGGCCTTCGCGGGGCGATTCGCCCGGGGCCCGTCGACTTGGGCCCCGGGGGCTATTCAGCCCTCCGGCTCCCCGAGGTACTCGAGGGCCGTGAGGGCGAGCGCCGCCGCGCCGTCGGCGATGGCGCGGTCCGCGGCCTCGCCGACGCAGTGCGCCTCGAAGTCGGGCTGGTGGTTGGCGGCCGGGTAGCAGCCGAGCCCGATGTACGGGTGGATCGCGGGCACGACCTGCGAGACGTTGCCCATGTCCGTCGAGGCGCGGTTCATGGTCGCGTGCTCGGGCGGGGCGTCGAAGCGGCGGCCGAGCGACTCGGCCTGCCGCTGGTAGATCTCGAGGGCTCGGTGCTCGGTGCGGAACTCCGCGTAGGGCTCCGACTCCGGGGTGATCGTCAGCTCGCACCCGGTGGCCAGGGCGCCCGCTCGGAAGCAGCGCTCCACGCGCGCCTGGACGCCTTCGAGCTCCGCGAGCGTGCCCGCCCGGACGTACCACCGGCCGTCGGTGCGGTCCGGGATCGCGTTGGGCGCCTGGCCGCCGGTGGTCTGGATGCCGTGCACCCGCGTGTCCGGCGGGAGCTGCTGGCGCAGCAGCCCCAGCGACGTCTGGGCGATGAGGAACGCGTCGTTGGCGTTCACCCCGCGGTCCGGGTAGGCGCCGGCGTGCGCCGACCGGCCGCGGTACTCGATGTGGCTGTGGGAGACGGCGAACGGGCGGGCCTCCGCCCAGTCGACCGGGCTCGGGTGGACCATGAGCGCGAGGTCGAGCCCCGCGAAGGCGCCCTTCTTCAGCAGCTCGATCTTCCCGCCCCCGCCCTCCTCGGCCGGCGTCCCGTAGACCTCGACCGTGAGGTCGCGCTCCTCCGCGAACCCGGCCAACGCCGCGGCCGCCCCCACCGAGGCCGCGGTGATGATGTTGTGCCCGCAGGCGTGGCCGAGCCCGGGCAGCGCGTCGTACTCCGCCATGAGCCCGACGCGGCGGCGGCCCGTGCCGAGGCGGGCGCGGATCGCCGTCGGGAAGCCGAGGTATGACGTCGTGACCTCGAACCCGTGCCCCGCGAGGGCCTCCGCCGTCCAGGCCGCGGCCCGGTGCTCCTGCCAGGCGACCTCGGGGTGCGCGTGGAGGCGCTCCGAGAGGTCGGTCAGCGCGGGGGCCGCGGACGCGATGCTCGCGAGGACGCGGGAGCGGGCGGCGGCGTCGTCGTCCGGGCGCGGGGCGGGGGCAGCCGTGCGGGCGTGCGGGTCAGCGGTCATCGCCGGGCACCCCGTATCCCGCCGACGCCGCCGGATCCAGGGCCCTGACCACGTAGTCCTCCCGCTGGGGGAGCCAGACCTGGAGGAGCCGCTCGAGCTCGGCGACGGGGTCCTCGTGCCAGTCGACCCGGAGGTCCGTGTCCCGCCAGCCGTGGCCGGAGACCACGGAGACCCCGGCGGAGCGGACCGGACCGGCCTCACCCCCGGCGTCCAGCCCGGCGCGGAGCCCGGCCACCAGGCGGGTCTCGAGCTCGCCGCCGGTCCGCTCGAAGGCCTCGCAGACCGCCTTGGGGACGCCGTCGTGCGCCAGCATGTTGCCGGCGCTCACGCACGCGCCTGCGTCCTCGCCCCCGGCGCTCGCGCCTCCGTGCGTGCCCAGGGTGCCGGCCCCGCTGAAGACCGCGGAGCCGCCGCGCCGGTCGAGCACCACGAGCTGGCGGAACGACGCGGTCCCCTCCCGGGTGACCACGCGGTCCAGGGCCTCCTGGGCGCCCAGCCCCTCCTCGAGGAGGTCCAGGAGCGCCCCGCCCAGCCGCGGGTCGGTGATGTTCTGGGAGCTCACGGCCCCCACGCCGTCCCGCAGGTGCGCGCAGCGGGCCGCGACCGCCGGGGACGAGGAGGAGACGGCGATGCCAAACCGGCCGCGGCCGTCGGTCCCCGCGATGCTGAAGGTCATGACCGCTCCCCGTTCGAGAGCACGGCCGTCGCGTCGATCTCGACCAGCCACTCGGGACGTGCCAGCGCATCCACGACCAGCCCGGTGGAGACCGGGTAGACCCCCTTCAGCCACCGCCCCATGACCCGGTACACCGGCTCCCGGTAGCGGATGTCCGTCAGGTAGACGACCACCTTGACGAGATCCTCGAGGGTCCCGCCGGCCTCCTCCATGAGGAGCGCGATGTTGGCCATGGCCTTCTCGGCCTGGGCCTCGACGTCGCCCACGCCCACCGACTCGCGGGTGTCCAGGTCCTGGCCGATCTGGCCGCGGAGGTAGACCGTGCCCCCGGCGACGACCGCCTGGCACAGGTCGTTGTCCAGGTTCTGCTCCGGGTAGGTCTCCTGGGTGTTGAACGGGCGGATGCGCGTGTGCTTCATCGGGTGCCTTCTTCCTCTGGTGGTGCTGTCGTCGGGGATGGGGTCGGAGATGTCGTCGTCGGGACTGTCGCGGCCGGTCCGCGGGCTCAGGCCCGCGCGCCGCTCCGCGCGGGCCGGCGCTGCTCGGCCTCCGCCGGGCTGTACCGCTGGTACCCGCGCTGGATCTCGATGTGGTCGGCGATGTAGCGGGCGTCGTGCCAGACGCCCCAGATGAAGCTCGAGCCCCTGCGGGACTGCCACGGCAGCCCGAGGAAGTACACGCCCGGCTCCGAGGAGACGCCGCGTTGATGCCGCGGGCGGCCCCGCTCGTCGACGGCGTCGACCTCCAGCCAGCCGTAGTCCACCGCGTAGCCGGTGGCCCAGACGACGGAGGCGAGGCCGGCCTCCGCGACGTCGAGCTCGAGGAGGGGGTCGGTCACGCACGGCGGTTCCGGGGCCAGCCGGTGGGCCTCCGGCTCCTCGGGGAGGTCGAGGCCGTTGCGCTCGACGTAGGCGTCGGCCTCCTCGAGGAGGGAGAGGTAGTCGGCGTCGCCGCGAGCGATGTTCCGGCCCAGGTCCTCCGCGAAGCGCAGCGTCCCGTCGGCGTAGCCGGTCGCGCGGCCGAGCAGCTGGATGCCGCTCGCGGCGAGCGAGCGGAAGTCCACGGTGTGCCCGCCCCGGGCGCCGCTGACGGAGATCGTGACGTGCTCCGCGCCCTGCGGGGGCGCCGAGGCCTCCCACTTGTCCAGGACCCCGAGCCACCAAACGAAGTCGCGGCCGCGGTAGCGGCGGGGCGGGCGGTCGTGCGGCCCGACGGCGAGGTACACCCGGCGCCCCGCCCGGTGCAGCTCGTCCGCGATCTGCACCCCGGAGGAGCCCGCCCCCACGACCAGGACCGCGCCCTCGGGCAGCTGTGCGGGGTTGCGGTAGTCGCTCGAGTGGATCTGGTGCAGCCCCGCCTCGGGCGGGACGACGGCGGGCAGGACCGGCCGCTGGAAGGGCCCGGTGGCCGCCACGACGTAGCGCGCGTCCACGGTCCCCTCGGAGGTCTCCGCGCGGAAGCCGGGCCGGCCCGGGAGTCGCCGCACCGAGGTGACCTCGACGCCGCAGCGGATGGGCGCGCCGATCATCTCGGCGTACCGGGCGAAGTAGTCCGCGACCTGGTCCTTCGTCGCGAACCCGTCGGGGGAGACGCCGTCGAACTCCAGGCCGGGGAAGCGGTCGTGCCAGGCGGGGCCGTTGGCCACCAGGGAGTCCCAGCGGCCGGTGCGCCAGCGCTCGGCGATGCGGTCCCGCTCCAGCACGAGGTGCGGCACGCCGCGGGCGCTCAGGTGCTCGCTCATCGCCACGCCGGCCTGGCCCGCGCCGACGACGAGCACCTCGGTTTCCTGATGCGACATCCTTCGATCCCCGCTTCCGTGAGTCCGTGACCCCGCCGGGCCGCGAGGAGAGTGTGCCGGGACCGCAGCGTGGGACGACGCCGGTGGGAAGGGTCTCCTGCCGGTGGCCGTCGCCGCGGGGGCGGTCCGGGTGCTCATCAGTCTCGGCCCGGCCGCCGTGGGGATTCAAATAGTTGAAAGTGCGGAGGTCCATCGAAAAAACAGATGTAAAATTCGGCGAAACATCAACGAAACGGATGTGTGCTCGTGGCGGGTGCGCGGCGAGGCCCGCGGCATCGCGGCCGAGGAGGGAGTGATCGGACATGGCGGGACCCCGGGACGGACTGACCCTCAGTCAGCTCAGGTACTTCGTGCGGACCGCGGAGCTCGGCTCCATGACGGCGTCGGCGGCGGAGCTGTACGTCGCGCAGTCGGCCGTCTCGGCGGCGATCGCGCAGCTGGAGTCCGCCGTCGGCTGCGAGCTGTTGCTGCGGCAGCGCTCCCGCGGCGTCGTGCTCACCGAGCGGGGCCGCGCCTTCTACGCCTCCGCCCTGGGGATCCTCGCCGCGGTGGACGACGCCGTGGACACCCTGGGGTCCGAGCGGCTCTCCGGCGCCCTGACCGCGGGGTGCTTCACCACGCTGGCCCCGTTCTGGCTCCCCGAGATCCACGAGCGGCTCACCTCCGCCTACCCCGCCCTGGACGTGCGGATCCGCGAGGTCACGGGCGACGAGGTCGAGCAGCTGCTCCTCCGCCGGGAGATGGAGGCGGTCCTGACCTACAGCTTCGACTACGGCCGGGACATCGACCTCCTGCGGCTCAGCGAGGCCCCGCTCTACGCGGCGCTGCCGGAGGGCAGCCCGCTCGCGCGACGGGACGCCGTGACCCTGGGGGAGCTGGCCGCCCTGCCGCTGATCCTGCTGGACATGGGCAAGAGCGCCAACTACTTCCTCTCGATCTTCCACGACGCGCGGCTGCGCCCCGAGGTCCACCAGCGGTTCGAGAACTTCGAGGTGGTCCGCTCCATGGTGGCCCGCGGGCACGGCTACACGATCCTGAACCAGACGCCGGCCCACGACCTCACCAACGAGGGCCGGCGGATCGTGCGGGTCCCGATCTCCGACGCGCGCTCCACGCTGCGGGTCGGGGTGGCCCACCGCCGGGGCGAGCGGCTCTCCCGCAAGGGCCAGGCCTTCGTGGACGCCTGCCGCGAGGCCCTCGGGGACGGCCCAGCGGCCTCCGGCTGACCCCGGGCTCGGGGGCCTTGTCCGGGGCCTTCCCGGCACCTGCCGGGGCGCCGCCCGCACCCCTCCCGGTGCGCCGCCCCACCCCTCCGGGTGCCCTGCCTGCCCCCTCCCAGCACCTCGTCCGCACCCCTCCCGGCGAGGTTTTACCTGCCCGAAACCGGCCCTTCACGGTATGCGTTTCTTCGATGGGTCCATCTGAATAAGTCAATGGTGGTGGAGCAGCTCACAGCCCTAACGTGGGTTCCCAACGAACCGCAGGCCCCCGGGCCGGACATGAGGAGGACGCATGAGCGACGTGGCAGGCACGAGCCACCAGAGCACCCGGAAGGGGCTCCGCAAGAACGTCGTCGCCGGCGCCATCGGCGTCCTGGTGCACTGGTTCGACTGGGCGATCTACGCCTACCTGGCGACGACGATCGCCCACATCTTCTTCCCGCAGCAGGACGACACGGCCGCGCTTCTCTCGGTCTTCGCCGTCTTCGCGATCGCCTTCTTCGTGCGGCCCCTCGGCTCGGTCCTCTTCGGCCACCTCGGGGACACGCTCGGGCGCAAGCGGACCCTGTCGATCGTCATCGTCACGATGGCGGCCGGGACGCTCCTGCTGGGACTGATCCCCTCCTACGAGACGATCGGCATCTGGGCGCCGATCCTGCTCGTCGTCGCCCGCGTCATCCAGGGGATCGCGGCCGGCGGCGAGTTCGGCTCCGCGGCGGCCTTCCTCGCCGAGTTCTCCCCGCCCAAGCGGCGCGGCTTCGGGTGCTCGTGGATCGAGTTCGGCTCGGTCCTGGGGTTCCTGCTCGCCTCCATGGTCGTGGCCGGCATGTTCGTCGTCTTCACCCCGGACCAGGTCGAGGGGTGGGCCTGGCGCATCCCCTTCCTGATGACGGTGCCGCTGGCCCTGGTGGGGCTGTACATCCGGATGAAGATCGAGGACACCCCCGAGTACCAGGCGCTCCAGGAGCTCGAGACCGTCTCCGCGGCCCCCATCCGCGAGGTGTTCCGGTCCAACGGGAAGCAGTTCCTGCAGACCGTGGGCATCGAGATCTTCATGAACTGCACGTTCTACGTCGTGCTCGTCTACCTCATCACCTACCAGGAGCAGCTCGTGGGGCTGCCGGCCGGGCAGGCGGCGGTGCTCTCCGCGGTCGCCTCGCTCACGGCCATCGCCATCATCCCCCTGAGCGGCATCGCCTCGGACCGGTTCGGGCGCAAGCCCGTACTCCTCGCCGCCGGGGTGCTCCTGGTCCTGCTGGCCTACCCCCTGTTCGCCTACATGCACCAGGGCACCGTCGTGGCCGGCTTCCTCTCCACGTTCGGGCTCGCGGCGATCCTCGCCCTGATCCTCGGCACGCACGCCTCGACCGTGGCGGAGCTCTTCCCGACCCGGACGCGGCAGAGCGGGCTGTCCATGGCCTACAGCGTGGCGGGCGCCTTCTTCGCCGGGACCCTCCCCTACGTCAACACCTGGCTCATCGGGGTCACCGGGAACCAGATGGTGCCGGCCTTCACGCTCATCGTGGTCGGGGCCGTGGGCCTGGTGACCGTCGCGACGATCCCGGAGACCCGGGGCGTGAACCTCCTGCACGACTCCGACACGGTCTCGACCCCGGCGGTCGGCAGCCGGAGGTGACCCGGAGGGCGGGCCCGGCCGGACGACTCCCGGCCGGACGACTCCCGGCCGGGCCCGACGCCGCCCCGGTCGCTACTGTGGACGTGGAGCCGTTCGGCCGGGGCGCCGCCCCCGCCCGGCGCCGTCCGGTCTAGCGGCGAGGAGATGCAGAGGCCATGGTCATCACCCTGAGGCAGCTCGAGTACTTCGAGACCGTCGCCGAGCACGGCACGGTCACCGCGGCCGCCCAGCATCTGTTCATGTCCCAGTCGGCGGTCTCCAACGCGATCGCCGACCTCGAGCGGCAGCTCGGCGTGAAGCTCTTCGTCCGCCACGCCCGGGGGCTCTCGCTGACCCGCGAGGGGCAGGCGGTCCTCGGCCGCTCCCGGCACCTGCTGCGGGAGGCCGCCGACCTGGAGGCCAACGCCGCGAAGCTGCGCGACGACATGTCCGGGCCCCTGAACATCGGCTGCTACTCGACCATCGCGCCCCTGCTGATCCCCCGGATCGTGGCCGACTTCGCCGAGCGGTACCCGGACGTGCGGGTGCGGTTCGAGGAGGGGTCCCGCAGCGAGCTGCTGCAGGGCATGACGCTGGGGGCCCACGACGTCATCGTCCTCTACGACTACCGGTTCAAGGACGACCTGTCGGAGATCGGCCACTCGACGCAGCTGGGGTCCATCCCGCCGTACGCGCTGCTGCCGCCCGGGCACCGGCTCGCGGGCCGCGGCGTCGTCGCCCTCGCGGACCTCGCGGCGGACCCCTTCATCCTCTTCGGCCTCGAGCCGGCGGACCAGTACTTCCTCTCGCTGTTCGCCTCGGAGGGGCTCTCCCCGGACGTGCGGCACCGGACCGGGAACTACGAGGTCCTGCGCGGGCTGGTGGCGCGCGGGGTCGGGTACTCGCTGCTGACCCAGCGCACGCGCCAGACCACGAGCTACGAGGGCATCGCCTACAGCGCGGCCGAGCTCGACGGCGAATACGCCCCGCTCGGCGTCGTCGCCGTCATCCCGAGCCGCCACCGGATGACCCGCAAGCTGGACGCCTTCGTCACCTCGGCCCGCGCGGTGTTCGACGAGGCTCCGGCGTACGACCGGGGGTGAGTGGCCCTCCCGCGCCCCGCCCGGGGGAACGGTCCCGCCGTCCCGCATTTCGCCGGTGGATGCGCCTTTGCCCTCCGGTGCCCCGTCGGCGGGGACGGCCCCGCCCTACCGCGCCTCGCCGGCGGGCGCGCCCCCGCCGTCCCGGTACTCCCGCGGCGTGAACCCCAGGATCGTGCGGAAGTCGGCGCAGAGGTGGGCGTGGTCGGCGTAGCCGAGGTCGGCGGCCACGCGCGCGACCGTCGCCGCGGGGTCCTCCCGGAGCCGCTGGGCCGCCTCCTGGAGGCGGTAGCGGCGGATGATCGTCAGCGGCGGCAGCCCCACGTGGCGCCGCGCGAGGCGCTGGACGCCGCGCACCGAGACCCCCAGCCGGCGCGCGGCCTGCTCCACGTGCACGATCCCCGGGTCGGAGGCGATCAGGTCCTCCAGCGCGTTGGCGAGGAGGGCGGCGTCGTCGGGCGCGGGCAGGCGGGCCGCCCAGGAGGCGAAGGCGCGGACGGCGCGCTCGCGGCCGGCGTCCGCGTCGGGGTCGGCCATGGCCCCGGCGACGGCGCGGTGCAGGGCGGCGGCCGGGAAGGGCGCCTCGACGTCGCGGAGGGCGCGCGGGTCCGGGTGGAGGGCCGCGAGGCCGGCCGGGCGCAGCAGCGCGCCGACCGCCCAGCCGGTGCCGCGCAGCTCGCGGTGGGAGGCGCCCGACGCCGGCCCGGCCAGCGAGACCCCGGCGGGCTGGACCACGAGGTTCGACGCCGGGAAGGGCAGCAGCTCCTGCCGCGACGACTCGCCGGGCGGCAGGCTCCAGCGCGGGACCCAGAACCAGCGGATCCGCTCCGCGACCTCGGGCGGGGCGGGCTCTCGGTGGAAGACGGGGAGGCGCTCGGGGTAGAGGACGCCGCGGGCGTCGTCGTCGGTCACCGGCGCCTCCTCCTGCCGCGGATGTCGCGAATCTACAAGCCGCGGGCGGACGGGCGGGCCTACGTTCGGGTCATGAACGACAACGACACGCCCCGCCGCGGGGTCACCGGCCAGCACACCACCGACGGCGTCCCGCACGGCTCCACGAGCCTGACGCCCTTCCTCGCGCTGAAGGGCGCCGGGGACGCCCTCGAATTCTATCGGTCCGTCTTCGGCGCCCGCATCGTGGACCGCACCGACATGGGCGGGGTCATGGCGCACGCCGACCTCGACTTCGGGGACGGGCGCCTCCAGATCGGGGAGGTGAATCCCGCCTACGGGCTGGTGGCTGCCCCCGAGGGGGACGGCGCGTGCTACTCGATCGGCCTGTTCTGCGCCGACGTCGACGCCGTCGTCGAGCGGGCGGTGCGGGCCGGGGCGGTGGTGCGGGAGCCCGCGAGCGACTTCGTCTCGGGGGACCGCTTCGCCTCGATCCGCGACCCCTTCGGCGTCCACTGGTCGATCATGTCCCGGGTCGAGGACCTCTCCGAGGAGGAGAGCGCTCGGCGGGTCGCGGAGTGGGCGGCGTCGTTCGAGTCCTCGGGCGAGGGGTGAGCCCGGCGCGGCGGACGGGGGCTGGCGGGTAGGACGCGGCCGTGGCCCGTCCGGGGCGAGGGGGCGGTCAGCGGGAGTCGCCGCCCCGCGCCGAGTTGGCCCGGGGGGAGTCCTCCGGGCGCTCCGCACTCTGGTCGTCGGGGTCGACGTCGGCCTCCGCCTCGGCGCCCTGGTCGCGGTCCCACTCCGGGTCGCCGTCCCGCGGTTCCCCGCTCCGCGCCGAGTCGTACCGCTCCGGGCCGCTCGGCCCGGCCTCACGGTCCGTCTCCTCGTCGGCCCTGTCCTCGGGCTCGGCGGCGCCCTTCTCGTCCGTGCGCCGCCCGGCATCCTCGCCGGGATCTCTCTCGGAGCCCCCGCGCGTCTCGGCATCCGACCCGTCGTCCGGGCCGCGCTTCGACGACTCGTCGCCGGTCTCCGACCCGTCGTCGGCGTCGCGCTCCGCGTCCTCGCGGGTGTCGTCTTTCTCCTTGGCCCCGTCCTCCTTCTTCTCCTGGTCCTCGGTGAGCCGCCGCTGGCGCTCGCGCTGGCCGTGGGTCAGCTGCCGCAGGTCCGTCTTGGAGTCGAAGCTGGAGCCCAGCGCGCCCGCGACCACGCCCATCGCCGCGCTCATCCACGCGATGTCCAGGTAGTTCGAGAAGCGCGACTCCTTCCCCAGCTGGTACGACATGAAGTCCGGGTCGATCACCACCAGCCCGCCGACCAGGATCAGCAGCCCCAGGGCCAGGTACAGCGCCAGGATGCAGATGAACAGCGTGACCACTGTGGAGAGGTTGTAGAGCATGACCACGCTCGCGAGGTGCTCCTTGACCGGCCTGTCCCAGAGCCGGTTGCTCGTGATCAGCCACAGGGTCATGACCAGGATCGCCCCCAGCCCGATCGAGAGCAGCCGGGGGAGGCTCAGCGCGTCCGACATCTGCCAGATCGAGCTGTAGAAGATGCCGAAGGCGCCCGTGGCTCCGGCCGCGGCCAGCGCGCTGGACAGCTTCGGCGCCGTCCGCCAGGGGTCGTTGGACAGCACCATGCCCGCGACGGTCCGGGGCGCTCCCGTGACGGTGTGGGCCCGCAGCGCGTACCGTCCCGTGGACTCGTCCTGGTCCCAGCGGCTCCAGTGGTGGTCGCGCAGGTCGATCCGGCCCCGCCGCTCCTCCGGCAGGGTCTGCTCGATGCAGTTCATGACCAGCTGCTGCAGCCGCTTCTTGGGGAAGGTGACGCCCAGGGTGGGGCAGGAGACGATCGCCAGCTTCTCATCGGGGAACAGCTCCGCGACCAGCGGCTTCCCCTCGGAATGGCGCGGCATCTCGGTCAGGAGGATGACGACGTCGACCCTCTCGTACTCCTCGGCGAGCCGGCGGGCGACGTCGAAGTCGATGGTGTTGTCGGTCCGGATGCGGATCGGCTCGGTCTGGATGTGCAGGCCGATGGGCGGCGCGAACGACTCCTCCAGCTCGCGGTTGAGCCGGTCCTCGATCTTCTGGGCCCGGCGGGTCGGCTGCCCCGGGTCGGCGACGAGGAGGACGTTGATGCCGCTGGGGCTGTGTTCGTTCATTGAGGCCAGTCTACGGTCGGAACGCCGGGGCGGTACCAGCTCGGGGCCGGCCTCCTCCGCGCGTTCGCGGGCCGCGTTCTCCCGCCGGATGCCGCGGTCTGCTGATTTAATGAGGACATGTCAGCAAACGTCACCCACCTCGCCGCGGCCATGGCCCAGTTGGGTGCCTTCACCGAGGGCAGGTCCAGCGCGGCCGAGGACCTCAACACGGCCGCCGGCACGGTGTGGGACGGCATTCGCCGCATGGGCGAGGAGGGCAAGCACATCCGGGCCCGCCTGGCGCTGGCAGGGGCCCGGCTGGACCCGGACGCCCACGTCATCGAGGTCGTGCACGACGACGCCGCGCCCTGCCCCGGCGTCGACCAGGAGGCCGCCCACCGCATCGCCGCCGCCTTCGACCTGCTGCACGTGGGGTTCCTGATCCACGACGACGTGATCGACGAGGACCCCATCCGCCGCGGCATCCCGACCGTGCACGCCCGCGCCCCGCGCGAGTTCCAGCGCCCCGGGGTGACCCTGCGCCTCCCCACCGACCAGGCGACCCGGCGCTTCGGCGAGTCCATCGCCATCGTCGCCGGCGACTCGGCCATCACCGGCGCCTACCGCATGGTCATCGACTCCGGCGCCGAGCCGCGGGCCCTGGTGGACATCCTCCGCGTCATGGACGACGCCGTGGCCGCCACCGCGCTCGGCGAGATCCTGGACATCGAGTACTCGGTCGCGAGTTCCGCGGACATCACCTCCGACGACGTCGCGCTGGCCTCCTCCCTGAAGACCTCCGCGTACACCTTCGAGGCCCCGCTGCTGGCGGGCGCGCTGCTGGCCGGGGCCGACGACGCCGAGCTGGCCGTGCTCGGCGCGATCGGGGAGCGCCTCGGCTCGGCCTTCCAGATCCTCGACGACCTCGACGGCGTCTTCGGCTCCACGGACCAGACCGGCAAGGCCGAGGGCGGGGACCTCCTGGAGGGCCGGCGCACCATGGTGCTGGAGTTCGCGCGCGAGTCCGCGCTGTGGCCGCGGATCGAGGCGGCCGCCGGGGAGGCCGTGCCGGACGTTCCGCTGATGCGGGAGCTGATCGCCCGCTCCGGGGCGCCCGAGCGGGCGGGCGACGTCGTGCTCCGCAAGGTCGGGCGCGTGCGAGAGCTGATGGGCGAGCTGCCGCACCCGGTGACCGGGGCCGTGATCGGGCGGGCGTGCGAGAGCTTCGAGCACCGCGTCGAGCGGATCCAGGGGGTCGCGTGAGCGAGCTGAGCCGGTACCAGGAGATGTCGCGCGCCGCGGCGGCGAGCGTGATCGGCTGCTACTCGACGTCGTTCGGCGCCGCGACCCGGCTGCTCGCCCGCCCGGAGCGGGACCGGATCCGGGACGTCTACGCGATGGTGCGGGTCGCGGACGAGATCGTGGACGGCCCGGCCGCCGCCGCCGGGCTGGGGCCCGCCGAGGTGGCCGAGCGGCTGGACCGCTTCGAGCGGGAGGTCTTCGAGGGCATCGCCACCGGGTTCTCGGCCAACCCCGTGGTGCAGGCCTTCGCCCGCACGGCGCGGGACTGCTCGCTGGACCCGCAGCACATCCGCGCGTTCTTCCGCTCGATGCGCGCCGATGTGGACACCAGCGCCTACCGCGGCGAGCGGCTCGAGGAGTACATCTACGGCTCGGCCGAGGTCGTGGGGCTGATGTGCCTGGACGTGTTCGTCGCGGGCCGGCCGGGCCCCGCGGGCTCGGAGCACGACGCCGTCCACCGCCAGGCGCTCGTGGACGGCGCCCGGCACCTCGGGGCCGCGTTCCAGAAGATCAACTTCCTCCGCGACCTCGCCGAGGACCGCGAGGCCCTGGGCCGGGACTACACCGGGGTGCGGACCGAGGCGGAGAAGGGGCGGGCCATCGAGGACATCCGGCGCGACCTCTCGATCGCCGCGCACAGCCTCCCCGGCCTGCCGGTCTCGCCGCGGACCGGCGTGACCGCCGCCTACCTGCTGTTCAGCCAGCTCACCGACAAGCTCGAGGCCACGCCCGCCGCCCGCCTGAGCACCACGCGGGTCCGGGTCTCTGACCCGGCGAAGGTCGGGATCGTGACCAGCGCCGTGCTCAAGGCGCGCCGCGGCGGCGCGGCCCGGCGGCTCGCCGTGCGCCATCCCGCCCTATCGGAGGAGACCCCGTGACGTCTGACAGCGCATCGAAGACCCCGGCCGTCGTGATCGGCGGCGGCGTCGCCGGGCTGGCGACCGCGGCCCTCCTGGCCCGCGACGGCTACGAGGTGACCCTCCTGGAGCGTCGAGAGGAGCTCGGCGGCCGCGCCGGCACGCTGCGCGCCGAGGGCTTCACCTGGGACGCCGGGCCCTCCTGGTACCTCATGCCGGAGGCCTTCGACCACTTCTACGAGCTGATGGGCACCTCCTCTGCCGAGCAGCTGGAGCTGACGACCCTCGACCCCGCCTACCGCGTGTACTCGGGCGAGCGGGGCGCGGTGGACGTGCGCACCGGCGCGGAGGAGGTCGCGCGCCTGTTCGAGGGCATCGAGCCCGGCGCCGGCGCGCGCATCCGCGAGTACCTCGACGACGCCGGGGAGACCTACCGCATGGCCGTCTCGGCGTTCCTCTACTCGACCTTCACCCGCGTCCGGCCGTACCTGGCGGGCGGCGTCGCGGGCCAGGCGCCCAAGCTGGCGCGCCTGCTCGCGCGCAGCCTGCACGACGAGGTGGCCTCCCGCTTCACCGACAGCCGGCTGCGGCAGATCCTCACCTACCCGGCCGTCTTCCTCTCTTCGGAGCCGCGGAAGACGCCGGCCATGTACGGCCTGATGAGTCACACCGACCTCGTGCAGGGGGTCCAGTACCCCGTGGGCGGGTTCGGGACCTTCGTGGACTCCCTGCGCCGGCTCGCGGAGGAGGCCGGGGTCAGGATCGTGACCGGCGCGGAGGTGACCGGGATCGAGACCGGGCCGCTGGCGGACGACGCAGGGACGGCGGCGTCCGGCCGCGGCTCCGGACCCGCCGCCTCCGGCCTGCGGGGATCGCCGCCCGGGCCGCCGGCCTCGCGCGGGGTCGTGCCGCGGGCGCCCGGCGCCTGCTCGGCCGGCGGGCGCGCGTCACCGGGGTGACCTGGCGGGATGGCGAGGGGGCGGCGGCGAGCCTCCCGGCCGGCGTCGTGGTCTCCGCCGCGGACCTCCACCACACCGAGACCGCCCTGCTCCCGGCCGGGCTGCGCACCCGGCCCGAGTGGACCTGGCGCCGCCGGAACCCGGGGATCGGGACGGTCCTGGCCTACCTGGGCGTCTCCGGCGAGCTGCCGCAGCTGGCGCACCACACCATGGTCTTCAGCGAGGACTGGGCCCCGGACTTCCGCGCCATCTTCTCCGCCGCGACCGGCGACTCGGGCGGGTCCGGCTCCTCCGGCGGGCCGGGGTCCTCGGACGGGACGGGCTCATCCGGCGGGCCGGGCGGTGCCGGGGTCTACTCCGAGTCGGTCTACGTGTGCCGCCCGTCCGCGAGCGACCCGGGCGTGGCGCCGGAGGGCACCGAGAACCTCTTCGTCCTGATCCCGGTGCCCGCGCGGTCCGACGGGGCCCGCGGGACCGTGGACGGACCCGGCGACGCCGAGGTCGAGCGGATCGTGGACGGCGTGATCGAGCTGATCGGGCGGCGGGCCGGGATCCCCGACCTCGCCGAGCGCGTGATCGCGCGCCGGACCGCGGGCCCCGGTGACTTCGAGGGCCGGTACAACGCGTGGCGCGGCAACGCCCTCGGGCTCGCGCACACCCTGGCCCAGTCGGCGTTCCTGCGCGGGTCCAACGCCTCCCGCCGCGTCGAGGGCCTGCTGTACGCGGGATCGACGACGACGCCCGGCGTCGGCCTCCCGATGTGCCTGATCTCCGCCGAGAACGTGGTCAAGCGGCTGCGCGGGGACACCAGCGTGGGCCCGCTCCCGGCGGGGACGCTCGGGGCGCGGGGGACGCGGGACGCGCGGGGGGCCGAGGGGCCGGCTCGCGGCCGGGAGTCCGGCGGATCGCCCGGCGCCCCGGGGGCGGGGAGTCGATGATCGGCCTGGCCTACCTCGGCGCGCTCGCGGTGAGCGCCGCCGGAATGGTGATCCTCGACTGGCGGTACCGGCTGACCTTCTTCCGCCGCCCGGGCTTCAGCGCGCTCGCGGTCCTCGGGATGACGCTGTTCTTCCTGGCCTGGGACGTCGTGGGGATCTCCACCGGGATCTTCCTGCGGGGGGAGACCGAGTTCATGACCGGCATCGACCTGGGGCCCGAGCTGCCGCTGGAGGAGCCGGTGTTCCTGGCCTTCCTGTCCTACCTGACGCTCAACGTCGCGGGGTTGCTCAACCGCGCCGGGCGCGCGGACCGCAGAGACTCTGAGGAACGCGCGGATCGCTCGGGTCGCGCAGGCCGCGCAGACGGCACGCACCGCGCCGGCCAGGGGGATGCCGCGTGACGTACTGGCTGATCAACATCCCGTTCCTGCTGGTCGCGGCGGGGTTCACGGCCTGGGGCGCCGCCCGCGCCGGCCGGCCGGGTCTGGTGGGACGACGCCGGTTCTGGGCGGTCTGGTCCGGCACCACCGCCATCCTGCTGGTCCTGACCGCGATCTTCGACAACCTCATGATCGCCTCGGGCCTGTTCACGTACACCGACGAGAACATCTCCGGGCTGCGGCTCGGCCTGATGCCGGTGGAGGACTTCACCTACTCGCTGGCCGCCGCGTGGATCCTGGTGCCGCTGCTGCTGACGGGGCCGGGCCGGGACGCCGCGCCGCGCCGCGCAACCGGCGGTCGCGACGCACCACACCGGCACGCACCGCACCACGACCACGCACCGCACCACGACGAGAGGGAGCGCGCATGAGCACCCGGCAGCTGACCCCGGCCCGCATCCTGAGCGCGGTCCTCCTCTCCTCCCGCCCGCTGTCCTGGATCAACACGGCCTACCCGTTCGCGGCGGCGTACCTGCTGGTCGGCGGCGGGCTCGACGCGCGCCTGGCGATTGGGACGCTCTTCTTCCTGATCCCGTACAACATCGCGATGTACGGCATCAACGACGTCTTCGACTACGAGTCGGACCTGCGCAACCCGCGCAAGGGCGGCGTCGAGGGCGCGGTGCTGGCCAAGCCGCTGCACCCGTGGATCCTGGGCGCCTCGGCGGTCACGGTCATTCCGTTCGCGGCATATCTCTGGGCGGTGGGCAACCTCGCCTCCGGGCTGTGGCTGGTGGTGAGCCTGTTCGCGGTGGTCGCGTACAGTGCCAAGGGGCTGCGCTTCAAGGAGCGGCCCTTCCTCGACTCGATGACCTCCTCCGCGCACTTCGTGACACCCGCGATCGTCGGCGCGACCCTGACCGGCGTCGCGCTGGGGTGGGGATTCTGGGCGCCCATGCTGGCCTTCTTCCTATGGGGCATGGCCTCCCAGGCGCTGGGCGCGGTGCAGGACATGGCGGCCGACCGCGAGGCGGGCATCGGCTCCATCGCGACCGTGATCGGGGCGAGCCGCACCGCGGTGGCGGCCACCCTGCTCTACGCGGCCTCGGCCGTGCTGCTGCTGTTCCGCGACGACGTCGGGGTGCTCGCCGCCGTGATCCCGCTGATGTACGCGTTCAACGCCGGCCGCTTCATCGGCCTGCCCGACGCCGAGTGCGAGCGGGCCCGCGCGGCCTGGCAGGTCTTTCTCCGCCTGAACTTCTTCGCGGGCTTCCTGCTCACGATGCTGTTCCTGTGGATGCGGGTGGTCTGAAGGTGAGTCTCTGTTGTGAGCGCGTTTTCGAGCTGCAGCAAGCACCGTCGAGCGGTCCATAGAAGACTCGCATCGAGCAGGCGCCCATGGCCTGTAAAGCTGACCCTCTGCCTGCCGCGGAGGGCCTGTCTGAGGGCGGTTTCGGCGTCGCGTTCAGGGTGAGGTTCTTGAGGGTGAGAGGTCGCTGTGTCACTTTAGATAAGCCAAAGGCCCGGTCGGTGAAAACCGCCGGACCTTTGGTAAAAGAGCAACAGGGAGACCTGCCCCTGCTTTCACGACCCATCATACGCCAGATGAATACTGGCGTCGAGGCAGTAGGAACGCGAATCGATGTACGACACGCTTGAGCCCCACCTGAGTATCGCTCGCTTGGCGTCCTACGTGAAGGCCGCCGAGGGCAACCGCCAGGACGCTATCCGTTTGTACCAGTGGAACACCGAGCTCTCTGGTGCCGTGTATCAGGCACTGCATGTGGTGGAGGTTGTCCTGCGCAATGCGATGGACACCCGGCTGCGGCGATGGAATGCCGAGCAGATTAACGCCCAAACGGGCGAGCATCGTGACGGGGACTGGCTGCTCGACCCGGCCCCGCTTCTTCGCAGACTGGTCCGGGAGAAGGAACTCGCTGCCGGGAGGGGCCGCGCGGAACGTGCCATTCGCGGGCACGGTCGACCCGTGTCCCATGCGGACGTGCTGGCGCAACTCTCCTTCGGAACGTGGAGATTTCTGCTTCCCGATCGTGATCCCGGGCGGAAGCGACTGTGGAACGACGCCCTGGAGGGGGCCTTTCCTCATCGAAAAGCCAACCCGCGCGACATCGTGAAAGCCGTGGACGGTGTCTACAAGCTCAGAAACCGTGTCGCGCACTTGGAGCCGCTGTTGGACCTCAAGAACGTTCGTCATCAGTACGAGAACATGCGCTGGGTGCTTCGCGGCATCGACCCGGTCGTCGACGAGTGGTTCGTCTCCCGGCAAAGGGTTACCGCCGAATTGCGGCGGCATCCTCGGAAGATGTGACCCACTAGCGTTCAGGTGCTGGCCGGTTTCAAGGTGCGCTGAGCGTCCTTCAATTTCGATTCAAGCCGAACCGGCGGGTCAGCAGCGCGTCCTTGAAGTGCGACTCGGCGGCGTCGATCTCCGCCTGGGTCGCCTGCGGCCCGTAGACGTGCAGCAGGCTGAAGAGGTACCGCCGCGGCTGGGCCGGATCGAGGTCCAGGAGCTCCCGCATCGCCACGTTCCCTCCGTGGCCGTCGCGGGCGTAGGCGGCCCACCGGCCCAGGATCCGCTCGCCCCCGTCGGCCTTGCCCACATACAGCTTGCCGGTGGCCGTGTCGGCGATGAGGTAGATACCCTGCACGGATCCCAGGGCCGCTCGCCACCGCACGTAGGCGGAGTCGGCGAGGAGCCGCTGGAGCTCTTCGTAGGTGAGCAGTACGCGCTCGTACCCGGGGAACTCCAGCACGTGGGGGTCGGCGATCTCCACGACCGGGAGCCTCGAGCCCAGCGCTCCGCGCTTGGCCCAGTTCACGGTGTCCCTGGTCCACTCGATCAGCAGGCGGTCGCAGAGCGAGGCGAGGACTCCCGACTCGCGCACATCGTAGTACCGGTGCTCGTCGGTCCGCTCCCCGGTCGCCTCGCCGTGGTTCTCGTAGACCATGGCCAGCCGGCAGCGTCGTCCGGTCTCCGCCAGGAAGATCAGCCACCAGCGCGGGGGCGAGGCGGGGAACTTGCCCGGGCGGGCGCTCTGCTCGCGGGTGTACGCGCGCAGGCGCTCGGGGGTGGCCTCCACCCGGGTTCCGATGCCGTCCGGGTTGTACGTGTGCCGGATCAGGAGGACCTCGGCCGGGTCGAGCCCGGCCGAGCGGAGGATGTCCCCCAGCGACAGGGCGAAACTGGGATCAGGGTTGGTGGGCATGGGGCGATCGTAGCCGGGGGAGGGTCGCATCGCGTCGCGGCCCGGATCGTGGCGGGGGCCTCAGCCCGCGTCGACCCGCAGCACGACGTCGTCGTCCTCGGCCGGGGTGCCGCGGCCGTCCGTGTTGTTCGTCAGGACCCACAGCTCGCCGCCGGGGGCGACCGCGACGTCGCGCAGGCGGCCGTGCTCGTCCTCGAGGATCGCCTCCGAGGTGGTGGGGTCCGCGAGCGGCACCTCGTAGAGCCGCTCGCCGCGCAGCGCGGCCATGTAGAGGGTGTCCCCGAGGATCGCGATGCCGCTGGGGCTCGCGTCGCTCGTGCTCCACTGCTGCACCGGGTCGGTGAAGTCCTGCCCCTCGTCCGAGCCCTCGGCGTCGGGCCAGCCGTAGTTGCCGCCGGCCTCGACGACGTTCAGCTCGTCCCACGTGTTCTGGCCGAACTCCGAGGCGTACAGGGTCCCATCTTCGTCCCACGCGATCCCCTGCACGTTGCGGTGGCCGTAGCTGTAGACCGGGGAGCCGGGGAAGGGGTTGTCCCCGGGGACCTCGCCCTCCGGGGTGAGGCGCAGGATCTTGCCGCCGAGGTTCCCCAGGTCCTGGGAGCGGCGTCCGTCCCCGGCGTCGCCGGTGGTCGCGTAGAGCATGCCGTCGGGGCCGAAGGCGAGGCGGCCGCCGTTGTGGTTCCCCGCCGACGGGATGCCGCCGAGCAGCACCGTCGGCTCGCCCAGGCTGAGGGAGCCCGGCTCGCCGCGCAGCTCGAAGCGCTGGATCCGGTTCTCGTCCTCGCCGGTGGAGTAGGCGTAGAGGAGGCCGTCCCGGACGGCGATCCCCAGCAGCCCGCCCTCGCCCCGCGGGACGACGCCGGGCACCGTGCCGACCTCGCGGGCCTCCCCCGCGTCGTCGAGCTCCAGGATCCGGGCCGAGTCGCGCTCGCTGATCAGCGGGGTCTCGCCCGCGAAGGCGATGGACCAGGGGGTCTCCAAACCGGTGGTGACGACGTCGGCCGCGGCGGAGGAGCCGCTCGAAGTCGTGCCGCCGTCGCCGCCAGCCTGGGAGCAGCCGGTGATCAGGAGCGTCCCCACCAGGAGGTATGCCGCGGTGGGCATGCGATGGGCCCGGGGTGGTCTTCGTCGTGGGGCTTCCGCAGAGTGGTCCATGTCACTACTCTAGCGGTGGGTGCCGGGGGATCTCGAGGGGGGGGTGAGGCCCTCAGGGCTGCTTCCGGTTTCGTGCAATAATCTGAGGGACTCTCGAGGAACCCGGCAGGAGGTGGCACGTGACGATTCCCGCGCAGGGACACGAGCCCGCGGTGCCGAAGGTCGTGCCGCCCGAGAGGGCGGACGCGTCCCTGGCCGACCTCGGCGTCTCCGCGGCGGACCTCTCCGCCGCCGTCGAGCGGGGTCAGATCGCCGCCAGCAACGTCACCCGGTTCCATCCCGTCACGGCCGCAGGGCTCGTCCGGTGGATCGAGACCGTCGGCGCCCTGCGCGAGCTCCTCGTGAGGCGAGGCGGCTGGGAGCCTTCGGACGTGGAGAACCGGCCTGTGCTCCGCCACCCGGGCCTGGGGCTGGAGATCGCGGTGACGGGCGGGACCTCGCAGACGGGCAGCCCGCGGACGGACGCCCACCCTCAGGCCGCGCGAAGGAAGGGCCGGGCCACCCAGCAGGCCTTCCGGAATCAGCTGACGCTGTTCCCCGCGCCGGGGCTCGACCTCTCCGGGAGTCCCGGCGCCCGGGGCCGCGGCACCGGGGGCGGGAGCTGGTTCCTCCTCTACCACTGGGACGGGGAGGAGGTCCGCATGGAGCTCTCGCAGCCCACGGGCTGCATTGACGGCCAGTTCGACGGATGGATCACGAGGATTCCGCTGCCCGCGTGGGTGCCGGAGCAGGACTACAGGAAGGCGCAGGATGTCGGTGGAGAGGACGTCGACTTCGAGATCGCATGATCCCGCGCTGCACCCCGAGCGGATCTCGCTGGCGCGGATGCGCCGCGGGCTGACCAAGATCGAGCTCGCGGCCGCGGTGGGCGTCAGCGCCAGGACCGTCACGACCTTCGAGGCCGAGGGGGCGCCGCCGGAGCGCGCGGCGGGGCTGTCCGCGGCCACCGGGTTCCCGGCGTCGTACTTCTCGCGGGGCGCGGCTCCGGACGTCCCGGCGGATCGCATGCTCTTCCGCGCGGGCCGGGGCACGACGAGCCGGCAGCGGCACGCCGCGATCGCCGCGGGCGCCTCGGGCATCGAGGTGGACCGGCTCATCAGCGCCCGGTACGCCCTGCCCGCCGTCGACGTCCCGGACGGGACCGGCGAGGACCCCGTGCTGATGGCCCGCATGCTGCGGCAGATGTGGGGCCTGGGGACGAGGCCGCTGCCCAACCTGGTGCAGCTGTGCGAGTCGCGGGGCGTCAGGGTGTACGGCCTCCCGGAGCTGGCCGAGTCGGTGGACGCCTACTCGATCTGGCACGAGGAGGTGCCCTACGTCTTCCTCGCCCGCCGCAAGACGCCCGAGCGCTCCCGGTTCGACGTCGCGCACGAGCTGGGGCACCTGATCCTGCACGCCGGCCTGGGCTGCGCCTCGCGGCAGGTTGAGCGGGAGGCGGATCGCTTCGCCGGGGAGCTGCTGATGCCCGAGTCCGGCGTCTTCGAGCACCTGCCGGCCAACCCGAGCGTCGAGCGGCTGCTGGCGGTCCGGGAGGCGTTCAAGGTCTCGGCGACGGCGCTCGCCTACCGGGCGCACCAGGTGGGCCGCATGAGCGACTGGGCCTATCGGCACACGTCGGTGCGGCTCGACGGCGCCGGGTACCGGACCGGCGAGCCGGACGGCATGCGGCACCACGAGAGGTCCAAGGTCTTCCCCCAGGTGTTCGCACCGTCCCGGCGGGGCAGGCTCGGCGCCGGGGAGATTGCCGCGACGCTCTCGCTGCCCGAGGCCGACGTGCACGCCCTCACCTTCGACTCGGCGATGCGCCTGGTCGTGGGCGAGGGGGCGGGCCCGTCCGGCTCGCCCCGGGCCGGTGCGGAAGGGACCCGTCCCTCCCGGGCCGGCTCGGCCTCCGGGGGTCGTGCGCATCCGGCCTCCGAGCGGACGAGCCGGCGAGCGGGCCGGCGTCACCTCCGCGTGGTCTGAGACGGCGGTGGCGCCGTGGTCCCGGCCGCGGGACGGCACCGGATCGCCGACCGCGGGCCGGCCCCGGACCGGCCGCTCAGACCGCGGGCGCCGACGTCGACTGCGCCGCCACCCGCTTGACCCCCGGCGAGGCGACCAGCCGGAAGAGCAGCGCGATCGCCTGGTCCACCAGGATGGACAGCGCCGCGACCCACAGGGCCGCCGCGACCACGCCCTCGATCCCGTAGGCCACCTGGTTCAGGATGACGTCGCCGAGCCCGCCGCCGCCGGCCACGGCCGCGAGCGTCGCGCTGCTGACCACCAGCACGGCGGCCGTCCGCACGCCGCTGAACGCCATCGGCAGGCCCAGCGGCACCTCGATGCGCCACAGCACCTCCAGGGGCGTCAGCCCCATGCCGCGGGCCGCCCGGGTCAGGTCGCGGTCCACGGAGTCGATCGCGATGTAGGTGTAGCTCAGGATCGGCGGCACCGCGAGGATGATCAGCGCGAGCAGCACGTTGGCGTACCCGATGCCCACCAGCCCGATGAAGATCGCGATGAGCGCGAGGCTCGGCAGCGCGCGCCCGATGTTGGTCAGGCTCACCGCCAGGAACTCGCCCCGGTGCACGTGGCCCAGCCACAGCCCGAAGGGCACGCCGATGACGAGCGAGATCAGCACGGCCACCAGGCTCAGCAGCAGCTGCTCGCCGGTCTTCTCCAGCAGGAGGGAGAAGTTCTCGGCCATGAACGGTCCGGCCTTGAGGAATGCGTCCACGGGTCAGGACCTCGCTTTCGTCCAGGGCGTCAGCGCCTTGCCCAGCAGGGTCAGCAGCGCGTCCAGGGCGAACGCGAGCAGCACCGCCAGCGCCCCGGCGCCGATGAACTGGGTGTTGAAGGGGGAGGAGATGGCCTTGAGGATCGGGGACCCCAGGCCGGAGTCGACGACGAACGCCGCGATGGTCGCGATGCTCACCGTCAGCACAGTCGCGATCCGCAGCCCCGAGATGATCGAGGGGATCGCCAGCGGCAGCTCGATCCGTCGCAGGATCTGCCCCTGGTCCATGCCCATGCCGCGCGCCGAGCGCTTGACGTCCTCCGGCACGCCCGTCAGCCCGGACAGGACCGCCCGGAACAGGATGACCAGCGTGAAGCAGACCAGGGCGATCTCCACCGTCAGCAGCGTCAGCCCCGTCAGAGGCACCAGCAGCTGGAACAGCGCCAGCGGCGGCAGGGTGTAGAGGATCGTCGCGGTCACGCCGATGGGCGCCGTGAGCCAGCGCTTGCGGTAGGCGAGCACGGCCGCGAGGAACGAGATGACGAAGCCGATCGCGATGGCCAGCACCGTCATCAGGATGTGCTCGAGCAGCGCCGGCTGGAAGACCTCGGGCCACTGGGCCGCGAACCAGTCGGCGCAGAACAGGTCGTTGTTGGCCACGCACTGCGAGACGTCCCCGTAGTCGGGGATCACCGGGTCGCCGGCGGGGGCGAATCCGCTCATGCGACCGCCTCCGGCAGGTCGGGGTGGACCAGGGCGTCCAGGGGCGCGAGGCCGACGACGTCGTCCCCGCGGGTGGCCAGCACGCCCCCGGCCCGCTCCGCCATCGCCGCGGAGAGCGCGGCGCGCACGGTGGTGGACTCGGGCAGGCGCGGCCAGGGCGGCGTCGTGCCCGGGGCCTCGGAGGAGGCGACGTCGGCGAGCGTGAACAGCGCGAGCCGCTTGAGCCCGCGCTCGTCGCCCAGGAAGGACTCCACGAAGTCGTCCGCGGGCGCGGTGAGCAGCTCGGCCGGGGTGCCGAACTGGGCGAGCAGCCCGCCCGGCTTGAGCACGGCGATCTTGTCGCCCATCTTGATGGCCTCGTCGATGTCGTGGGTGACGAAGACGGTGGTCTTGCCGACGGCCCGGTGGATCGCGAGGAACTCGTCCTGGACCGTGGTCCGGGTGATGGGGTCCAGGGCGCCGAAGGGCTCGTCCATGAGCATGACCGGCGGGTCGGCGGCGAGGGCGCGGGCGATCCCCACGCGCTGCTGCTGCCCGCCCGAGAGCTGGCCGGGGTAGCGCCTGACCCAGCGGTCGGCCGGGCTCAGCCCGACGAGCTCGAGGAGCTCGTGGGCGCGTTCCCGGATCCGGGCGCGGTCCCAGCCCAGGATCCGCGGCACGACGCCGATGTTCTCGCCCACGGTCATATGCGGGAACAGCCCGGTCTGCTGGATGGCGTAGCCGATCTTGCGGCGCAGCTCGATCGGCCCCAGGTCGTTGATGCTGGTGCCGCCGATGCGGATGTCGCCGGAGCTGAGGTCGATGAGCCGGTTGATGAGCATCAGCGCGGTGGTCTTGCCGCCGCCGGAGGGGCCGACCAGGCACACCAGCTCGCCGGCCTCGATCGTCATGTCGAGGCCGTCCAGTGCGGGGGCGCTGGTGCCGGGGTAGACCTTGGTCGCCTTCTCGAAGGTGATGCCGAGGGATTCGCGGGATTCGATCATGGGTTCACTCACAGGAGGTCGTTGGCTTCCAGGAAGCGCTGGGCCACCTGGGCGGGGTCCAGGCGGTTGATGGCCGACGCCGAGTTCATGGCCTGCACGGCCTCGAGCGTCATGAGGGAGCTGATGGTGTCGAGCAGCTCGGGGACGTCGTCGCCGACGCGGTCGAGCAGGTCGGTGCGCAGGCACGGGACCACGTTCTGGAAGCCGAAGAGGTTCTTCGTGTCCTCCAGGACCACCAGGTCGGAGCGGAGCAGCTGCGGGTCGGTGGTGAACACGTCCGCGGCCTGGATCTCGCCCTTCTCCAACGCCTGGTAGTTCAGGCCGATGCTCAGGGTCTGCAGCCCCATGTTCGGCAGGTCGTAGGCGGCGACGATGGCGTCGTACCCCTGGCCCCCGGAGACGTTCTCCGGGTAGGTCGAGTAGGTGAAGTCGCCGATGCCGCGCAGGTCCTCGATCGTCCGCAGGCCGTGCTGGTCCGCGAAGTCGCGGGTCACCGCGATCGCGTTCTTGTTCTCGAAGGGGGTCGCGTTGAGCACGGTCACGCCGCGGTCCGCCTCGAAGCGCCGGGCGAAGTCGTAGGTGCCCTCGCCGGTGTCCATGAGCTCCTCCTCGCCGGCCAGCGTCATCACGATGACGCCGGTGTACTCCGGGTAGAGGTCGATCTGGCCGGACTGCTGCGCGGCGTCGATGAGCTCCGCGGAGCCGACGTTGGTCTTCAGGTCGACCTCGTAGCCGCGGGCCCTGAGGGCCTGGGCGTAGAGCTCGCCGTTGATCCAGCTCTCGGAGAAGCCCTTGGAGCCGACCGTGATCACGCCGCTCCCGCCGGAGGCGGAGCCGCCGCCCGCTCCCGTGGCGGCGCCCGAGCCAGAGCCGGCGCCCGAGCCCGTGCTGCCGCCCGTGCCGCAGGCGCCGAGGGCCAGCAGGCCGGCCGCGCCCGCGACGCCGGTGAGCGCGCGGCGCCGGGTGACGAGGCCGTCCCGGTGGCCCGGCCGCCCGGAACGTCGGGGCCGGGGCGACCGGCGTCGTGGGGTCGTCGTCCGCGCATCACAGCAGGTCCCGGGGATCGAGGAGCTGGTGCTCCGGGTCTTGACGGTCACGCCGTCCTCGAGGGCCACCAGCTCGTTGGTCACGGTGAACGACGACTCGTCGCCGAACATGCGGCTGATCGTCCGGATCTCCACGTCCCAGCCGTCCGCGGCCAGCCCCGCGTGATCGCGCGCGCGCGCCGGTCGAGGCGCCGGCCGTCGGCGGCCACGCCTCGGCCGCCGGCGGCCACGCGTCGGCCGCGGCCCCGGTCTCAGACGACTGCGAGCCCGCGGGCGCCTCGCCCGCCGGCCGCCGGAGGCGGACCACGCGGCGGCACTCGGCCACCGGGGAGAGCGGGTCGCCCGCGGCGCGGGAGTACGAGTCGGTCTCCGAGTCGAAGTAGCGCAGGCCGTCGGAGTGGTTGACCGACCACGAGTCCGTGTAGGTGGTCACGGTCGCCGTGCCCGCCACCAGGTCGGCCTCGAGGCGGCGCTCCATCGGGGCGCCGCCGCTGTCCATCGCGACCGCGGGCGGCGCGGGCGGCAGGCGCAGCTCGGGCTGGGAGAACTCGTCGTCGAGGCGCTCGCGGACCGGCAGGACCAGCGTCGGCTCGCCCTCCACGGTGACCTCGGTCCGCGTGCCGGTCGGCCAGGCGATCGGCCAGAGGCTCGCCGAGACGCTCACCCGGACCCGGTGGCCCGGGGCGAAGCGATGGGCCGTGGCCAGCAGCGGGAAGCGCACGGTCACGGGCTCGCCGGGGGTCAGCGGCTCGGGGTGCTCGTGGGAGTCCCGGTGGGTGAGGTTGAACAGGCCCATCGTGAGCAGGCGGGACTCGCCGTCGGGGGCGACGTCGCACAGGCGCACCGCGAGCAGCCCGCGATCGGTGCTCGAGCGCACCGTCAGCTCGACCTCGGGGGTGCCCAGGACGTCGAGGGGCTCCTCCCGGGGGTCCCAGGTGGCGGTCCAGGAGCGGGCGTCGTCGGCGGCCTGGTCCAGCGGCTGGGCCGCGGCGTCGCCGAACTGCAGCCAGCTGCCGGCGGTGTAGCCGAGCGTGGCCGTGCTGGACAGGGTCCGGGGGCCGGCGACGACGGCGTCGGCGGCCGACCACGCCTCGGCGGGCACGCGCGGGGAGGGCCAGCTCTGCTCGGCGACCCAGCGGCCCGGGCGGACCTCGACGTCGGAGCCGATGGGCGCGCTCTCCGGGATGAAGGCGCGCAGGCGGGGCTGGGACTCGACGCCGTTCTCGACGTCGAGCATCCAGCGGTCCCACCAGCGCACGGCCTCGGCGATGAAGTCGATCGCGGGGCCGGGCGCGCCCTGGTGCGGGTAGTTGTGCGCCCACGGGCCCAGCAGCGCGTGCACGGGCGCCTCGGCGTTCTCCATCAGGCGGAACAGCGTGGTCCGGTACTCGTCCAGCAGGCCGCCGACGGCCAGCACCGGCACCTGGATCGCCGCGTGGTCCTCGCAGACCGAGCCGTGCTTCCAGTAGTCGTCGCGGCGCTGGTGGCTGAGCCAGTCCTGGATGTTGTCCGGGCCCTCGTCGATGCGGCGGAACCAGTCCTCGCGCCAGCCCTCGCCCACGACCTTCGGGTCGGCGGGCCGGGCGTTGTAGGACAGCATGGTCGAGGCCCAGGAGAGCATCTCCGAGCCGACGATCGCGCCGCCGTTGTAGTGGACGTCGTCGGCGTAGCGGTCGTCGGTCGAGCAGACGGTGATGATCGCCGCCAGCTCGGGCGGGCGCCGCGCGGCCAGCTGCAGGCCGTTGAAGCCGCCCCACGACTTGCCGATGATGCCGACCCGGCCGCTGCACCAGTCCTGCCGGCCGATCCACGCCAGGACCTCGACGCCGTCCGCGAGCTCGGACTCGGCGTACTCGTCCGCCATGGTGCCCTCCGAGTCGCCGGAGCCGCGCAGGTCCACGCGGATCGAGGCGTAGCCGGCACGGGCGAACTCGGGGTGGATGGTCAGGTCCCGGGGCGCGGTCATGTCGTTCTTGCGGTACGGGATGTACTCGAGGACGGCGGGGGCGGGGTTCTCGCGGGCGCTCGCCGGGAGCCAGATCCGGGCGGCGAGCTCGGTCCCGTCGGACAGCGGGATGCGGGCGTGCTCGACGACGGTGACGTGTTCGGGGCTCCGACGGTAACGATCAGCAGACGTATCAATGTGACGCATTGTTACAGGGTAGCCAGATCATCAGCCGGCTGTTGATCAGTGGGGTGATTTTCTCATCTTTTGGTCTGTGATGTGCATCATCTGAACGAGGGCAGGGGACCGCCGTCAGCCCGGTGCGGTGCGCCGGGGCTCTCCGCTACGCTGGCCTGACATGGATCGAAAAGCAGAGGACCGATAGTGCCCGCCTTATTCGCGCTCTCCGCGATCGGAGTGCTGTGCTGCGTGGGCATGGCCCTGCGGCGCTGGATCCCGTTCCTGCGCAACAACCTCGTCCCCGCCACCGTGATCGCCGGCTTCCTCGGAACCCTCGTGATGAACGCCGGCCTGCCCCGCCTGGTCCCCGACCTGAACGCCGAGCTGATGGCGGGCATCACCGCCCAGCTGTTCACGCTCGCGTTCATCTCCATCGGCCTGACCCACACCCCGCGGTCCGCCGGTACGGGCGGCGGCTCCGGGCTGCTGCGCGGCTCGTGGGCCATGGGACTGACCTGGACGCTGCTGTTCAGCCTCCAGGCGCTGCTGGGGTTCCTGGTGGTGGTCGCCGTGGGCGGCCCCTTCGACATGGACCCGATGTACGGGCTGCTCGCCGCCTTCGCCTTCGCGCAGGGGCCCGGCCAGGCGGTCACCTTCGGGGCCATCTTCGAGCAGCAGGGCTGGGAGGGGGCGGTGCCCGTGGCACTGGCCTTCGCCGCCGTCGGCTTCGCCATGTCCTTCCTGATCGGCGTCCCGCTGGCCAAGTGGGGCATGCGGCTGGGCCTCGGCAGGCACAGCGCGCCCCTGGGCGACTCCGTCCGGCGCGGCTACTACCCGCGCGAGGAACAGCGGGAGACGATGGGCCGGGTCACGACCTTCCCCGGCAACTTCGAGACGCTCGGCTTCCACTTCGCGCTGATGGGCATCGCCTACCTGGGAGCGCACGGGATCTCGTGGCTCTTCGCGTTCCTGCCGGGCTTCCTGGGCACCACGATGTCCGGGCTCATGTTCTTCAACGGCCTGCTGGCCGCCCTCATCGTGCGGTGGGTGCTCGGCCGGCTGCGCGTGGGGCACCTGCTGGACAGCCAGCTCCAGGGGAAGATCACGGGGTTCACCTCGGACTACCTGGTCGTCGCGTCCTTCATGGCCGTCCAGCTCGCCGTCGTCGCCGAGTGGCTCGTGCCCATCCTCGTGGCGTGCGCGGTGCTGACGGTCGTGACGCTCGCGGTCAGCTACCTCATCGGCCAGCGCTACGGCAGCGACCACGACTTCGAGCGGACGATGGGCATCTACGGCACCGCCACGGGCACGACGCCGACCGGGCTCACCCTGGTCCGGATCATCGACCCGCGGCTCAAGACCCCCACGATGGCCGAGATGGGCCTGATGAACCTCCCCGAGATGCTCTACATCCCCGCGATGCTCACGATCGCCGCCGGGTTCGCCGGCAGCCTGGGCTCCTGGGCGGTCGCGGGGATCCTCGCCGCGCTCACCGTCGGCTACTTCGTGCTGATGCTCGTCACCCGGTCGATGGGCCGGCGCACCTTCTCCTTCAGCAGGAAGCGGAACGGCCCGGTCGGGGGCGCTGGCGGGTCCGACTCCGGACGGCTGGAGGGGGAGTTCCGCCAGAGCCCCTGAGCCGGGTCCCTGACTGCCGCCGCCCCGATCCACGGAACACCGACCCCCACCGCTCGAGGAGCACGCGATGCGCACCCTGTACCACTCCGGCCCCATCCGCACGATGGTCGACCTTGACGACGCCCCCGAGTGCGTCGTCGTCGAGGACGGTCGGATCGCCTTCGTCGGGGACCGTGCCGCGGCCCCCGCGCCGACCGGCCCGGACGACGTCGAGGTGGACCTGGCCGGCCGGACCCTCATGCCGGCCTTCATCGACCCGCACGGGCACTTCCTCGTCTACGGCCAGTTCGCCGCGCCCGTCGACCTGAGCGGCGCGCAGTGCGTGGACGACGTCGTGCGCCTCCTCTCCGAGCGCCTCGCCGCCCGCGAGGACCCCGCCGACGCCCCGCTGGTGGGCGTGAACTACGACCACAACTTCCTCCGGGAGCGCCGCCACCCGAACCGCGACGACCTGGACCGGGTCAGCACGGTGACGCCCGTGGTCGTCATGCACGCCTCGGTGCACCTGGGGGCGGGCAACAGCGTGATGGTCGAGCGGGCCGGGCTCACCGAGGACACCCCCGATCCGGAGGGCGGGAGGTTCGGCCGGCGGCCGGGCGGCACCGTGCCGGACGGCTACGTCGAGGAGTTCAGCGCGATCGCCGCGTTCTCCGCGGCCCTGTCCGGCGGCGAGTCGTCGATGCAGCTGGTGCCCGGCGCGGACCCGGACCCCGTGGCGGCGGTCGAGCGCGCCCAGGCCGAGTACCTGCGGCAGGGGATCACCACCGTCCAGGAGGGCGCCGCCAGCCCCGAGGGCGTCCGGGACCTCATCGAGGCGGGCCGCCGGGGGCAGCTCGCGCTCGACGTCGTGGCTTACCCGGTCGTCAACCACGGCGGACCCGAGTGCGCCGCCGAGCACCCCGAGCACGCCGCGGGGTACGTGGACCACGTGCGGATCGGCGGGTACAAGATGATCCTCGACGGCTCGCCGCAGGGCCGCTCCGCGTGGCTGAGCCGGCCGTACGAGGAGGAGGACGGCGGCGCGGGGGCGGCTGCGGACGCGACGGGCGGCGCGGGCCGGGACGCCGGGGACGGCACGGGCCGGGATGCGGCGCATCCGGTGGGGGCGGACGCGGCGGGCGGCGCGGGGCGGCGTCGGGCCCCGGGGCGGTCGACACCGCCGGGGCCGAGGGTGTCCCGCACTGCAACTGCGGCTACCCCGCGCTGCCCGACGACGAGGTCGAGCGGTGGGTGCGGCTCGCCGCCTCCCAGTCGCGCCAGGTGATCGCCCACTGCAACGGCGACGCCGCCTCGGAGCAGTTCATTACCGCGATGGAGGCGGTCCAGGCTGACCACCCGGACCTCGCCGAGCAGCGACCAGTCATGATCCACGCCCAGACGGTGCGCGCCGACCAGCTCGACCGGATGCCCGGCCTGGGGATGACCGCCTCGTTCTTCTGCGGCCACGTCTACTACTGGGGCGACGTGCACCTGCGCAACCTGGGGCCCGAGCGCGGCCGCTTCATCTCGCCGGCGCGCGCCGCGCTGGACCGGGGCGTGGGGATCACGCTGCACCAGGACGCACCGGTCACCCCGCCGGACATGACGCTCTCCCTGTGGGCGGCGGTCAACCGGGTCAGCCGCTCGGACCGCCCGGTGGGCCTGGACCAGCGGATCACCACGTGGGAAGCGCTGCGGGCGGTCACGTCCGGAGCCGCGTACCAGTACGGCGAGGAGGGGGAGAAGGGTCGGATCGCGCCCGGGCTGCGGGCCGACCTCATCGTCGTCTCGGAGGATCCGCTGACCATGAACCCGGCACGGCTGCGCGAGCTGCGCGTCGAGACGACGATCAAGGACGGCGTCGTCGTGTACTCCGCCTGACGGGGCCGGACCGCTCCGCTCCGGGGCTGGCGGGCCGTGGGCGTCGCGTCCGCCCGCAGCGTCGCCCGCCGACACCATCACCACCATCGAAAGGCCACCACCCATGAAGCTCATCACCGCGATCGTCCGCGACAGCGCCGTCCTGCCCCTGCAGGAGGCCCTCGCCGAGGCCGGCCACACCGGGATCTCCCGCTGGAACGTCATCGGCCGGGGCCGGCAGCACGGGATCAAGGTCGGCGACGTCGTCTACGACGAGCTCGCCAAGACCATGCTGTACATCGTCGCGGAGGACGGGGAGAAGGACGACGTCGTCGACCTGATCATCCGCACCGCGCAGTCGGGGGAGGGGAACCCGGGGGACGGCCGCATCTTCGTCAGCGACATCGCCGAGTCCTACACCATCTCCTCGCGGTCCAAGGACGGGGAGGAGTAGGGGGCGGGCTCCCGGGGGGCGGCGCGGACGGCCCCTCGGCGGTGAGCTGAAACCCCGGTTCATCGGCCCGGGCGCCTGGCAGAGTGGGAGGCGACGCCACCCCCGACGAGGAGCCCGCCCATGGAGACCGACACCCGACAGAACGCCCGCACCTCGCCGTGGCTCGCCGCCCTGGTGCTCGCGATCCTCGTGGCGATCCCGCTGCTGATCGGCTTCCTGGGCAGCTACGCGACCGCCGGGAACGTCTCCGGCTGGTACGCCGACGCCGAGAAGGCGCCCTGGACCCCGCCCAACGCCGTCTTCGGCCCCGTCTGGAGCTTCCTCTACGTGGTCATGGGCGTGGCCGCGTGGCTGGTGTGGCTGCGCCGCGGGCGGCCCGGGGCGCGGGCCGCCCTGGTCCTGTACGTCGTGCAGCTGGTCCTCAACAGCGTCTGGAGCCCGCTCTTCTTCGGGGGCTACCCCCTGCTGGGGACCGCGGCGCTGTGGGTCGGCGTCGTGGTGATCCTGGCCCTCGTGGCGGTCCTGGCGGTCACCCTCGTCAGGTTCTGGCGGGTCAACCGGCTGGCCGGCATCCTGCTCGTGCCCTACCTCGCGTGGGTCTGCTACGCCACGACGCTGAACCTCTACATCGCCGCGGCGAACTAGGCGGGGCCGGGGGCCGGGGCTGGGCCTCGCGGCCGAGCCGGGCTCCGACGTCGGGCCGGCGTCCAGCGGTCGGGCCGGGGCCCTGCGGCCGAACCGGGTTCCGCCGCCTCGATCAGGCGTTCGGGGCGCTCGCCTCCGGGGCCGGGCGGGCGACGTCGTCCGCGGCCCCTGCGGCGTCCTCGGCCAGGATCCCGCGGATGTAGTCGGCGGCCGTGGTGGTCACGGTCTCCGTGGCCTCCCGGACCTCCCGCGGAGAGTACTCGAACGACGCCGAGTGCTTGGCCCACGCGTGCATCGGCAGGTCGTTCCACGAGTCGCCGATCGAGTAGGGCAGGTAGCGGCCCTTGAGGTGCTGCTCGTCGAGCCACACCAGGCCGGTGGCCTTGGTGCAGTTGGAAGGCACGATGTCCAGGAACATCTGGTTCCGGTGGCAGTCCACGACGTCGCCGTACGTGGAGGTGATGAACTCCTGGAGGCCGGCGATCTTCCGCTCGTCGTCGACCCAGAGGGGCACGCCCACGAACTCGTGCCGGGGGATCTCGCCCGGGTCCATGGGCTCGAAGTGGGGGAGGACCTCCGATGACTTCCCGCTGATGTTCGAGGAGAACTGGACGTCGGCGGTGTCGAGCGTGGTGCCGTAGACGGCCACGTCCGGCTCGTCGGCGAACTTGGCGACCACGTCCTCGACCAGGCCCTCCGGGAGGGTGCTACTGGTGAGCACGCGGTGCTCGGCGTCGGCAACGACGGCGCCGGTGTAGAGCACGTAGTAGTCGAAGCGGATCCCGTAGCCCTCCACGGCCTTGCGGACGGAGGCCAGCGACTTCCCCGTGGCGCAGACGGCCAGGTTCCCGGCCTCCTGCCACTCGCGGATCGCGTCCGCGCTCTCGCCGCTGATCTTCTGGTCGAAGATCAGGGTGCCGTCCAGGTCGAAGGCCATCAATTTGCCGGGCATGCGTTCCGTCCTCATGGTGTGCCGCACGGGACGGGGCTGCCCCGCACGTTTCCCCACAGCCTAGGCGCCCGCGCGCGCACAATCATCTTGAGACGCCGGAATGAGCGCTCGGCGAAGCCGCGGGGGCGGCACCGGGCCGCCCGCCGGGGACGCGCGGATCGGTGCCGGGCCGCCTGGCGTGCGGGCCGCCCACGGCCGGGCGGCGCCGGCTCACAGCCCGTAGGAGCGCTTCACGTAGGCGCCGTAGAGCGTCCGGTACAGGGCGGGCGAGGTCTTGAGCAGGAACCCGGCGGCGCCGAAGACCGGCCGGGCCCGCATCGCCCGCAGCACCTGCGCCCACTCGATGCGGCGGCGGCACGCGCGGATAACCCCCGCGCCCTCCTCCCGCCCGGAGAACAGGGCCTGCTGGGCGTTGTTGAGGTAGGTCAGCACCCACGAGACGTCGTAGGCACGACGCCCCGACGGCGTCGTCACCGTCTTCCCGGCGGCCTGGCGCAGGTGGTCCATGAGGCGGTCGCTCTGCTCGACCGGGGTGACCTTCCCCCAGGTCAGGCTGCCCGGGTCCACCGTGTACTCGTAGAGGGAGGTCGCGACGACGACGGCGCGGCGCGCCCGGGCGTAGGCGGCCATGCACGTGACGGCGTCCTCGGCGCGGTGGATGTCCTCGGGGAAGCGGACGTCGTCGAGGAGGCTGGCGCGGACCAGCTTGTCCCAGACGTAGGGCGTGAAGCGGTCCGCGAGCAGGCCCAGCACCGCCTGCTCCCCGGTGTAGACGCCGGCCGGGGTGCGGAAGCGATCCCGGTTCTCGCCGGTGGCGTGGACGAGGGTGTGGCCGCAGGCGACGACGTCGGCCTCGTGCGCCTCCGCGAAGGCGTGCAGCGTGGAGAGGAAGTTGGGGCGGTAGCGGTCGTCGGAGTCGATGAAGGAGATCCAGCGGCCGCGGGCGGCGTCGAGCGCCTGGTTGCGCACCGCGGAGACGCCCTGGTTCCGCGGGTTGTCGAAGACGCGGATGCGCTCGTCGCCTTCCGCGGCGACGAAGTCGGCGACGACGGCGGAGGACTCGTCCGGCGAGCCGTCGATCATGACGAGCAGCTCGAAGTCCGGGTCCGTCTGGGCGAGCACCGACCTGATGGCGCCGACGACGCGGGCCGCGGTGTTGTAAACCGGCATGACGATGGAGGTGCGGGGGGTGCTCATGGGCTCCAGCTTATCGAGGGTCGTGGCGCCGGAGCGGGCCTCGCCCGGAGCGCGTCGAAGATCTGTGGCGAGGTTCATGCGGGCGGCGGGCCGCGGGGGCAGGGCGTCGTGGGCCGGGCGGCGGGCGGCGCGGGTCGGGCGTCACGGGCTGGGTGGCCGGCGGCGCGGGATCGTTCCTCTCAGCCCTCGCCCCACAGGTCCGCCGCGAGGCGGGCGATGTGGATCGTCAGGTAGGTGTGCTCGTCCTCCGAGAGGTCGTCCCCGAGGTGCATCTCGAGCAGGAGCATGACCTTGTCGGCGCACGCGTAGGCCTCGGGGTAGCCGGTCTTCACGGCGTCGTGGATCGCGGGCAGCGTGGGGTCCTTCTGGACGGCCGTGCGGCCCTGCTCGGTGCGGACGAAGAGGTAGCGCAGGTGCGTCACGAAGCGCGCGACCGAGAGGCTCGAGCGGTCGACCTCGTGCCCATAGGCGGAGGCGATGACCTGGAAGATCTGGGAGAAGATCTGCGTCATCTTGAACGTCTTGGCCAGGTCCTCGCTCGCGAACTGGGAGTTCACCAGGTGCAGCGCGAGCGGGGTCGCCTCCTCGTCGGGGAGGTCCGCGCCGAGCCGCTCGCGGGCCATCCGCACCGCCCGCTGGCCGAACGCGAGCTCCTTCGGATACAGCTGCGAGACCTCGATGCTCAGCGGGTACTGGACGCCCATCCCCTCGCGGGCACGCACCATCGCGAAGTTCAGGTGGTCGGCGAGCGGCAGGACGAAGGAGTGCGAGATCCTCATCCCCATCTCCGTGCGCGCGACCTCCTCGAGCTCCGTGGCCAGGGCCAGGATCTCCGGCGGGATCTCCGAGAGGAGGGCGCCCAGGTGCTCGTCGCCCCCGGCGGCCTCGGGGACGAAGGTCCGCTCGACGAGCCCCGGATCCAGCGGCTCGTGCTTCCGCTTGCCGAACGCGAGGCCGCGGCCGATCATGACCGCCTGCTCGCCGGCGTCGTTGGAGGCCAGCACGACGTTGTTGTTGAAGATGCGCAGGATCCGCACGCGCGCCGCTCCTTCCCTGTGCCATGTGTCCCGGGTCTCATTCCGGGCTCTCGGTCAAGTGTACGGTCCTCGGCGGGACGCGCGGGCCACGATGCCCGCCTGGGGACGGCTCGTCGCGCCGCCCTGGGGTCGCCCCTAGATCGAGACGACGAGGGCGAGCGGCACCGCGATCAGCAGCACGACGGCCACCACCCAGACCACCGCCCGCTGCCACTCGACCGGACGGAGGCCCTCGCCGTAGTCCTCTTCCTCCTCGCGCTCCTCGGCGTAGCGCAGCTCGTCCGGCATTCCGTCGGGGTAGTAGACCATGGCGTCCTCCTCGGTGGGTGCGTGCAGGATCCAGCGTATCCGCTGGGTTCGCGGGCTGGAATGGGGACGACGCCGGCCGGTGCGGCGGGCCCTGGCCGCGCGGGCCGGGGCGGACGTAGTGTGACGTCATGGACGCCATCGAGATCCTCAAAGACCTGGCCCGCCGCCCCCTCGAGGCCGCGGAGGGCCTCCGCGAGTCGCTGACCCCCGAGCTGCTGAACGCCCACCCCGAGCACGACAACTCGATCGCCTGGCTGCTCTGGCACACCGCCCGCGAGATCGACGAGCAGGTGGCGGCCCTCTCCGGCCGGGAGCCGGTGTGGACCGCCCGCGGCTTCGACGCCCGCTTCGGCCTCGACCTCGAGCCCCACGAGCTGGGCTACGGGCAGTCCGGCCGGCGGGCGCGCTCGATCGTGGTGGACGACGTTGGCCTCCTCTACGAGCACCTCGACGCCGTGGTCGAGGCCCAGGTGGAGTACCTCGGCTCGCTCGAGCCGGCCGACCTCGACGACGTCGTCGACGAGAACTGGGACCCGCCGGTCACCCGCGCGGCCCGCCTGGTCAGCGTGTCCGAGGATGCGCTGCAGCACGTGGGGCAGGCCGCGTACGTGGCGGGGATGGGGGCCGCGGCCTTCGAAGGCTGAGGCCGCGAGCCCGGGCCGCACCACCGGATCCGGTGGCGTGACCCGGGGGCCGCGTGGTGGCCGTCGCCGCCCTGCCCGGCCGGGAGCTGACCGCGTGGCAGCCACCGCCTGCGCCGCGCCGGACGACGTCGTCACCCCGCGGACGCCATGCTCGGCGCCCAGTCCTCCGCCGGCAGCTCGTTGGTCCGGATCAGCTCCTGGTACCAGTAGAACGAGTCCTTGCGGTAGCGGGCGAGGTCCCTGAGGTCGTCCTCGGTCCGGTCCACGTAGACGAAGCCGTAGCGCTTGGCCACGCCCTGGTGCGTGGAGACCAGGTCGATCGCGGTCCACGGCGAGTACCCGAGGATCTCGACGCCGTCCGTGATGGCCTCCTGCGTCTGCTCCAGGTGCCGGCGCAGGTACTCGATCCGGTAGTCGTCGTGGACGCGGCCATCCTCGGTGAGCTCGTCGAAGGCGCCCAGGCCGTTCTCGGTGACGATCAGCGGCAGGCGGTAGCGGTCCCAGATCGCGCGGTAGGTCATGCGCATCCCGACCGGGTCGATCTCCCAGCCGAACTGGGTCTTGACCAGGTGCGGGTTGTCCACGGCCTTGTAGACGCCCTCCTCGCCGGCGGCGATCTGCTGGTCCGCGTCGGCGCCGCGACCGTCCGGGTTTTCGCCGAACGGCGCGTCGGCCACGGTGGAGGTGTTGTAGTAGTTGAACGCGATGAAGTCCGGCTTCGCCGCGCGCAGGACCTCCAGGTCGCCCTCGGCGATCTCCGGGGCGATGCCCTTCTCCTCCAGATAGGCCCAGGCCACCGAGTTGTACTCGCCGCGGACGGCGAGGTCCAGGTAGAGCCAGTTGCGGATGGAGTTGAAGTTGTCCGCCGCGATGACGTCCTCGGGCTTCGGCGAGGCGGGGTAGACGTAGGAGATGTTCGGGGCCGGGCCGATCTTGTTCTCGGGGAACTTCTCGTGGCTGGCGATCATGGTCCTCGCCTGGGCCAGGAACATGTTGTGGTTGGCCTGCATCAGCTCCCGGGCCGGGTTGTCGGTCAGGGCGTCGATGATGCCGAGCTTCACCCCGAGCATGATCATCATGTTCTGTTCGTTGATCGTCAGCCAGTACTTGACCTTGCTGCCGTACTCGTCGAAGAGGATGTTCGCGTAGCGGACGAAGGCGTCGGTCGTGGTCCGCGAGGCCCAGCCGCCCTTCTCGTTCAGCGCGGCCGGGGTGTCGAAGTGGAACATCGTCACGATGGGTTCGATGCCGTGGGCCAGCAGCTCGTCGATCAGGTCGTGGTAGAACTTCACGCCGGCGGGGTTCACCTCGCCGTCGCCGTCGGGGACGATCCGGGTCCAGGCGATCGAGAACCGGTAGGCCGTGAAGCCCATCTCGGCCATCAGGGCCACGTCCTCCTTGTACCGGTGGTAGTGGTCGGAGGCCACGGTGAAGTCGGAGGTGCCCTCGGGGAGGTCGGTCTTGGTGTCGATGATCGAGGGGCCCTTGCCGTCCTCGTCCCAGGCCCCTTCGACCTGGTACGCGGAGGTGGAGGCGGACCACAGGAAGTCCTGCGGGAACGGCTTGAGTCGCTGGTGGTGCACGGTGTTCCTTTCATCGGGTGCTGCTGGACGGTGGGGGACGAGACGGCGCCGGATCCGGCTCCGCGAGGGAGGCGGGCCCGGCGGCCTCGATCGCGCCGAGGCCGAGGTCGACCAGGGGCTGGCCGGCGACCACGCGCTGGCCCTGGGCACCTCTACGACGTCTCCGGAACACCCCGGACAACAAAAAAGACCCGAGCCGACGACGCCCGCGCGGGACGCTCGTCAGCTCAGGTCTTGCCTCGGGAGAGCGAGCGTGAGCCCACCCCGAGTAACAATCCTCAAGACTGCCGGTCGGATGACCGTGATCCAGACTATAGGCAGGCGGTCGGCGCGATGTCCATCGTGGGGCGTTCCGTGACGGCGACCTCGTGTGCCGAGTCGTCAATCCGCCGTCCCCGCTCCCCCGCCGCTGCCCTTACGCACCGTCCCCACGCCCCCGCGGGTGCCGTTCCGCGTCGTCGGCACGGTGCCCGGTGCGCTCTGCGAACCGCCCCGTTGACTTCCCGGCGGCCCCTCCTAGGGTGATCGGGCAACGGGGCCTCGACGGCGAGCCCCGCGGAAGGGGGCGGGCATGCGGCAGCGAACGGACGCCACGACGGGGGCAGCCGAACGGCGGGGAGCGAGCGGTGCGGGCCGGGGGTACGGCGTCGTGCTCGGCCTGTGCTGGGTGGCCGTGTTCTTCGACGGGCTGGACATGTTCATGTTCGGCGCCACCATCCCGGCCATGCTGGCGGACGCCTCGCTGGGCCTGGACCCGGGGGCGGCGGGGACCATCGGCTCGCTCGCGACCTTCGGCATGCTCGTCGGCGCGCTCAGCGCGGGCCTGCTGACGGATGCGGTGGGGCGGCGCTGGGGGATCGCGGTGTGCTGCACGGTGTTCTCGCTCGCCTCCGGCCTGTGCGCCGCGGCGCCCACCGCCGAGGTGTTCGGGGCGGGGCGGCTGATCGCGGGCCTGGGCCTCGGTGGGCTGCTCCCGACGGCGATCGCGATGGTCTCGGAGTTCGCCCCGGACCGGCGGCGCAACCTGTCGATCGGCGCGCTCATGACGGGGCATCACGCGGGCGGCATCGCGGCGGCCCTGCTGGGGATCTGGCTGGTCGGCGCGCTGGGGTGGCGTTCGATCTACTGGGTGGGGGTCGCGCCCGTGCTGGTCATCGTCCCGCTGGCGTTGCTCGTGCTGCCGGAGTCGCCGAGCTTCCTGGCCGCGCGGGAGCGGCGGTGGCACGGGCGGGCCGGTGACTCGCACGACGCCGGGTGCTCGGGGCCGCCACGCGACGTCGGGCGCTCGGGGGACCGGCACGACGCCGGCCGCCCCGGTCCCGCCGCGCTCGCGGGCTTGGCCGGGCTGTTCCGGGGCGGCAGCGGGCCGGTGACGCTGTTCTTCTGGCTCACCTCCTTCGCCGGGCTGCTGCTGGTCTACGGCGTCAGCACCTGGCTGCCCGCGCTGATGCAGGCCGAGGGGCACGACATCGGCTCCTCCCTGGGGTTCCTGCTGACCGTCAACGCGGGCGGGATCGCGGGGATGCTGGTGGCCGGGCGCGTCTCGGACGCATGGGGGCCGGTGCGGGTGGCCACGCTGTGGTTCCTGGTCACCGCGCTGTGGACGGTCCTACTGAGTGTCAGGACGGCGCTGCCGCTGACGTACGCGCTGGTGTTCCTGGTGGGCCTGTTCCTCTTCAGCGCCCAGACGATGGTCTACGCGGCCGTGGCCCACGTCTTCCCGCCGGGGAACCGGGCGACGGCCATTGGCTGGACCACCGGGATGGGCCGGTTCGGCGCGGTCTTCGGGCCCTGGATGGGTGGGTGGCTCTTCGCGACGGGGAGCCAGTCCTGGGGGTTCGCGGCCTTCGCGCTCGCGGCGGTGTGCGGGACCGCGACGCTGCTGTGCGCGGGGTGGGCGATCCGGCGTCGGCCGCGTGGGGGCTCGGCGGCCGCGTAGCTCGCACCGGATGCACCGCGCGGTTCACTCCATGTTGCCGTAGCGGGTCGTGAGGATCTCCTCCTCGGCGGGGACGAGGACCTCGTAGATCGCCCACTCCTCCACCGAGTGGTGGTCGCCGGTGAAGCCGGGCTCCGGCGGCAGGGTGTAGTCCAGGGAGTACTCGCCGCCGCCGCGTTCCATGCGGCAGGAGAACCGGAACTCCCCCTCGTGGTAGAGCGGGATGATCCGGGCCGATCCCGTCATCCACACCCCCAGCCAACGCCGCGGGTCGGCGGCGTAGCGGAGGATCTCGGCGTTCACGTCTTCCCGGAACCCCATGCCGACCTCCTCACTGCCGGTTGACGGCGTTCTTCACCCGTGAAGGACATCTCCCGTCGCAACCCTCACAATATTGGGTGATGACTCCCTGCTGCCGTCCATCACCGATGATCCTCCCGTTGAGGATGAGCCTCACCATGACGCGGCCATCGACACGGCAGCCCAATTTCTGGAATGACGGTCCCGCTGAGTGCCAGGACGGCGCTGACCGGGGCGCCTACCGCGAGACGGCCTCGTACCCGGCGAGCTCCGAGGTTTGCGTGAGCTCCTCGGGGTCGGTCTCCGCGTCCCGCAGCTCCTGGCGGAAGTCCCGGATGTCCCGGCGGAACCGACCGCCGCGGTCCCGGCTCCGCGACGCGGAGGCCGCCGCGGGGGCGGGTGCCGGGGCGGCGGCTCGCGGCTCGTCCTCCGGCGGGTGCTCGAGGCCGATGGACGTCAACTCCGCCTCGGTCCAGCCGCCCTCGCGGGCCGCACGCCACTGGGCGCGGCGGTCCTCCCGGAGCTGGGCGACCCGGGCCTCGGCGTCCCGGAGGTCGGCGTCGAGCTCGATCATCCGGTGGACGAGCGGGAGCCGGCCCTCGACGAGCTCGCGGGCCTTCCTCATCATCTCTTCGTGCTGGGGCATATCAGTAGCGTACTGAGGAGTACGTCACGAATCCGCACCGAAATCCTGCATGACGCATCGTGTAGCGCGGAGAAGGCCTTGGCGTCGCCGTCGGGTGCCGGTGACGACCGGCGGCGCGGCGGAGGGTCAGACGTTCCGGGCCACCGGCCGAGCCATGCCGCCCCGCCCTGCCTCAGCCGGAGAACACCGTCAGCCCGTAGACCATGAACACCAGCACGTGCGCGGCCCCGTGCAGCGCGGTGACCTTCCGCCCCGTGAACGTGGTGACGGTCAGGAGGAGGGTCACGGCCAGGAGCGTCAGGTTGGTTGCGCTCTCCGCCAGGACCACCGGCTGGCCCGTGAGCATTCCGATGGTCAGCACCGCGGGGATCGTCAGGCCCACGGTGGAGACCAGCGCGCCGTGGCACAGGTTGCTCACGCGCTGGATCTCGCCCTGGTGGGCGGCGCGGATCGCGGTGATCGTCTCGGGGAGGAACACGATCATCGCGATCAGGATGCCCGAGAGCGCGACGGGCGCGCCCGCCCGGTCCAGGGCGTCGTCGAGGAGGGAGGCCATGTCGTGGGAGAGCAGCACGATGGGCAGGACCGTCAGGACCAGGGCCAGGACGCGGGCGCCGATCTCGGCTCGGTGCTCGGTGAGGACGGCGGTGACCGACGGGCGCTCGGCGGCAGTCTGCGTGCCGCGGTCCGCGGGCGCCGCCCCGCCGCGCCCGGGCGAACCGGCCGGGACGGCGTCGACCTCCTGGAAGTCCCCGCGCTGGGCGCCCATCTGGCGGTAGAGGAAGAAGGCGTAGAGGACCACGGTGAGCGCGGCGACGGGGATCGCCTGCCCGGGGGCGTACGCGCCGTCGGCCCCGATGGTCCCGGGCAGCACGAACGCGAGGGCGGAGAGGACCACGAGCAGCGACAGGTACGCGGAGACCCCGGTCCGGTTGGGCCGCATCCCGCCGTGGCGCATCCCGCCCACCAGCAGCGCGACCCCGACGACGAGGTTGAGGATGATCATGGACACCGCCATGACGGAGTCCCGGGCGATGCTCGCGTGCTCGCCGGGTCCGAGCATCACGGCGGAGATGAGGATGACCTCGATCAGCACGATCGAGAGCGTCAGCACCAGGGTCCCGTACGGATCCCCTAGGCGGTGGGCGAGGCGCTCGGCCTGTCCCACCACCCCGAAGGCGCAGGCCACGATCACGACGACGATGCCGGCCAGCACCGCGAGCAGCGCGGGGGCCGGCAGGTGGGCCGAGAGGACCGGTTGAAGGAGCAGGACGGCGGCGAACGCGCCCCAGCCGAGGGCGATGCGGGCGAGGACCGCGGGAGTGAAGACGGCGCGGAGGTGGGCGGTGATGCTCACGGGAGTTCCCCGGGTTTCTGCGGGGCCGTCCCTGCTGAGGTGGTGGCCGGGCGGGTCGTCCCGTCGGCGGTCTTCCTCGAAGATCTTACCCTCCCCGCGGCCGGTGGCAACCGGTGCTCCGCGTCCGTCCAGGGACCCTCCGTCCCGATTCGTCAGCGCTCCAGGACCACCGCGACGTCGCCCGCCTCGAGTTCGACGCCGACGCGCGGCAGCACGGTGCCGAACGCCCCCGCGTTGGTCACGACCATGACGACCGACGGGTCGTACCCGGCCGCGCGGACGGCGTCGAGGTCGACGTCGGCCAGCGGCTGCCCCGCCCGGACCCGCTGGTCCTGGGCGACGTGGGCCGTGAAGGGCACGCCGTCGAGCTCTACCGTGTCGAGGCCGATGTGGATCAGCACCTCCGCACCGTCCGCGGACCGGATGCCGAAGGCGTGCCCGCTGGCCAGGGCGGTGACCACCGTCCCCTCGATCGGGGCGAGCACGCGGCCCTCGGCCGGGCGGACGGCCAGCCCCTGCCCCATGGACCCGGAGGCGAAGACCGGGTCGGCGACGTCGTCGAGCGCCACGCTGCGGCCGCGGACCGGGGAGAGCAGGTCGAGGGTGGGGATGGGGGCGGGTGGCGCCTCGGCCGGCTCGTCGCCACCGCGCCTGTCCCGCGGCACCCCGAAGAGGTAGGTGGCGGTGAAGGCCAGGAGGATCGCCGTCCCGGTCCCCAGCAGCTGCAGCGCGAAGTTCCCGTGGTCCAGGAACGCCGGGAGCGTGAGCAGCGAGGAGAATACGTTGGCGCTCGCCGCGGATCCCCCGGACGCCGCGATCGCGCCGCCGACGGCCCCGGCCCCGACGCCGATCGTGAAGGGCCGTTTGAGCGGCAGGTTCACGCCGTAGATGATCGGCTCGGTCACCCCGGAGACGAACCCGGAGACCGACGCCGGCCCCGCCATCTGCCTCAGCCTCCGGTCCCTGACCCGGAACGTCACGGCCAGCGCGGCGGCGCACTGCGCGGTCACCGCCGAGATGAGCGGCCCCATCAGCAGGATCGAGCCGGTGGCGGAGAGCTCCTGGAGGAAGATCGGCGTCAGCCCGTGGTGCAGCCCGAACATCACGAGGACCTGCCACAGCCCGCCCAGCAGGAACCCGCCGACGGCCGGCGCGGGGCCCCAGATCCAGGTCAGGGCGTCGGCGACGGCGCTCGTGGCCAGCGAGATCACCGGCCCGATCACCAGCAGCGCCGCGAATCCCACGACGACGACCACCACGAACGGCGTCGCGAAGTTCCGCATCCAGCCGGGCAGGGCGCGCATCAGCCGCGGCTCGACGAGGCTCTGGAGCCACACGGCCGCGATGATGGGGAACACCGAGTAGGCGTACGGGGCCAGGACCACGGGGATCCCGGCGAGGCTCACGGGCTCGCCCGCCTCCAGGAAGCCGACGAGGGAGGGGTGGACGAGGAAGGCCGCGATCGCCATCGAGGTGCCGTAGTTGACCTGGAAGTACTTCGCCGCGGAGACCGCGAGGACCACGGGCAGCAGGTACAGGAGCCCGTCCCCGAGGGCGTTGATCAGCGCGTACGTCTGCGAGGCGGGGTCGATGAGGGGGATCCCGGTGCTGAACAGCGCGAGCATCGCCTTGACCAGGCCGACCGCGGCCATCGTCCAGATGACCGAGGTGAAGATGCTGGAGATCATCGCGATGAACCGGTTGAAGAGGCTCCTCTCCCGGGGTTCGACGGCGTCGCCGACTCGCCCGCTCCCGGTTCCGCCGCGGCGTCGACCCTCGCGCGCACCGTCCCGGTCGCCCGCGCCGTCACCCTGCCCGCCCGAGGCGCCGCCGAGCCCGGTGCGGGCCGTCACCGCGGCGTAGGCGAGGGCGACGTCGTTCCCCACCACGACCTGGTGCAGGCCGCCCGAGCGCAACGCCGTGATGACGCCGGGGACCCGCTGGACGGCGTCCAGGTCGGCCCGCTGCGGGTCCTTCAGGGCGAAGCGCAGGCGGGTGGCGCAGTGGGCGAGGCTGCGGACGTTGCCCTCCCCGCCGAGGGCCTCGAGGACCTTCCGGCCCAGCTGGTCGTAGTCGATGGTGGTTGCCACGTGCACATCCTTCGTCGTCGTTGACTCCCGGTCGGTGGGCGGGCGCGCCGTCGGGGCGGCCGGGGGTGCCCGCGGAACGGTTTCGAGGGGTGCTCCCGCCAGGGGCCGGCACCGCACGCGGGCCCGGCGCCGAGCGGGCGGGTCCGGGTCCGCTTGAGGGACCCCGGGTCTCCGCGTCCGAGCCCCCGCATCCGGGCGCCGGGGCCCGAACGACGCGGCGCGCGGCGCAGCTCCCGGACCACAAAAAAGACCTGAGCACCCGGCGCTCAGGCGAGCGCCGCGATGCTCAGGTCTTGCCCCGGGAGACGGGCCGTGCCGCCTCGGGTGGGTCACAATCCTCGAAGCCGGTCCGCAGGGGGACCGTTGATGCTCACCCTAGGATGCGGAAAGGGCGGGGGCCAGGGCTGTGGACAACCTGACGCGGTGTGCCGCGCGGCTGACGCCGTCCACAGGACGCCGGCGGGCCGTGAAACGGGGTCGGGCGCGGGTTACCCTGTGGCAGAAGGGGCGAGACGGCGTCGTCACTCCCGCCGTATAACCGGGTTGGCCGCCGGTTGGGCTGACATCGCTCGGGTCGAGGCGGTCACCGTAACCGACGCCGTTTCACTTATAAATGAAAGTCACTATCCTGGAGCTTCACCGTCAGGCACCACATGGATCAGGAGGAGCGCATGAGCACCACCATGATGCGTTCGGACGTTCTCGTCAGCGATGGCGACCGTGAGACCGTCCGTCGCGAGGCCACCCAGATCTCCAACCGACAGGTCGAGCGATTCGCCGTCGTCACCGACGATGGGCAGACCCGCGTGCTGGATCGAGAGCTGTCGCAGGTGCTGGAGCGGGTCTGCCAGGCGCTGGCGGCTCACGGTCACGTGCGGATCGGCACGCTCCCGGACGAACTCACGAGCACCGTCGCAGCGGAGCTCGTCGGCGTCTCTCGACCCACCCTGCTCAAGCTGGCTCAGGAAGGCCAGGTGGAATCGTTCAAGGTGGGCACACACACGCGGTTCAGGAGGGACGAGATCCTGCGTCTTCAGGAAAGGCGCGAGAGGGATCGCGGAAGGGCGCTGGTGCAGATCCTGGAACTGTCCGATCAGCTCGACGAACCTCTCTAGCGCCATGGTCTCGTGCAGAGCACCCCAGCGCATCGGGGGATCATGACGCAGCTCGTCTTCGTCGACGCCAATGTCCTCTTCAGCAGGACGAGGCGCGATTGGCTGTTCCTGCTCCGGCGGGAGACGGGTGGCTCGCTGTTTCGTCTGTGCACCTCCGTCGAGGTTCTCCACGAGGTCGGCGCCAGACTGCGCAATGCGAACCCCGCGGCGGACTCCTCGCTGATCGGCCAGTTCCACGAGCGCGTGGATCGATTTCTCGATCACATGGTCGCCGGGTATCCGGGTGGTCCGGTCGAGGGGATCGAAGATCATGACGACTGGCATGTGCATCATGCGGCCATGCACTGCCGGGCCGATGCGCTCCTCACCGAGGGCCAGGGCTTCCTCTCCGCTGAGACCGGTTACGAAGTGTACGACTGTGACGAGTTCTTTCAGGAGGTGGCCTGGCTGGCGCCGAATGCCACACGGGAGGTGACCCGATTCCAGGCGGCTTACTGGGCCGCTCGCGCAGGGTCTCAACTGCCCGATGCTCTCCGCGCGGCCGGCTGTCCTCGTTTCGCGGAGGTCGTGCTCGGCCACCTGCGCGGCCTTGCGCGCGGTACGTGATCGCGGTGGAGCCGGAAGGGGCCCAAGAACCGCATCACGAGGGGGAACCCCTGCACGAGGAGCGGCTCCCCCGCGAACTTCGGCCGGGGGTGACATACTCCCCATGAGACGTGATCACCCGGCGCGCAGACCCCGCCCCGCCCGCCGCAGCGCCGCCCCCGACCCGGAAAGCACCCCGCCCTGCACCACCTCCCGTCCCTCGACCCCGAGGACATCGACCGCTCCGACCCCCAGCACCGCGCCCGGCCCCCGGCCGCCTCGGAGAGCAGCGGGACGACCTGGTCGATCGCGTAGTCCACCGACAGGATGGAGTTCAGCGAGTACGCGTTGCGGATGTCCTCCTGGTCGTCGCCGAACAGGACCGTGCGGCCGTCCTTGACCACGGAGAGGTTCTGGTACGCCGCTTGGTCGGTGACCTGCGAGGCGGGGACGTAGATGGGGAAGACCACGAGCAGGTCGGAGTCCATCACGTCCAAGTTCTCGCTGGAGATCGAGGCGGAGAAGCCGGTGGCCTCCAGGTCCTCCACCGCGGGGTTCTGCTCGAAGCCGAGCTTGGTCAGGAAGTCCACGCGCTCGGAGCCCTCGACGTACGCGCCCCAGCCCTCGGAGGTGTAGGCGGCGACGGTCGAGGTCTTGCCCTGGAACTCGGGGTGCTCGGCCTTGGCGTCGTCGAACTTCTGCTGCGCGTCGTCCAGCAGCTGCCGGCCCTCGTCCGCCTTGCCCAGCGCCTCGGAGATCATGGTGACCTGCTGGTCCAGCGAGGTCAGGTAGTTGTCCCCGCCCTCGGGCACGCCCACGGTGGTCGCGATCTCGGAGAGGCGGTCGTGGCGGGTCTGGTCGCCGGAGCTCTTGACGTCGAGGATCAGGTCCGGCTCCAGCGCGGCGATCTTCTCGTAGGAGGGCTCCAGGGTGTCGATGATCTCGGGCGCCTGGTCGTAGCGTCCCTCGGCCCACGGGCCGACGCCCTCGCCGCCGAAGGCCAGCCAGTCGGAGGCCCCGACCGGCTGCACGCCCAGGGCGAGCGCCGTCTCGGCGTCGCCCCAGCCCAGGGCCACCACGCGCTGCGGGTCTTCGGGCACGTCCACGTCACCGAATTTGGTCGAGACGGTGGTGCCCGACGAGGCCTCCCCCTCCTGCTCCCCGCCCCCCGAGGAGCCGCACGCGGCGAGGAGGAGCGCGACGACGAGCGCGAGGACGCCCACCACGAGGCGGGTCGTCGAGCGGAGCGGGCGGGCGGCGAGGGATGATCGCATGGTGGCCTTTGCACTGGGTCCCGGCACGGTGCGGCCCCGGCGGGGCGCCCGGCGGCGGGAGGATGATGAGAGCGTTGACGTTAGGATAGCGTAGCCTTATCCGGGGCCCGATGGCCAGGACCGTCGGACCCGGCTCCGGGGAGCGCCGCCGGAGAAGCCGCACCGTGATCGAGGACCCATGTCAGCACCACCCCTCCCGCCCGGCGGAGTCCATCGGGACGCGCCGCCGCAGCCGGCCGGCGCGCCCCGGGCGAACGCGGGGCGGCGCCGGGCCGGCGTCGTCACCCTGGCGGTCGGCGTCGTGGCGCTGGGCCTCGCGTTCGCCCTGGCCCTGTCGGTGGGCTCCCGCGCCGTGCCCCTCGCGGAGGTCTGGCGCGTGCTGACGGGAGGCTCCGGCTCCCCCGAGGCGACGCTGGTCGTCCTCGACCTGCGGCTGCCGCGCAGCTGCATCGCCGTCGTCGCCGGGATCGCTCTCGGGCTGGCCGGGGCGCTGGCCCAGTCGCTGACCCGCAACCCCCTCGCCGACACGGGCATCCTCGGCCTGAACTCCGGCGCCTCCTTCCTCATCGCGGTGTCGGTCATGGTCTTCGGGGTGTCCTCGCCCGCGTGGCACCTGCCGTTCGCGTTCGCCGGGGCGCTCGCCGTCGCCGTCGGGATCTTCCTGATCGGCGGCACCGGGGCCACCCGCTCCTCCATCGCGCGGGTCACCCTGGCCGGCATGGCGATCGGCGCGGTGCTCTCCGGGATCGTGACGGCCCTGACGCTGATCGACCCGGCCGCGTACTCGGTGCTGCGCGCCTGGAACGCGGCCTCGCTCGAGGGCAGGACCTGGGCGGAGCTGCTGCCGGCCCTGCCGTTCGTGGCGGTCGGGGCCGTCGTCGCGCTCACCCTGGGCGCCTCGTTCAACTCGCTGTCCCTCGGCGAGGACCTCGCCCGCAGCCTGGGGGTCGACGTCGGGCGGGTGCGGGTGCTCGCGCTCGTGGCGGTGACCCTGCTGGCCGGGAGCGCGACGGCGATCGCCGGGCCCATCGTCTTCGTCGGCCTCATGATGCCGCACCTCGCCCGCGCCATCGTCGGACCCGACGTCCGCTGGATCATGGCGATCACGGCCGTGCTCTCGCCCGTGCTGGTGCTGGCCGCCGACGTGCTCGGGCGCGTCCTGCTGCCCAACGGCGAGGTGCCGGTCGGGCTGGTGACCGCCTTCCTCGGCGCGCCCGTGCTGATCGCGATCGCCCGGCGTCGCGACCTGGTGGTGGCCTCGTGAGCGGCGGGGTCGCGGGCGGGCAGGGCGCCGGGGGGGCGGCCGGGGGCGGGGTGGGCCTTTTACACATCTCCCAGGCCCCGAGACTAGGCATGATATCGTA
>NZ_JANAFB010000012.1 GCF_024199905.1 Rothia santali
CAGGGCGAGCGCGAAGAGCGCCGGCATGCCGGCCCCCAGGACCAGCCCGGCCAGGGTCACGGGGATGATGTTGGATATCAGGGAGAGCAGCTCGTACACGGGTCAGGCTCCGGGGGTGCGGCGGTGGGCGGGGGGGGCGGCGCCGGGGCGGGCGGTCCGGCCGCGTGGAGGCGCCCGCCGGCCAGCATCACCAGCCGGTCGGCGTACCGGGCGGCGAGGTTGAGGTCGTGGAGCACCATGACCACGGTCGTGCCGCGCGTGCGGTTCAGGTCCGTGAGCAGGTCCAGGACCTCCACCTGGTGGCTGACGTCGAGGAACGTCGTCGGCTCGTCGAGCAGGAGCAGCTCGGTCCGCTGGGCCAGGGCCATCGCGATCCAGACCCGCTGGCGCTGGCCGCCCGAGAGCTCGTCCACCGGGCGGTCCATGAGCTCCCCGGTGGCGGTGGCCTCCAGGGCCTCGGCGACGGCGTCGTCGTCCTCCCGGCTCCACCGGGAGAGCAGGCGCTGGTGCGGGTGCCGCCCCCGACCCACCAGCTCGGCGACCGTGATCCCCTCCGGGGCCACCGGCGACTGCGGCAGCAGGCCCAGCGTGCGGGCCAGCTGCTTGGCGGGCATCTCGTGGACCTTCCGGCCGTCGAGCAGCACGCCGCCAGCCCGGGGCGCGAGCAGCCGCGACATCGAGCGCAGCAGCGTCGACTTCCCGCACGCGTTGGCCCCGACGATCGCGGTGACCCGCCCGGGCAGGATCGAGAGGTCCAGGCCCTCGACGACGGTACGCTCGCCGTACCCGAGGGACAGGCCCTCGACGATCAGCTCGTGGTGCGTGGTCACAGGGAACCCCCGGAACGGTTGGTGCGGACGATGAGGTAGATCAGGTACGGCGCGCCGAGCACGCCGGTCACGACGCCGACCGGGAAGCGCGTCCCGGCGAGGTTCTGCCCCACGAAGTCCGCGGAGAGCACCAGCAGCGCGCCCACGAGCGCCGAGGGGACCAGGAGCGAGGCCCCCGGGCCCACGAGCCGCGCCGCGATCGGCCCGGAGAGGAAGGCGACGAACGCGATGGGCCCGGCCGCCGCGGTCGCGAAGGAGATGAGCCCCACCGCCGCGACGATCACCACCAGCCGCGTCCGGTCGACCCGCACGCCCAAGGCCGACGCCGCGTCGTCGCCGAGCTGCGTCACGGACAGGTCCCGCGAGGTCAGCAGCAGCAGCGGCCCCAGGACCGCGAGGGCCGCGAGCACCGGGAGCGCCTGCGGCCACGAGGCCCCGTTCAGGCTGCCCGTGAGCCACCGCATGACCTCCTGCAGGTCCCACTGCGCGGCGCGGGACAGGACGTAGCTGGTGAGGCTGTCCAGCATCGCCGCGACCCCGATCCCGATGAGGATCAGCCGCGTCCCGGCCACCCCGCCGCGGTAGGACAGCAGGTAGATGACCACCGCGACCGCGAGGCCCGCGGCGATCGCCACGGCCGAGACCTGGGCCCCGGTCAGCGAGAGCGTGACGATCGCGAAGGCGGCCGCCGCGCTCGCCCCCGCGCTGATCCCGATGATGTCCGGGCTGGCCAGGGGGTTGCGCAGCATGGTCTGGAACGTGACCCCGCCGAGGCCGAAGCAGCAGCCGACGAGCACCGCGAGGCTCGCCCGCGGCAGACGCAGGCGCCCCACCGTGAAGGAGGCCCCGGGCGCATCCTGGCCCAGGACGACGGCGAGCACCTCCGAGGGCGAGTAGAAGGTGTGGCCGACCATCAGCGAGGCCGCGTAGACCAGGACCAGCAGCGCCAGGAGCACGACGACGACGGCGCGGCGGCGGGCCGTGCGGCGGCGCCGGGCCTCAGCGACCCGGGCGGCCGTCGTCGCGCCCCGGGTCGGGCGGGCGGGGGCGAGGACGCTCACAGGGCACGCACCTTCTGACGGCGGACGATCATGATGAAGAACGGGGCGCCGACCAGGGCGGTGACGATCCCGACGTCGAGCTCGGCGGGCCGGGCCACGACCCGGCCGATCACGTCCGAGGCGGTCAGCAGGGCCGCCCCGGCGATCGCCGAGAACGGGATGAGCCAGCGGTGGTCCACGCCGATCATGAGCCGGCAGGCGTGGGGCACCACCAGCCCGACGAAGGCGATGGGCCCGGTCACCGCGGTCGCGGCGCCGCACAGGACCACCGCGCCGAGGGAGGCCACGGCCCGCATCGCGGCGACCCGCTCCCCCAGGCCGGCGGCGAGCTCGTCGCCGAGGGCGAGCGAGTCCAGGCCGCGCGCCGTGAGCAGGCACAGCGCGAACCCGGCGACGAGGAAGGGCAGCACCTGCTCGATGCTCGCGAAGGTCCCGCCCCCGACGCCGCCGATCTGCCAGGAGCGGACCCCGCCGGCGATGTCCCCGCGGGGCAGCACCACGGCCGTGACCAGCGAGCTCAGCGCGGCCCCGGTGGCCGCACCGGCCAGGGCCAGCTTCAGCGGCGTGGTGCCGCCGTGGCCGAGCGAGCCGATCGTGTAGACCGCGAGCGCCGTGGCGGCCGCCCCCGCGATGGCGACCCACACGAAGCTGGTCGCCGAGGTCAGCCCGAAGAAGGCGATGCCGACGACGACCGCCAGCGTCGCCCCGGTGTTGACCCCGAGGATCCCGGGGTCGGCCAGCGGGTTGCGGGTGACCCCCTGCATCGCCGCGCCGGAGACGCCGAGCGCGGCCCCCGCGAGCACGGCCAGCAGGGTCCGCGGGATGCGCTTGGCGACCGCGGCCTGGTCGAAGCCCTCCGGGGAGCCGGCGAAGGCCGCCAGGACGTCGTCCAGCCCCACGTCCCGGGAGCCGATCGCGACCGAGGCCGCCATGAGCAGGGCCAGCAGGAGCGCGAGCGCGGCGAGCCAGCCGGCGCGCGCCCGCGCCGACCGCCGGCGGTGGGCGGTCGGCGCGGGCGAGGTCGGCGCCTGGGGCGGGGCCTGCGTCGTCACCGGGCGGGCGTCACTTGGCGGCGGCGCCGTCGAGCGCCGCCAGGTAGTCGTCGAGCACGTAGGAGATCGACAGCGGCGTCGGGTTCGCGGCGGTGCCGAACGGGGTGGTGCCCGGCAGGGCCACGATGGCCTCGTTCTCCACGGCCGGCATCTGCGAGAGCAGCGGGTCGCCCTCGAGGGTCTGGACCAGCGAGTCGTCGCCGTAGGTGACGATGATGTCGACGTCGTCGAAGGCGTTGGCCTGCTCGGCGCTCTGGGTGAGGCTGAACTCGTCCGTGCTCGCCGAGGCGTCGGCGATGCTGGCCGGGGTCTTCAGGCCGAGGTCCTCGAAGAACATCGCCCGGGTGTCGTGCGTGGTGTAGAAGCTGACCTCACTGAGGTCGGTGGTGTCCACGTGGGTCATGAACATCGCGGACTTCTCCCGCAGGCCCGGGTGCTCCGCGGCGGCGTCGGAGATCTCCTGCTCGAGCGAGGCGACCAGGTCATCGCCCTCCTGCTCCATGCCGAGGGCGCGGCTGTTGACCTGGATCATCTCGCGCCACGGGGTGCCCCAGGCGGTCTCGGGGTAGGCCACCACGGGGGCGATCTCGCTCAGGGTGTCGTAGTCCTCCTGCGTCAGGCCGGAGTAGGCGGCGAGGATGACGTCGGGGTCGGTGTCGGCCACGGCCTCGAAGTCGACGCCGTCGGTCTCGTCGAACAGCACGGGGGTCTCGCCGCCGAGCTCCTCGAGCTTGTCCTCGACCCACGGGAGGATCCCGTTGCCGTCGTCGTCGCCGAAGTTCGCGGCGGCCATGCCGACGGGCACGACGCCGAGGGCCAGCGGGACCTCCTGGTTGGCCCAGTTCACGGTCGCGACCCGCTCGGGCTTCTCCTCGATGGTCGTGGTGCCCAGGGCGTGCTCGATGGTCACCGGCTCCCAGCTCGAGCCCGACTCGTCCCCGGAGGCGGAGGAGTCGGAGGAGCCGCCGGAGCAGGCGGAGAGGCCGAGGGCGAGGACGGCGACGACGGCGGTCGCGGCGACGCGGAGGGATTGGGGCATGGCTGCCTTTCGGAAAGGTGCGAGGAGGCCGCGGGCGAGTTCTCTGCGGCCGAGAGGGGCGCTCGCCCGCGCAGCGGCGCCGCCCCCCGGGGATCGACCCGGCGGAGGGTGTGGCGCGCAGACGGCCTCGCCTGAGGCGATCCATCGTTGCCGCTAAGGCTTGCCTAACCGAGGATATCCGGGGGGTCGCGTCTTTTCAATCGAGCATCGTGGACACCGCATTGCTCGCATCGGACACGAAGTGACGCGGCCCTCAGGAGCTGCGGAAGCGCCCCGGCGTCGTGCCGGTCACCCGGCGAAAGGCCGTGATGAAGGCGCTGGAGGATCCGAATCCCACCCGCTCCGCGACCTCCTCGGTCTCGACGTCGTGCGCGATCAGGGCGATCGCGTGGTGCATCCGCGCCGCGGCGACCCACCGGCCGAATCCCAGGCCGGTCGAGGCGAGGAACGCGCGGGTGACGGTGCGGGTGCTGACGCCGAGCCGCCCCGCCCACTGCTCCAGCGTCGTCGCATCGGCGGGGTCGGCCCGGACGGCGTCGACGATCGGGGCGAGCAGGGGCCGGTCGGGGATGCGCAGGGTCAGCTCGTGCTCGGCGGGCGCCATGACGTCCGCGATCATCCGCTCGGTCAGGCCGCGCGAGGACCCGCTCAGCCCCTCGCCCTGGAGCCGGTCGAGCAGCAGCCGGAGGAGGGGCGCGACGTCGACGGCCACGGGCTCCTCGGACAGCCGCAGCATCCGGAGGTCGAACTGGGCCGCGCGGTGCCAGGTCCCCGACGGCGCCCACCCGCTGTGCCGCACCCCGGCGGGGACCCACAGCCCCGTGAGCGGGGTGATCGTCCAGATCCGCTGCCCGACCATGGCCCACGAGGCGCCGCGGTCGTTCCACAGCAGCTCGTGGGTGGGGTGGGAGTGCTCTTCCCAGAAGGTGTCCCGGTCCATGACCTCGGACATGCCGAGGATCCCGAAGGGAACCTCCACCGATCCGGCGTCGTAGAGGGGCAGCCGGCGGCTCTCGGTGGTGGGCGCGTCGGGCTGGATGAGGTACGGGGCCATGGGAGGAAGACTACGGGGTGCGACCCGCCCGCGGGAGGATCCTGGATTTAGTACACGGAATCTTGTACTTTAACGGCATGACCGCTCAGACCACGCCCGACGCCCACGTCGCCACGCTCGCCCGACTCGGCAACGCGCTGTCCCACGAGATGCGCGCCCGCATCCTCCTGGCCCTGCGCCGCGGGCCCGCCCGCCCCTCGGACCTCTGCGAACGCCTCGGCGCCTCCAAGCAGGCGATGTCCAACCAGCTCGCCTGCCTGCGCGGGTGCGGGCTGGTGACCGCGCGGCAGGTGGGGCGCGGCGTGGAGTACCGGCTCGGCGACCCCCGCCTCGCGCACGCCCTCGAGGACGTCCTCGGGATGGCGGTCATCGTGGACCCCGCCTGCTGCTCGGGCGAGGGGTGCAGCTGCCGGTGAGCCGGGACCGCGCCTCCCTCGCGCGTCCGCCCGCCATCCCGCGGCGGGCCCGCCGGGGCCTCCTGCGGCGGCGGATCCGGCTCCTCGTGGGGCTCACCATCGGCTACAACGTGGTCGAGGCGGTCGTGGCGCTGGCGGCCGGGAGCGCGACGACGTCGGCGGCCCTGGTCGGCTTCGGCCTCGACTCCGGGGTGGAGGTGCTCTCCGCCGCGGCCGTGGCGTGGCAGTTCGCGGGCCGGGACCCCGAGCGGCGCGAGCGCCGCGCGCTGCGGCTCATCGCGCTGTCCTTCTTCGGCCTCGCGGCCGTGGTCGGGGCGGCTCGGCCGGGGCGCTCCTGGGCCTCGCGGAGCCGGAGCACTCGCCCGCGGGGATCGGGCTGGCCGCGGTGAGCCTGGCGGTCATGCCGTTCCTCTCCTGGGCCGAGCGGCGTGCGGCCCGCGAGCTCGGGTCGGCCAGCGCCCTCGCGGACTCGAAGCAGACCCTGATCTGCACCTACCTCTCGGCGGTGCTCCTCGCCGGCCTCGTGCTCAACGGCCTCTTCGGCTGGTCCTGGGCCGATCCGCTGGCCGCGCTGGTGATCGCCGCCGTGGCCGCCCGGGAGGGCCTGCGGGCCTGGCGCGGGGACGCCTGCTGCGCCCCGGGCGCGGAGTCACGCTCGGCGGAGTCGGGGCCTGCGGGGCCGGGGGCTGCGGAGTCGGGACCGACGGAGTCCTGCCCGGCAGATTCATGCCCGGTGGAGTCGCGTCCGGCGGGGCACGCCACCGGGGGCTGCCGCTGACCCGTCGCCGCACCGGCGGCCGGCGGGAAGACCAGCCGGTCCAGGGCCACCCACCGCACGACCATCGCCAGGCCCGTGCCGAGGATCGGCCCGGCCACGAAGTCGGCCGCCTCCTGGACCGTCACCCCGTACGTCGGGGCGGTGAGGCCCAGGACGTGGCGCGAGACGTACACCGGGGCGCTGCTGAGGCCCGCCCCCACCAGCGCCACGAGGACGAACAGCACCGCCTCGACCCACGGCCGCCGCGTGCCCCGGCCCCCGAAGGTCCAGAGCTTGTTGGCGGCGTAGGAGACGCCGCTCGCGACGACCGTGGCGAGCAGCATGGCCGTCGCCGGGGACCCCGCCAGGGCCGTCCACTTCAGCCCGAGGTTGACCGCCACGGTCAACAGGTAGCAGGAGCCCCCGACGACGAGGAACCGCGCCCGCATCCCCCGGGCGGATGCGGGGCGCGGCCCCCTTCCCGCAGCGTCCATGGTCCCCCTCCGGCACGACGTCGCCTCCCCCTGCGCCGAGTCGGCCCCCACGCCCACTGCGTCGCGGGCCCCTCGAGCATAGGCAGACGTTCTCCGCGTCTCGCGCGGAAGGGCTCGCACAGAGCCGGCCCCGCTTCCGTGGAGCGGCTCGCGACCTGCGGCGACGCCGCCCCCTGATCGTGGATGCCGGATGCGCGGCACGGCCGTGCGGCGCCTCACCCACCCCGCCCTTGCCCGCCACGGCCCGTCCGGCCCCGTCCACCCCGGGCACCCGGGCATGCCGAAGGCCCGACGCCGCACGGGCGCCGGGCCTTTGGAGGATCGAGGCCGGGGCCGATCCGACCGGTCAGGTCCGACTGGTCAGGTCCGACCGGCCCCGGAACGGCTCACGGCCGGATCAGGCGAGCACGCTCCACCCACGCCGGTCCTGCAGCGCACCACCCACGGCCAGGCGACCCGGCCCGGTGAAGAACAGCGCCAGCGCGGCCGCGCCCAGCAGCAGCACGAACTCGTAGCCGCCCTCCGAGGCGTAGAACCCGGCCGAGCCGTGGACGAAGAAGATCGCTCCGGCCATGTCGAGCGCCAGCAGCAGGCCCGCCAGCCGGGACAGCAGCCCCAGGATGAGGGCCGCGCCGCCGACGATCTCCAGGTAGGTGGCGATCTGCGCCGCCAGCTCGGGCGAGGGCACGCCCATCTGGTCGAAGTTCGCGGCCGTGCCGTCGATCGTCCAGACGTTGTGCTTCTGCAGGCCGTGGACCAGGAAGGTGATTCCCAGGACGACGCGCAGGATCAGCAGGCCAAGGGACACGGAGGCTCCAGTCGTTCTCTGATTCATGCTCGAACACTTTACCTATCAACCATTGAGGGGCAAGGGGTCAGGACAGATTGTGATCAGCGACCCAGTCCTTGGCCGCCTGCTCCGGGGAGGCCTTCTCGTCCCCGCTGACCCGCTCGTTCAGCGCAATCAGGTCGTCGGTGGTCAGCGTCGCCGAGACCTTGTTCAGCACGTCGCGGGCGTCCTGGGACAGGTCGTCCTCGTGGTACAGCGGCAGCACGTGCTGCGGAAGGAAGTTGTTCTCCGGGTCCTCGAGCACCACCAGATCGTTCTGCTTGATCGCGGGCGTCGTCGTGAAGATGTCGGCCACCTGGACGGTGTTGTCCAGCAGCGCCTGGACGGTCAGGGGGCCGCCGGCGTCGTTGATCGGGGAGAAGTTGGCGGGCACGCAGCCGTAGTTGGCCTGCAGCCCGGGCAGCCCGTAGGAGCGCTCCTGGAACTCCGGCGGGGCACCCAGCGTCATCTCGGAGCAGACCGCGGCGAGGTCCTCGATGGAGGTCAACCCGTACTCGTCGGCCGTGGCGCGGGTGACCACCATGGCGTCCTTGTTCTCGGCGGAGGAGGGGTCGAGGACCCCGACGCCCTCGGGCAGGTTGGGCGGCAGGAACTCCATGACCTCGTCCTCGGTCAGCGGGGCGGTCACCTCGTCGAAGTACTGCAGCAGGTTGCCGGAGTAGTCGGGCACGACGCTGACGCTGCCGTCCTGGACCGCGCCCACGTAGGCCTCGCGGGCGCCGATCGCGGGCTGGGTCTCGGCCTCGATGCCCGCGTCGTTGAGGGCCTCGGCGTAGATCGCGGCGATGGTCTGCGACTCGGTGAAGTCGGCGGAGCCCACCACGACCTTCTGGTTGTCGCCGCCCGAGCTCAGGGCGTCGTCGCCGCCCCCGCAGCCGGTGAGCACCAGGGCCGACGCCGAGGCGACCGCCGCGGCGGAGAGCACCCCTCTGCGCGTGATTCGTGTGAACATGTCAGTCCTCCTTGGACAGTCCGGGTGATGAGAGAAGCTTCTGGGCCGCGGCGAGCACGGCGTCGAGCAGCAAGGCGAGGATCGCGGCGAGGATCATCGCGGCGACCATGCGGGAGTAGTCCCGCACCGCGAGCCCGTCGATCAGGAATCGGCCGAGCCCGCCCAGGTCGATGTAGGCCATGATCGTCACGGTGGCCACCACCTGCAGCGTCGCGTTGCGGATGCCGCCGAAGATCACGGGCACCGCCACGGGCAGCTCCACGCGGGTCAGGATCTGCCACTCGGTCAGGCCCTGGGCGCGGGCGGCGTCGACCACCACCGGGTCCACCGTGGAGATCCCCGCGTAGGCGCCGGTCAGCAGGGGCGCGATCGCGAGCAGCACGAGCGCCATGACGGGCGCGGTGAGCCCCAGCCCGATCCAGAGGGCGAAGAGGGTCAGCAGGCCCAGCGTCGGCAGCGAGCGCAGCGCGCCGGCCACGCCGACGACGACGTTCCCGCCCGCCCGCGTGTGCCCCACGAGGATCCCCAGCGGCAGCGCGATGACGGCCGCGATCAGCAGCACGAGCCCCGAGTACCCGAGATGCTCGAGCAGGCGGGACCAGATACCGCCGGCCCCCTCCCACGAGGCGGGGTCGGCGAACCACTGCCAGGTCTGTTCCAGGACGTTCACGACCTCACCTGCCATCGGGTCATGGCCGCCGCGCCCCACGTGATGACGCGGTCGAGCACGAGGGCCAGCAGCACCGTGGCGAGGATCCCCACCACGATCTCGGCCATCAGGTCACGCCGCAGCCCGTCCGTGAACAGCGTGCCCAGGGACTGGATGCCGATCACCGCGCCCACGGAGACCATCGAGATGTTGGAGACCAGCGCCACGCGCAGCCCCGCCGCCATGACCGGGACGGACAGCGGCAGCTCGATGCCGAAGAACGAGCGCAGCGGCCGGTACCCCATGGACGTGGCGGCGTCGAGCACGGCCGGGCTCACCGACTCGAAGGCGTCCACGCACGCGCGGACCATCATGGCGACCACGTACAGCGTGAGCGCCACGATCACGTTGACCAGCGAGGTGATCGAGGTCCCCAGGATGAGCGGGAGCAGCACGAACAGCGCGAGCGAGGGGATCGTGTACAGCAGCGCGGCGGCGTTGACGACGACGCCGCGGCGCACCCGGCCGTTCCCCCGGCGTCGGCCCCCGGCCCGGCCCGTGGCGCGCCCGGCCCCGCGGGCCCGGCGGCCGGCGGCGAACCGGGCGATCGGGATGGACACCAGGGTGCCCAGCACCACGGGCAGCACCGACTGCAGCAGGTGCAGCCAGGTCAGGTGCCCCACCGTGGAGAGGTTGTTGAGGAACCAGTTCACTCCGCGACCCCGTATCTGCTGCGGCGCTCGCGGCCGGCGGCGGCCAGGACGTCGTCGCTGGCCAGCAGGCCCGAGGCGCGGCCCTCGGCGTCGACCGCCACACCCACCCGGAGGGCGAGAGGCACGGCGTCGAGGGCCTCGCGGAGGCTGCCGCCGGGGGCGAAGAGCGTCCCGCCGGTGACCTCGCGGTCCCGGAAGCGCCAGCCGGCGGGGCGGCCGGCGTCGTTGACCAGCAGCTCCCACGGGGCCCACGGGCGCCCGGCCTGGTCCGCGAGGTCCGCGAGCGGGTGCAGGGGCAGCTCCCGGCCGGAGGCGAAGGTCAGGCGGCGCAGGCCGCGGTCGCGACCCACGAAGGAGGCGACGAAGTCGTCGGCGGGCGCCCGCAGGATCTCCTCCGGGGTGCCGAACTGGGCGATGCGGCCGCCCTCGGCGAAGACCGCGATCCGGTGGCCCAGGGCGACGGCCTCGTCGATGTCGTGGGTCACGAAGACGATGGTGCGCTCGAGCTGCTCGTGCAGCCGGACCAGCTCCTGCTGGAGGTCGGTGCGGACCACGGGGTCGACCGCGGAGAACGGCTCGTCCATGAGCAGAATCGGCGAGTCGGCCGCGAGCGCCCGGGCCACCCCGACGCGCTGGGCCTGCCCGCCCGAGAGCTGGGCCGGGTAGCGCTTGGCGAGCTTGCGGTCCAGGCCCACGGTGTCCATCAGCTCGAGGGCGCGGGAGCGGCCGTCCGCGCGCGAGGCGCCCTGGAGCCTGGGCACGGTGGCGATGTTGTCGGCCACCGAGCGGTGCGGCATGAGGCCCGCCTGCTGCATGACGTAGCCCATCGAGCGGCGCAGCTCGTAGGCGGGGCGGCTGCGGTTGTCCTCGCCCTGGATGAGGATGCTCCCCTCGGTGGGCTCGACCATGCGGTTGATCATGCGCAGCGAGGTCGTCTTGCCGCAGCCGGAGGGGCCCACGAAGGCGGTGATGAGGCCGGCCGGGATCGCGAGGTCGAGCTCCTCGACGGCGACGGAGGAGGCGTAGCGCTTGGTCACCCCGACGAATTCGATCGCGTTGGAGGCTGTCTCGGGCATGGGGTTCCTTAGGGGTAGCCGTTGTCTGCACCACATTAGGCCACCGGAGGCCGGTCGTAGCCGCGGCACCCCGTGTTGTTCATCCGATGGCACAATCCCTGGTCACGGCCTTGTCACGGGGCGCTCCGGACTTGACCGTCCGGCGCCGGGCCGCCTCCGCCGGCGGACCGCCTCCGGACCGGATCGCCGGCGGACGCCCGCGCGCCGCTATTCCCGCGGCGTGGACCCGTGGGCCAGCTGCGCGGCGACGATCGCGGAGGGCCGGCCGCCCAGCAGCGCCTCGCCGATGCCCGCCAGCTGCGAGATCTGCCGCCGGTTCAGGTGGTTGAAGACCGACTTGCGCACCTGCTCGACGTGCCCCGGGGCCGCGGCCACCACGGCGTCGTGCCCCGCGTCCAGCAGGTGGCAGATGCTGACCCGGCGGTCCACCTCGGAGGTGGTCCGCTGGACGTAGCCATCCTCCTCGAGCCGCTTGACGACCCGGGAGAGCCGGGCCAACCGCGTGTTGGTCTGGGCGGAGAGCTCCGACATGGTCAGGTGGCGCTCCGGCGCCTCGGAGAGCATGGCCAGGACCATGTACTCGACGAAGCCCAGCGCGGAGTCCCGCTGCAGCTGGTTCTCCAGCTGGCCGGGGAGCTGGAACATGATCGCGGACAGGCTCAGCCACGCCTCGCGCTCCTCCGGGGTGAGCCAGCGCGGGCTCTCCTCCGGCCGACCGGTCTGGTTCGATGACGTCAACGTGGACCTCTCTGGGGCGATCGTCTGCTGGGGCGGCGCGTGCCGCGGAGCGGGACCCGGCACGTCCTAGACATTATGCCCCCAACCGGCGGCTCACCCGCGGCGCGCGCCCCCGGCGTCGTCCTCCGCCTCGCCCTCCCGAGCGCGCTCGCTGAGCTCGTCGAAGCGCAGGCGGCGCAGGGGGGACCTGACCAGGAACGCGGAGCGGGCGATCGCCATGGTGCCCACCGCCGACGTCGCCAGCTGCAGCGCGATGGCGAGGATCGCCTTGACGAGGTCCGGGACCGTGGGCTGCAGCAGGACCGCCCCGGCGATGACCAGGGTGATCCCGAGGCCGCCCGCGGTCCCCACCGCGGAGATCCTGGTGTAGGCGTCCGGGAACCTGACGATCCCCAGCGCGGCGACCGCGAAGATCAGCGTCCCCGCCACGATGGCGACCTGGCCCGTGATGCTGAGGAACTCGCTCATCGCTTCCCCCTGGTCAGTGCGCGCGCCAACGAGATGGCGCTGAGGAACGCCACGAGCGCGGCGATCAGGACGATGTCGAAGGTGAAGGGACTCCGGGTCCGGACGCCCAAGAGCACGATGAGCCCGAGGATGCCGAACATCAGCAGGTCCGCGGCGATCGCGCGGTGCGCGTCGTCGGGCCCCCGGAGCATCCGGTAGGTGGCCACCAGGCAGACCAGCCCGATGACCACGATGCTCAGATCGATGGCGATCACGACGCCACCCCCTTCCTGCGGACGGCCCGCAGCATCCGTCGTTCCATCTCCCCCAGGTCCGCCCTCAGCCGGTCGGCGTCGGGCGAGTACAGGCCGTGGACGTAGAGGACCCGGGTCCGCCGCCGGCCGACGACCTCGGTTCCCATGGTCAGCGTGCCCGGGGTCAGCGTGATCAGCGCGGCGAGCAGCGTGACCTCGAGCTCGGACCGGCAGCGGGTCTCCATCCGGGCGATCCCCGGCGTCGAGTTCTGCCCCGGCGTGAGGTTGTCGGCGATGACGCTCGCGTTGGAGGTGACGAGCTGCCCCGCGTACCAGGCCGCGAATCCCAGGAGCCTGAAGGGCCAGGAGAGCCAGGTCATGAGCCGATCACCGCCTCGATGTAGGGCGTGGGGTCGAGGAGCCCCTCGGCCGCCGTGGCGGAGACTCCCAGCAGCAGCTCGGCGCCCAGGCCCAGGCCCAGCGTGACGAGCGCCAGGAGGATGCCGGGCGCGGCGAGCGCGGCCCCCACGCGGGGACCGTCCCCGTCCCGGGACGCCGCGGCGGCGCCGGGCCCCGGGGAGCCGGCCGTCGCGAGGGACCGCGGGGCCGGGGTCCGCGTCCCCGGCCGCGTGCGCGGAGCCGGGGTCCCCGGTGGACGGCGCCGGCCCGGAGGCCGGGGCGTCGTCGTGGCCGGAGGCCAAGGTGTCATGGCCGGGGGCCAAGGTGTCGTGGCCGGGGGCCGCGGTGTCGTCCTGCCCGGCGGGCGACACCGCGGCGTCGCGGCCCCGGGGCGCCCCCCAGAACATCCCCGACCAGATCTTGAGCATCGACAGCAGGGTCACCAGGCTCACGAGGATCATCACGACCACGGCGGCGACCTGGCCGGACTCGACCGAGGCGGCGATCAGGCTCAGTTTCGCCACGAACCCTGAGAACGGCGGGATGCCGGCCAGGGAGAGCGCCGCGACGAAGAACGCGGCGGCCACCAGCGGCTCCCTCCGCAGCACCCCGGAGAAGCTCCCGAGCCGGTCGGTCCCGTACCGCACCTCCACGGCGCCCGTGGACAGGAACAGCGATGCCTTCACGATCATGTGGTGCAGCAGGTAGAAGATCCCCGCGGTCAGGCCCAGCTCGGTGAACAGGGCGACCCCCAGCAGGATGTAGCCGATCTGGCTGACCATGTGGAACGCCAGGATCGACCGGCTGGTCCCCTCGCCGACGGCCCCGAGGACCCCGAGCGCCATGGTCGCGCAGAAGACCGCGACGCCGACCCACAGGTACCGCGCCTCCCCCTCGAAGAGCACGGCGTAGATGCGGTAGATGGCATAGATCGCGACCTTCGTGTGCAGTCCCGAGAACAGCGCGGTGATGGCCGGCGAGGTCGAGGGGTAGGCCCGGGCCAGCCAGCCGTGGACGGGCACCACCGCGGCCTTGATCCCGAGCGCGAAGAGGCACACGGCCGCGGAGATCGCGACGGCGCCGTCCTCCCGGGCGAGCCCCGCCAGCTCGGCGATGTTCACCGTCCCGGCCGTGCCGTACACGAACCCGACGCCGCCCAGGAAGATCGTGGAGGTCAGCAGGTTGATCGTGACGTACAGCCGGGCCCCGGCCACCTGCGCGATCCGGCCACGCCCCCGCCCGGCCAGGATGAACAGGCCGTAGGAGGGCAGCAGCATGACCTCGACGAACACGAAGAGGTTGAACAGGTCCCCGGTGAGCAGGGCGCCGTTGACCCCGGCGGTCAGCACCAGCAGCAGGGGCGCGTAGTACCGCGAGGCGGCGAGCCCGGAGGCGAGCGCGAAGCCGGTGCAGGTCAGGGACAGCAGGCCCGTGACGATCAGCATCAGCGCGCTGAACATGTCGGCGACGAAGGGGATGGCGACGCCGACCGGCCAGAGCCCGACGCCGTGGGCCAGCGCGCCGCCGTCCCGGAAGTGCACGGCGAGCGCGACGCCCGACGCGGTCGACGCGGCGAGCACGCCCAGCAGGACGGCCGCCTGGGCCCGGGGCCTGTCGCCGAGGACGACGAGCGCGCCGGCGGTCAGCAGGGGCACGGCCACCAGGAGGGGCAGAAGGGATGACATCATCGGGCGTCCTCCGTCCGCTCCTCCGGGGAGCCGTCCGTGGCGTCGTCGCCCTCCCGGCCGGTGACGGCCAGGACGAGCATGAAGATCGTGATCGAGAAGGCGATGACGATGGCGGTCAGCACGAAGGCCTGGGGCAGGGGGTCGGCGACGGCGGAGAGGTCCCCCGGCGCGCCGAAGGGCTCCTCCCGCCGGGAGGTGCCCCCCGCGGCGAGGAGGATCATGTTCCCCGCGTGGCCCAGCAGGATGAACCCGAGGATCACCCGCAGCATCTCCTTCTGCATGAACAGGTAGACGGCTCCGGCGACCAGGAGCCCGGCGGTGATGGCGACGGTCATCGGGTCTTCACCTCCCGGTGGGTGGGGTGGTAGTGGGGCGTGTGGGGTCGGCGCCCGGGGGCATCCGCGGCGTCCCCGGCGTCGGGGTCCTGCGGAGGCTCCGCCGCGGGGTCGGGATCGTCTCGGCCGAGCTTGTTGAGCGAGGCGAGGATCACGCCGATCACGGCGAGGTAGACGCCGACGTCGAAGAGCAGCGGCGTGCTCAGCGAGACGCCGAGGACCTCCGTCCCCAGGGGCTTCAGGAAGGAGCCCTCGAGGTAGCCGAGCAGTCCGGTCCCGGTGCCCAGCACGACGCCGAGCCCGATCAGCAGCAGGTAAGGCCAGCGGATCCTGGCCCGGTGGTCCCGCGGGGCCGCGAGGTACAGCAGCGCGAAGCCCGCGCCGCCGACCAGGGCCGCGATGAACCCGCCGCCCGGCTCGTAGTGCCCGCGGAACAGCAGCACCACCGACATCACGACGATGATCGGCCCGATCACCCGGGTCGCGGTGCGCAGGAACGCCCCGTTCTGCCAGGCGTCCTCGAGCGGGGACCCGGTCACCCGGTCGACCTCGCGGGAGGCGGCGAGCGGACGGGCGCGCAGCAGGGCCACGATCGCCACGCCGGCGACGCCGAGCACGGTCAGCTCCCCGAGCGTGTCCAGGGCCCGGAAGTCCACCAGGATGGTGTTGACGATGTTGCTGCCGCCGGTGGCCTCGTAGCCCTCCCGCAGGTAGTACTCCGCGGCGGGAGAGAGCCCGCGCCGTCCGGTCAGCGCCCAGACGCCCAGCGCCGTGGCGAGGCCGGCCGCCAGCGCGATCACGGCCGCGGGGATCCTGCGGCGGAGCGTCTGCCGGGCGAACCGGGCCGGCAGCCGCTTGAGCAGCAGCACCATGACGCAGACGGTGAGCACCTCGACGAGCAGCTGGGTCACCGCGACGTCGACCGCCCCCAGCACGAAGAACCACAGCATCATGGAGAACCCGACGACGCCGGTCACGACCACGGCCGCGATCCGGGTCCGCACCCGCACGGCCGCGATCACGCCGGCCGCGAGCAGGGCGACGAGGGCCCAGTCCCAGGGCCGCGACCGGTCCCCCGCCACCGGGGGGAGCTCGCCGAGCCCGGGCAGCCCCACCAGCGCGATGAGCGCGAGGCACACGGCCGGGACGGCCAGGTGCCGGCGCGGCGAGGTGCTCCCGCTCCACCCGCCGACCACGCCGCCGCCGCGGATCAGGCCCGCCCGGAGCGCGTCGACGACCCCCAGGCCGGAGACGGGCGAGCGCAGCGGGGCGAGGACGACGTCGACCCGGCGGCGCCCCAGCACCAGGGCCACCCCGAGCGCGATCACCACGGCGGAGACGGCCAGCTCGGCATTCAGCCCGTGCCACAGGGCCAGGTGGACCTCCTGCTCGGAACCCGCCGCGACCGACGCCGCCCCGCCGATCCCGGCGTCCAGGGGCGCGGGATAGGCCCCCAGCGCCAGGCTGGCCGCCGCGGCGAGGGCGGGGACGCCCCAGAACAGGGGCGAGGCCTCCCGCACGAGGCGGTCGCCCCGTCCCGAGAAGGCCCCCAGCACCAACCGGGCCGAGTAGGCGACCGTGAACACCGAGGTCAGGGCGGCGGCCGCGGTCATCAGCGCGGCGAGGCCCGGCCCCCAGGGGGACTCGATCAGCGCCGCGAACATCGACTCCTTGCTGATGAACCCGAGCAGCAGCGGGACCCCCGCCATGGAGGCCGCCGCCAGCCCCATCGCGGCGGCGGTCGCGGGCATGCGCAGGCGCATCCCTGCCAGCCGGCGCATGTCGCGGGTGCCCGCCTCGTGGTCCACCACCCCGACCAGCATGAACAGCGCCGACTTGAACACCGCGTGCGCGACGGTGTGCACCACCGCGGCCGTGAGCGCGGCCGGCGTGCCCACCCCGATCATCGCCACCAGCAGCCCGAGCTGGCTCATGGTCGAGTACGCCAGCAGCTCCTTGAGGTCGTGGCGCCGGAGGGCCGAGACCGCGCCGAGCAGCGCCGTCGTCAGCCCGCAGGAGACGAGCAGGACGTTCCAGACGGCGACGTCGGCCAGGGCCGGGGAGAAGCGCAGCAGGAGGTAGATGCCCGCCTTGACCATCGCCGCGGCGTGCAGGTAGGTGGAGACCGGGGTGATCGCGACCATCGAGTCCGGCAGCCAGGACTGGAACGGGAACTGCGCGGACTTGGTGAACGCGGCGACGGCGAGCAGGACCGCCACCAGCACCGTGAACGCCGCGTCGGAGCCCCAGACGGGATGCGCCAGGACCTCGCTCAGCCGGGTGGTCCCGGTGACCACGATCATCACGACCACCGCGGCCAGCAGGCTGAGGCCGCCCGCCGCCGTGACCAGCAGCGTGCGTATCGCCGGCTCGCGGGCCCCCTCCCCCGACCGGGCGATCAGGAAGAACGAGCAGAACGTCGTCGCCTCCCAGGCCACGAACATGACCACCAGGTCGTCCGAGAGCACCAGCAGCAGCATCGCCGCGGCGAAGGCGGTCATCAGCACGTAGAACGACGCCGTCCGCTCCCGCCCCAGGTACCGGGTGGAGTACAGCATGACCCCCGCGCCGACCACGAGCACGAGGAGGGAGAAGACGAGGCCGAGGCCGTCGAGGCGCAGGCCCAGCCCGACGCCGAGGCTCGGCATCCAGGGGAGCCACTGCTCGACGACGGCGTGCGGGGACCCCCCGGCCAGGAGCAGCGCGGCGGAGAGGAGGAGGGGCAGCGCCAGGACGGCGCCGGCCTGCCGGCCGACGAGGCGGCTGAGGGGCGCGGCGAGCGGGCACGCGGCCAGCGTCACCGCGAGGGCGAGGAAGAGCAAGGGACCACCGGGTCTGTTCAGATCAGGGTGCGCGATCCGCGGGAGATGCTCGCCTCGCGATGCGTGGGGCGGCGGCGGATCGATGACTGTCTACAGCGCGGCGCGGGGCGGCGGGGACCCCGCCTGCAGCTCTCCCCAGGAGGAGACGTATCCGTTGGTGCCGGGCTGGGGCAGGGCCCAGTCGACCGGGCAGAAAGGCGCTCGGAAGACGGGTCGGGTGCTCAGCATGTCGACCAGCATACCAACCGGCCCGGGAGGAATCGATCCCTTCGTCGCATCGTCATCCGTGTGAACTTCGCGTACCGCACCGTAAGGTGTTGCCCATAACGCACATCGGGTGACGCGGGAGAGACATGGCCGACTTCTTCGATCTGACCTCGTGGGGCCTCATCGGCTCCGTCGTCGGGGTCACGGTCGTGCTCTTCGCGCTCGCGGTCGTCGTCGTCCCGCGGATGCGCCGGGCCCGGCTGCGCACCCACCTCGCGCAGGCGGTCTCCCTCATCGCGGTCTCGACGCTGGTGCTGGTCAGCACCGGGCTGGTGCTCAACAAGCAGAACAACTGGTTCTCCTCGTGGGCCGACGTCTTCGCCGACCCCGCGGCGGCCGGCGACGTCAGCTCGCAGGTCTACGGGCAGCGGCCCGCCGCGGGGGTCAGCCCGGCGGATGTCAGCCAGCAGGCCAGCGACCTGCAGAAGGACCCGGCGTCGAACCGCGACTTCGGCTCCCAGCTGGACCGCGACGCCCAGGGCGGGCAGTACGTCTCCTTCACCCTGCCCGGCGCCCAGAGCGGTCAGAGCTACGGCACGACGCTGTGGCTCCCGCCCTCCTACCTCCAGCAGTCGGACCGCTTCTACCCCGTGATCCTCGCGTTCACGGGGTACCCCGGCTCGCCCAAGACCTACTCCGAGTCCGTGGACTACGGGCAGAAGATCGAGGACGCGGTCGCGGCGGGGAAGATGAGCGAGGCGATCGTGGTGATCCCCGACGTCTTCCCCGGGACCTACGACAGCGAGTGCGTGGACGGCACCCAGTCCCAGGACGGGCAGACCACCCCGCGCGTGGAGACCTACGTGACGCGCGACCTCGTGCCCTGGGTCGAGAACAACCTGCGCGCGATCAACGCGCCCGGGGCCTGGGCCACCGAGGGGTACAGCGCGGGCGGCTGGTGCGCCGCGATGTTCACGATGCGCCACCCCGACCTGTTCTCCTCCGCCATGATCCAGTCCGGGTACTTCTCCCCCATCTACTCCGACGGCCAGCAGTGGAACCCGGCGGACGACACGCGGTACGACCTGGCCCGGATCGCCGCCGACGAGGCCCCCGCGGTGGGTCTGCACTACTTCTCGAGCGAGGAGGACTCCCTGTCCTGGCCCTCGCTGCAGGCCTTCAGCGGCAGCGTCAAGCCGCCCACCTCCCTCACCGCCGACCACATCCCCACGGGCGGTCACACGCTCGACGTCTGGATCCCCGGCATGGAGCGCGGCCTCGAGTGGCTCGGCTCCTCCAGCACCTACTTCGCCCCCTGACCCGACCATCCCCGCGGGCAGGGCCCGGGGGGAGCGACCGAAAGAGACAGCATGAGAAGAGCAGCCTCCCAGCGCACCCCCGCGACGGAGCGGTCCCGCGGCGAGCGCACGGCCCGCCTGATCACGTGGCTCTACGCCCTGGCCGTGGTCGTCAACCTCGCCCTGCTGATCGCCAAGCCGCCGCGGGCTCGGGACACCGTCGTCGAGCTGCTCTTCGGCGTGGTGAACCTGCCCGTGGACCGCAGCCTCATCAGCGTCGTGGTCTCCGCGGCGATCTTCTGGGCGCTGCTGCGGCGCAAGCGCGTGGGCCTGCTCGGGGCCATGTTCTTCCAGTTCGCGGGCATCCTCTTCGCGCTCGCGCTGGCGCTGGTGACCCTCGCCGGCGACGACAGCACGGAGCTCATGCGGGACCGGCCCGTCGTCGGACCGGTCTTCGACTACATCGGCGCGGGCGTGGCCGTGGTCCTGCTGGTCCTGATGATCCGGGCCCGGCGGGCCTTCCCCGCCCGCGTGGGCGGCACCTCCTACGGGGCGGCGCTGGGCGTGCTGCTGCTCGGGGCCGGCGTCGCGGTCCTCGTCGCGTGGCTCATGGTCCCGGACGGGTCCGCGCCGCAGATCGGGTCCCTGCTGCTGCACGCCCTGGGCATCACCTCGCCCAGCATCGGGGCGCAGCTGCCGCACGTCGCGCACTGGCAGGTGCAGGTCATCGCCACGATATACGGGCTGGCCGCGATCGCCGCGATCCTGGTCTTCCTCCGCTCGGGCAAGCCGACCCACTCCTGGACGGGCGAGCAGGAGGTCCGCCTGCGCGGGCTGCTCCAGGACCACGGCCAGCAGGACTCGCTGTCATACTTCGCGACCCGGCGCGACAAGTCCACCGTCTTCTCCCCCGACGGCCGGGCGGCCGTGTCCTACCGCGTGATCCGCTCCGTCTCGCTCGCCTCGGGCGACCCGGTGGGCGACCCCGCCTCCTGGGACGCCGCGATCGAGGCCTGGAAGCAGGAGGCCCGGACCTACGCCTGGATCCCCGCCGCGATCAGCGCGAGCGAGGCCGGGGCCCGCGCCTACGTCCGTGCCGGCATGGCCGTGATCCCCATGGGCGACGAGGCGATCCTCTACCCGGGCCACTTCTCGCTCAACAACACCTCGATGACCGAGCTGCGGCACACGGTCTCCCGCCTGACCCGGGCGGGCATGACCACCCGGGTGCGCCGCCACGGCGAGCTCTCCGAGGCGGAGCTACGCGAGCTGATCGAGAGCTCGGACGCGTGGCGCCACGGCGGCACCGAGCGCGGCTTCTCGATGGCCCTGAACCGGCTGGGCGACCCGGCCGACGCCCGCTGCCTCCTGCTCACGGCGCACACCGCCGACGGCGAGCTGGTGGGTCTGCTCTCCTTCGTCCCCTGGGGCTCCACGGGCATCTCCCTGGACGTGATGCGCCGCGCCCCCGACTCCCCCAACGGCACCACCGAGTTCATGATCTCCCAGCTCATGGAGGAGGCCGAGGGGCTGGGGATCACGCGGGTCTCGCTGAACTTCGCGATGTTCCGGGAGACCTTCGCCCGCTCCCAGGAGATCGGGGCCAGTGCCCTGACCCGGCTGAACTCCTCCGTGCTCGGCGTCCTGGACCGGTTCCTGCAGCTCGAGCGGCTCTACACCTTCAACCAGAAGTTCGCGCCCACCTGGGTGCCGCGCTTCCTGTGCGTCGACTCGCGGGTCTCCACGCTCAACGTGGCCGTCTCGGCCGGCATCGCCGAGGGCTTCCTCCCTCAGGCGCTGGCCCGGACGCCCTCCGCGGACGGCACGCTCGACGCCGCGGAGCTCGAGCGCGTCCGGGAGATCGAGCGGCGCCGCCTGGTCGCCGAGGACCTGACCCCGCAGTGGTCCGACCAGACCCGCCACCGCATCGCCCACCTGCGGCAGATGCGCGAGGCCGGGTACGAGCCGTACCCCAAGGGCAGCGGCGAGGGCATCACGGTGGGCGAGCTGGCCCGCCGGATCGACGCCGCGCGGGCCGCGGGCGGGGCGGGCCCGACGCCGGGCGGTGAGGCGGGTGCCCCGGCGCCCTCCGCGCCGGGGACGGCGACGCCGGCACCGGGGCCGCCCGCACTGTGGACGAGGCCGCCCGCACCGGGAACGGGGCCATCCGCACCGGGGACGACGTCGTCGTGACCGGGCGCGTCCGGGCCGTCCGGAGCCACGGCGGGGTGGTCTTCGTGGACCTGGTGGAGCACGGCGTCGTCGTCCAGGCGGTGCTCGAGGCCTCCGCGGCCGGGCCCGACCTGCGGGAGCGGGTGCGCTGGATCGACACGGGCGACTACCTGCTGCTGCGCGGCCGCATCGGCGCCTCGCGGAACGGCACGCCGTCGCTGCTGGTCGAGTCGTGGGACCTGATCTCCAAGTGCCTGCACCCGATCCCCTTCGACTCCTTCACCGACCCCGAGGCGCGCCTGCGCCGCCGCTCGATGGACCTGATCGTCAACCCGGAGGAGTCGCGGCGGCTGCGCGTCCGCTCGGCCACGATCCGCTCGATCCGCCGCACCCTGGACGACCGGGGCTTCCTCGAGGTCGAGACGCCGATGCTCAACGTCATCCACGGCGGCGCCACGGCCCGGCCGTTCAAGACGTTCATCAACGCCTACGGCGTCGACCTGACCCTGCGCATCGCCCCGGAGCTGTACCTGAAGCGCCTGGTGGTGGGCGACATGGGTCCGGTCTACGAGCTGGGCCGGGACTTCCGCAACGAGGGCGCCGACGCGACCCACAACCCCGAGTTCACGGTCCTGGAGACCTACCAGCCGCACGAGGACTACATGGGCATGAAGCGCCTAACCGAGCGGCTGCTCAAGGACGCCGCCCGGGAGGTCTTCGGCCGGGAGGCGCTGCCGCTGCGGCTCGGCCCGGACCCCAAGGACCCGCAGCAGGAGGCGGTGCTGACCGACGTCTCCGGGCCGTGGCCCGTGATCTCGGTGTGCGAGGCCCTGTCCGACGCCGTGGGCCGCCCGATCTCTCTGGACACCGACATCGAGGTGCTCCTGGAGCTGGCCCACGAGCACGAGATCCACGTCCGGGACGACATGGGCCCCGGCGCGATCATCGAGGAGCTCTACGGCGAGCTCGTGGAGGCCAAGACCTCCCGGCCCACGTTCTACAAGGACTTCCCCGTGGAGACCTCGCCGCTGGCCGGGCCGCACCGCAGCGTCCCCGGCCTCGCCGAGCGCTGGGACCTGGTCATCAACGGCACCGAGATGGGCACCGCCTACTCGGAGATGGCCGACGCGCTCGAGCAGCGCCGCCGGCTGACCGAGCAGTCGCTCAAGGCCGCCGCCGGCGACCTCGAGGCCATGCAGGTCGACGAGGACTTCCTCGACGCCCTGGAGACCGGGCTGCCGCCCACGGGCGGGCTCGGGATCGGCGTCGACCGCCTCATCATGATGCTGACCGGGGCGCCCATCCGCGGCGTCCTGGCCTTCCCGTTCGTCCGCCCGGGTACGGGGACGCGCACCAAGAGCGCCGCCAAGTCCCTCGCCGGGCCGGACTCCGCCGGGGCGACCGGTGCCGGTGCGGGCGCGGCCGGGGCGGGGACGGCCGGCTCGGGCGCGGCCGGGCGCTCGCCGGGGCCGAGTCCGCGGGCGCCTGATGGAGCCCGGCGCCTTCATCGCCTCCGCGAGCGCGCTCGGGGTGGGCGGGCTGGACCCCGCCCCGCCGCTGATCGCGGCCGTGTACATGGCCGCACGCCCGGCCGCCGACCCGCTTGCGGCCGGGCGGGTCCGGCGCGCCGTGCTGGTCTTCGGCGTCCTCCTGATCGGGGGCACCGCGCTGTGGGGCGTGCTGCTCTCGCGGCTCGTGGGCGACCGGCTCGACGCGATCCCGTGGGGTCACCTGCTGCGGGCCGGGGCGGTCGTGGCGTGGATCGAGTTGGCCGTGGCGCTCGCGGGCCTCGTCTACGCGGGGTATCGGTGGCGGATCAGGAACCGGCCGCCGAAGGAGGAGAAGAACCGCAGCTTCGCGGGGCTGCTGCTGGTGGCGGCCGGGTTCGTCGCACTCGTGACCTCCGATCCGCCGTTCGTGCTGGCCGCCGGGCTCTCCGGGAACCAGCCGCTCTGGGCGGCCGCGACGGGCCTGGTCCTCTGGGCGCTCATCTCGCAGGCGCCGCTGGCCGTGCTGTGCGGGGCCGTGGTGGCCAACCAGCACCGCCGGGTGGCCGTGCTGATCGGCCGGTGGTGGAGCGCGGCCGAGCGGTGGGTCAACATCGTCCTGCCGGCGGGCATCGCCGCGGTGTGCGCGCTCATGCTCGTCGACGTCGGGAAGTACTTCCTGCTCGGGCGGTTCCTGATCGACCCGTCCGGGGTGCTCTGAGGCGGGCGGACGACGTCGTGGGCGGCCCCCGGCCCGTCATGCTCGCACGCCCCCGTTTCGGGTGGCGTGCGCCACCGGGTAGGGTGTCGCACAACCGCACCGCCGCCGCGGAGGACCCCGCGCCCGGCGAGGCGTTTCCTCGTCACTCGCTCGAAAGTTCACACCATGGATACTCTGACCACGCTGGTCTCTTCGGCCGGCGGCTTCGTCTGGCAGGGCATGTTCGTCGTCCTCCTCCTGGTCGGCCTCTACCTGACCCTCCGCACCGGGGCGATCCAGTTCCGGGCGATCCCGGAGATGTTCCGCGTCGTCGGCGAGCCCGGCGGCCGCGGGCCGGACGGCCGGAAGCAGATCTCCTCCTTCCGCGCGTTCACCATCTCCGCGGCGGCCCGCGTGGGCACCGGCAACATCGCCGGCGTCGCCATCGCGATCAGCGCGGGCGGGCCCGGCTCGGTGTTCTGGATGTGGCTCATGGCCGCGATCGGCGGGGCCAGCGCCTTCGTCGAGTCGCTGCTCGCGCAGCTGTACAAGCACCAGGGCCGCGACGCCTACGTCGGCGGGCCGGCCTACTACATGCAGCGGGGCCTCAGGGCCCGCTGGATGGGCGTGATCTTCGCGGTCATCATCTGCATCACCTACGGCTTCGCGTTCAACTCGGTGCAGTCGAACTCCATCGTCGACGCCGTCTCGCAGTCCACCGCCTTCGTCTCCCCCGACCTCGCGGAGAGCTTCGGGCTGAAGGTCGCCATCGGCCTCCTCCTCGTGGTCTGCGCCGCGCTGGTCATCTTCGGCGGCGTGCGGTCCATCTCGGCCGTCAGCCAGGTCGTCGTGCCGGTCATGGCCGTGCTGTACGTCCTGCTCGGCCTGACCGTCGTCGTGCTGAACCTCGGCGAGGTGCCCGCCATGGTCGTGCAGATCATCGAGGGGGCCTTCGGCATCCGGGAGTTCGTGGTGGGCGGCCTCATGGGCGTCATCATCACCGGCATGCAGCGCGGGCTGTTCTCCAACGAGGCCGGCATGGGCTCGGCGCCCAACGCGGGGGCCACCGCCGCGGTCTCGCACCCGGCCAAGCAGGGCCTGGTGCAGTCGCTGGGCGTCTACTTCGACACCATGATCATCTGCTCGATCACCGCCTTCATCGTGCTGCTGTCCAACCCCACGTTCGGGGACGAGACCCAGGGCGCCTCCCTGACCCAGAACGCGCTGTCGGCGCAGCTGGGCGACTGGGCGCTGCACTTCCTGACGGTCGCGATCTTCCTCTTCGCCTTCACCTCGCTGATCGGCAACTACTACTACGGCGAGTCGAACATCCAGTTCCTCACCAAGTCCACGCTGGTGCTGCAGGTCTACCGCCTGCTGGTCCTGCTCTGCGTCTTCGCGGGCGCCGTCATCGCCCTGGACCTCGCGTGGGCCGCGGCCGATCTGTTCATGGCGTTCATGGCCTTCATCAACCTCGTCGCCATCGCGCTGCTGGCGGGCGTGGCCGTCAAGGTCATGAAGCACTACCAGCGGCAGCGGAAGGCCGGCGAGGAGCCGATCTTCCACGCCTCGGACCTGCCGGAGCTCACCGGCATCGAGGTCTGGGACGGCAACGACGAGGTCACGACCCGGCAGTTCTGGGTCCAGCACTTCGCCGGCAAGGAGAAGCAGAAGGCCCGGCGGTAGGGCCGACGACGCCGCGGCCCGCTTCCCCGGGGAGGCGGGCCGCGGCACTTCATCGTCATCATCTCTCCCCCATCCACAGCCGGTTGAGGAACCCGTTCGGCCTGCGTAGGCTGGATTCTGTTAGCCCCGTGTGGACCGCTGGCTCAGGCCATGTCGCCGGGGCTTCGACTTTTCGGGGAGGGTCGGCATGTCCGTTACGTGGATTGATGACTGGCTCGGCGCGCCTCGCTTCAAGCGGTACGTCGAGGCCTGTGGCGGCGACGCCGTGCGTGCGCTGGAGCTCTACGAATGGAATGCCCAGCTCGGCCAGGCGCTGATGCGGGACATCGGCCATTTCGAGATCGCGTTGAGGAATGCCTACGACGTTGCAGTCTCCCACCGATGGCGTGGCAACGATCATTGGCTCCTCGACCCGGAGTCTCCCGCTGTGGCGCCGATCTGGCGGATCAAGAAGGACCGCATGGGGCTCAAGAGGGGGGTCGACGTCAACTACCCCAATCGACGCACGGTTGATCGCGCCATTCATCGATGTGGCGGCGTCCGAGCGACGCCGGGCAAAGTCATCGCAGAGCTGAGCCTCGGGTTCTGGAGCCACCTGACGAGCGCCTCTCATGAGAAGAGCCTGTGGGTCCCCTACCTGCACCCCGCCTTTCCGCCCGGCACGAACCGCCCCAACGTGGACAAGACCATCAGCGACATCACCGCCGTCCGCAATCGCATCGCCCATCACGAACCCATCTTCGACAGGGGCGCGGTGCCGCGTCAGGAACCCGGGCGACTTCACGCCGAGCTCATGAGGACGCTCACCCAGCTCGCTCCCGCCGCCGGGGACCACGTCGCCAGGACGACGGCCGTGCCCTCCGTGCTCTCACGCCGCCCCTGAGCCCTGCCCTCCCGGGCGGCGTCGTGACACAATGGATCCGCAGCGGATCAGGGAGGTTCCACACGTGGCATATACCGAGGTCGAGGTCTTCATCCCGGCGGGCGGCGCGGAGGACGCGGAGCGCGAGGAGTTCCTCGACGCCGCGGCCGGGCTCGCCCAGGAGGGCTACCCCATCACCGTGTACGTGCGCGGGGAGGACGAGTGGGCCTTCGAGCAGTGCGAGCACGTCGCGGACATGATCGCCGCATCCGGCGACGTCGTCCTGCCCATCACGCTGCTGGGCCCCCGGATCGTGGCCTCGTGGATGTACCCCACCGGCGAGCAGATGCAGCGCTTCGCGAAGGCCGCCGAGCCGAAGCGGCAGGACCCGCGGTTCTCCGCGGCGGCCGCGGCGGGCGGGGTTCGCCGCCCATCCCAGACCTTTCGACGAGGAAAGCGCAGCAGACATGGCAGAGACCACCGAGAACAAGCTCATCATCGGAACCGCCCCCGACTCCTGGGGCGTGTGGTTCCCCGAGGACGAGAAGCAGACCCCCTGGCAGCGCTTCCTCGACGAGGTCGCGGAGGCCGGGTACCGGTGGATCGAGCTGGGGCCCTACGGCTACCTGCCGACCGACCCGCAGACCCTCGCGCGGGAGCTGAAGGCGCGCGACCTCAGGGTCAGCGCGGGCACCGTGTTCACCGCGTTCCACCGCGGGCACGAGCAGTGGGACCTCGCGTGGGAGCCGGCCCGGAAGGTCGCCGAGCTGACCGCCGCGATGGACGGGCAGCACGTCGTCGTGATCCCCGCCCAGTGGCGCGACGACAAGACCGGCCGGGAGATGGAGCCGCGCACGCTCGAGGAGCGGCAGTGGGAGGACCTGGCCCGCGGCCACGACCGGCTGGGGAAGGTCCTGCAGGAGGAGTTCGGGCTGTACCAGCAGTTCCACTCCCACGCGGACACCCACGTGGAGACCATGGAGCAGATCGAGCGGTTCCTCGCCGCGACCGACCCGAAGTACACGACGCTGTGCCTGGACACCGGGCACGCTGAGTTCGGCGGCGCGGACTCGGTCACGCTGATCGAGCGGTACCCGGAGCGGATCGGCTACCTGCACCTCAAGCAGATCGACCCCGACGTGCTCGCCGAGGTCCGCAGGCACGACTGGGACTTCGGCCGGGCCACGGCCGAGGGCGTGACCATCGAGCCGCCGCACGGGCTGCCGGACCTGCGCCTGGTCATCGAGGCCGCCGAGAAGCTGAACCGCCCGCTGTTCGGCATCGTCGAGCAGGACATGTACCCGGTCAGCGACTTCGACGTGCCCCTGCCCATCGCCAGCCGCACCCGCAAGCACCTGCTCGGCTGCGGGACCCGGACCGTCCCGGCCTGACCGGGGCCGACGCCGCCCCCTCCGGATCGGCCGGGGGCCGACGCCGCCCCGCCCGGACGGCCTCCACCGTCCCCCCACCCGACGCACACCCTTCGAAAGGAAACCCACCCCCATGACCCAGGAACTGCGCATCGCCGTCGTCGGAGCCGGCCGCATGGGCTCCGACCACATCGAGCGGATCCACCGCCGCATGGAGCGGGCCCGCATCACCGCGATCGTCGACATCGACGAGGCCAAGGCCCGCGCCGCGATCGACGGCATCGAGGGCGCGAAGGTCTACACCGACTTCACCGAGGCCATCGACTCGGGCGAGGTCGACGCCGTGCTGGTCGCGACCCCCGGATTCCTGCACGAGCAGGTCCTCCTCCCGACCCTGACCAAGGGCCTGCCGATCCTGTGCGAGAAGCCGCTGACCCCCGACTCCGAGTCTGCCTGGCGCATCGTGCAGGCCGAGGTGGCCGCGGGCCGCCGGCTCGTCCAGGTGGGCTTCATGCGCCGCTTCGACGCCGGCTACCGGGCCGTGCGCGCCGCGGTCGAGTCGGGCGAGCACGGCGAGCTGCTGGCCCTCGACTGCGAGCACATCAATCCCGAGGTCCCGGACGCCTACACCGGCCGCAACCTCATCGACGACACCGTGGTCCACGAGTTCGACGGCATGCGCTTCCTGAGCGGCGAGGAGATCGTCTCGGTGCGGGTCGCCGGCGGCAAGCGCTCGAAGCACGCCAAGGAGGGCCTGATGGACCCGGCCCAGATCCAGATGGAGACCGAGTCCGGCGTGCGGATCACGGTCAACACCCACGTCACCTCGCAGTACGGCTACGCGGTGACGACCCGCGCGAGCTTCGAGGGCGCCCACGTGCAGGAGGGGCTCGACGTCGTGACCCCCGGCTTCGAGGAGCGCTTCCTGGACGCCTACGACGCCGAGGTCCAGGAGTGGATCGACGCGAGCCTCGCGGGCGAGCTGGAGGGACCGGACGCGTGGGACGGCTACGCCGCCGCCGCGTGCTGCGAGGCCGGGCTGAAGGCCGTGGACGACCTCGGCCAGAGCTACCCCGTGACCCTGCAGGAGAAGCCCGAGCTGTACCGCTAGGGCCCGACGCCGCCGGCCCCGCGCGGGCCGGCGCCGGCGGCTTCGCCCCGCCCCTCGTGCCCACCCCTCGACCGACCATCCCCTGACGAGGAGACCCCGTGAAGATCGCCCTGGACCCCACCCCCTTCCACCGCACCCACTCCCTGCTGGAGTTCCCCCGCCTGGTCAAGGACCTCGGGTACGACTACTTCCAAATGACCCCGCACCCGGACTTCATCCCGTTCTTCAACCACCCCAAGGCCGACGACGACCTGGTGGCCGACCTGGGGAAGGCCTGCAAGGACGCCGGCGTCGAGATCGCCTCGATCCTGCCCGTGCTGCGCTGGTCCTCCCCGGACCCCGACGCCCGCGAGGCGGCCGTGCGCTCCTGGAAGCGCGCGATCCAGATCGCCGTGGACCTCGGCGTCGAGCAGATGAACACGGAGTTCTCCGGCCGGCCCGAGCTCGCCGAGGAGTCGGAGCGCGCCTTCTACCGCTCGATGGAGGAGCTGCTGCCGATCATCGAGCGCGAGGGCATCAACGTCGCGATCGACCCGCACCCGGACGACTTCGTGGAGAACGGCCTGGAGGCCTGGCGGGTCATCCGCGGGGCGAACTCGAAGAACCTCGGGTTCGCGTACGTCGCCTGCCACGCCTTCCACATGCAGGAGGCGCCGCTGGACATCATGCGGGCCGCGGGCGACCGCATCCGCGTCACGCACGTGGCCGACACGATGGACCACCACCGCTCCAACGGCCTGCGCTACATCACCAACCCGCCCGGCAACCCGGTGCGCGTGCACCAGCACCTCAAGGTGGGCGACGGCGACGTCGACTGGGACGAGTACTTCGGCGGCCTGGCCGAGATCGGGTTCCTGGACTCGCCCGACACGGTGATGGTCTCCAGCGTCTTCGGCGAGAACGAGAACGCCGAGGAGGTCTCCCGGTACCAGCTGCGGACCATGCGCGAGCGGGTCGAGGCGGCCCGGAAGGGCTGAGCCACGCGGGGGCGGTGCCTCTCACCGGCCCGGGGGCGCCGTTTCTCCTCGCGCCCCGGGGACCCGCCTCTCCGGGTGCCCGTTCGCTCCTGGCGCTCGCGGGCCCCGGCCCCTGGTGCCCCCGCCGGACCTGTGCTTGGCTGAGACCACGCATACAGCGCCGTCCCGCGCCGCCCTCCCGGGCGGATGCCGGGCGGCGCGTCGAGGAGGGGAGGCCCCGTGGCTTCGAACGAGAACCGAGAGCAGCGGCCCGCCGAGGGTCGGGAGCCGAGCGAGGCGGAGTCGAGGATCGGCATGTCCGCCGAGGAGGAGCAGCGCGAGGTGCGGCGCCAGTCCGAGAGCACCGAACCCGCCGACGAGGGCGTGGGCGCCCTGACCGACGACGAGGGCCGCGAGCCCGACACCGCGAACTAGGCCCCCCGGGGAGCCCGGGCCGTCCATGCCGGAGGCCCGGGCTGCCGCGCGCTCAGGCGGAGCCGACCCGCCCCTTCAGGATCCCGTGCCAGTACAGCTGCGGCTGCATGAACAGGTCGTAGGCGTAGGTCCACGGCCGCGACCGCTGCAGGTCGGCGAGGCCGAAGGACGGCGTCGGACGCCCCTGGCGGTCGAACTCGGCCAGGAGCAGGCTCGTCCCCGAGGTGGCGATCGGCGCGACCGAGTAGCCGTCGTACCGCGCGAAGGCCCGGCCCAGGCGCTGCGCGGCGATGTTGCGCGCCAGGATCGGCACCTGCTTCCGCAGCCCGCCGCCCGAGCGCTGGGCCCCGAGCTCCGCCGCGTCGCCCATGGCCCACACCCGCGGGTGCTCGGGGTGCCGGAGGGTCTCCGGGTCCACGGCCGCGAACCCGCCCGGCAGCCCGCTCAGCCCCGCCGCGCCGATCCACTCCGGCGCCCGGTGCCGCGGGGTCAGGTGCAGCGCGTCGAACGGGTACAGGACGGCCCCGGCCGGGGTCTCCGCCCGGACCACCTGCCCTTCGGGGTCGACGCCGCCCACCCGCGCCGAGGTCACCACCCGCACGCCGTAGCGCTCGGCCGCCGCGCGCAGCTGCTCGTCGGGGCGGTCCAGGGCAAACATGCGCCGGTCCTCCACGAGGACCGTGACGTCCAGGTCGCCGAGGACCCCGCGTCGTCTCCAGAGGTCGCACAGGATGAACAGGGGCTTGTAGCCGACGCCGCCGCACGGCACCGTCTCGGTCGCCACCGTGAACACCGCGCGGCCGCTCGTGAGCGAGGACATCAGCGTCCACGTCTTCGCGGCCAGCTCGGGGAGGTAGTTGGTCGAGGCCGCCGAGCCCACGACGGCGTCGCCGGTCCCGGGGGCCGCGTCCCAGTCGGGGCTCGAGCCGGGGCAGATGACGAGGTCGTTGCCGGAGATCTCGCGCCCCCGGTCGGTCACGACGGCGCGCCGCTCCGGGTCCACCGCGACGACGGCCTCGGCGTACCGGTGGCACCGCGAGGGCATGGCGCGGCCCTGGGGACGCTGGGCGTGGGCGAGGTCGGCCCGCCCGGCCCCCACGTAGGAGAGCAGCGGGCGATAGGTGTGGGTCTTGGCGGGGTCCACCACCGCGACGTCGCGGCAGCCCAGGCGGCGCAGGTGGGCCGCGAGCGAGATCCCCGCGTTGCCGCCGCCGACGATCAGGACGTCGTGATGGGTGTTCATCCTCGGGCTCTCCTTCGCTCCGGCCGGAGGCGCCCGGCTGCGGTCGGCGAGACCGACCCGTCTCCCAGTCTGGTATGGATCCGGGCCCGTGCATAGTCCGGCCGCGGCGCCCGGGCCGCGATGCCGCGGGCGCCGCGGTGGGGCACCGGCGGCACCACGCCCGCTTCACCGGCATCGCCACGGCCGCTTCGCCGGCGCCGGGCTCAGCGCAGCGGCTCGACCTGCTCTACCTGGCCCGTCTCCGCCGAGCGCCGGGCGGCCAGCGCGACCTCGAAGGCGTGCAGCCCCGAGGAGGGCGGGCTCGCGTTGCGCCCCTGGCCGGTGGCCAGGTCCACGAACTCCTGCATCTCGCGGACGAAGGTCGGGGCGAAGCGGTCCTGGTAGCCCTCGTAGACCGCCTCCGGGGCGTGGATCCCGCCCTCGGGGTCGATCCGGGAGACCGCGACCCCGGCGGTCTCGCCGACCGAGTACGTGGCGCGGCTGCCGTGGACCACGGTGCGCACGTCCTGCCCGCTCGCGTTGCCGCGGATGCCGACCAGCGTCGCCACGAGCCCCGAGGTGAAGTGCAGCATCGCGTGGGCCGTGTCGATCTGCCCCTGCTCCGCGTGCGCCCGGTCCTCCAGCGCGCCGCCCACGGCGTAGACGCGGTCCACCCGCTCGGAGACCAGCCAGGGGACGGCGTCGAAGTCGTGCATCATCAGGTCCAGCCACAGACCGCCCGAGTCCGCGAGGCCCGCGGCGTCGGCGATCCGGCGGTCGGCGTTGACGGAGTGGACCGAGCGCAGGGTCCCGGCGCGCTCCGCTCCGAGCAGGCCCTTGAGCGTGCGGAACTCGGCGCCGTGGCGGCGGTGGAAGCCGACCATGACGCGCTCGTCGGCGCCGGCGGACTCGACCTCGCGCAGCAGCTCGAGGTAGTCGTCCGCGGTGATGGCCAGGGGCTTCTCGACGAAGACGGGCAGTCCGCGCCGCACGGCCTCGGTGACCAGGCCCGGGTGCGTGCGCCCCGGGGTGGTGATCACGACGCCGTCGGTGACCTCGAGCGCGGCCTCCAGCTCGGTGGTGGTGCTCAGGTCCACCTCGGCGGCGGCCTCGGCCCCCGCCCGCTCGCGGACCGCCTCGGCCGAGGCCGCGAGCCGGCCGGGATCCCTCCCGACGAGCTCGACGTGCGTCAGCCCGGGCGTGGACAGCAGGTTCGCGGCGTGCATCCGGCCGATGCCTCCGGCGCCGACGACGGTGATCTTCATGGGATTCCCTCCAGGGGGTGCTGGGCCGAGGGGTGCTCGGCGGGGTGTCCGTGGGTCCCACGCTAGCCCACGCGGCGACTCGCGGCGGGGGTCCTGTGGATGGCGTCAGCCGAGGCGGACCTCGGCGCCCCCCTGCTCCGCCGAGGCGGCGATCGCCTGGATGACCTCCAGCGTGTGCAGCCCGTCGGCGAAGCCGGCGCAGGGGTCCAGCCCGGTCTCGACGCCGGCCACCTGGCCCAGGAACGCTCGGGCCTGGATCGCGAAGTTGTCGTTGTAGTTGTAGCCGATGCCGGGGGCGTCCATCGCGCACGAGTTCGCGTAGAGCGGGGTCTCGGGGTTGATGAGCACGCGGCGCTGGCCGCGGGTGTCGGCCGCCGCCTGGGCGTCGTCGTACATGAACTCCGCGGGCTTGGTGATGTCGAAGGAGGCCTGCGCCCGCGGGCCCACCAGGTGGTAGGTCTGCGAGTTGGGCGTGCCGAAGGCGACGCGGGAGATCGTGTAGGTGCCCACCGCGCCGTTGGCGAAGCTGCAGGTGAAGGTCAGGAAGTCCTCGTTCTCGACCGGCTCGACCTCGTCCGAGACCTCCACGTGCTGGTGGCCGACGACGGCGCCCAGCGGCAGCGGCCGCTCCTTGGTGATGGTGTCCATGACGGCGCCGCGCACCGCGGTGATGGGGCCGTTGATCAGCTCGCCGGTGTCGATGACGTGGGAGCCGAGGTCGCCCAGCGCGCCCGAGCCGGGGCCGCCCTTGTAGCGCCAGGACATCGGGGCGCGCTCGTCGCACGAGTAGTCGCACAGGTAGGTGCCGATGAAGTTGGTGACGGGGCCGAACTCGCCGCCCTCGACCTTGGCCCTGATCGCGTTCAGGGCGGGCATCCGGCGCACGGTGTAGCCCACCGAGGTGATCAGGGGGCGGCCCTGCGCGTCGGTCCTGCCGGCGTACTCGCGCTCGAGCTCGACCATGGCCTGGGCGTCCTCGAGGGTCCCCGCGAGCGGCTTCTCGCACAGCACGTGCTTGCCGGCCTCGAGCAGCCCGCGGGCGATGGACAGGTGCAGGGCGTTGCCGACGACGATGCTCACGGCGTCGATCTCCGGGTCCTCCGCGACCTGGCGCCAGTCCGAGTAGGTGCGCTCGAAGCCGTACCGCCGGGTCGCGTCCTCGCCGAGGGGGACGTTGGCGTCGGCGATCGCGGCGAGGCGGATGCGGGGGAAGTCCGAATCGTAGATCGAACCCGCCTGGCGGTATCCGTAGGCGTGCGCGCGCCCGGCCATGCCGGCTCCGATGACGGCGACGGACAGTGGGGTCTCGGTCAATGGTCCTCCTCGAACTGAAATGACGGAATGTCAGGACAATTATCCCCATCGAGTGTGACCCAGGTCAATCAATGCGGGCGTGTCGGCCCGGCGAGGTGCCGCGGCGCGGGCGCCGGCGGGCAGGATGGGAGCATGACGACGACGCAGCACCCCGACCGACCCCTGGCCATCGGACTGCTCGGCGCCTCCCGGATCGCCGAGCTGGCCGTCACCGAGGCGACCCGGGCGACCGGAGACCTCCGCTACTCCGTGGCGGCCCGCGACCCCGGGCGGGCCGCCGCCTTCGCCCGCGAGCACGGCTACGAGCGCTCCCACCCCGACTACGCCGCACTGATCGCGGATCCCGCGGTGGACCTGGTCTACATCGGCCTGCCCAACGGGCTGCACGCCGAGTGGGCGGCCCGCGCGCTGGAGGCGGGCCGCGACGTCCTGGTGGAGAAGCCCGTCGCGGCCAACCTGGAGGAGTTCGACCGGCTCGCCGCATACGTGCGGGAGCCGGGCCCGCGCCTCTGGGAGGCGTTCCACTACGCCTGGCATCCGGTCATGCGCCGCGTGCTGGAGATCGTCGGCTCCGGGGAGCTGGGGCCGCTCCGCGAGGTCGAGATCAGGATGCTCATGCAGGAGCCCGGGCCGGAGGACCCGCGCTGGAGCTTCGACCTCGCCGGGGGAGCGCTCATGGACGTCGGCTGCTACGCGCTGCACGCAGCGGTGCTGCTGGGCGAGCGGCTGGGCCTCGACCTGGAGCTTCAGGGCGCGCGCGGCGTCGGCTCCCCGGCGGATCCCCGGGTGGACGCGGAGGTCGAGGCGGAGCTGCGCCTAGGCGGCGTCCCCGTGGGGATCCGCGCGAGCATGGTGGCGCCCGAGTGGGACTTCAGCCTCCGGGTCGCGGGGGAGCGGGGCGAGGTCCTCGCGCCCTCCTACGTGCTGCCGGGGGAGGACGACGCCGTCGTCGTGACCGGCGGCGCCGGGGACCGGACGGAGCGCCCGGGCGGTGGGTCCAGCTACGCGCACCAGCTGCGGGGGATCGGCGGGATGCTGCGACGCGGGGACGGGTGCGGCGAGGGCCTGGCCCGCTCGCGGCGGGTCATGGGGCTGATCGACGGGGTGTACCGGGCCGCCGGCTTCCCCCTGCGCCCGGGGCGCCTCGGGACCTCTTCGTGAGGCGGCGGCTCCCCGGCGCGGCGGTCAGACCAGCAGGTAGACCGACCCGAGCAGGGTGAGCACGATGATCGCGCGGTCGAAGACCCGTTGCCGGATGCGCCCGGCGAGCCAGCGCCCCGCGAAGGCCCCCGCGACGACCGCAGGCACGAGGACGGCGGCGAGCACGAGCGTGTGGGCGTTGACGAGCCCGAGGCCGATCGAGACCGGCAGCTTGAGCAGGTTCATGGTCGCGAAGAACCACGCCGCCGTGCCGAGGAAGGCGTGGACCGGGAATCGCGCGGAGAGGAAGTACATGGACATCACCGGGCCGCCGGCGTTGGCCACCATGGTGGTGAAGCCGCCCAGCGAGCCGTAGCCCGCCGAGCTCAGCCGGGAGGCGGTGCGCACCGAGGCGGCGCCCGGCCCCGCGGACGCACCGGGTCCCGCCCCGCGCACGTCGGGTCTTGTTCCCCCCGCACCCGGGGCTCCGCCCGCACCCGGGGTCGCGCCCGCGGCCCGCTCCCGGCGCGGCCGGCGCTGCCACAGCGTGAAGGCCACCAGCATCACCAGCAGCACGCCGATGACGCGCCGGACCCAGGCGTCGTCGGCCAGCGCCAGGAACAGCGCGCCCACCGCGAGCCCGGCCAGCACCGAGGGGATCAGGCGCAGTAGCGTCGGCCAGTGCGCGTGCCGCCGGTAGGCCCACATCGCGAAGGCGTCCCCCACCAGCAGCAGGAGCAGCAGCGCGCCCGTCGACTCCCGTGCGGGCAGAATCGCGGCGAAGGCGGCGACGGAAAGGGTGTTGACTCCTGGCAGGACCGTCTTGGAGACCCCCACCAGCAGCGCGGCCACCGCGAGCAGCGCCCACGCCCACGGCGCGACGTCGGTCAGCATGGCGCGCTAGCCGCCGAAGGGCAGGCGGGCGTCGATCTCCTTCTCGTCCCACTGCTGGCGCACCCAGCCGTGGTGCGGGTCATCGCTGATGAGCCACTTGCGGACGGGGCCGGGGCCGGCCATGACGTTGAGGTAGTACAGGTCGTAGCCGGGAGGGGCCATGGCCGGGCCGTGCCAGCCGTAGGGGACCAGGACGACGTCGCCCGTGCGGACCTCGGCGTTGACGTCGATCTCGCGCTCGTCGGAGGCGTAGACGCGCTGGTAGCCGATGGCGTCCGCGGCCTCGGCGGGGGCGTCGGGGGTGGTCCGGGTCTCGAAGTAGTAGATCTCCTCGAGGCTCGTCTCCCCCTCCTTCTCCTCGTCGTGCTTGTGCGGCGGGTAGGAGGACCAGTTCCCGGCGGGCGTGAGGACCTCGCACACGATGAAGCGGTCGGCCTCGAGGGTGTCGGGCGTGCCGAAGTTGCGGACCTCGCGCGAGCAGTTGCCCGCGCCGCGCAGCTCCAGCGGGGCCTCGTCCTTGCGGATCAGGCGCACGGGGTGCTCCCGGCGCGCGGGTGCGCTCGCGATGGCCACGCGCACGCCCTCCGCCCCGGAGAGCTCCAGGGCGCGCCCGATGCCGGTGTAGAGCACGTCCGTGGGGCCGTGGAAGACCGAGGCGCGGCCCGCGAGCTCGTAGGGCTCGCCGTCGACGACGGCGGTGACGTCACCGCTCAGGGGGATCACGATCCGCTCCTCGCCGGCCGCGGCGAGGCGCAAGGGCTCGCCGGTCAGCGTCGCGGTGCGCAGGCCGGTGTGCTCCCAGCCCTCGACCGCGAGCGAGGAGTCGTGTCCGCCCAGGGAGATGTCCCAGGGGCCGTCGGCGGCGGTGCCTGCGGGGTAGACCCAGTCGGTCATGGATGGTTCCTTTCGTCGTCGGGTCAGGCGGAGAGCGTCAGCTCGAAGGAGTAGGAGTCGGCGCGGTAGACGTGGCGGCCGGTCTCGACGCGGCGCCCGACGTCGTCGGTCGCGGTGCGCGCCATGGTCACCAGGGCCGCGCCCTGCGAGGTGTGCAGCAGGTCGGCCTGCGCCTTGGTGGCCACCGCGGCGCCGATCTTCTGCGTGGCCAGGCGGAAGTTGACCCCCGCCTCGCGGAGGAGGGCGTAGAGCCCGTGCTCCCGGAGGGTCTGGGCGCTGAGCTCCGTGATCCCGGCGGGGACCCAGTTCTCCATGATCGCCAAGGGGGTCTCGCCGCGGCTGCGCAGGCGCTTGAAGTAGTAGACGGGGGCGCCCGGCTCGATGTTCAGCTTCTCCGCGACCTCCCGGCTCGCGGACTCCTCCGAGAAGGCGAGCACCTCGGTCAGGGGGCGGGCCCGGTCCTCGGTGAGGTCGTCGTAGAGCGAGGTCAGACGGACGGGGCGGCGCACCTCGGAGGCCACGACCTGGGTCCCGACGCCGCGCTTGCGCACCAGCAGGCCCGAGCGGACGAGCTCGTCCATGGCCTTGCGCACGGTCGGGCGGGAGAGGTGGAGCTCCTTGGCGAGCGCGAGCTCGTTGTTCAGCATCGTCCCCGGGGGCAGGCCGCCCTCCGAGATGGCCGCCTCGATCCCGTGCACCAGCTGGTGGTAGAGCGGCACGGGCGAGGACCGGTCGATGATGATGTCTAGAGAGGCTGCCATGATCTGCTCCCGGAACTCCTCGGTGCCATTTGTCTCATTGTAAGGACATTATGGGTCAGCCTAGCAGAGTGGCCCATCTCTCCGCTCGCATAGCCTCGGAAAGTGTTTCAATGGAAGGATTCCCCTCCCGGCGCCCGCTGCCCCGCAGCGGGCGCCGGGTTTCTTGAGTTCTGAGGAGAGATCCGAGCATGTCTCGACCATCCGTAGGGGCCGGTACGCCGGTCGCGGAGAAGCCCGCCCCCGCCACGAGCGGCGGTGCGCCGTCCGGGGACGGCCACGGGAAGTCCATGAACCGCAGGATGCGCTTCGTCGCGACCATCCTGACCTTCGGCGGGCTGCTGTTCGGCTACGACACCGGCGTCGTCAACGGCGCGCTGCCGTCCATGGCCGAGGACTTCCAGATGAGCCAGCAGTACGAGGGGTTCATCACCTCGGCGCTGCAGTTCGGCGCCATCTTCGGCGCGGTGTTCGGCGGGCGCCTCTCGGACCGCTACGGGCGCCACCGGGTCATGGTGACCGTGGCGGTCCTGTTCACGCTGGGCTCCCTCGGCTCGGTCCTCTCGCCCGAGTGGTGGGTCCTGGCGCTGTGCCGCGTGGTCCTGGGGCTCGCCGTGGGCGGGGCCTCGGTGACCATCCCGGTCTACCTCGCCGAGCTCGCGCCGTCGCACCTGCGCGGGCGGGTGGTCTCGCAGAACGAGTTCATGGTCGTCTTCGGCCAGTTCCTCGCCTTCGCGTTCAACGCCGGGATCACCGGCGTCATGGACGCCGAGCACGCCAACACCTGGCGGTGGATGCTCTCCGTGTGCCTGCTGCCGGCGATCCTGCTGTGGGCGGGGCTGACGGTCGTGCCCGAGTCCCCGCGCTGGCTGGCGCGCTGGGGCCGGGTCGACGCGATGCTGAAGGTCCTCCGGGAGATCCGCGAGCAGGCGTACAGCAAGCGCGAGGGGGAGGAGGTCGAGCGCCTCGCGGCCCAGGACGAGAAGGCCTCCCAGGGGACGCTCTCCGAGCTGTTCTCCGTGCGGTGGATGCGGCGCATCCTCTACATCGGCGTCGGGATGGCGGTCATCAACCAGATCTCGGGCATCAACGTCGTGCAGTACTACGGCGTCTCGATCCTCACCGACGCCGGGTTCGCCGGCAACGCCGCCTTCGTGGTCAACCTGCTGATCGGGCTGGCCGGCGTCGTGGGCGTGGGGATCGCGCTGGGGATCATCCAGCGCGTGCGGCGCAAGACGATGCTCACCGTGGGGCTGGTGGCCACGATCCTCACGCTCGGCCTGCTGGCCTCGACGGCCGTGTTCGTCGCGGACGAGAACCCGCTGAAGAAGTGGGTCATCCTCGGCTCGATCGTGGTCTTCGTGGGCTTCATGCAGTGCTGCATCGGCACGATGACCTGGCTGTTCATGTCGGAGATCTACCCGCTGAAGGTGCGCGGCGTCGCGATGGGCATCAGCACCGGGGTGCAGTGGACCATGAACTTCCTCGTGGCGCTGCTCTTCCCGATGCTCTCCGCGGCGCTGGGGCTCGGCGCGACCATCGGCATCTTCGTCGTGCTGCAGGTCCTTGCGCTGATCTGGGTGCGTGTCAAGGTCCCCGAGACCAAGGACAAGACGCTCGAGGAGATCGAGGACGCGTTCAAGGAGCCCGACGCCGCGCGAGCCTGACGCCTCGTTCCCCCCCCCCTGCCGCCCGGGCCCGCCCCGGACGGCCCCGAGACCCCCGGACCGCCGGTCCGGGGGTCTCGGCGTCCCCGCAACCCGCGTCCTCTCTTCCCGCTCCAAGCGAACAAGCCCCGCCCCGCGGCGTCGGGGGCCGCTGCGGGGCCGCCCCGCGCGGGTAGGCTGAAGTGACCCGGGCCTCTCCCGGGTCCGACCGCCCAGGAGGGAGCGCCCCGTGAGACTCTGGTCCCTGCACCCCGACCACCTCGACGCCAAGGGTCTGGTGGCCGGTTGGCGCGAGGCGCTGCTGGCCCAGAAGGTGCTGGCCGGGGCCACCCACGGGTACCGCAACCACCCGCAGCTGGTGCGCTTCAAGGCCGCGCCGGACCCCCAGGCGGCGATGTCCGCCTTCCTGCGGCCCATCGCCGAGGAGGCCACGGCCCGCGGCTACAACTTCGACCGCGGGAAGATCATCCCGGGTCCCGTCATCGCCGCGGAGGCCGACGTCGCCGACCCCGGCCCCGAGCTGACCGGCCTCGGCTTCGTCGACGCCCGCCACGCCCCGGCCGCCCCGCCCGAGCCGTCCGGACCCGCCGCGCCGGCCCGGCCCGCCCCCGCGCTCCTCGCCGCGCAGACGGTCCCCCAGATCCCCGTGACCGAGGGCCAGGTCCGCTACGAGGCGGAGCTGCTGCTGTTCAAGCTCCGGATGCGCTCGCCCAAGATGGTCGACGCCTTCGAGGATCTCCTGCGCACGGGCCTGCCCCGCCTCCATCCGCTGTTCAACCTCGTCCCCGGCGACGTCGAGCCGTGGGAGAAAGTGAGAAACGACCTATGAGCGTCTTCAGGCACACCGCGGACATCCCCCACACCCGCGAGGCGGTCACCGGCTGGTACGCCTCCCCGGGCGCCATCCAGCGCCTGAGCCCCGACTGGAACTCCAAGGTGCTCCAGGAGCCCAGCGACGGCCTGAACCCGGGCTCCGTGACCAAGCTGCTCATGGGCGTGCCCTGGGCCGACGACGCCCTGCCCGGCAAGCTCCCGATCCGGGCGGGCGCCCGGTGGCGCGCGGTGCACACCGAGTACACGCCCGGCGAGAGCTTCACCGACGTCATGGACCGCGGCCCCCTGCGCTCCTGGCGCCATGACCACTCCTTCGCCGACGCGGCCGGGGGCGGCACCACCGTCTCGGACAAGGTCACCTACGAGCTGCCCGGCGGCCTGCAAAACCGCATCAGGCTCAGCGCCAGGGTCTTCGAGGGAGAGCTGGAGCGCGTCTTCGGCTTCCGCACCCGCAACACCCGGGCCGACCTCGACTTCCACGCCCGGCTGCGCGAGCTGCGCGCCGAGCCGATGACGGTCGCCATCTCGGGGGCCTCCGGCCTGGTCGGCACGCAGCTGAGCGCCCTGCTGCGCTCGGGCGGGCACCGCGTGATCACGCTCAAGCGCCGCACCGGCTACAGCGGCCGGATCGGCGCCGACACGATCGCGTGGGACCCCAGCCAGGGGGAGCTGGACGCGCGGCTGCTGGCGGGGGTCGACGTCGTCGTGAACCTCTCCGGCGCCGGGATCGCCGGGCCCTTCACCGACAAGCACAAGGAGGAGGTGCTGCAGTCCCGCCTCGACGCGACCGGCACCATCGTCCGGGCCATGCGCGAGGCCGTCGAGCACGACGGGCCGAGGACCCTGGTCAACGCCTCGGCCAGCGGCTACTACGGGCACGACGCCGGCGAGGTGGACGAGCAGGCCGGCCCCGGCGACGACTTCCTCGCCGAGGTCTGCCGCCGCTGGGAGGACGCGGCCTGGGAGGCCGAGCAGGCGGGCATCCGGGTCGCGATGATCCGCACCGGCCTGGTCATGAACTCCGCCGGCGGGCTGCTGGCCGCGCAGCTGCCCCTGTACTTCGCCGGCGGCGGCGGCCCGCTGGGCGGCGGCGAGATGTGGCAGCCCTGGATCTCGCTGGACGACCTGGTCCAGATCTACGCCTGGGTCGCCGCGAACCCGGAGGTCTCCGGGCCGGTCAACGCGGCCGCTCCCGGGGGCGTGCGCCAGAGGGAGTTCGCCAAGACCTTGGGGAAGGTGATCCACCGCCCGGCCGTGATCCCGACGCCCGCCGCCGCCCCCGCGGCCCTGCTCGGCAAGCAGGGCGCCCGCGAGCTCGCCCTGAGCAGCGCCCGGCTGGTCCCGGCCGTGCTCGAGTCCCACGGGTACGAGTTCCGCTTCACTCGGTTGGAGGACGCCCTCAGGCATACCCTGGGTAAGTGACTCGACCCAGTGATCCAGACCTGAACGAACCCGCCGCCGTGACCGGCGCCCTGCACCCGGTGATCACCGCGGGGGAGGACGCCGGTGCGAGCAGGGCCCGGACGCTGCGCTCCGGCGTCCTGCTCGCGCTCGGCGCCTACGGCATCTGGGGCTTCCTGCCCCTGTACTTCAACGCGCTGACCAGCCTGCCCCCGCTGGAGATCCTCGGCTGGCGGATCGTCTTCTCGATGGTCCTGTGCCTCATCATGGTGACCGCGACCCGCTCGTGGGGCCGGGTGGCCGCGGCCTTCCGCGCCGTCCGGATCAACCTGACCCTGGGACTGGCCGGGCTGATCGTGTCCATCAACTGGCTGGTCTACATCATCGCGACCACCACGGGGCACGTCCTGGAGGCCTCGCTCGGGTACTTCTTCAACCCGCTGGTTACGATCGCGCTGGGGGTCGTGGTGCTGCGCGAGCGGCTGCGGCCGCTGCAGTGGGTCTCGGTGGGGCTGAGCCTCGCGGCCGTCGTCGTGCTGAGCGTGGACTACGGGACGCTGCCGTGGATCTCGCTCGTGCTGGCCGTGTCCTTCGCGGTCTACGGCCTGGTCAAGAAGAACCTCGGCGGGCGCGTGGACGCGCTCACGGGGCTGAGCTTCGAGACCGCTTGGCTGTCCATCCCGGCGGGGGTCTTCCTGCTGCTCGCGGGACTGGGCGGCGTCGGCGGCGGGCTGGCCCTGGGCGCGGCGGACACCCCGACGACGCTGCTGCTGGTCGCCTCCGGGATCGTCACCGCCGCGCCCCTGCTGTGCTTCGCGGGCGCGGCCTCGCGCCTGCCGCTCTCCGCGGTGGGCATGTTCCAGTACATGACCCCGATCCTGCAGTTCCTCATCGGCTACCTCGTGTTCGGCGAGCAGATGTCCACGGGCCGCTGGATCGGCTTCGGCATCGTGTGGCTCGCGGTGCTGCTCCTGGTGCTCGACGCCGCCCGGGCCGCCCGCGTGAACCGGCGGGCGGTCCGGCGCGCCCGGGAGCGGGCCGCGCGGGGGTGAGCCCGGCGGAAAGGGAGCTTATTCTGACTGTGACCGACAGCGGAAGGCAGGCATGAAACTTCACTACGACCCGGTTGCGGGAGCGGCGTACCTTGCTCTTCCGGACATCATCGCGGATGGGGAGGTGGCCGAGACGCTCGTCGCCATTCAGACTCCCGGAGGCAAGGGCGAGCTCAATATCGACTTCGACGCGGAAGGGCGGCTCCTAGGAATCGAGATCCTCGGTGCGCGCGACCTCATCGCACCCGAGGTCTTGGAGCGGGCGGAGGGCTACTGAACCGCTGCCGTGCGTACGCACGCTGGTGGGTGTGTCGAAATCCGCTCCGGCGGAGTTTACCGCCTGCGCCGAAACTCTCGTCCAGCCAGGACCCGGCGGGTCCGCACTGGCAGAAACGCCTCCCCTTCTTTTGTCCAGAAGGGGAGGCGTTCTCGCAGTCTCCGGTCACCCGAAGGTGACGGTCCACTTCGATTCCCCGTAGATGCTCTCGACCTGCACCAGGGCCGGGTTGTCCTCGCTGCTGGCCGGGAGGTCGACCTTGACGGTCCCGCTGCCGGGGACGCTCTCCGAGAACAGCGTGGTGCCGTCCAGGCCGTAGGCGGTGAGGGTCAGGGCGTCGTCGCTCTCGTTGGCGAACGTGGCCTCCTTCGCCGCGCCCGTGTAGCCGAAGGCCACGGTGCCGTTGAGCTGGGCCTCGCCCTCGGTGTCGGAGATGCCCAGGGCCTGGGAGTCGTAGACCTTGAGCTCCCAGACGCCCTCGTCGTCGGTGTCGACGCTGAAGCCCTCGGTGGAGTAGAGGTCGTCGGCGTCGACCCAGTGGGAGCCGGCGGTCGTGCCGATCTCGTTGGCCATGAGGCCGCCCTCCTCGCCCTCGTCGTCGAGGCCCCAGACGATGAAGTTCGACTCGCCCTCGTACCAGTACTCGACGTAGTAGACCGTGCTCGGGTCGAGGTCCGCCTGGACCTGCTGGTCGCCGCGGCCGTTGAAGGAGTAGACGGGATCCACGGTGGTCGGCTCGATGCCCTGCTCGGGCCGGGTCCCGGTGGGCCGGGCGTCCGGATCGCTCGAGGCGGAGCCGGACGACGCCGAGGGGGAGGCCTCCGAGCTCTCGGGCGGGCTGGAGGAGGCAGCGGCCGAGGGCCCGACCTCGCGGTCGTCGTCGGCCACCTGGCTGCCGGCGTTGCGGAAGAAGCCCACGAGCACCACGACCAGGACGATGACCAGGATCAGCAGCACCCCGCCGATGATGGTGAGGATGCCGCCGGTGGTGGCGAAGAAGCCCTTCTTCCGCGGGGAGTCGTAACCGCCGCCGGGGCCGCCCGGACCTCCCGGGCCGGGGTCCCCCGGCCCGCGGCCGGCGCCGGAGCCGTTCCCGGGGCCGGACCCGTTCCAGCCTCCGCCGCCGGATCCGCCCCACCCGCGCCGCCTGACCCGCCGGTCGCCGCCGCGGCGGAGGAACCCGCAGCGGAGGACCCGGCGCCGGGCGACCCCGCGCCGGGATAGGCCGGGCCGGTTCCGGGCCCGCCGGAGCCGGCGTCGGACCCGAGGGGCGCGCCGTCGGACCCCACCGGGCGTCCCTGCTCGTCCTTCCAGAAGACCCAGCCGTCGGGTGCCGGGCCCCAGGACGGGTCGGGCTGCCAGCCCGGGCCGGGGCGCCACCCCTCCGGGGGCTGGGGCCAGTTGGGGGGTGCGTTGAACGTGTATGCCATGGCGGGATCCTCGGGACGATGCGGCGGATCGTCGGCGTCCAAGCCGTCGGCGACCAGTGATGATGAGACTCAAGTTACGCCCTGACCTGGGAAAAGCTCAATGCTCGCTGGACAACTCGTGGAACGGGTCGCGCGCTTCACAGGAAAGTTCCGGCCGTGCATGCATAGGCTGGGAGCATGATCGACCCCCACGCCCGAGCCGCCGGCTCGGCCCCCGTCCCCCCGCCGGAGGGCGGGCAGGACCCCGTCGCCCCCGAGACCGCGCACTGGACCGGGGGCCCCGCGGCCCCGTCCGCCCGGCCCGCCGAGCTCGCCTACCATCGCCTCGACCACGCGGATCCGCGGCATCGCTGGTGGAAGCCGCTGGTGGAGGTCCTGATCTCCGGGCCCATCTTCTTCTGCGTCAGCATCGTCCTCGGGATCCTCCTCGCCGTCGTCGCCCTCGCGCCCGGCGGCCCCGAGGTGTCCATGGAGCTCAGCTCCTCGGACTACCCGGTGGACATCTTCACCCAGCCGCTCGTCTTCTTCGTCACCTTCTTCAGCATCGTGGTCCTGCTGCCGTGCGTGCTCCTCGCGCGGGTCATCATGGGGCCCTCGCCGCTCGGGCTCATCTCCTCGGTCGCGGGGCGGGTCCGCTGGCGCTGGCTGGGCCTGTGCCTGATCGTCGGGTTCGGGCTGTACGGCGTCGTGCAGGCGGTCCTGATCGGCGTCCCGGCGGCCGCGGGGGCGCCCCTCCCGGAGACGGCCTTCGACCCGTCCGTGGGCTGGTGGATCCTCGCCATGATCCTCGTGCTCGTGCCCCTGCAGTGCGCGGCGGAGGAGTACGCGTTCCGCGGGTACCTGATGCAGACGATCGGGCGGTGGCTCCGGCACCCGGCGTGGGCCATCGTCCTGCCCGTGCCGATCTTCGTCATCGGGCACGGGTACGACCCCTGGGGGCAGGCCAGCGTGGGGGCCATGGCGCTGACCGCCGGGTACCTGTGCTACCGGACCGGCGGGCTGGAGGCCGCCATCGGCCTGCACGTGGCCAACAACGTCATCGGCCTCCTGCTCGGCTCGATCGGCTGGGCCGACCCCTTCGCCTCCGAGGGCGGCAGCGCCTTCGACCTCGGCGTCGCCCTGCTCCTGAACCTCGGCTACGCGGCGCTGATCGTGGTCCTGGCCCGACGCCGCGGCCTCCAGACCCGGCGCCGGGTGCTCCTCCCGCCGGGGTCGAAGGCCCTGAAGGATCGGGTCGCCGCCGGCTGAACCGTCCCACCGCAACCCGCCGGCCACCCGGCGCCGGGGCCGACCCCCGGGGCCGGGGCGCCGCCTGAACCGTCATCCCGACCCGTCTCCCGATCCCGCCCCGTCCCCGGTGCCGGCCCGCCGCGGCCCGGCCCCGCCGCCCTCCCACCGACCCCAGGAAGTGCCCATGACCAGCCCCAGCGCCCCCGCCCCGAGCCCCGTCGAGCACGCCGAGGACCTCGGCGCCTTCGTCACGGCCTCGCCGTCCTCCTTCCACGCCGCCGCGGAGGCCGCCCGCCGCCTCGAGGCCGCCGGGTTCCGCCGGCTCGACGAGGCCGAGCCCTTCGGCGCGGAGCCGGGTGGCGCCTTCGTCGTTCGCGACGGCGCCCTCATCGCCTGGCACGCCCCGCAGGACCCGGAGCCGGGATTCCGCATCCTCGGCGCCCACACCGACTCGCCCTCCTTCAAGCTCAAGCCCCGCCCCTCGACCGGGCGCTTCGGGTGGCGCCAGGCCGGCGTCGAGGTCTACGGCGGGGCGCTGCTGAACTCCTGGCTGGACCGCGAGCTGTGCCTCGCGGGCCGGCTCGTGGTCCGGGAGGGCGACGCCGCCCGGGAGCGCCTCGTGGCCACCGGCCCGGTCGCGCGCATCCCGCAGCTCGCGATCCACCTGGACCGCTCCGCCAACGAGGGCCTGACCCTCGACCGGCAGGCCAACACCCAGCCCGTCTGGAGCACGGGGGAGGACGAGGGCGACGTCCTGGCCTACCTGGCCCGGCACGCCGAGGCCCCGGGGCGCCCGGTGGACCCTTCCGCGATCCTGGGGTACGACATCGTCCTCGCCGACACCCAGCCGCCCCGCCGCTTCGGCGCGGAGGGGCAGTTCCTGGCCTCCGGGAGGCTGGACAACCTCTCCTCGGTCCACGCCGGAACGCAGGCGCTGATCCGGGCGGCCGCGGCCGGGGGCGGCGCCTCGGGGCAGACGCTGGTGCTCGCGGCCTTCGACCACGAGGAGATCGGATCGGGGACGCGCTCCGGCGCCGCGGGCCCGTTCCTCGAGGACGTCCTGGTCCGCCTCACCGCCGCGCGCGGGGGCGCGGAGGAGCACCGCCGGGCGCTCGCGGCGTCGGTGTGCCTCTCCTCCGACGCCGGGCACCTGGTCCACCCGAACTACCCGGGCCACCACGACCCGGTGAACCGCCCCGTGCCCGGCGGCGGCCCGCTGCTGAAGATCAACGCCAACCAGCGCTACGCGACCGACGCCGTGGGCGCCGCCGAGTGGGCCATGGCCTGCGAGGACGCGGGCGTGCCGTACCAGGAGTTCGTGTCCCACAACAACGTCCCCTGCGGCTCGACCATCGGCCCGATCACCGCGACCCGGCTGGGCGTGCGGACGGTCGACGTCGGGCTGGGGCTGCTCTCGATGCACTCGGCCCGGGAGATGTGCCACGTCGACGACGCCGCCGCCCTCGGCCGCGCGATCGAGGCGTTCTACCGCCGCTGAGGGCGGGTCCCCAACGCGGACGGGCCCGCACCGGAGGCGATCCGGTGCGGGCCCGTCGGGCACCGCGGCGCGCGCGGCGCCGGGGGCGGGAGGCTAGCCCCGCGGGAAGCTGGCCGGGTGCGCGTCGGCCATCTCCTCGACCACGCGGATCACCTGGCACGAGTACCCGAACTCGTTGTCGTACCAGACGTAGACCACCACGGAGTTGCCGGAGACGATCGTCGCCAGCCCGTCCACGATGCCCGCGCGGCGCGAGCCCACGAAGTCCGTGGAGACGACCTCGTGGGAGTCCGTGTAGTCGATCTGCTTGCGCAGCGAGGAGTTCAGGGACATGTCCCGGAGGTAGGTGTTCAGCGACTCCTTGGACTCCGGCGCCTTCTCCAGCTGCAGGTTCAGGATCGCCATCGACACGTCCGGGGTGGGGACGCGGATCGCGTTGCCGGTGAGCTTGCCCTTGAGCTGCGGCAGGGCCTTGGCCACGGCCTTCGCCGCGCCGGTCTCGGTCAGCACCATGTTCAGCGCTGCCGAGCGCCCCCGCCGGTCGCCCCGGTGGAAGTTGTCGATGAGGTTCTGGTCGTTGGTGAACGAGTGGACCGTCTCGACGTGGCCGTGGCGGACGCCGTACTCGTCGTCGAGGACCTTGAGCACCGGGGTGATCGCGTTGGTCGTGCACGACGCCGCGGAGACGATCGTGTCCTCGGGGGAGAGGACGGCGTCGTTGACACCGCACACGATGTTCTTGAGGTCGCCCTTGCCCGGCGCGGTCAGCAGCACCTTCGCCGCGCCCTTGGCCTTGAGGTGCTCGGACAGCCCGGCCTCGTCGCGCCAGCGGCCGGTGTTGTCGATGATCAGCGCGTCGCTGATGCCGTACTGCTCGTAGTCCACGGTCGCGGGGTCGGAGGAGTAGATGAACTGGATCGGCACGCCGTTGGCGGTGATCACGTCGTTCTCCGGGTCGGCCTGGATGGTGCCCTGGAAGGCGCCGTGCACCGAGTCGCGGCGCAGCAGGGAGGCGCGCTTGTACAGGTCGTCCTCGCCGTTTTTCCGCACGACGACGGCGCGCAGGTTCAGCCCCGAGCCCAGCCCGCGCTCGATGAGGATCCGCGCGAGCAGGCGCCCGATCCGGCCGAAGCCGTAGAGCACGATGTCCTGGTCGGTGTGCCCGTTCTCGTCCCTCTGCCCCACGACCTCGGCGAGCTGGCCGCGCAGCCAGCCGTCCAGGTCGGCGTCGTTGCCCTGGGTCTTGTGGAGCTTGTTCAGCCGGGCCAGGTCCACCGAGGCCGGGCCGAGCTCGAGGCCGTCCAGCGCCTCGACGATCGGGTAGGTCTCCTCGAGGCTCAGCTCGACCGTGTCGATCTGGCGGGCCCAGCGGTGGGCCTTGATGAGGTCGGTGACCGACTGGTTGAGCAGGCTGCGGCCGTGGATGTTGACGACCACGCGGTTCTCGCGGTGCAGCCGGCCGATCAGCGGGATCATCGCCTCGGCGAGCTCCTCGCGGCGGGACCATTCGGTGGGGGTAACGGATGTAGTCACTGGTGTTTTACTCTTCCTCGCTCCGGGGCGTCGCTGACCCGGGCGTGCTGCTAGCGCATTCGTTGAAGTGCGACCGTCTACCAGGGTAATCCATGCCGCGCGCGGGGCCTGACCGTATGACGGCGGGTGAGATCGGTAAGCTGGGGGCATGTTGACCGTGATTGGCGAGGCCCTCATCGATATCGTCCGTGGCGAGGGCGTCAGCCCCCGTGCCCACCCGGGCGGGAGCCCCATGAACGTGGCGGTCGGCCTCTCGCGGCTGGGCCACCGCACGCTCTTCGTGGGCCGCTACGGCCGGGACGAGCACGGGGCCGCGCTCGAGGCGCACCTGCGGGAGGCCGGCGTCGAGCTGCCGGTGGGGCCCGACGACGCCCCCACCTCGGTCGCGGAGGCCACCATGGACTCCCGCGGCTCCATGTCCTACGACTTCCAGCTGGACTGGAACCTCGAGGCCGCGGCGGACCGGCTCGCGGACATCCTCGCCGACACCGAGCTGCTGCACGTCGGCTCCATCGGCGCGATGCTCGAGCCGGGCGCCTCCACGGTGCTGGAGGCCGTGCGCCAGGCAGCCCCGCACGCCCTGATCTCCTACGACCCCAACTGCCGCCCCAGCATCGTCCCGGACTCCTCGGAGGCCCGGGGCTGGGCGGAGTCGGTGGTCGAGCACGCCGACGTCGTGAAGGCCTCGGACGAGGACCTGCTGTGGCTGTACCCGGGCCGGACCATCGAGGAGTCGGCGCAGGCGTGGCTCGACGCCGGGGCGAGCCTCGTCGTCGTGACCCGCGGCGAGCTGGGCCCCTGGGCGGTGAGCCGGGGCACCGGGCCGGAGGGCGTGCGCGTCCCGGCCCACCGGGTCGAGGTGGCCGACACCGTGGGGGCCGGGGACTCCCTCATGGCGGCCCTGATCTCCGCGCTGGTGGACCGCGGCATCTCCGGGGCCGGCGCGGCGGAGCGCGTGGCCGCCCTCGGCGAGGTGGAGGTCGCGGAGATCCTCGCCTACGCTGCCAAGGCCGCGGGCATCACCGTCTCCCGCGCGGGCGCCAACCCGCCCACCCGGGAGGAGCTCGCCGCCTGACCCCGGGGCCGACGCCGGGGCGGGCCCGTCCCGGCGTCCGGCCCGGACGGCGTCGGGCCTCTCCCACGGACACCGCAGCAGCACCCACCACCTTCCAGCCGACCGCAACGAGAGGCGACCATGCTGAACCGCAGCCCCTACGCAGATCTTCCCGACCTCCCCGAGTTCACCCTGACCTCCGAGGACGTCCGCGACGGCGAGCCCCTCGCCCTGCCGCACGCCTCGGCCGCCATGGGCATCGAGGGCGGCGAGGACCTCGCCCCGCAGCTCTCCTGGTCCGGGGCGCCCGAGGGCACCAAGTCCTACGTGGTGACCTGCTTCGACCCGGACGCCCCGACGCCGTCCGGCTTCTGGCACACGTGCGTGTCCAACGTCCCGGCCTCGGTCACCGAGCTGCCCACCGGGTGGGCCTCCGGGGAGATCGGGGGCGCGGTGAGGCACCTCAACGACGGCGGCACCCGCGCGTTCACCGGCGCCGCGCCGCCCCCCGGGCACGGCGCGCACCGCTACATCTTCTGCGTCACCGCGGTGGACGTGGAGGAGCTGGAGGTCGACGAGGACGCGAGCCCCGCCGTCGTGAACTTCAACCTGTTCTTCCACGGGCTGGGCCGGGCCTTCCTGACGCCCACCTACGGGGTCTCCGCATGATCAAGCTGATCGCCACGGACATGGACGGGACCGTGCTGGGCCCGGACTTCCGGTTCCGTCCGCGCACGCTGGAGGCGATCGCGGCCGCCCAGGAGGCGGGGATCGAGATCGTCTTCGTGACCGGCCGCCCGCACCGCTGGCTGGACCCGCTGTGGGACCAGCTGAAGTACGACTCGGTGGCCATCTGCTCCAACGGCGCCGTGGTCTACGACCTCGCCCGCGACGAGGTGCTCGAGTCCGAGCTGGTGGACGGCGAGGTGGTCCTGGACCTGATGGGCCGCCTGCGCCGTCGCCTGCCCCGCGCCAAGTTCTGCGCGGAGACCCTGGAGGCGGTGCTGGAGGAGGAGAACTGGGGGCGGACCAACCTGGTCGAGACCGGCGACGTCGAGGTGGGGCCCATCGAATCCCGCCTGGACCCCTCCACCGGCGTCATCAAGCTCCTCGTCAAGGACGAGTCGATGCAGCCGCGCGAGCTCTACGAGGAGGTCCTGGACGAGGCCGGTGACGCGGTCTCGGTGACCCACGCGCTGGCCAACCTGCCGCTGGCGGAGATCGGGCAGCCGGGGCTGTCCAAGGGCCGCACGCTGGCCCGCTGGTGCGCCGAGCGCGGCATCACCGCGGACCAGGTGGCGGCCTTCGGCGACATGCCCAACGACACCGAGATGCTGCGCTGGGCCACCCACGGCTACGCGATGGGCGGCGGCTGGCCCGAGGTCATCGAGGCGGTGGGCCGGACCTGCCCGCCCTTCGAGGAGGACGGCGTGGCCCAGACGATCGAGCGGCTGATCGCCGAGCAGTCGGGCCAGGCCGCGCCGACCGGGTCGCCCACGGCGACCGAGCGGGCCTAGGCGGTGGGCGGAGTGAGTGACCGGGACGGGCAGGAGCGCCCCTCGGGCGACGGCCCTCGCCCCGAGATCCTGGCCCACCGCGGCTTCGCCCCCGAGGGCGCGGAGAACACCCTGGAGGCCTTCCGCGCCGCCGCCGAGCTGGGCGTCCGCTGGATCGAGACGGACGTCAACACCACCGCCGACGGCGTCCCCGTCCTCATCCACGACCCCTCCCTGGAGCGCGTGACAGGCGTCCCCGACGACGTCGCGGCCGTCACCGCCGAGCGCCTCGAGGAGGTGCGCCTCCCGGGCGGCGAACACGTCCCCACCCTGGCCCGCGCGCTCGCCGAGTTCCCCGAGCTGCGCTTCAACATCGACATCAAGGACGAGGGCGCGGTCGCCCGGATCCCGGGGGTCGTCCGGGCCGCGGGGGCGGAGGGCCGGATCCGCCTGGCCTCGTTCTCCGAGTCCCGACGACGCCGCGTCCAGCGCGCCCTGGAGGCCGACGGCGTCCGCGTCCTCGCCAGCCCCGGATACGGCGGGATCTTCGCCTTCTGGCTCGTCACGCAGCTGACCGGGGCGAGGGGCGCGGCCGTCGTCTGGCCCCGCGTGGCACGGCTCCTGCGCCGCTGGATCGCGCCCTTCGACGCGCTGCAGGTCCCCGCCTCGCACCGTCTGGGCCCGATCACGGTGCACATGGCCACCCCACGCCTGGTCGCCGCGGCGCACGCGTGCGGCTACCGCGTCGAGTTCTGGACGGTGAACTCCCGGGAGGAGATGCGCCGCCTGGCGGCCCTCGGCGCCGACGGCCTCATCACCGACCGCTGCGACCTCGCGGTCGCGGAGTTCCCACCAGCCCCCGACGCCGACACAGACGCCGACGCCGAGCGCCCCGGCCGCTGAGCGGGCTCGGCGGGCGGCCCCCGCGCTTAGACTCCCGATTCCGCGGATCGGCCCACTCGGACGGTGCGGTCCGCACGGATGGTGCGGGTTTCACGGACGGTGGCCCACGGAAGCCGTGATTCGCGCCCCGGCCTCCGGCCGGGACACCCCGGCCGACCTGCGCACCGTACAGAAGGGCGATGCAGCGGTAGAAACCGATCGGCCGCTATATGTGCTGCCGCCTACTAGCGATTTTCGGAGCTATCTTTCCGATGACCACGCGGTCAAATCATCGGGAATCCGGAAAAGCGGGTGATCTGAGAGCTGGAACATGGGGGAGCGTAGAACTGGATAACCGGGGAATTGGGGAACCGGCTGCCCAGAGTGAATATCCCGGACCGCACGACCATCGGATGGAAAGCTCCGAGAATCGCTAGTACCGAGATGCCCATGGCGTGCCCTCGCACCGCGGCGAAAAGCGGCGGCGAAGGACGGTGCCCGTCAAGACGACGATTGTGGCCGAGCACCCGGGACTCGGCGATGATCGGAACCAAACCTCCGAAAATCGCCAGTTCATGAACACCTCTCATGAGCTGCCGGCCAACCGCCCTCCGCATCACGGTAGGCGGCCCACACGCCGCGTCGTTCTCAGCTCGCCGACGGCGTCGCGCCCTCGCCGCCCACCTCGGCAGCACTGAATCGTCGCCCGGCCGCAGCCGACGGCCCGGCCGCCCCGGGCCCACCGGGCTCACCCGAGCGGCGAGGGGTCCCGCGTCGCGTCCGGTTCCAGCGGGTCCGAGCCGACCGATCCGCGTCGTCGGGCGATGAACGCCATCAGGTGGTACACCACCAGGGTGGCGCCGGTCCCCAGTGCGATGCCGGCGAACTGCAGGCCGCCCAGGTCCCACGTGTAGTCGGCGATGCCCACGATCAGGGCGACGGCCGCCGTCGTGAGGTTGACCTGGTTGGAGAAGTCCACGCGGTTCTGCACCCAGATGCGGATGCCCAGCATGCCGATCATGCCGTACAGGACCGTGGCGGCCCCGCCCAGCACGCCCGCGGGGACGGTGGCGACGGCCGCGCCGAAGACCGGCATCACCGACAGCAGCAGGGCCACCACCGCCGCGACCCAGTAGGCAGCGGTCGAGTACACCTTGGTCGCGGCCATGACGCCGATGTTCTCGGCGTAGGTCGTGGTGCCCGAGCCGCCGCCGGAGCCCGCCACGGTGGTCGCCAGGCCGTCGGCCATGATGGCACGGCCGGCGTACCGGTCCAGGTCGCGGCCCGTCATGAGCGCCACCGACTTCACGTGCCCGATGTTCTCGGCCACCAGCACCAGCACCACCGGGACGAACAGGCCCACCACGGCCAGGTGGAACTCGGGGGCGTGGAACTGGGGCAGCCCGAACAGCCCCTCGCTCTCCCAGGTCGTGCGGATGGTCGAGAAGTCGATCTCCCCGCGGACGACGGCGGTCAGGTAGCCGACGACCACCCCGACCAGGATCGACAGGCGCCCCAGCAGCCCGCGGAACAGCACCGAGACCAGCACGATCGAGCCGAGGGTCACCAGCGCGGTGACCGGGGCGGCCATGAAGTTGTCCTTGGCCGACGGCGCCAGGTTGAAGCCGATCAGCGCCACGATGCTCCCCGTGACCAGCGGCGGCATGAGCCGCTGCAGCCAGCCGGTCCCGGCCCACTGCACGATCAGGCCGATCAGGAACAGCGCGAGCCCCGCCATGACGACGCCGCCCAGCGCCCCGCCCGGCCCGTACTGGTTGGTGGCCGCGCCGATGGGCGCGATGAACGCGAAGGAGGAGCCCAGGTAGGAGGGCACCCGCCCGGCAGTGATGAGCAGGAACAGCGCCGTGCCCAGGCCGGAGAAGAACAGCGTGGTGGCCGGCGGGAAGCCGGTGATGAGGGGGACCAGGAAGGTCGCGCCGAACATGGCGACCACGTGCTGGGCGCCGATGCTGACCGTGCGCCCCCAGGAGAGCCGCTCGTCGGGGGCGACGACGCTGCCGGGCGGGACGGAGCGCCCGTCGCCGTGCAGCCGCCACGCGAGGCCGAGCCGACGCGCCGTCGACTCCCGGTCTCGGGGCGGGGCGCCGTTCTCGGACGGGGGCGGGGCGGTGGGGCTCACGGGCACTCCTCGGTGGGGCGGGGGCGTGCGCGGGACCGAGCGGGCCGACGCGCGGGCGGCGTCGTCCCCGGGCGGCGCTCGCCGGGATGGCCCGCTGCCGGGCCTCGTCGATTGTACGCACCGACGACGCCCGCCCGCGACGCCCGCCTGGTTCACCGCTCGGCGGGCGCGTCCCGGCGTTCCAGGCCGGAGGAGACCCTGCGGATCCACCGGTAGAGCGCCGCGATGACGGCGAGGAACACGACGATGCCGATCCACTGCGCGACCGTCGCGAAGCCCTCGCCCACCACGGCGAGCGGCTCGTCCTGCCCGGTGGCCGCCACGATCGCGGCGAAGACCACGCCCCACAGGCTCTCGCCCACGATCAGCCCGGTCGCCAGGAGCGTGCCCATCCGCTGCGCGCGCTCCGGGTTGCGGCGCCCGGCGGCCCAGCGGTTGTAGAACAGGCCGATGAACGCGCCGATGGGGATGATGAGCGTGACCGAGATCGGCAGGTACATGCCCATCCCGACGCCGAGCGCCGGCAGGCTGGCCCGCCGGGTGGTCTTGCGCAGCACCTCGTCGATCGCGATGACGACGACGCCGATCAGCGCCCCGAGCCCGATGAGCCCCCAGTCCAGCGACCCGCCGAAGATCCCGTCGATCACCGAGGAGATCAGCGAGGCCTGCGGCGCCGCGAGCGCCTCCGGGCCGGCGTTGGGCGCCCCGACGAACCCGAAGCCGGTGTTCATCAGCTGCAGCACCGGCGGGATGATGAGCGAGCCGAAGACGACGCCGATGACCAGCGCCACCTGCTGCTTCCACGGCGTCGCCCCCACCAGCTGACCGGTCTTGAGGTCCTGGAGGTTGTCGTTGGAGATCGTCGCGACGCTGAACACCACCGCCGCGGTGAACAGCGCGTAGGCCACCAGGGCCGAGGACTGCGAGTCGTCGGCCTGCCCGCCGAAGATCACGCGCAGGATCAGCGCGACCATGATGGCCACGAGGATGCCGACGCCGGAGATCGGGCTGTTGGAGGCGCCGATCAGACCCGCCATGTAGCCGCACACCGCGGCCACCGCGAGCCCCACGAGCAGGATGTAGAGCAGGCTGGTCAGGACCAGGCCGAGCGCGCTCTGGGTCAGCGCGGTCTCGCGGACGAACAGCCAGAGCAGGACCCCGATGGGGAGCATCGACACCAGGATCACGGTGATCACCGTGTTCAGCGGCAGGTCGCGCTCCACGACGGGGACCTGCTGCCCGACCCTGCGGGCGCGGGTCGAGGCCAGCGAGTCCCGGATGCCGCGGACGATCGGCCCGATGATCTTCAGCAGCGTCCAGATCGCGGCGATCGCGATGGCGCCGGCCCCGACGAAGCGCACGTCCCCGGAGAAGACCGACTGGACCGTCTCGGAGATGTCCCCGCTCCCGGGCAGCTGGCCCGAGCTGAAGATCGGCAGCAGCACGCCGTAGGAGATGATCAGCCCGGCGATCATGGCGACGCCGACCGACACGCCCACCAGGTGCCCCACGCCGATCAGCGCGAGGGAGAGGCTGCCGCCCACCATGGTCCCGCCCTGTCCGACGCGGAACACGGAGGAGACCGAGCTGGCCGCGAGCTTGAGCGAGCTGAGCAGCGAGAACCCAGCCGCGGAGAGTGCGCCGAAGAGGATGACCCGCAGGCCGCGCCGGTTCTCCTCGTTGGCCCCGGCCTCCTCGCCCACCTTCAGGACCTCGGCCGCGGCCACGCCCTCGGGGTAGGGGAGGTCGGACCCGGTGACCAGCGCCCGACGCAGCGGGATCGAGTACATCACGCCCAGGATCCCGCCGAGCACGCACACCGCGGCGGTGGTCCAGTAGGGGAACCCGCTCCACCAGCCGATGAGCACCAGGCCCGGGAGGACGAAGATGATCGCCGAGAGCGTCCCCGCCGCCGAGGCGATGGTCTGGACGATGTTGTTCTCGACGATCGAGTGGTGGGCGAACCGCCGCAGGATCGCCATCGAGATGACGGCGGCCGGGATCGACGTCGCGAAGGTCAGCCCGACCTTCAGGCCCAGGTACACGTTGGCGGCGGTGAAGACCAGGGTGATGATCCCGCCGATGATGATGCCGCGGACGGTGAGTTCCCGCACCGCCGACCGGGCGGGCGCGCTTGAAGCGGTCACTGCGATTCCCCTCTCAAGGGCCCGGGCCCTCCGGGGATGCTGGCGGGTCCGGGGTCGGCCAGGTCCTGGCCGGATCGCGGGGCGGTCGGTCGGCAGGAGCTGGGGCGGTGAAGATGTCGGGCCGTTCGGGAACGACCGGGAGGCCCCCGCGGGCGAGGACCATAAGAACTTAGCGAGGCAACTCTAATACCAGAAACGCGCGGTATCACCCATCATCGGGATCCCCGGCGGGCGCGAGGGCCCTCCTCGCCCGCCAATCCGGGGCACAAATTCTTCATAGTCGCTTCGCGACCCCGTGACTATGAGGCGACTATGTGACTAGCATCATGACTATGAGAAGCACCCGGCAGCTCATTGCCCGCCTGCGGGCCTCCGGTTCCGAGTCGACGGAGGTCGAGGTCAAGGCGGCCCTCCACGGCTTTCCCAAGTCGGCGCTGGAGACCATGAGCGCCTTCGCCAACGGCTCCGGCGGCACCATCCTGTTCGGCCTCCGGGACAAGAGCTTCCTGCCCATCCCGGGCTTCAACGCCCAGCGAGTGCACGACGCGGTCTCCAACGCCGTGCGCTCCAAGCTCACGCCGCACCCCGCCGTCGAGCTCTCGATCGAGGAGTTCGAGGGGCACCGCCTGGTCCGGGCCGACGTCGAGGAGCTGCCCTACTTCGAGAAGCCCTGCTTCGTCTCCCATAAGGGCGCCTACGGCGGCTCCTACGTCCGGATCGGGGAGGGGGACCACAAGCTCTCCGAGTACGAGGTCTCCCAGCTGCGGGAGAACGGCATCCAGCCGGAGTACGACCGCGAGACCGTCGAGGGCGGCAGCCAGGAGATCCTGAGCGCGACGTCGGTCAACGCCCTGCTGGAGAACGCCGAGTACCGCACCCCCTCCGCGTTCATGGGGGTCGAGCGGCACGTGGCGCTGAAGCGGCTGAACGTCATCGCGGAGCCGTACAAGAACGCCAAGCCCACGCTGGCGGGCCTGCTGGCGCTGGGCGTCTACCCGCAGGAGTTCTTCCCGCAGCTGACCATCACCTTCGTCGCGGTCCCGGGGACCTCGCTGGGGGTGCTGGGGCCGGAGGGCATGGCGTTCACCGACAACCAGTCCTTCAACGGCGGCATCCCCGCCATGATCACCGCGGCGGTCGACGCCGTGCGCCGCAACTCCCACCGCGCGGCCGTCATCACCGGCCGCGGCCGCACGGACGTCTTCGACTACCCCGACGTCGCGGTCCGGGAGGCCATCACCAACGCGGTGATGCACCGGGACTACAGCCCCTACGCCCGGGGCATCCAGGTGCAGCTGGAGATGTACTCCGACCGCCTCGAGATCCGCAGCCCCGGCGGGCTGTACGGCGGCATCAGGCCCGAGGAGCTGGGGCGCGCGGCGGTCTCCTCCTCGCGCAACGCGGCCCTGGCCAAGCTCCTGGAGGAGGTGCGGATGCCCCGCACGGGGGCCTCGGTGTGCGAGAACCGCGGGTCGGGGCTCGCCCGGATGGCCTTCGCGATGGAGCGGGCCGGCAAGGACCCGCCGCAGTTCCGCGCGACGCCGACCTCCGTCACCGTCATCCTGCGGCGCCTCCCCTCCGTGGCCGCGGCGGGGCCCCCCCCGCCCCCCCGGGGGCCGCCCGGGGGCCGGCCCCCCCAGCCGGGCCCCCGGCGGGCCCCCCGCCACTTCTTCGGCCCCGCACTGGCCGACGCCGTCGCCTCCGGCCGCGTCCCGGAGCGGCGGCTCGACGACATGGCCACCCGGATCGTCGCCGCCCTCCGCTCGGTGGGCGGCGTGGGCGCCCGTCGCCGCCCGGCCGGCTCCCCCTCCCCGGCCGTGCTGCGCGAGAACGCGGAGCTGGCCGAGCGCGTGGCGACGCGCTCGGCGGTCCTGCTGCGCCACGAGAACGGCGTCCTGCCCCTGGACCCGGCGCTGCCGCGGCTGGTCGTGGTCGGCGGGCGGGCCGAGACCGGGGTGCTCTCCGGCGGCGGCAGCTCGACCGTCACCCCGCCCGACGCCGTCCAGGAGGAGGGCTTCTCGATCGCGCAGCTGTCCCTGCCCAAGACCTTCCACCGCCCCGCCCCGCTCGACGAGCTGCGCCGCGCCCTGCCCGAGACCGAGGTGGTCTTCCTCGAGGGCGGCCCCGAGGAGGTGCGGGCCTCGCTGCGCGCGGGGGACACCGCCGTCGTGATCGCGCAGCACTGGGCCACCGAGGGCCGCGACAACCCGGACCTGAGCCTCGAGGACGGGCAGGACGAGCTGATCTCTGCGGTGGCGGGGGCGGCCGGGCGCACCGTCGTCGTGCTGCAGACCCCCGGCGCGGTGCGGATGCCGTGGCTCGAGGAGGTCGACGCCGTCCTGGCCGCCTGGTACGGCGGGAGCGGCGGGGCCGCCGCGATCGCGGCCCTCCTGACCGGCGCGGCCTCCCCCGCGGGCCGGCTGCCCGTGAGCTTCCCGCGGGACGAGGGGCAGCTCCCCCGCCGGGAGATGACCGACCCGCAGAGCACGACGTCGAACCCCGGCGAGCCGCGGCGGGGCGGCTTCCCGCTGGTCGGCTACGACGTCGAGGGCGCCGACGTCGGCTACCGCTGGTACGCCCGGGAGGGCCTGGACCCGCTGTTCTGGTTCGGCCACGGCCTGAGCTACACGAGCTTCGCCTACGAGGACGTGGAGACCGGCCTGGACGAGGACGGCTCCCCGCGCGTGAGCCTCACGGTGCGCAACGCCGGCGAGCGGGCCGGCGTGGACGTCCCGCAGGTCTACCTCGCCCCGCCGGAGGGCACGCACCGGCTGGTCGGGTGGGCGAGCGTGGCCTTGGAGCCGGGCGAGTCCCGCCGGGTGAGCATCGTGGCCGACGACGCCCGCTGCCACGCCCGCTTCGTCGTCGACGACCCGCGCTGGGTGGTCGAGGAGGGCGCGTACCGCCTCCGCCTGGCCCGCAGCGCCTCGCCCGACGACGTCGTGGCGGAGGCGGAGGTCCAGCTGGCGGGGCGGGTGCTGGCGCCGTAGCGGGCCCGCGGGACCGGGCGCCAACAGGACCTCGGCCCCCAGGACGCGCTCGACCCGTACCGCCCTGGGGGCCGAACCGTCACAGCAGGCTCGGACGGGCCGTCACGCCGGCCCCGGCCGCACCGTCACGGCAGGCTCAGCTGCGCCGTCCGCCCGCCGTCCACGGCGTAGACCTGGCCGGTGACGAACGAGGCATCCTCCGAGGCAAGGAACGCCACCAGCGCGGCGACCTCCTCCGGCCGGCCCGTCCGGGCGGCCGGGTGGATCCTGCCGATCCCCCGGCGGAACGCCTCGGGGTCCGGCATGCCCTCGATGAACTCGAGGTTCAGGTCCGTGTCGATCCACCCGGGCGCCACCGCGTTGCAGCGGATGCCCTCGGCGCCGTGGTCGACGGCGACGGCGCGGGTCAGGCCGTGCACGCCGGCCTTGGTCGCGCAGTAGGCGGCGTGCCCGGGATTGGACGCGAGGCCCTCGAGCGACCCGGTGTTGACGATGCTGCCCCGCGTGCGGCGCAGGTGCGGAAGCGCCGCGCGGATCATCAGGTAGGGGCCGGTGAGGTTGACCGCGAGGTTGCGGTGCCAGTCCTCCAGCGCCATCTCCTCGACCCGCGCCTCCTGCATCATGCCCGCGTTGTTCACGAGCACGTCCAGCCGGCCGGCGCTCTCGACGACCTCGGCCACGGCCGCCGCCGCGCTCCCGGGATCGGAGAGGTCCGCGAAGACCGAGGGGAACTCGTCGTCGGGCCCGCGCTGGGCGGTGTAGACGGTCGCGCCCTCCTCGCGCAGCCGCCGGGCCACCGCCCGGCCGATGCCGGACCTGCCGCCGGTGACCAGCGCGACCTTTCCCTCGAAGCGCATCACGCGACCGCCTTCCCGCCGTTGACCTCCACGAGGGCGCCGCACATGTAGCGCGCGTCCTCGGAGGCGAGGAACATGATGACGTCGCGGATGTCCTCGGGCTCGGCCAGCCGGCCCAGGGGCACGGTCGAGCCGAGCGCGGCGACCGCGGTGTCCGGGTCGAAGCCCCGCTTGGCGAAGCCGCTGCGCAGCATCGGCGTGTTGACCTCGTTGGGGCAGACGGCGTTGACGCGGATCCCCTGGTGGGCGTGGTCGGTGCCCATGCACTGGGTCATCGAGGCGATGGCGGCCTTGGTGGTGCAGTAGAGCGCGTGGTTCGGGCCGGGGGCCTTTCCTCCCCAGCAGGAGGAGACGTTGACGATCGCGCCCCCACCGGCCTCGGCCATGAGGGGGATCGCGGCCCGGCAGATCCGGAACGGCGCCTCGACGTTGACTCCGAAGGACAGGGACCAGTCCGCGTCGGAGGTCTCGGTGACCGGGCCGCGGGTGATGACGCCGGCGTTGTTGACGAGGATGTCGAGGCCGCCCAGGGCCTCCCGCGCGGCCGGGGCGAGGCCGTCGGCGTACCCGGGGTCGAGCAGGTCGCCGGGCAGGTGCGCCTCGGCGTCGATGCCGCTGACGTCGCGGTCGGCGACGGCGACGCGGGCGCCCTCGGCCCGGAACCGCTCGACGAGGGTGGAGCCGATGCCACCTGCGGCACCGGTGATGAGGACGTTCTTCTCGCTGAATCTCATGGTCGCTCCTTTGCGTGGGATGAGTGGTCGGGGGTGGCTCGCGGGACGGGTCAGAACTGGGCGACGGGGTCCCCGAAGAGGTCCCGGTCGGGGGTCACGCCGAGGCCCGGCCCGGAGGGCAGCGGGATGTGGCCGTCCACGATCCGGATGCCGGCGGCGTCGTCGTAGTGCCCCTCGATGTACGGCGCGGCGATCCAGGCGCCCTCGTTGAGCTCGGGCCGGACGGTGGCGCCGAGGTGCGCGCAGGCGGCGGCGATGACGTCGCCGCCCCACGCGTCGTCGCTGGTGTGGGGCAGGTGCCGCGCGGCGCAGAGGTCGCGGAAGGCGCGCATGGGTTGGAGCCCGCCGATCCGCGTGATCTTCATACCGAACCCGTCCACCAGGCCGGTGCCCGCGGCGGAGACCGCGGCATTGAGGCTGGTCCCACTCTCGTCCAGGTAGAGGGGGTGCCGCAGCTGCGGACGGATGCGGGCGAGCTCCTCGACGGTATCGCACGGCTGCTCGAGCACCAGGGGGATCTCGGCGCACTCGGCGCTCAGCCGCAGCACGTCCCGGGTGTTCCAGCCGCGGTTGCCGTCCGCGGCCAGGCGCATCCCGGAGCCGCGGATGGCGGCCCAGACCTTGTGCAGGGTCTCGATGTCGGTCTCGACGTCGCGCCCGCCCAGCTTCACCTGGAGGCGCGGATACCCCTCGGCCAGGCGCTCGCGGGCGATCGCGGCCGTCTCGTCGGGGTCGCCGACGCCGGTCGAGTAGTAGGTGGGGACCCGCTCGACCAACCGCCCGCCGAGCAGCTCGGCGACGCCCAGCCCGGTGCTCCTGCCGATGGCGTCATGGGCGGCGATGTCGAGCGCGGCCTTGGCGTAGTGGTGCCCGTTGAGCAGGCCGTCCATCGTGCGGTGGAGCACGAGCGGCCAGATCTCGGTCCCGATGAGGCCGGGCGCCATGGCCGCGAGCGCGGCCCGCGCCCCCTCGGCGTGGGCCTCGGCGTAGGTGGGCCCGACGGGACAGGTCTCGCCCCACCCCTCGGTCCCGTCGTCGGTCACGATGCGCACCAGCGTCGTGTCGAGGGAGTACAGGGTCCCGCTGGACATCACGCGCGGGGCGTCCGTGACGGGGAGGTCGTGGGCGTAGACGTGGATCTCGCGGATCTTCACGCGGCGCCTCCCTCGGGGCGGCCCGCGGCCTCGCCCGCTCCGGGGCGCGCACCGGAGCCGACGCCGATCCCCTCGTCCGCCAGCACCGCGCGGGCCGCCTCGAGAGCGATGCGCGTGGCCCGCTCCCTGCCCCACAGCCGCGCCGTCTGGGTCATCCCCTCGTGGAGCATGAGCAGCGCGTCGGCAAGGTCGCCGTTCTCCCGGCCCGGGCACACCCGATCCAGGCGCCGGGTGAACTCCTCGGCAATCCGGCCCTTGTGGGCCCGCGCCACGGTGGCGATCGCCTCGCTCTCGGGGTACTCGGACAGGGCGGTGAAGAACAGGCAGCCGGTGTTGGCGACCTCCTCGAGCCACTCGCCGAGCCGGACGAGCGGGTGGAGCACGTGCTCGAGGCCCTCCTCGGGGCCGCCGTCCAGCCACGCGGAGTAGGCGCGGTCGCGGTACTCCAGGGCGCCGACGATCATCGCCTCGCGGCTGGGGAAGTACTTGTACAGCGTGCGCAGGGAGACGTCCGCCTCGGCGCGCAGGGCCTCCACGCCCTGCTCCGCGAAGCCCTGCTCCGCCAGACTGCGTTCGATGTTGCGGGCGATCCGCTGCTCGGTGTCGTGCATGGACTCATAGTAGAGCGAGTGCTCTACCCATGTAAAGCGTTCATTCTACCCGCGCGTGACGGCATCAGTGCGCCTCGGAGGAGGACGGCGCTGTGAACGCACAGGGCTCGGCACATCGCATGAGCCGCGGCGAGGGGTAGCGATGCGTGATCAGACGGCACCGTGACTCATCCCATGGTGCGCCCCTACGAGGACCGCGGCAGTGACCTCGGAACCGATGCCGCGTCGCTGCCTTCGCGGCGACGCGGCATCGGCCGGTGGAGGAGGCCGTCAGCCGGCATAGACCTCCTGAGCCATGCTCAGCGCTGCCCAGGCCTTGGGCCAACCCGCGTAGAACGCGGCGTGGGTGAGGACCTCGGCCATCTCCTCGCCCGTGACCCCGTTAGCCTTGGCGCGCTCGATGTGGCCCTGCAGGGCAGGGGTCAGCACGCCGCTGGCCATGATCGCGGTCACGGTGACCACGCTGCGGTCCCGGGCGGAGAGCTGGGCCTCGCGGGACCAGACCTGCCCGAAGAGGACGTCATCGTTGAGCTCGGCGTACTTCGGGGCGAAGTCCCCGAAGGTGTCGCGGCCCGCGGTGACTTTCTCAGCCATTGCCTCTTCTCCTTACTGATCGGAGTAGACGGGGAAGGCGCTGGAGTCACCGTAATCCCGCTCGTCCAGGGTCCGCAGCGTCTCCATGTCCTCGGCCGCGATCTCGAAGTCCACCTGCGCGTTGGAGCGCATGTGCTCCGGGTTCGCGGTCTTCGGCAGCGAGACCGCGCCCAGCTGCAGCGTGTAGCGGATGCACAGCTGCGGGACGGACACCCCGTACTTCCGCGCGATCCCCGCGACGGCCTCGTTGTCCAGGATCTCCCCGTGGGCGATCGGCGAGTACGCCTCCACGAGGATGCCCTGGGACTCGCAGGAGGAGATGAGCTCCGACGGGGTGTTCCCGGCGTGAACGAGGATCTGGTTCACATGCGGCACCACGGTGGCGCCGGCGAGGAGGTTCTCCAGGTCCTTCTGCAGGAAGTTGGAGACCCCGATGGCGCGGACCTTCCCCGCCTCGTGCGCCTCCTCCATCGCCCGCCACGCGGCACGGTTGCCCTCGGCGTAGTCGCCGCCGCGGAAGTCGTCCCAGGGCTGCGGGCTGTGGATGAGCAGCAGGTCGACGTAGTCCAGGCCCAGAGTCCGCAGCGAGTCGTCGATCGCGGTCGCCGCCTCGTCGTAGTCCTTGATCTCCGCGGCCAGCTTGGTGGACACGAACAGCTCCTCGCGGGCGACGCCCGAGCTGCGCACTCCCTCGCCGACCCCGCGCTCGTTGCCGTAGGCCTGGGCGGTGTCGATGTTGCGGTAGCCGATCCCCACGGCGTCGCGGACCGCCTGGGCGGCGTCGGCGTCGTCGATGAACCAGGTGCCCAGCCCGAGCTTCGGGATCTCGACGCCGTTGCTCAAGGTGTAGGTCTCGTGCAGGATGCTCATGCTGCTCCTCCGCTCTGCGGGAGCCGGCCGTACACCTCGTCGGTGACCGGCTCCAGCCATTCGTTGCTGACGTCCTCGCCCGGGGTGACGAAGGCGAGGTGGGAGAACCACGCGTCCGCCTTGGCCCCGTGCCAGTGCTTGGTGCCGGCCGGGACGCGGACCACCGACCCCGGCTCGAGGCTCACCGGATCCTCGCCCTCGGCCTGGTACCAGCCGGAGCCGGCGGTGCACAGCAGGATCTGGTCCCCGCCGCCGTCCTGACCGTGGTGGATGTGCCAGTTGTTCCGGCAGCCCGGCTCGAAGGAGACGTTGCTGACGGGCACGCTGCCGCCGGTGAGCGGGGCGAGGTAGCTCTGGCCGGTGAAGTACTGGGCGAAGGCGTCGTTGGGCTCCCCGGTCGGGAAGGGCTGGTCGAATCCGGTGTCGTTCATGATGTGTCTCCTTCAGTCGTTCTCGGTGGTGCCGTGGGTGACGGTGTAGCGCAGCCACACCGCGCCGCCGTCCTGGGCCTCGGCGGCCTGCAGCTCGAAGCTTTTCGGGGAATCCGGAGTGCGGTCGCCGGCCTCGAACAGGGACGGGCTGTCCGAGGCGCCGTCCGCCGCCGGGGCGATCACGACGCTGATCTCGTCGCAGTACCCGGCCTGGACGAAGGACCAGTTCAGGACTCCCCCGCCGCCGAGCATGAGCGTCTCGATCCCGAAGGTCTCCTTCAGCTTGCCCAGCAGCAGCTCGTAGTCCAGCTCGTCCTCGCCGGCGACGACGTAGGAGATGCCCAGCCGCCGCAGGAACGCACGGTACGCGTTGGAGGCCTTCCCGGTGAGCACCTCGAGCACGTGCGCCGTGGTGGTCTGGTAGGTCAGCTCCGGGCTCTCCCAGCCGAGCTTCCCGGACGGGTCCACCGAGACGTAGTACTTCTCGGCGTCGGTCGGCGCGACGAAGTCCCCCTCGGGCACCGGCGCCGCGTCCTCGTCGAGGTCCGGCTGCCGGTGGTGGGTGAAGTTGTCGTCCGTGGTCACCCGGCCGGAGAGCCAGCCCTGGTGGCGGTAGTGCGGGTCCTCGCCGAAGGCCAGGTCGTAGAAGACGCCTCCGGCGGTCTTGCTCTGTTCGGTCTGCATGTACTTCCCGACGATCTTGCCGTCGACGGAGGTCAGCATGTGGCAGAACACGTAGGGCCTGTCCATGTCACCGTCCTTTCCGTGGTGCGTTGCGGGCTCCCCGGCGGGACCGGGTCGGGACTCGTCCGCCCCGCGGTCTCCGCCGGCGCCCTGCCGGTCGAGTCCATTCTGATCCCGTGCGGCACGGCCGTGCAGAGGAAGAAATGATCCTGGGAGGGATCTATCCCCCTCTCAGTCACGGATGATGGTGCGAGACTGGGAGGATGAGCGCCGACAAGAACATGAACGAGCTCGGGACGTTCCTGCGCACCCGTCGCGGGGAGCTCACGCCGCGGCAGGCAGGGCTTCCGGAGGGCGCCGGGCCGCGCCGCGTCGCCGGGCTGCGGAGGGAGGAGGTCGCTCAGCTGACCTCGATCAGCACCGACTACTACACCCGCCTCGAGCAGGGGCGGATCCGCGCCTCCGCGGCGGTGCTGACCACCCTGGCCGAGGTCCTCCAGCTCGACGAGGACCAGCGCACCTACCTCTTCAGCCTGGCGGGGAAGACCTCGACGCGGGCGCCGCGCCGGTCCCGGCAGACCGTCCAGCCCCAGCTGCGCCGGCTCCTGGACGACCTGGGCACGACGCCGGCGATCGTCATGGGCCGGCGCATGGACATCCTGGGATGGAACGACCTGGCCGCGGCGATGATGCTGGACTTCGGCCGCATCCCCGCCGAGCGGCGCAACTACCTGCGCCTGCTCTTCACCCACCCCGCGATGCGCACGCTCTACGCCGACTGGGACACGGTGGCCCGGACCGCGGTTGCCCAGCTGCGGATGGAGGCGGCGAAGTACCCGGACGACCCGCGCCTGGCCGGCCTGGTCGGCGAGCTCTCCGTCCAGGATGCGCAGTTCAGCGGCTGGTGGGCGGGCCGCGCCGTGGCCACGCTCTCGACCGGCCGCAAGACCCTGAACCACCCGGCCGTCGGCGAGCTGGTCCTGGACTGGGACACCCTGGTCGAGGCGCACGACGCCGAGCAGCAGCTGGTCGTGTGGACGGCGGAGCCCGGGAGCCCCACGCACGAAGCGCTGCGGGTCCTGGCGTCCGGGGTGGCGGGGCGCTCGAGGGCATGAAAAACCCTGCTCCGCCATCCGGCGGAACAGGGTTTTCCTGGGGGGGGGTGTTCTCCTCCCGTGCGGACACGTTGCCGGAGCTGCACCACCGGATGCCATCCCCCGATGCGCCGGATGAGCGGGTACCCCCCGTCCAGCACACCAAGTAGCCGCCTGGATTCCGTGGCGGGAGCCGGCAACTCGCTCACGAGATCGTCTGCGACGACCGGCCCGATGCTTAGGTGCACGCTTTCTTCTTGCTATACCGCTCGGCGTCTCTCGCCGTGAAAGGTGGGGATGCCACCCTGAGGCTATTGGTACTTGGTATTGATCAGTAGTGCTACTCGGCGTTACTATGTACTGGTAGTAAGCATCACCAAGTAGTGAGAGGGCGAGCCATGGGCAAGCAGAAGACCGAGATGCTCAAGGGCGTGCTGGAGGGCATCGTCCTGGCGATCCTGGCCGCCCGGCCCGCCTACGGTTACGACATCACCACGAGGCTGCGCGAGCAGGGATTCGAGGACATCGCCGAGGGCACCGTCTACGCGCTGCTGGTGCGTATCGAGCGGCGCGGTCTGGTCGACGTTGAAAGGACTCCTTCAGAGAAGGGTCCGCCCCGCAAGGTCTACTCCCTCAACACACAGGGTCGCGATTACCTCGACGAGTTCTGGAGGACGTGGAGCTTCCTCTCGGAGCGTCTGCAACTGCTCCACGAAGGAGACGAGCACTCATGAGCCTCATCGAGAAGGCCATTGGCGATTTCGGCAACAAACGCCGTTGGAGGCAGTACAAGACACGCATCAAAGCGCTGCCGCTCCCCTACCGCACAGCGGCGCAGGCCCTGGAGCGCTACCTCCTCTACTTCGGCGCCACGGAGGGTGACATCTGGCTGACCGCCTACGAGGACTTGGCGGAACTCTTCGAACGGGCGTCCGCGGAGGGGATGCCCATTCGTGAGGTCGTCGGAAGCGACCCGGTGGACTTCGCGGAAGCCTTTGCCGCCAACTACGGCGGTGCGGGTTGGATCAACAAGGAGAAGCGACGCCTAGCCGAGACCCTCGACCACGCCGAGGATCTCCAAAGCGGCGCTGGGTCATGACACACGCCCGCGATCGCGGCTCCGCGATTCTGGTGCGGGGACTGGAGAAAAAAGTCCTACCGGAGCCTCCGGGTCTCGCAGAGGGTCGATGTCGAGGTGGCGGCGGGCAGCATCTTCGCCTTGCTCGGCTCGAACGGCGCAGGGAAGACCACGCTCCCTCCGCGGGGAGACCCGTCGGGTCTCGCGACGCAGCCGGGAACGCGGGTCTGATTCGCCCATCGGCCTGTAGCTCTCGCCAGTGCCTCTAGGCTGAGCCGATGAGGATCGCGATAGCAGGCTGAACCGGTCAGGCGGGGGCCCAGGAAGTTCTCGCGGCACGCGAGCGCGGGCACGGGCACGGGCACGGGCACGGGCACGGGCACGGGGTGATCGTGCTGGCGCGCTCGGCAGGGGTCGATCTCGTCTCCGGTGCAGGTGCCGACGGCGTGCTGGAGGGTGTGGACGCCGTCGTCGACACCTCCGGCGAGGGTCGGGGGACGATCAGATGTCCTTCCACGAGGCCGCTGTACACACGCTCGCTTGCGCGAGGCCGCCGCTTCCCATCCCGCGGATGCGCACCCAGCCGGGCGCCGCGCGGCAGGACGGCGCCCGCCTCCTCGGCTTCTCCAAGGTCGGGCCGGTGGGCCGGGTGGAGGACTTCGGCGGCCCGCGGACGGTGAACAGCCGGAGGCCATCCTCCAGAAACCGCCGTATCGCCGCCTCGTCGTATCGATGGAGCGCGAACGCCCGAGTGAACGGTCCCGCCCCTCGCCGCCGGATGCCTCCGCTGGGCGCCAGAGGCCGTTGATACGCTGAGGCCCATGCTTGAACGACGGACCAGGGTGCTCTACGTCACCGACCTGACCTACAGCGCTCGCGGGCGGCGCTACTGTGACGAGGACATCTTCCTCTCGTCCCGGCTGCGGGACGGCTTCGACGTCGCCCTGTGCCACCCACGGGACGCTGTGGCGCTGATGGATGATTTCGACGTCATACTGGTCCGAAACAGCGGCCCGGTCATCCATTATTCCGAGGACTACGCCGCGTTCGTGCGGCATGCCAGAGCGACCGGGGCCAAGGTATTCACCGAGCTGGGCGGCAAGGCCGACATGGCGGGAAAGCAGTACCTCCTGGATCTCTTCGACCAGGGGTATCCGGTCACTCCGACGGTGGACTCGCTGAGCGATCTGGATCGGCTGCCCCTGGTCGAGGAGTACGTGGTGAAGCCCAAGCTGGGCGCGGACTCCGTGGGCTTGCGCTTCCTCGAGCGCGATGAGCTCACCCCGTTCGAAGCGGGCGAGCTGCTTCTCCAGCCGCGCATCGACTTCCTCTACGAGGTCTCGTTCTACTTCATCGATCACGACTTCCACTACGCCTTGAACGCACCGGATCCGGCCCGCCGCTGGGAGCTTCAGCCGTATCAGGCCAGCGCGGAGGACCTCGCCTTCGCGCAAGCGTTCATCGAGTGGAACAGCATCGATCACGGCATCCAGAGGGTGGACGCCTGCCGCACCCGCGAAGGCGACCTGCTGTTGGTGGAGCTCGAAGATCTCAACCCGTACCTGTCGTTGGACCGGCTCGACCCCGATCTGGCCGAGGCCTTCGCGCAAGGCCTCGCGACGTCGGTGCAGGCGCTGGCGGATGAGCCATCAGGAAGGTGACGCTGCCGAGGCCGGCGGCGCCGGAGATCCGCTGGGACGCTTCAGGGGCCTCCGCATGATCGTCGGCCTGAGGACGCCGCCGCGCAGTCTCGAGGCCGGGGATCAGGCCGTGAGGACGAACACTCCGAATCCGCAGGTGGTCACGGCCAGCGGGTTGGTCCACGCATAGCCCGAGGAGATCTTCGAGGCGATCGCGGACCCCTCCAGGCACCTCGAGTGTGGCGGCAACGAGAACCTCGGCCACGCCGTCGACGACCAGCGCGTTATGAACGCAGGAAAAAGCCCGCCGTTGCCGGCGGGCTCTCCCTGGACGAGGTGTCCGATGATGTTCTCGCTCTTGTCGACAATTCGACGAAGAACTCTTTGGTGGAGCTGAGGGGACTCGAACCCCTGACCCCCTGCATGCCATGCAGGTGCGCTACCAGCTGCGCCACAGCCCCAACTCGTAAGACTCTAGCAGAGGTCTCGCCCGATGCCCAATTCGACGCCGGGCTCCTTGTCTCGGCGTCGCGTCGGGCGGACAGTGTTGTCTAGGGGTCACGCGCGGCGTCCGGACGCGTCCGGCGTCGTGCGCGGTGCATCCCGCCCTCCACAACCGATCGGAGCCTCCCGTGACCACTCCCCTGCAGCTCGACGTCGACCACTCCCACCTCTTCCCGGGCGCCCGCCTCCGCTGCGCCCCGGGCGGGCCGGACGCCCCCGGCCGGGCCGTCGCGGTCGAGGTGGGCTTCCGGGACGGATCCGGGGCCGAGGCCTCCCTCGAGGTCCTGCAGGCCGCCACGGGTCGCTACCTCCTCGAGGTGGGTCCCTACGAGTCCGCTGCCGGCACGGCGATGCCCGCCAAGGGGTGGATCACCGTTCTGGCCCGCGACGAGGACGGCCTCGCCGCAGACCGGGGCGACGTCGCCGGCGGTGGTGACGACCTCACCGGCGGCGGTGACGACCTCGCCGGCGGCGGGGGCGACGTCGAGGAGGTCGGTGACGAGGGCGCCCACGGTAAGGACGCCGTCGAGCGCGGCGGGTGGTCGCTGCTGGTGAAGGCGAAGGCCGACTGAGCGCCGTGCCAACACGGATCGCCCAGGCGGACGCCCCAAAGACCCCCGCGCACCGCCCACGACGGCGTCGTCCCCGGTCGGCGTCATGTACGGACTCACGCGCCCGCCACGGCCCGTCGGCGAGGTCACCCGGAGGAGCCCATACTCTACAATGACTGGCAGACCGGGGGCCGGATGCGCACGGCCTGTACCGTCCGCGCGATGCCCCGTCAGAGACGTTATTTCAGTGGAACAGGTGTACATGACGCGCAGACATCGCCAACCGGCTCAGGAGCGAGGCCAGAAGACCCAGGACGCCATCCTGGCGGGAGCCGCCGCGGCGTTCCAGGAGTCGGGCTTCGCCGGTGCCTCGCTGTCGAAGATCTCCGCCCTCTCGGGCATCTCGCAGGGTTCGATGTACTTCCACTTCAAGTCCAAGGAGCAGATCGCGCTGGCGGTCATGCACGAGCAGCACGTGCGCACCTACGAGAAGATCGAGAGCGCCCGCGGCGAGACCTCGGACCCGTTCGAGCAGATGATCCGCACCTCCCGGGCCCTGTGCGACCTGCTCATCAACGACGCGATCGTGCGCGCCGGCATGGAGCTCACCCTGGAGAACGGCGCCCTGCGCGAGGAGTCGTACGCCTTCTACGACCGCTGGTTCGCCCGCCTCGAGGTGATCCTCGAGCGCGCCCGGCAGGAGGGCACGGTCGACTCCCCCCTGAGCGACACCCAGCTGAGCCGTACCATGGTCGGCTACTTCACCGGCAGCGACCTGGTCTGCCGCAACTCCCAGGAGGAGCCGGAGTTCCTCGCGGCCATCGAGGTCATGTGGGTGGTCCTCATCAGCGCGATCGTCGCGCAGGACCAGCGGGAGACGTACCTCGGCATCTGCCGGGAGCTGTTCCGCGCCTCCTGAGCGGCCGACACCGTCCACGCGCCGGGCGGCCGACACCGTCCGTGCGCCGGGCGGCCGACGCCGTCCACGGCCCGAGTGGCCGACGTCCCCGCACCCCCCGGATCGCCGACGTCGTCCGCGCGCCCGCGCCCGGGTTGTCCACAAGCGGGCCGCGAAGGGTCCCGAGACCGGATAGCCTGGTACGCATGACCACCGCCTCGATCGACACCGCCCGCTCCGTGCTCTCCGACGTCTTCGGCTACGACTCCTTCCGGGGCGAGCAGGAGGCTGTCGTCGAGCACGTGATCGCCGGCGGGGACGCCGTCGTGCTCATGCCCACCGGCGGGGGCAAGTCCCTGTGCTACCAGATCCCCAGCATCGTGCGGGAGGGCACCGGCGTCGTCGTCTCGCCGCTCATCGCCCTCATGGCGGACCAGGTCGCCGCGCTGGAGAACCTCGGCGTGCGGGCGGCCTACCTGAACTCGACGCTGGACCTGGAGCGGGTCCGCGAGGTCGAGCGGCAGTACCTCGCCGGGGAGCTGGACGTCCTCTACATGGCGCCGGAGCGCCTCGTCCTCCCGCGCACCCAGGACTTCCTCGCGCGCGGGCGGATCGCCCTGTTCGCGATCGACGAGGCGCACTGCGTCTCCCAGTGGGGCCACGACTTCCGCTCGGACTACCTGGGTCTGCACGTCCTGGCCGAGCGCTTCCCGGACACGCCGCGGGTCGCGCTGACGGCCACCGCCACCCGCGCCACCCACGCCGAGCTCACCGAACGGCTCTCGCTGCAGGACGCCCGGCACTTCGTGGCGAGCTTCGACCGGTCCAACATCGAGTACCGGATCGTGCCCAAGGACGGCCCGCGCGCGCAGCTGCTGGAGTTCATCACCACCGAGCACCCCGGGGACACCGGCATCGTCTACTGCCTCTCCCGCCGCAGCGTGGACCAGCTGGCCGAGGCGCTCCGGGCCAAGGGGATCGACGCCGTGCCGTACCACGCGGGCCTGCCGCAGGAGGTCCGCGCGGCCAACCAGGGGCGGTTCCTGCGGGAGGACGGCGTCGTGGTCGTGGCGACGATCGCCTTCGGCATGGGGATCGACAAGCCGGACGTGCGCTTCGTGGCCCACGTGGACCTGCCCCGCAGCGTCGAGGGCTACTACCAGGAGACCGGGCGCGCGGGGCGGGACGGGCTGCCCTCGACCGCGTGGATGGCCTACGGGCTGGGCGACGTCGTGTCCCAGCGGCGCCTCATCGAGTCTGGGGAGGGCGACGAGGCGTTCAAGCGCCGCTCGATGTCCCACCTGGACGCGATGCTCGCCCTGTGCGAGACGGTGGACTGCCGCCGGGTGCAGCTGCTGCGGTACTTCGACGAGGAGTCGGGGCCTTGCGGCAACTGCGACACGTGCAAGACCCCGCCGCAGACCTGGGACGCCACCGTGGACGTGCAGAAGCTGCTCTCCGCCATCATCCGGTTAGACCGCGAGCGGGACCAGCGGTTCGGCTCGGGACAGATCGTGGACGTGCTGCGCGGCAAGGCCAACGACCGGTCCACGAGCTCCCGGCACGAGGAGCTCAGCGTGTGGGGCGTCGGCGCCGAGCGCACCGAGGCGCAGTGGCGCGCGGTGATCCGTCAGGTGCTCGCGCGCGGGCTGCTGCAGTCGCACGGTGACTACGGCGTGCTCGTCCTGGGCGAGGGGGCCGGTCCTGTGCTGCGCGGGGAGGAGACCGTGTTCCTGCGCGAGGACCCGGTCTCGAAGCGGGGATCCCGCTCGCGGCGCGCCGGAGGCTCGGGGCGCGCGGCCGCGGCCCCGCCGGTGGACCTGGACCCCGCCGACGCCGCGCTCTTCGAGGAGCTGCGGACCTGGCGCGCGGAGCAGGCCAAGGAGCAGGGCGTGCCGGCCTACGTGGTCTTCAACGACGCGACCCTCTACGGCATCGTCGAGGCTAAGCCCACCACGCTCGGGGAGCTCGGCGACATCAGCGGCGTGGGGCTCAAGAAGCTGGAGCGCTACGGCGAGGCCGTGCTGGGGATCGCCGCGGCGGGACCACGGGAATGACCGGGCGGGGACGCGGAGCCGTGACTGAGGCTGGGCCCGGGGCCGAGTCCGGGTCCGGGCCCGGGGCGAAACCGGGGTCCAAGGCTGGGGTCGGTCCGCGATCGCCGGGCGAGGGTGCCATCGGCTCGCGGGGTCGAGGGGGCGGGCCCGGCCCGGATCCTCGGCGGATCCCGGCGCGAGCTGCATGAGCCCGCCGACGCCGCCGCCCGACCCCCTGACCGAGGCGCTCCGGGCCGCGGGGTGTGTGTTCGCCGAGGAGGAGGCGGTGCTGCTGCGCGCGGCGGCGTCCGACGCCGGGCGGCTGGAGGCGCTGACCGCTCGCCGGATCGCCGGGGAGCCGCTCGAGCACGTGCTCGGCGTCGTCGAGTTCATGGGGATGCGGCTGGGCATCGGCCCGGGGGCCTTCGTCCCGCGGCAGCGCACCCGCCTCCTGGCCCGGTGGGCGGTGGAGGCCGTCCGGGCGCGGCGGCCGCACGTCAGGAGGGCCCGCCGCCGGTGTTCGTCGAGGCCTTCGCCGGCGTCGCGCCCGTCGCCGCGGCCGTGCAGCGCGCCGCACCCGGCGCCGAGGTGCACGCGACCGACCTCGACGACGTCGTGCTCGAGCGCCACGCCCGCTCCAACCTCTCGCCCGCAGCGGGGGTCCACGCCGGATCGGTGCTCGAGGGACTGCCCGCGGCGCTGGGGAGCCGCGTGGACGTCATCGCTGCGGTGCCCCCGTACATCCCCGTCGGCGCCTCGGAGCTGCTGCCCCGGGAGGCCCGCGACCACGAGCCGGGCGCCGCGCTCTACGGCGGTTCCGACGGGCTGGACCTCGTCCGCGCCGTGCTCGCGCAGGCCCCGGGCTGGCTGCGGCCGGGCGGCCGGCTGCTCCTGGAGATGAACCGCGGCCAGTGTAGCGCCGCGACGGAGTCGGCCGGGCGGCTCGGCTACGCGTCCTTCATGCGCCTCGGCGACGACGGCCAGACCGCGGTGCTGGACCTGCGGTCGGCCGCGCCCTGACACGGAGCCGCTCAAGACGCGCGGACCTCAAGACGCGGGGCCCTCAGGACGCGGGGACCTCAGGACGTGGCGGGCCCGCCCCACGGCTCGACGCGGACCGACGCCTCTCCGCCCGCGAGCAGCTTCGAGACGGGGCAGCGCGCGTGGGCGGCCGCCGCGAGCCGCCGCGCCTCCTCGGGCTCGGCGCCCTCGACGGCCAGGTACGCGGTGGGCACGAACCGGTACCCGCCCCGCGGGTCGGCGTGCAGCTCGACCTCCACCCGGACCCGGCTGCGGTGCGCGAGCCCCTCGGCGTCGAGCACGACCTTCAGCGTCTCGCCCAGGCAGGTGCTCCACGCCATCGCGAGGAACTGCTCCGGGTCGTACCCCGCGCCGGCCTCGCCCGGGCCCGCGGTGGGCAGCGTGGCCCCGTCCTGGACCTCGACCGATCCCGCGGTCCCGCCGGAGTTGGCCACGCGGGCGGTGTAGAGGGGCCGGTCCGCACCGGGAGCGGCGCGGACGGCGCGCCCGGCAGGAACGGCGCGGCCTGCCGGACCGGTCAGCACGTCGTCCTCTCGTTCGGGGACGGCGTCAGGATGTGGTGACATGCGGTCATCCTAGCCCGGCGGCCTCATCCCGCGACCACCGGCCCCACGATCACGCCCTCCCCCGGAACCTCCCGCCGCAGGGAGCGGGACGCCCCGCCCCTCTCCCGGGACGCGAACTCCTCGAACACGAACGGCACGCCCCGCATGCTCCCGAAGTCCCCCGAGTCCATGGCCTGCAGGTGCAGGTGCGGCTGGGTCGAGTTCCCCGAGTTACCGCATTCCGCGACCCTGCTTCCCCGTTCCACGCGGTCTCCCGGCTCGACCGTCAGCGACCCCCACCTGAGGTGGGCCAGCGCCACGAACGCTCCGCTCGCGTCGTCGCGCAGGATCAGGTGGTTCCCTGCCACGGCGAGGGGCCCGCGCCGCACCCTGGACGTCTGGCCCAGCGCGTAGTGCAGCAGGGCCGGCTGCGAGCGCCGAGCCGCATGGTCCGGTTCCCCCTCGTGGGCGCTCACGACGACGCCATCCACCGGGGCCAGCAGATCCCGCCCGTAGGCGTAGAACAGCTCGGGCGGCTCCGTGGCGAGGACGGCCCGCCAGCCGCGGCCCGGGGCGGTGCGCGCGGCGTCGTCGACGGCGACCAGGTCGATCGCGTAGCGTTGGCCGAAGAGGTCGACGCCGTGGCTGGGCACCCGCCGCGCGGGGCTGTTCTCCACGCGCCAGGACCCCTCCACGGGGAGGGCGAGGACGACGGGCGCTCCGTCGTAGGGTGCGGGGGCCGGCATGGCCCCAGTGTAGGCCCGCCGTCCCCGCCCGGCGAGGGCCCTTCGGTCCGCCGACCGCGCCCCTCCCCCGGGTGCTACTCTGTTCCGGTGATCCTCCTGGCTCTGGACATGATGACGCCCACCCACCAATCCTTCGGCCTGTGGAGGCATCCCGAGGCCGACGTCGAGCAGTACCGCGACCTCGACTTCTGGGCCGCCCACGCGCGGATGCTGGAGGAGGCCGGGTTCGACGCCCTCTTCTTCGCCGACGTCGCCGGCGTGTACGACGTCTACGGCGGCGACGGTCGCACCGCCATCGCCGCGGGCATGCAGTACCCGACGCTGGACCCCCTCCTGGTGGTGAGCGCGCTGGCCCGCGAGACGACGACGCTGGGGATCGCCGTGACCGCCTCCGTCAGCTACGAGTCCCCGTACCTGCTGGCCCGCAAGTTCGCGACGCTGGACCACCTCACGCGCGGCCGGATCGGCTGGAACATCGTCAACAGCTACCAGCGCTCGGCCATGCGGAACGTCGCCGGCACCGACCTGCTCCCGCACGACGAGCGCTACGACCGCGCCGACGAGTTCATGGACGTCGTCTACGACCTCTGGGAGTCGAGCGCGCCCGAGGAGGCCCTGCTGCGGGACGCGGCCTCGAACGCCTACCTCGACGCCGACCGTATCCGCCCCGTCGACCACGAGGGCCGGTACTTCCGGGTCCCGGGCCCCGCGACGACGCTGGCCGGCCCGCAGCGCACCCCCTTCCTGTTCCAGGCCGGCTCCTCCCCGCGCGGCGTCGACTTCGCCCTGCGGCACGCCGAGGCGATCTTCGTCTCCGGCACCTCGCGGGAGAACGTGGCCCGGCTCGTGCGGTCCATCGAGGCGCGGGCCGCGGAGCTCGGCCGGGACCGGGCGAGCTTCCGTATCGTCTGCTCGATCACCGTGATCGCCGCCGCGACCGACGCCGAGGCCCGGGAGCGGCACGCGAGCTACCTCGAGCTGATCGACCGCGAGGCGGCCCTCGCGCTCTTCGCCGGCTGGACCGGCATCGACCTCTCCGCCTACGCCCCCGACGACGCGCTGGAGGAGGTCCACATCGAGGGCAACCGCTCCGCGCTGCAGTCCTTCACCTCGATGGACCCCACGCGCACCTGGACCGTCGCGGACCTCGCCGAGTTCATGGCCATCGGCGCGCGGGGTGCGGTCCTGGTCGGCTCCGGCGAGACCGTGGCCCGGGAGATGCAGGACTGGCTGGCCGAGACGGGCCTGGACGGGTTCATCGTCGACTACGGCATCCGCGACGTCGACCTGCGCGCCTTCGCCCGCCACGTCTCCCCCGTGCTGCGGGAGCGCGGGCTGATCCGGCCCGCGGAGGCGGCCGAGCCGACGACGCTGCGCCGCCGGCTCGTGGGCGCCGACCACCTGCGCCCGGACCACGCGGGCAGGCGCCCCGCCAGCTGACCGGTAAGCCTTCCTCGGCTGACCGGGAGGCCCCCTCGGCTGGCTGGGAGGCACCGCCCCCGGCTGACCGGGGCTCGCCGCCCCCTGGCTGACCGGGAGGCATCGCCCCCCTACTCCACCAGCTTCCCCGCGCTCGAGACCTCCCGCACGAGCCCGGCGATCTCCTCCGGCACGGCCGGGATCTCCTCCCGCGTGACGCCCCCGCTCGGCGACCACACCAGGTTGACCTGCAGCGCGGGGTCCAGCTCCGGGTAGTCGCTGCGGTTGTGGCAGCCGCGGGTCTCGCGCCGCTCCCGGGCGGCCTCGAGCGTGGCGCGCGCGGCCAGGACCGAGGAGCGGAGGTCGAAGGCCTGGGCGAGCCCCTGGTACCCGGCGATGTCCGGGTGCACGCCGATCCGCGCCATCCGCTCCTCGATCCCGTCCAGCTCCCGCAGCCCGGCCAGCAGCCCCTCCTCGTCGCGGACGACGCCGGCGTGCTCGGTCATCGTGTCCCGCAGCGCCCGCTGCAGGGCCCGGACGTTCTCGGTGCCGTCGGCGGCCAGCAGCTCCGCGATCTCGGCGCGGGCCGCGGCCACCGCCTCGGCCGAGCGCGCCTGCGCCGCGAGCCCCTCGGAGTGCCGCACGGCCGCGCGCCCCACGATCCGACCGAACACCAGCAGCTCGATCAGCGAGTTGCCCCCGAGCCGGTTGGCCCCGTGCAGCCCGCTCGAGGCCTCGCCGATCGCGTACAGGCCGCCGACGTCGGTCGAGTGGTCCTCCGGGTCCACCCACACCCCGCCCATCGAGTAGTGGGCGGTCGGCGCGATCTCGATGGGCGAGGCCGTGATGTCCAGCATCTGCAGCTCGAGCAGGGTCTGGTAGACGCGCGGGAGCCGCTCCATGATGGTCTGCCGCGGCAGGTGCGAGACGTCGAGCCACACGCCGCCGTGGGGGGTCCCGCGCCCCTCATTGATCTCGGTGAAGGCCGCGAGCGCGACGCGGTCGCGGGTCGAGAGCTCGCGGCGCTCCGGGTCGTAGCGGTCCATGAACCGCTCGCCCAGCGCGTTGCGCAGGATCCCGCCCTCCCCGCGCGCCGCCTCGGAGACCAGGGTGCCCGCGGCGTTCTCGGGCTCGAGGATGCCCGAGGGGTGGAACTGCACCAGCTCGGGGTCGCGCAGCCGCCCGCCGGCCTCGACCGCGAGGCGGAACGAGTCGCCGGTGTTCTCGTCGCGGCGCGAGGAGGTGCGGCGCCAGATGCGGTTGTGGCCGCCGGCGGCGAGGATCACGGCGTCGGCGTGGATGAGGTAGCGGGTGCCGTCCACGAGGTCGAAGCCGTAGGCGCCGAAGACGACGCCCTCGCGCACCAGCAGCCGGGTCACGTAGACGGTGTCGAGGATGGGGACGTCGAGCTGCTCGGCGCGGCGGACCAGCGTGCGCTGGATCTCCAGGCCGGTGTAGTCGCCGGCGAAGGCCGTGCGGCGGTAGGTGTGGGCGCCGAAGAACCGCTGGGAGATCCGGCCGTCCTGCTCGCGGGCGAAGGCCATGCCGTAGCGCTCGAGGTCCTCGATGCCCTGTCGCGCCCCGCGGGCCACGATCTCGACCGTGCGCGGGTTCGCCAGCAGGTAGCTCTCGCCGATGGTGTCCGCGGCGTGCTGCTGCCAGGTGTCCTCGCGGTCCATCGTGCCGAGCGCGGCGTTGATGCCGCCGGCGGCGAGTGCGGTGTGCGCGTCGTGGCGCGGACGCTTGCCGATGGCCAGGACGTCCTTGCCCTGCTCGGCGACCTCGATCGCGGCCCGCAGGCCCGAGCCGCCGGTGCCGATGACCAGCACGGTCGTGGAGATCTGACGTTCGGGGGTGCTCTGAGTTGTCATGGGCTCCACGCTAGGGAGGCGCCGATGATTACTCCAATGAATTATCCGAGTGGTTTCCATACGATATGGCTATGAGCATGAACCTTGAACAGCTGCGCGGCTTCCTCGAAGTCGCGGCCACGGGCCACTTCACCCGCGCCGCCGAGCGCCTGCACCTGACCCAGCCCTCGCTGAGCCGCCAGATCGCGAGCCTCGAGCACGACCTCGGCTCGGAGCTGTTCCACCGGGCCCGCGGGCACATCTCCCTCACGGCGGCCGGGGAGGCCCTCCTCCCCCTGGCCCGCCGCATGCTGGCCGACGCGGAGGCCGTGCGCCGGGAGATGGCCGAGCTCGCGGGCCTCCAGCGCGGCCGGGTCCGGCTCGGGGCGACCCCCACGCTGTGCGTGAGCCTCGCCGTCGAGGCCATCGCGGCGTTCCACGAGGCGCACCCGGGGATCGAGCTGCACCTGACCGAGCGGGGCTCCCGGGACCTGATCGCCGAGCTCACCGAGGGCTCGCTCGACCTCGCCCTGGTGACCTCCCCGGCCGCCCGGTCGGGGACGGCCACCGGCCTCGCGCGCACCCCGCTCCTGGCCGAGGAGCTGGTCGTGGTCTCCTCCGCCGGGCTGCCGCCGGTGGGCGACGGCGTCGCGGTCTCCCTCGAGGAGCTGGCCCGGATGCCCCTGATCGTCTTCCACGAGAGCTACGACCTGCGCGCCGAGACCGAGGCGGCGTTCAGGGCCTCGGGCCTGACCCCGCGCGTCGTCCTGGAGGGGCCGGAGATGGACGCCGTGCTGCGCCGCGTGCTCGGCGGGATCGACGCCCGCGCGCTCGCCCGCCGCGCCGAGGCGTGGTCCCCCCACCGCAGCTACGCCACGATGCGGCTCTGGTCCACCGTCCTCTAACCCGGGCCCCGCACGCGAGTAGTCTCGTGAAGTGGGGCCGGCGGGCGCCGCGCCCGCCGCGACGAGGAGGGCCGCGCCATGACGTCGGAGGAGCTGGTCATCGAGACCCGGGGGCTGACCAAGTCCTTCGGGGGCTTCCAGGCGCTGCGCGGCCTGGACCTAGCCGTGGGCCGGGGCCAGATCCACGGCTTCCTCGGGCCCAACGGCGCGGGCAAGTCCACGGCGCTGCGCATCCTGCTGGGCCTGATCGCCTCCGACGGCGGAACCGCGCGCGTGCTCGGCGGGGACCCGTGGCGCGACGTCGTCGAGCTGCACCGGCGGCTGGCCTACGTCCCGGGCGACGTCGCCCTCTGGCCGGGCATGACCGGCGGCGAGGCGATCGACCTGCTGGGCGCCCTGCGGGGCAGCGCGAACCAGGCGCGGCGGGCCGAGCTGATCGAGCGCTTCGAGCTGGATCCCACCAAGCGCGGGCGGCAGTACTCCACGGGCAACCGGCAGAAGGTGGCGCTGGTCTCCGCGTTCTCCTCCGACGTCGAGCTCTTCGTCCTCGACGAGCCCACCAGCGGGCTGGACCCCCTCATGGAGCACGTGTTCCAGGAGGTGGTCGGCGAGGCGCGGGAGCGCGGGGCCACGGTGCTGCTGAGCAGCCACATCCTCGCCGAGGTCGAGTCCCTCGCGGACCGGCTGAGCATCATCCGCCGGGGCCGGATCGTGGAGACCGGCACCCTGGAGGACCTGCGGCACCAGACCCGCACCGAGATCCACGCGACGCTCGCCCGGCCCCTGGACCACCGCGCCCGCGACCTCCTGGCCGACGTCCACCTCGAGGGCCACCGGCTCTCGGCCACGGTCGCCTCGGACCGGGTGGGCGAGGCCATGGACCTGCTGGCGCCCTACGGGATCGAGGGGCTCACCGTGGCCCCGCCCTCGCTGGCGAGCCTCTTCCTGCGCTACTACGACTCCGACGCCGAGGAGGGCAGCCCCGCCCGGCCGGACCCGGCCCAGCCGGCCCCCGCACGGCCGGCCCCAGCTCAGTCGTCCCCGGCCCACGGCGCCCCGGAGCCCCACGGCGTCCCCGAGCCCCGCTCCACCCCCTGGTCCGACGCCGGGCGGGAGGCCTGATGTCCACGCTGACGGGGACCGGGCGGCTGCTGCGCCACCTGATCCGGCGGGACGGCCGGCACTTCCTCCCGTGGATTGCGCTGGCCACGGCCCTGCCGGTCAGCTCCGTGATCGTCTACCCGCAGATCTTCCCGACCGAGCAGGACCGGGCCACCCTGGCCGCGACCATCGGCGGCAACCCGGCCCTGGGCCTGATCTTCGGACCGGCCCGGGACCTCGGCACCGTGGACGGCTTCAACGCGTGGCGGTGCCTCGCCCTGGGCGGGCTGCTCGCAGCGCTCGGCGCGATCTTCGCCGTCACCCGGGCCACGCGGGCCCAGGAGGACACGGGCCGGGCCGAGCTGCTGGCCTCGGGGGCCGTCGGCCGGTCCTCCTCGCTCGCGGCCGCCGTCGTGCTGGCCCTGGCCGGGTCGCTCGTGCTGGGGGCCGTGGCCGGGACGGGGACGGTGCTGGCCGGGGGCGGGGCGCATGCCTCGATCCTGCTCGGCGCCGGGTTCGCGGCCACCGGGTGGCTGTGCGCCGGCATCGCGGCCGTCGCGGCGCAGCTGGGCTCCACCGCGCGGGCCGCCAACTCGATCGCCGTCGCCGCCTTCGGCCTGATGTTCCTGCTGCGCGGGGTCCTCTACTCCCTCGAGGCGCCCGAGTGGACCACGTGGGCCAACCCCCTCGGCTGGGTCGCGGAGACCCAGCCGGCCACCCTCGACCGGTGGTGGCCCCTCGCGCCGGTCCTCGCGCTCGCTCTGGTGCTGGTGGCCGTGGCCTTCGTGCTGCGCGGGCGGCGGGACTACGGCGTCGGGTTCATCGCGATCCGCCCCGGCCGGGCGCGCGGGCGGATCCGGGGCTCGTGGGGGCTGATTTTGCGCCTGAACCGCGGGCCGATCGTCACCTGGACGATCTCCTTCATCGCGGTGGGCGCCATCCTGGGCCACTTCGCGGCCTCGGTGCACGACATCCTCGACTCGAACGCCGCCGTCCAGCAGATCCTCGCGGCGGGGGCGACGACGCCGGTCGGCCTGGTCGAGGAGTTCCTGGTGACGATCATGAGCATGATCGGCATCCTGGCCTCGATCCCCGGCGTGCAGACGATGATGAAGATGCGGACCGAGGAGGCCGAGGGCCGGCTCGAGCTGCTCACGACCTCCGGGGCCACCCGCCCGCGGTACTTCGCGGGCAACGCGCTGCTCGCCCTGGCCGCGCCGTCGGCCTACATGATGATCGGCGGGACCCTCGTGGCGGGGTTCGCGGCGTCGGCCGACATCGGCGTCGGGTTCCGCGACGCCGTGCTGCAGGCCGCCGCGACCGTGCCGGCGGTGTGGACCGTGGTGGCGCTGGCGGTCGCGGTGACGGGGCTGCGGCCCGGCGTCGGGATCCTGGCGTGGGCGGGGGTGCTGATCTCCTTCACCCTCACGATCCTGGGCCCCACCTTCGAGCTCGACGACGCCGCGATGGCCGTCAGCCCCTTCTGGCACGTCCCCCGGGTCACCGCCGAGTCCCCGGACCTGACCGGGCTGCTGTGGGTCGCGGGGGTCACGCTGGTCCTGCTGGCCGCGGGCGCGGTGGGGTTCAGGCGCCGGGACCTGGGGCGGTGAGGCGTGTGACGCCGCGCGGCGTCACGCGAACACGCTCACAGCGAAGGCCCGTGCGCCCGCGCGTGAGGCGTCGATAGGATCGTGGAAGATCCCCGACCGAGGCCGAGGAGGTGCGTGTGCTCACCGTGCTCCTCGTCGCGACCGCCGCGCTGCTGGCGGGCAACCTCGTGGTCGTCCTTCTCGTGGTGGGCCGCCGGCGCGACGCCGGCTGGGTCCTCGCCGTGCTGCTGACCGGGACCACCGGGGCGGCGCTGACCGCGGTCCTGCTGGCGCTCGACGCCGTCCCCGCCCGCTTCCTCGACGTCGCCCTGGTGCTCACCGGCCTCGCCCTGGTCGGCACGGCCGCGTACGCCGCGGCCCGGCGGTCCCCTCGCGGTTCGACCGCCGGCCCGGCCGAGCCCGGTAGCCCCGCCGAGCCCGGTGGCCCGGCCGGGTCTCCCGAACCGGCAGGATCCCCCGGGTCCGCCGCCGCGTCCGAGCCTTCGCCCTCCCCCGGAACTCAGGGGGATCCCCGATGACCGTCCTGCTCGACGTCGTGGGCGCGGCGCTGGTCGTGGCCGGGGCCCTGTTCTTCACCGCCGGCACGATCGGGCTGCTGCGCTTCCCGGACGTGCGCACCCAGCTGCACGCCCTGACCAAGGCCGACACCCTGGGCCTCGGCCTGGTGCTGGGCGGCGCCGCGCTGATCGCGGGCAGCTGGGCCACGGCCGGGATCCTGCTGCTGGTCTGGCTGCTGGCCCTGGGGGCCGCGAGCGCCTCGGCCCACCTGCTGGCCCGGCGCGAGGCCGACGCCGCCGCATCCGGCGCGCCCGGCGTCGCCATGCCCCAGCCCGCAGCATCCGGCGTCGCCACGTCCGACCCCGCCGGGCCCGATGCCTCCGTTCCCGACGCCCCGGCGTCCGGCGCTGCCGCATCCCACACCTCCGTCCCCGAGGGCGGTGACTGATCCGGATGCTCGACGCCGCCTCCCCGCACCAGACCGCGGGGCTCCTCGACCTCGTCCTGGCCGGGTGCGTCCTGGTCGGCGTCGTCGTCTCACTGTTCGGCCGCTCCCGGCGCGCCCAGGCCATGGCCTTCCTGTGCCTGGGGGTGTTCATGACGTTCGTGTGGATGCGGCTGGGCAGCGTGGATGTGGCCCTCGCCGAGGCCGGGATCGGGACCGGGCTGCTCAGCGCGCTGCTGGTCCACGTCGCCGCTGGCGAGCGGGCGGGCCGGAGGGGCGGGTCGGTGGATGACTCGACCACTCGCGATGACCGGGTGATGCGGGCCGGTCGTGACGCGCGGGGCAGCGGGATCCCCCGCGGCGACCGGGGCGGACGGGGTGACCACGGCGGCCGAGGTGACCCGGGCGGGCGGACCGCGCGGGCGGGCCGGGCCGTGACCGGGCTGCTGGCCGGCGGCGTCGTCGCCGTCACCGCCGTGAGCGTGTGGACCGGGGCCCGGCACCGCCTGCCGGGCTGGGAGGGCGAGGTCGGCGAGCGGCTGCCCGGGGGCGTCTCCCACGAGGTCACCGGCGTGCTGCTGGACTTCCGGGCCTACGACACGCTGCTGGAGTCGGCCGTGCTGATGGTCGCGGGGTTCGTGGTGCTCGCGCTCGGGCGGGATGGTGCGCCGGCCACGGGGCCGGCCTTCGGGGGCGGCGGCTCAGCGACGGCGTCGTGGCTGGTCCGCCTGTGCGCACCCGTGCTGCTGGTGCTCGGGGCGTGGCTGCTGTTCGCGGGCAGCTCCTCCCCCGGTGGCGCGTTCCAGTCCGGGGCCGTCCTGGCGGGCCTGCTCATCCTCCTGCGCATCGCGGGGGTCCGCACCGGGAGGTTCGACGCCGCGTGGCTGCGGCCGCTGTTGGTGCTCGGCGTCGTCGTCTTCGCCCTCGCCGCCGCCCTCGGGCCGCTGGCCGGCGGGGCCTGGCTGAGCTGGGGGCCGGGCTGGGCCTTCGCGGCGATCCTGACCGTGGAGACCTGCCTGACCGTCGGGATCGCCGCCGGCCTCTACCTGCTGTACCTCGGCCTGGCCAACCCCGTGACCGCGAGGAGTGATCGCTAGATGACCGTCCTGGACCTCTACCTGCTGCTGGGCGCCGGGATCGCGCTCGCGGGGCTGATGCGGCTGCTGCTGGTCTCCGATCGCTTCGCGCGGCTGATCGCGATGAACGTCCTCGGGGTCGGCTCCCTGGCCCTGCTGCTGGCGCTCGCGGCGCGCTCCGCCCCGGTCGACCCGGTCCTGTCCGCGCTGGTCATCACGGGCCTGGTGATCACGGTGGCCTTCACCGGCGTCGGGGCCGTGCTGATCCGGCGCATCGAGGGCGAGGAGCGGGGTGGTGAGCCGTGAGCGCCGCGGAGACGGCGATGGGCGGGGCCGTCCTGCTACCGCTGCTGGCCGCGGCCCTCCTCGCGCTGCTGCCGGCGGCGCGGAGGCGCGCGGTCGGCTGCGGGGCCGCGGTCGCCACGGCGGGGCTGGTGCTGCTGACGGTCCGGGAGGTCTCGGCCGGGCGCACGGTAGAGGTCGCGCTGGGCGGGCACCGGGCGCCGCTGGGCATCGCGCTCTACGCCGACGGGCTCTCCGCGCTGTTCCTGGCCATGACGGCGGTGGTGGGGCTGGTGGTCTGCGGGTACGCGGCCCTGGTCCCCGCCTCGACGGGGATGCGCGCGGTGGCCGTCCGGGACCGCGCCCGGGCGACCGCCGCGGCGGTGGGCCGAGGGAATCCGGCGGCGGGTCCGGCTTCTCGGAGGGTCCGGCGGGTCCGGATCGCCCCACGGGTCCCGTCGGTCCGGATCCCCGAATGGCGCGGCGGGTCCGGCGTCCCGGGCGAGTCCGGCGAGCCGGGCGGGCGGGTGCGCTGGACGGCGTCGAACCCGGGGTTCTGGCCGCTGTGGCTGGCCTGCTGGGCGGGGCTGAACGCGGTGTTCGTCTCCGGGGACCTGTTCAACACCTACGTCGGCCTCGAGCTGGTCGGGCTGAGCGCCGTCGGCCTCGTGGCGCTCGGCGGGCGCGGGGCCTGGGAGGCCGCCCTGCGCTACCTGTTCATCGCCGTGGCCGGATCCATCCTGTTCCTGATCGCCGCCGGGCTGATCGTCGCCGCGACCGGGACGCTCGACCTGCGCCTGGCCGCCGAGGTCGTCGCCGCCGACCAGCGGACCCACGGCACGGCCCTGCTGGCGCTCGTGCTGCTGACCCTGGGGCTGTGCCTGAAGCTGGCGCTGATGCCCCTGCACGCCTGGCTCGTCCCGGCCCACGCGGGGTCGCCCAGCGCCGTCTCCCCGCTCATGTCGGCCCTGGTCATCAAGGCCTCGCTGTTCGTCCTGCTGCGCTGCTGGATCTGGCTGGTGGGCTCGGGGTTCGGCGACACGATCGGGCCCGCGGCGCAGGTCGCCGGCACCGACCAGGCCGCCGCGACCTGGCTCGGCTGGGTCCTGGGCGCGCTGGGCACGCTCGCCCTGCTGGCCGGGGGGCTGCTCGCGCTGCGCCAGACGCGCCTCAAGCCGCTCATCGCCTACTCGACGGTCGCGCAGGTGGGGTACTGGTTCCTGCTGTTCCCGATCCTCGTCGACCCCGCCTCGGCCACGCTGGAGGATCGCGCGGTGACCACGCTGGCCGAGGCCTCGGTGGTCCCGGCCGCGATCGGCGGCGCCGTCGCCCTGGCCCTGGGCCACGGCCTGGCCAAGGCCGCGCTGTTCCTGGCCGCCGGGTTCCTGAAGGACCGCTACGGCACCGACGAGATCGAGGCCCTGCACGGCGCCGGCCGCCGCCATCCGGCCCTGGTGATGGCCATCGGCCTGGCCACCGTCGGGCTGGTCGGGCTGCCGCTCTCGCTCGGCTTCGCCGGGAAGTGGCAGCTGGCCACCGCGGCCGTGGCCTCGGGGCACTACTGGATGCTGGCGGTGCTGGTCGCCGCGACCCTGCTCACCGCCGCCTACCTGCTGAAGGTCCTCGCCGCGCTGCTGATGGACGCCGACGACTCGATCTCCGACCTCGTGGCCGCGCCCCGCGGCGCGGACGGAGGCGCAGGCGGAGGCGCAGGCGGCGCTGCGGACGGAACCGCAGGCGAGGGTGCAAACAGCGGCGCGGACGACGGCACGGACGGCGCCGACGTCGCGACCGCGGACGACGCCGTCCCGGCCGCCGCCCAGCTCGCCCCCCTGGCGCTGGGCGTCCTGACGGTCCTGACCGGCCTGGCCGGCGTCTGGACCGCCGATCTCCTGGAGGTGGGAGCCCCGTGGTGACCGACTCGACGCTGACCGGGCTGCTCTCCTGGGTCCCGCCCCTGGTCCTGCTGCTGTCCCTGGGGGCCGCGCTGGCGATCTTCCCGCTCCGGGAGGACCGCGTGCGCACCCGCACCGCGGTGAACCTCGGCGCCGCCGTGCTGAAGGTGCTGCTGGTCGCGGCCCTGGTGCCGGTCGTCATCGACGCGAGCCTGCGCCCCGAGTTCTCGGTGCCCTTCCTGCCCGGCATCGACCTGGTGCTGCGCGTGGACCCGCTCTCTGTCTACTTCGCGGGCCTCTCGGCCCTGCTGTGGCTGTGCACCACGATCTACGCGATCGGCTACCTCGAGGGCAGCCCGCAGCGCAGCCGCTTCTTCGGCTTCTTCAGCCTGTGCGTCACCGCCACCGTGGGGATCTCCTTCGCGGGGAACCTGGTGACCTTCCTGGTCTTCTACGAGCTGCTGACCCTGGTGACGTACCCGCTCGTGGCGCACGCGGGCACCCCCGCGGCCCTGCGCGCGGCGCGCGTCTACCTGCGCTACACGATCACCGGCGGGCTCGCGCTGCTGGTCGGTGTCGTGTGGCTGACCATCTACGCCGGGCCCGTGGACTTCGCCGAGGGCGGGGCGGAGGGCGTGCCGGCGCTGGCCGCGGCCACGCCCGGGGTCGCCGTCGTGATCTTCGTGCTGCTGGTCGGCGGGCTGGGGGTCAAGGCGGCGCTGGTCCCGCTGCACGGGTGGCTGCCGGGGGCGATGGTGGCCCCGGCCCCGGTCTCCGCGCTGCTGCACGCCGTCGCGGTGGTCAAGGCCGGCGTGTTCGGGATCGTGCGCGTGGTCGACGACGTCTACGGCATCGAGGTCTCCCGGTCCCTCGGGGTGCTGACCCCGCTGCTGGTCCTCGCCTGCGTGACGATCCTCTTCGGGTCCGTGCGCGCGCTGCAGGAGACGGATCTGAAGAAGCGGCTCGCCTACTCGACGGTCTCCCAGGTCAGCTACGTGGTGCTCGGCGTCGCGCTGGCCACGGTGGCGGGGACCGCGGGCGGGATCGTGCACCTGGTCCACCAGGGGATCATGAAGATCACCCTGTTCTTCTGCGCCGGGCTGTTCGCGGAGGTGCTCAGGGCCAAGAGCATCGAGGACCTGCGGGGGCTCGGGCACCGGATGCCGTGGACCTCGGTCGCGTTCACGGTGGGCGCCTTCGGGATGATCGGGCTGCCGCCCACCGCGGGGTTCGTCTCCAAGTGGCAGCTGGGGCTCGGGGCCCTGGACTCCGAGCACCCGTGGGTGCTGGGGGTGCTCCTCGCCTCGTCGCTGCTCAACGCCGCCTACTTCCTGCCGGTGGTCTACCGCCTGTGGTTCCGCGCGCCGGACGCCGGCCGCTCCCCGGGCGCCGGAGGCTCCCCGGACGACGACGCCGTCCCGCGCGCCCTCACGGACCGCCTCCGCGTCCGGGAGCCCCGCGCCCTGCTGCTGCCGGCCCTGTTCACCGCCGGGTCCGTGGTGGCGCTGGGCCTGTTCGCCTCGTTCCCGTTCTCCCCGCTCGACGTCGCCCGCTACATCGCCGAGGGGGTCTTCCGGTGATCATCGCCTCCGCCCTGCTGATCCCCCTGCTCTGCGCCGCGGTCATCGCGCTCGCCGGCGCCGCCCCGGCGCGGGTCCGGGGACCGCTGCGC
>NZ_JANAFB010000013.1 GCF_024199905.1 Rothia santali
CCCTCGTTCCCCGCGAGCCCGGAGGCGCCCGAGCCCCCGGTGGCCTCGGCGCTCCAGAGCGGGGCGTCCGGGTCCAGCGCGCCGGAGCGGTCCACCGCGACCTCCCCGCCGACGACGCCGGCGAACCACCGGATCGCCTCGGCCCGCGCCTCCGCCGTCCCGGCGCCGGACTCCGTCAGCGCGTCGACGATCCCGAGCTCGGCCGCGCGCTCCGCGGTGAGGGTGCGCCCGCCGTTGAGCGGGTCCTCGAAGATGACGCCCGCGGCGCGCTCGGGGCCGATGAGCCGGGGCAGCGCGAAGATCCCTCCCCAGCCGGGGACGAGCCCGAGCCGGACCTCGGGCAGGCCCAGCGCGGCGACCCCCGGGTGGCTGACGCGGTAGTCGGCGGCCAGCGCGAGCTCCAGGCCGCCGCCGAGCGCCGTGCCATTGACGCGCGCGCAGGTCGGCACGGGCAGGGCGCGGACGGCCTCGACGACGTCGTGCCCCATCTCGCCCAGCATCTCCAGCGGCGCGCCGGCCTCCCGCAGCCCCGCGACCAGGGAGAGGTCCGCACCGGCCGCGAAGGTCGGGTCCGTGCCCTCCAGGAGCACCGCGACGGTCTCGCCCGCCTCGGCGCGGCGGCGGGCCCGCCCCAGCGCGTTCAGCAGCGCCTCGAGCGAGCGGGGGCCCAGCGTCTCGGGCCTCTTCCCGGCGTCGTTGTGGAGGGTCAGGATCTCGAGGCCGCCCCGGCCGCCGGGGAGCTCGACGACGTCGCTGGCGACGCGCGTCACGGTCTCCTCGGGGCAGAGGTCGGTCAGGGGCGCGTACGGCGTCGCGGAGTCGGTCACGATCGTCCTCTTCGCTCGGGGATGATTGCGACCAGCTTAGCTGTAGCCGGGATCACAAACTAGTCGGTACCCGCGGTATCGGACGACGTCCTGCCGGCCATCGCCGGGACCAGCAGCGGCACCGTGTTGCGGATCTGCCACTCCCGGGCGCCCAGCTCTCGCAGCGTCTCCTCGATCTCCTCCGCGCCCGCCCCGGCGTGCTCCCAGCACAGGCGGCGCAGGTGGTCCGGGGTCAGCAGATTCTCCTGCGGCACCTCGAGGCGCTCGGCGCGGACGAGGAGCTCCTCCCGGGCGGCGGCGAGGGCGCGGGCGGCGTCGGGGCGCTTGGCGGCCCACGCCTTGACCGGGGGCGGGCCGGTGCTGGGAAGGTGCACGGGCGCGGGATCGGGGTCCGCGAGGGCCTCCTGCACGGCGCGGGTCCAGCGGACCGACTCCCGCTTGATCAGCTTGGTGTGGAAGCCCGGGATGCGCTGGAGGGCCGGGACCGAGCGCGGGAGGGCGCGGGCCGCGGCGACGAGCGCGGCGTCGCCCAGCAGGCGCTTGGGCGCGATGTCCTTGGCCTGGGCCAGGTTGTCCCGCTCCCACCACAGGTTGCGCAGGGCCGTGAGCTGCTGGGGCGAGCGCAGCGCGCGCAGCCCCTTGGTCTTGCGCCAGCGCTCCGGGTCCTGGGCCGGGTCCGGCGCGGAGCAGAGGGCTTCGAACTCCTCCTCGGCCCACGCGAGCTTGCCCTGGCCCTCGAGCATCTCGGCGATCGCGTCGCGGAGGTCGCGCAGGAGCTCGACGTCGAGCGCCGCGTAGTTCAGCCACGGCCGCGGCAGGGGGCGCTGGGACCAGTCGGCGGCCGAGTGCTCCTTGGCCAGCCGGTAGCCGAGGATCTCCTCGGTCATGGCGCCGAGGCTGACCCGGGCGAGCCCGGCGAGGCGGCCGGCGAGCTCGGTGTCGAAGAGACTGCGCGGGCGCATGCCGGTCTGGCGCAGGCTCGGCAGGTCCTGCGTCGAGGCGTGGACGATCCATTCGGCGTCGGCCAGCGCGTCGTCCAGCGGCCCGAGGTCCTCGAAGGCCTCGGGGTCCACGAGCAGGATGGGGGAGTCGCCGCGCTTGATCTGGACCAGGAACGGGCGCTGGCCGTAGCGGATGCCCGAGGCGCGCTCGGTGTCGATCGCGGCGGGGCCCTCGTGCGAGCCCAGGATCTCCGCGGCGCGGTCCAGGCCGCGCGGGGTGTCGACGACCTCGGGGATTCCCGCGAAGGGGGCGTCGAGCCGGACGACCTCCGGGATGCTGAGATCCGGGTCGAGCCCGAGCTCCTCCGCGGAGGTCAGCGAGTTCTCGCCGTAGGCGAGGGGGTCCGCCGCCGCGAGCTGCCGGTCCTCGGTCATGACTGGATCACGGGCTGGTTTCCGTCCTTCGCTTCTCGCCGTCGTGCCGGCCGTGCGGGGACGGCCAGGATCAGTTTAGGCCATCGGGACGGCGAGGGGCGTCGGTGGCGCTCCCGTCCCTGACGTGCGGGCATGGGTTCCGCCCCCGGGCGTGGGCCGCGACCCCCGGGCATGCGGCCGGCTCCCCGACTCGGACCCCGGCCTCCGGCATGCGCCCGGCTTCAGGCAAGCGGGCCCGATCCCGGTGCCGCGGCGCTCAGCGGTCGTGAGCCGCGGCGAGGCCCGCGGGAGGCAGCCCCGCGCAGGCGCACACGACGTCGCCCCACGCCTCCAGGTGCCGGCGCATGTCCGGTCCCTGGGGCGTCCAGGAGGCGCGCAGCTCCAGCTCGGTGGTCTGCGCGTCGCGGGACAGGGAGCCGAAGCCCTGGGAGAAGGAGCGCGTGGCGGTGCCGCCGGCGCCGCTGTGCCGGGCACCGCGGGCCTCGAGCGACTCGAGCAGCCATTCCCAGGCGACGTGGGAGAACATCTCCTCGGCAGCGACGTCGGGCTCGACGCCGGCCCGGAGGTAGGTCACCACGCGGAAGTCCCCGCCCCACGGCTCCGGCCGCGCCGGGTCGTGCAGCAGGATGAAGCGGCCGATGGCCAGCGGCCGGTCGGGGGAGGCGGGGTCCCCCACGCCGGCGGCGAAGCTCACCTCGTGCGGGGCCAGGCGGGCCGGCGAGTCGTGCCGGGTGAGGTGCAGGCCCGGGCGGAGCCGCGCGCGGCGCACCTGGTCCAGCGCTTCGCTGAACCGGGGCGGGGTCGCACGGGCCGGGCTGATGTCCACGCCCTCAGGCTATGCTCGGGCCCGCGACCCGACCGGTTGCCACGCCGAGGCGCGGGGCCGGGCGGGCCGGGGTCAGCCCGCGGCGGCCTCGCCGTCGGGGCGGAACTCGAGGGAGACCGAGTTCATGCAGTAGCGCAGGTCAGTGGGCGTGCCGAAGCCCTCGCCCTCGAAGACGTGGCCCAGGTGCGAGCGGCACGCGGCGCACTGCACCTCGACGCGCTCCATGCCCAGGGTCGCGTCCCGCAGGTACACCACTCGGTCCTCGGCGAGCGGGGCGAAGAACGAGGGCCAGCCGCAGCTGGCGTCGAACTTGGCCTCGGCGCTGAAGAGCTCGGCGCCGCACGCGCGGCAGTAGTAGGTGCCGGGGGAGTACTCGTCCCAGTACTCGCCCGTGAACGGCCGCTCGGTCCCGGCCTGGCGCAACACGGCGAACTGCTCCGGGGAGAGGATCTCGCGCCACTGCGCCTCAGTCCGCTCCACCGGGGCCCTGTTCTCGAAGGGATTGCTGTTCTCAGTCATCGACGTAACCCGTACCCCAGTAGAGGTGCAGCACCGGCACCCCCAGGGTCCTCTCTGCCTTGTTGGACCAGTGGATGTTGAAGGTGTCCTCGACCGGGTGCGGATCGGTGATGATGAGCACCTGCTCCGCGCCGTCGGAGACCTCCTCCTGCATGGCGGCCAGCGGGTCGCCCACGGCCGTGCGGCCCCGCACGGAGTACCCCTGGGCCCGCAGCTCCTCCACGGATGCGTCGAGGATGGCACGGGCCTCGGACTCCAGGGTCTGCGGGCCCTTCTCGGCCGAGGTGACGACGTCGACCGCCTCTCTGAAGTCCAACAGCGCGAGCTGGTCCAGAAATTCCAGCCACAGGTTCTTCTTCATCGCGGCGGGGACCATGAGGCGGATCTCGGTGGTCTCGTCCTCCTCGCGCGGGGCGAAGGCGTCGATGTTCTCGATGTCGGTCGGGCCCAGGATGGCCTCGGTCACCACAAGTACTGTGCTCATGGCCTCACCCTACCGGGCCGTCCGCGCCCGTCGGCGCGTCGCGCGCGCAACGTTCGCCCGCGGCGTCCTCCGCGGGGGAAGATGGGGGCTCGGGGGCGGGTCCGGGCCGCTGCGGGCGCGACGCGGCCCCCGGCGCGCCTCCGGCCGCGCGGGCGGCCTCCCGAGGCGAGGAGGAGAGGACGAGATGAGCGAACAGACGATGACCCGCCCGTGGCTGTCCGGGCTCCGGACGGGGCTGCTGGCGGGCGCGGGGATCGCGGGCGTCGGCGTCGGGGTCGTGGCGTCCCTGGCCGGGTACTACGCCCGGTTCGTGGTGACCCCGCCCAAGATCGGCGGCAACGAGGACCTGCCGGTGCTCGGCGTCGGCTTCGACACCGCCGCCCCGGAGGAGGGCCAGGAGCCGACCACGATCACCCTGCCCGCCAACCCCCACACGCTGGACCCCGGACGCTACCTGCTGACCTTCGACGCCGACCGCGGCAGCGCCGAGCTGGGCGAGCTGCTCAGCTACTCGCCCCGGCTGCGGACCGTGACCCGCTCGGTCGAGCGCGTGCACAGCGGGGACCTCTCCGCGGCCGTGCGCGGCCGATGGTCCGGTGCGGTCTTCCTGGACCCGCGTCACGCCGGGTACCGCTACGAGGAGGTGCCGCTCGAGCTGCCCGTGGGCCGGGCGCCCGCGTGGGTGGTCCCGGCGCCGGCCGGGTCCGACTGCGGGACCTGGGCCGTCATGGTGCACGGCCGCGGCGCCTCCCGCCGGGAGACCCTCCGCGCGCTGGGCTCGACGCAGCGCCTCGGCATGGCCAGCATCCACCCCTCCTACCGCAACGACCGCGAGGCGCCGCCCTCTGAGGACGGCCGCTACGGGCTCGGGTTCACGGAGTGGGAGGACGTGGACGTGGCGATCGAGTACGCGCTGGCCCACGGGGCGCGCGACGTCGTGCTCTTCGGCTGGTCCATGGGCGGGGCGATCGCGCTCCAGGCCGCGGACAAGTCCCGCTTCGCCGACAGGATCAGGGCGCTGGTGCTGGACGGGCCCGTGGTCGACTGGTTCGAGCTCATCCGGTACCACACCGAGTCGATGCGCCTGCCCCTGCGGATGGGGCAGCTGGTGGCGGAGATCCTCGCCGCCCCGCGCACCAAGCTCATGACCGGGTTGGACAGCCCGATCCTGCTGACGGACCTCGACTGGCTCACGCGCAGCGCCGAGCTGACGACGCCGACGCTGATCATCCACTCCGTGCACGACGACTACGTCCCGGCCGAGGCATCGGCCGAGCTGGCCGCCCGCAACCCCCTGGTCCACTACGTGCCCTTCCACCAGGGACAGCACACCAAGGAGTGGAACGTGGACCCGGCGCGCTGGGACCGGACGGTGACCGAGTGGCTGCCGCAGCACCTCGGCCGGACCGGGGACGACGACGCGGCCTAGCTCGGCCGAGGGTCTAGACTCGCAGTGGGCCGCCCGGGGCGCGCCCGCCACGTCATCCCCCAGCAGCGTCAGTGAGGAACATGGTGTCCGACTCGCCCATCCACCTGGTAGACCGCAGCCCGCGCGTCTCCGCCGAGGAGCTCCTGGCCGGGTTCCGGCCCTCCGAGCGATTCGGCGAGGTCTCCTTCGACACCTACATCCCCGACCCTGGCCAGCCCTCCCAGGAGGAGGCCCGGGAGGCCCTGCGCGGGTTCGCCGCCTCGGTCGAGGCGCCCTCGGGCGGCGGGTTCCTCGGTCGGCTATTCGGCCGCCGGCCAGCGCGAGCGGCGAAGGCCGGGATCTACCTCGACGGCGGCTTCGGCGTCGGCAAGACCCACCTGCTGGCCTCGCTGTTCCACGCGGTCTCCGGGCCGAAGGCGTTCGGCACGTTCGTGGAGTACACCAACCTCGTCGGGGCCCTCAGCTTCCGCAAGACGGTCGAGGCCCTCAGCGGCTACCGGCTCGTGTGCATCGACGAGTTCGAGCTCGACGACCCGGGCGACACGGTCCTGATGTCGCGGCTCATGCGCGAGCTCTCCGACGCGGGGGTGCGCCTCGCCGCGACCTCCAACACCCTGCCGGGGTCCCTGGGCGAGGGGCGCTTCGCCGCGCAGGACTTCAAGCGCGAGATCCAGGTGCTCTCGGACCAGTTCGAGGTGCTGCGCATCGACGGCGAGGACTACCGCCACCGCGGCCTGCCCGAGGCCCCCGAGCCGCTCGCCGCAGACGACCTCGAGGCGTCCGTGGCCGCGGCCTTCCCGGACGCCTCCCGGGTGGCCGTGGACGACTTCCCGGCCCTCGTCGACCACCTCTCCCGCGTCCACCCGAGCCGCTACCGCCAGCTGATCGAGGGCCTGCAGGGCATCGTGTGGCGCGACGTCGAGACGATCACGGAGCAGGCCGTCGCGCTGCGCTTCGTGGTGCTCGCCGACCGCCTGTACGACAAGGACCTGCCGATCGTCTCGACCGGCGTGCCCTTCGACCGGGTCTTCACCGAGGAGATGATGACCGGCGGCTACCAGAAGAAGTACTACCGCGCCGTCTCGCGCCTGACGGCCATGGGCCGCGAGGGGCTGCAGCGGGCGGCGGGCCCGGACCGGGAGGCCACCGCCCGGTGATGCTCGCGGTGATCTTCCCGGCGGTGCTGGTGGGAACGGTGCTGCAGCGGATCTGCGGCACGGGCGTGGGGCTGATCGTGGCCCCGACCTTCGCGGTGCTGCTGGGCGGAAGCCACGGAGTGCTGGTCACCAACATGACGACCTTCGTCTCCGGACTCCTGCTGACCCTCGCGCTCTGGCGGGAGGCGAACTGGCGGCAGTGGCTGGGGCTGTGCGCCGCGGGGGCGCTGGGGACGATCCCCGGTGCCCTGGCCGTGCGGTACACGCCGGGTCCGGTGCTGCAGCTGGTGGTGGGCGGCGTCGTCCTGCTGGCGATGGCCGTGATCCTGACTGGCGTCCAGGGGCGGCGACGCAGCGGCCGCGGGGTGACCGCGCTGGCCGGCGGGGCCGGTGGCCTGCTCAACGTGACGGCGGGCGTGGCCGCTCCCGCGATGGTGGTGTACTCGCGGATCACCCGCTGGGACCAGCGCGAGTACGCTGCCACGATGCAGCCGGTGTTCATGACCCTGGCCGCCCTGTCCCTCGGGGCGAAGGCGCTGGTGGGCGGGGTCGACCCCGAGCCGGCCCCCGGCCCGTGGCTGTTCGCCGGCATCGCCGCGACGGTGCTGGCGGGGATCGCCGTCGGGACGCCGCTCGCGCGCCGCGTGCCGGCCGAGAGGGCCCGGACGCTGGCGCTGGTGCTGGCCGGGCTAGGGGCGGTCGTCGCCGTCGTGCGCGGCGTCCTGGGGCTGCTGGGCGGCTGACAGGGCCGCCGGGCGACGGGATCCGAGACGGCCCCGGGAATGCACGAAGCCCCGGCTCCCATCGGGGAGCCGGGGCTTCTCTCGTGCGCGATACTGGGATCGAACCAGTGACCTCTTCCGTGTCAGGGAAGCGCGCTACCGCTGCGCCAATCGCGCTCATCACACAAGCGTACCCGTGTGCGTGCGAGGTGAGGACGGGATTCGAACCCGCGTACACGGCTTTGCAGGCCGCTGCCTAACCGCTCGACCACCTCACCATGTCCTGGTCGTGGAACTCAGGGCCATGCCTCACTTGCGTGGGGCAATCTGCGAGCGGTTGACGGGATTCGAACCCGCGACATCCACCTTGGCAAGGTGGTGCTCTACCAGCTGAGCTACAACCGCATGTCAGTCGTCTGCTTCTCACCCGGAAGTGATCGGCTCGCCGTTCCTTTCGGTCCGTCGCGCTGACAGATGAATACTCTACACACCTTCCCCGGGGATGCAAAATCGGCGGTGCAGCGGGGCGAAAACCCCGGAATTCCGGGGCGAAAGGGGGTGCTGGAAGGGGTGAAATGCCTGGTCGGGCCGGAATTGGCCGATGTGTCGTGCGTCACCACCTCGGGGGTGCCTCTCGAATTGACTCGTGGGGGAGGGTCCTCTAATGTAGTTCGAGTGCTGAGCGCGATTGGCGCAGTGGTAGCGCGCTTCGTTCACACCGAAGAGGTCACTGGTTCGAACCCAGTATCGCGCACGTAACACAGCTGTTGGACAGCTCGAAGAGGCCCCCGCCGGAAGCATCCGGACGGGGGCCTTTTTCGCTGGATCCCCGGCAGCTTCAGTCAGACGGATCGAGATCGTGCGCGGGCGCGAGGAAGAACCGGGTGATGCACCATGACCCAACCCAGGCTGGCGAGCCAGACCGAGCACGGGCGCATGTACGCCCGGTCCGTCGGCGGCGAGCTCGAGGTCCCCTCCATCACCACCGTGATCGGCCAGCAGGCGCAGGACCTGGGCGGCTGGCACGGGTACATGGCCGCCAAGGCCGCCCTGGAGGACGACCGGTCGATCCGCGCGGGACGCTCGGCGGGCCTGCGCCACGCCGTCATCCGCGACGCCGCGGGCGCGGCGGAGCGCTACCGGGACCAGGCCGCCGCCCGCGGCGACCGCGTCCACGACTACTGCGAGAACGTCGCCCTGCGCGAGCTGGGCCGGGAGCACGACGTCGAGGGCTCCCGCGAGACCCTCGCCCTGCACGCCGAGTCCGCCTGGGCCGACCGCTTCGACGAGTGGTGGGAGCTCTACCGCCCGGAGCCGATCGCCGCCGAGCTGACCGTCTGGAACCAGACCGTCGGCTACGCCGGCACCCTGGACCTCGTGGCCAGGATCGGCGGGCGGGTCTGCCTCATCGACTACAAGACCAAGGGCACCGACCGGAAGGGCCGGGTCAAGTCGCTCGACGCCAAGGTCATCATGCAGCTCGTGGCCGGCGTCAAGGCCGAGGAGTCCCTCGTGGACGCCGAGGCCGGCGGCTGGGAGCCGTGGCCCTACGCCGACGCCCCGGTCCTGCTGGGCGTCGCCCTGGGCGAGACCGAGGTCCGCGCCCAGCAGGCCAATCCGCAGCTGCTGGAGGGCAACTGGTACAAGTTCTGCGCGCTGCGCAAGGTGTGGGGGCACCAGCGCGCGCTCGAGCTGCAGTGCCAGGACCCCGCCCAGCAGCCCCTCATGGCCGTCGTGCCGCCGCCGCTCGCGGTGGACCTGCCCCGGAAGAACGCCAGCTAGCGCCGGCCCGCGAAGGAGACCCGTGACCATCCTGCCCATCCGCACCGTCGGCGACCCCGTCCTGCGGACGCCGTGCGACCCCGTGACGGCGTTCGACGCCGAGCTGTCCCGCCTCATCGACGACATGGTCGAGACGATGTTCGACGTCGGCGGCGTCGGCCTCGCCGGTCCGCAGGTCGGGGTGCCGCTGCGGCTGTTCACCTACGGGATCGAGGGTCCCGGGGGTGAGGTCGGCCACGTGGTCAACCCCGTGCTCGAGCTCGGCGAGGAGCCCCAGGAGGGCGGCGAGGGCTGCCTCTCCGTGCCGGAGCTCTCCGCCGAGTCGGTCCCGCGCCGGCTCTGGGCCCGCGTGACGGGAGTCGACCGGGAGAACCGGCCGGTCGTCGTCGAGGGCGAGGGGCTGCTGGCCCGGTGCCTGCAGCACGAGACCGACCACCTGGACGGCACGCTCTACCTCGACCGCCTCGAGGGCGAGGAGCGCCGCCGCCTTCTCCGGGCCCTGCGCGCGGCCGACTACGAGTCGCTGTCCGAGGGGGTGCGGCGCGAGCGCGGCGGGCGGACCGGCAGCGGCTTCGGCCCCGGCTCGGCGTTCGGCGCGGGCTCCTCCTTCGGGGCGCCGGCCTCCGGGCGCGGCTCCTCGTTCGGGGCGCCGGCCTCCGGGCGCGGCTCCTCGTTCGGTGCGGGCTCCGGGCGCGGCTCCTCGTTCGGTGCGGGCTCCGGCGCCGCGGGAGGGGATCGCTGATGCGCGTCCTCTACGCGGGCACCCCCGAGATCGCCGTCGCACCGCTGGACGCCCTGCTGGCGGCCGGGCACGACGTCGTCGGCGTCCTGACCCGCCCCGACGCCCCGCTGGGCCGCAAGCGGGTCCTGACGCCCTCCCCGGTGGCCGCGCGCGCCGCGGAGCTGGGGCTGCCGGTTCTCAAGGCCCACCGGTACGACGACGCCGCCCACGCCGCGGTCCTCGAGCTCGCCCCCGACGTCGCGGCGGTCGTCGCCTACGGCGCGCTGCTGCCCCGCCGGGCGCTCGACGCCGTCCCGCACGGCTGGGTCAACCTCCACTTCTCGCACCTGCCGGCCTGGCGCGGCGCGGCGCCCGTGCAGCGGGCGCTGATGGCCGGGGAGACCGAGCTGGGCGCCTGCACCTTCCTCATCGAGGAGGGCATGGACACCGGGCCCGTCTTCGGGACCCTCAGCGAGCCCGTGGGGCCGGAGGACACCGCCGGGACCATGCTGCGGCGCCTCGCGGCGTCCGGCGGCCCGCTGCTGGCCGCGACCCTGGCGGGGATCGCGGACGGCAGCGCCGGCCGCAGCCGCAGCGCGGGAGCCGACGCACGCCGCCAAGCTCGCGCTCGAGGACGGGCGCGTGGACTGGAGCCGCCCGGCGGCCGCGATCGAGGCCCAGGCCCGGGGCGCGACCCCGGAGCCCGGACCGTGGGCCACGCTGGAGGGCCAGCGGGTCAAGCTGGCCGGGTTGCGGGCCTGTCCGGCCCCGCCCGGGTCGGCCGGGGCGGGAGCCCGGCGAGGCGCGCCTCGAGGGCCGGGAGGTGCTCGGCCGCGGGCGACGGCGACGTCGCGGTGGCCAGCGTGCAGCCGGCCGGCAAGAAGATGATGGCCGCGGCCGACTGGGCCCGCGGCGCAGGACGACTCCAGCAGGGAAGCGTGAGATTCGCATGAGCCAGCAGCCACCACGATCCGGCGGCCCCGCCGCGGCGGTCCCGACGAGCGGCGCGGACGCGGCGGGGAGACGGCGCTCGCCGCCGCGACGACCGCCCCGGCGACCGGGACGACAGGCGGCGCGGCCGGGGCCGGGACGGAGGCTCCGCACGCCCCGGTGACCGCGAAGACCGTCGGGGACGCCCGGCGACCGGGACGACCGGCGCCGCGGCCCCAGGACCGCGACGCCCGCGACGGCTCGCGGCGCAACGCCAAGGGCCGCGAGCGCAACCGCGGCGGGGACCGGGACCGGCAGTACTCGACGTCGGCCCCGAGCCAGCGCCGCCGCGTGGCCGACCCCTCCCGGCTGGTCGCCTTCGAGGTGCTCCAGGCGGTCGAGACCGAGGACTCCTACGCCAACCTCGTCCTGCCCCAGCGCATCCGCCACCACCGGCTGGATCGCCGCGACGCGGCCTTCGCGACCGAGCTGACCTACGGCACCCTGCGCGAGCGCGGGACCTACGACGCCGTGCTGGCCCGCTGCGTCGACCGCCCCCTGGATCAGATCGACCAGAAGATCCTCACGACCCTGCGCCTCGGCGCCCACCAGCTGCTCGGCATGCGCACCCCCGCGCACGCGGCGATCAACCAGACCGTGGGGCTCACGCGCGGCGTCGTCGGCGCGGGCCCCTCGACCATGGTCAACGCCGTGCTGCGCCGCGTCTCGGAGAAGGACCGGGACGCGTGGGTCGCCGAGCTGACCGAGGGCGTCTCCGACGACCTGAGGCGGCTCTCGATCGAGCGCTCGCACCCGGTGTGGATCGTGCGCGCGATGCGCCAGGCCCTCGCCGCCCACGGCCGGGTCCCCACCGAGATCGACGAGCTGCTGGCCGCCGACAACCTCAGCCCGCTGGTCCACCTGGTCGCCCTGCCGGGCATCGGGAGCCTGCGCGAGGCCGAGGAGAACGGCGCCGAGCGCGGCCGCCTGGTCGAGGGCTCGGCGACCTACCGCCACGGGGACCTCGGGCGCCTGGAGTCGGTGCGCGAGGGCCGCGTGCGGGCCCAGGACGCCGGCTCCCAGATCGTGGCGCGCGCGCTCGCCGCCGCGCCCCTGGAGGGCGCCGACGAGGCGTGGCTGGACCTGTGCGCCGGCCCCGGCGGCAAGGCGGCCCTGCTGGGCGCGCTGGCCGCCCGCCGGAAGGCGTCCCTGGTGGCCAACGAGGTCTCCGAGCACCGGTCCCGGCTGGTCCGGGAGTCCCTGCGCGTGCTGCCCGAGGCGTCCTACGGCGTGATCACCGGCGACGGCCGCGAGATCGCGACGACGCTCGAGGACGCCGCCCTGCCGGAGCCGGTGGAGCTGGCCGTGGAGGCCTTCGGCGGGACCGGGGAGATCTTCGACCGGGTCATGGTCGACGCGCCCTGTTCGGGCCTGGGCGCGCTGCGCCGCCGTCCCGAGGCGCGCTGGCGCAAGTCGCCCCGCGACATCGCGGACCTCGTGCCGCTGCAGACCGAGCTGCTCCGGGCCGCCGTCGGCGTGACCCGGCCGGGCGGGATCGTGGCGTACGTGACGTGCTCGCCGCACGCCGCGGAGACGCAGAACGTGCTGCTGGACGTCCTGGAGGGCGGCGGCGTCGAGCTGATCGACACCGCCGCGGTGGTCCGCTCCGTCATGCTCGAGGCCCCGGAGCGCCAGGAGCTGGCCGGGCTCGAGATGCCGGGGGCGACGCCGGCCGAGGGCTTCGAGCGCGCGACCACGGTCCAGCTGTGGCCGCACGTGCACGGCACCGACGCGATGTTCCTGGCGCTGCTGCGCCGGGTCTGACCGGTCGGGCGCGAGCCGCCTGGCGTTGCCGCGCCGGGCCTGACGGGCCCGGCCCGCCCCGTGCCGCGGGACGCCTCGCGGCAGGCCGGGCCCGGCCCGGGCCCGCACCGGGGGAGCCCCGCCCTAGAAGTACACGCAGACGGGCCGCCCCTGCGGCCCGTCCACCACCTCCACCGGGGTGTGGAAGATCCGGCTGAGGACCTCGCCGCGCACGATCTCCTCGGGAGGTCCCGTCTCGGTGAGCCGCCCGTCGTTCATCGCCACGATCCGGTCGGCGTAGTGCGCGGCGTAGTTGATGTCGTGCAGCACGATCACGATCGTGCGCCCCAGCTCGTCCGCGGCCCGGCGCAGCTGCTTCATCATCTGCACCGAGTGCTGCATGTCCAGGTTGTTCAGCGGCTCGTCGAGCAGCACGTAGTCGGTGTCCTGGGCCAGGACCATCGCCACGTAGGCGCGCTGGCGCTGCCCGCCGGAGAGCTGGTCCAGGAAGCGGTCCTGCAGCTCGGCCAGGTCCAGGAACTCGATCGCCCGGTCGATGTGCTGCTCGTCCTCGACCGTGAGCCGCCCCCGCGAGTGCGGGTACCGGCCGAAGCCGACCAGCTGCCGCACGGTCAGCCGCGTCACGAAGTGGTTCTCCTGCCGCAGGATCGACAGCACCTTGGCGATGGTCTTGGACGGGGTGCGGGCGACGTCGTGCCCGCCCACCCGGATGGTCCCGGCGTCGGGCTCCTGGAGGCGCCCGATCATGGTCAGCACGGTCGACTTGCCCGCGCCGTTGGGTCCCACCAGCGCGGTCACCCCGCCGCGGGGGATCTCGAGGCTGATGGGGCCGATGGCGACGTCGTCGCTGTACCTCTTGAAGACGTTCTCGAGCGAGATCACAGGCGCCCCTTTCGCAGGAGGACGATGAGGAAGACGAGCCCGCCCACGAGCTCGACGATGACGGTCACGGCCCCGCCCGCGTAGAAGACGTTGCGGAGCGTGAAGTAGGCCAGCGCGAGCACCGAGTACCCGGCCAGGAAGGCCACGGGCAGGATCAGCCGGTGGTCGTAGGTATCGGTCAGCGAGTAGGCGAGCGTCGCGACCAGGAAGCCGAGGAAGGTCATGGGCCCCACCAGGGAGGTGGTCATGGCCATCATGATCGAGACGAGCAGCAGCGTCGTCATCAGCTCCCGGCGGTGGTTCAGGCCCAGGTTGTTGGTCGCGTCCCGGCCCAGGGCCATGAGGTTCATGCGCCGGGAGCGCAGCCACAGCGCGACGCCGGCCGCGAGGCACACGGGGATCACGTACGGCAGGTTCTCGGTCGAGGCGTTGGAGATGCTGCCGAGCAGCCTGGCGCTGAGGATGTCGAACTCGTTGGGCTCGAGCAGGCGCTGCATGAAGGTCGAGAGCGAGCCGAGCCCGCCCCCGATCACGACGCCGACCAGCAGCATGATGTGCAGGTTCCCGAACCGGCCCGAGAGAAGCCACGAGTACAGCAGCACCGACATCAGGACCATGAGCCCCGCCTGCAGGAAGAACCGCGCCGGCCCGTCCAGCAGCGTGACCCCGGAGATGCCCAGGAAGAACACCGCGGCGGTCTGGATCGCGACGTACATCGACTCGAAGCCCATGATGGACGGCGTGAGGATCCGGTTCTGCGTCGCGGTCTGGAAGGACACGGTCGCGAAGGACTGGCAGAACGCCACCACGAGGATCACGACGACGCTCTCCACGCGCAGCCCCGCGATGGTCACCCACTGCCGGGACATGAACTCCGCCCGGTTGCCGTATCCGAGGATCCCGTAGGTCGCCAGGAGGGCGATCACGAGCAGCACGCCGACGACGATCAGGTAGCGCCGGCGCCGCGCGGGCGTGGGGAAGGGCCCGGTCCGCCGGCCGGTGCGCGCGGATGCGGTCGCCTGGAGGGACTCAGACATGGCGGCGCCTCCTGACCAGCAGGGTCACGAAGACGACCGCGCCCACCACGCCCAGGATCAGCGAGACCGGGACCTCGAAGGGCATGATGATGGTCCGGCCGATGATGTCGCACACGGTCACGACCCAGACGCCGGTCAGGCACACCCACGGCAGGTTGGTGCGCAGGTTGTCGCCGCGGATCAGGGACACGACGTTGGGCACGATCAGCCCCAGGAAGGGCAGCGCCCCGATCACCACCGTGGTCACGCCGGTGACCAGGGCGACCATGGTCACGCCCAGGAAGACGACCAGGTTGTAGTTGAGCCCCACGTTGGTCGCGACGTCGCGGCCGAGCCCGGCCACGGTGAACTGGTCGGCCACCACGAACACCAGGACCGCCACGACCAGCACGATCCACAGCAGCTCGTAGCGCCCGCGCACGACGCCGGTGAAGCTGCCCGCGAACCAGATGCCGAGGCTCTGCAGCAGGTCGTGCTGCAGCGCGATGAACGTGGAGATCGAGCTGACCACCGCGCCCAGCATGATGCCGATGATGGGCACGATCAGCGAGGAGCGCAGCGTGACCCGCCGCAGGAAGAGGAAGAACACCATGGTCCCGACGAAGGAGAACAGCACGGCCCCGACCATGCGCTCCATGATCCCGGGGGAGGGCAGCGCGATCATGGTCACCAGCAGCCCGAGCCCGGCCCACTCGGTGGTCCCGGTGGTGGTCGGCTCGACGAAGCGGTTCTGCGTCATCTGCTGCATGACCAGGCCGGCCATGGACATGGCCGCGCCCGCCAGTACGAGCGAGACGGTGCGGGGCACCCGGGTGATCCAGAACATCTCCCAACCGCCCTCGCCGCCGGAGATGTCGTAGACGCCGACGAAGAGGGACAGGACCATGAGCGCCAGCGTCGCCGCCAGCGCGAGGAGCAGGGGCCAGGCGAGGCGCCAGCGGGCGCGGCGCGGCGCGGTGCCAGGCCGCGCGGACGGGGCGTCGCGGGGTGCGTCGGGTGGGGTGGTCGTCAGGCTCACGTGCTTTGTCTCGTGGGGGTTCGGGGTGGGGGACCGGGGGTCCGACGCCGGGTCCGCGGCGCGGCGATCCCCCCGCCCGCCGCGTGGGGCGGGGGCGGGGGGATCGGGGAGGCGCCGGGGGTCCGTCGTCGGGCCTTCGGGCTACTTGGCCTGCTCGAAGGAGTCGGCCATCGAGTTCAGGAACTCGGTGTAGAGGACGATGTCCTCGTGGAGGTAGAAGCTCTCCGGCAGGTAGACGATGTGGTCCTGCTGCACGGCGGGGACGTTGGCCATCGCCTCGGAGTTCTTGATGAGGTCAGCGGCGGGGCTGAAGCCGGCCTCGGCGTCCGAGACCGCGGCGTCGCGGTCCATGACCAGCAGCCAGTCCGGGTTGGAGCCGGCGATGGCCTCGACCGAGATGTCGTCGCCCTGGTGGTTCTCGCTGCCCTCCTGCTCGAGCGAGGGGGTCAGGCTCAGCCAGTCGAAGACCGGGCCGATCGCGCGGCCCTCGCCCGGCGCGGCGTAGTTGATGTCGCCGCCGCTGGTGATGATGCCCATGACCGACTGCTCGCCGTCGTAGGACTCGCGGGCGCGCTCGGCGGCGGCGTCGAAGTCCTCCACGAGCTTCTCGGCGTCGTCCTGGTGGCCGAAGATCTCGCCCATGAGGGTCGTGGACTTCCGCAGGTACTCGTCCAGCGGCATGTCCTCCGGCTGGTCGAGGTCGATGAAGGCGGTGTCCTCGGGCAGCAGGTTCTTGATGTCCTCGGCGTGGCTGGAGAAGCGGTAGCCGTTGACGACGACGTCGGGGTCGGCGTTGACGATGGCCTCGAGGTCCGGCTCGCGGTGGTTGCCCAGGTTGGCGACCTCGGCGTTGCCCGGGTACGAGACGACGTCCTCGGACATCAGGTCCAGCGGGGCCGCGGAGAGCTGCACGCCCCAGTCGTCCAGGATCTGGAAGGCGTGGTTGTCGGTGGCCACCACGCTCTGCGGGTCGCTGGGGACCTCGACGACGTTGCCGGCCATGTCGGTGACCTCGACCCGGTCGCTGGACGGCGAGGACTCCGCGGCGGGCTCGGAGTCGCCGCCGGAGCAGGCCGCGAGGGTCAGCGTCACGGCCGAGGCCAGGGCGAGGATCCCCAGGCGGGGTCGGGTGAAGGTGCGCATGTCGGTGTCGTGCTCCTCGGGAGGTGATCGAGTGGGAGGGGGTCGAGCCCCGCGCCTCTTAGATTAGGTAAGGCGAAGCTAAGCGCCAAATTAACTTCGGTACCCTATCGAAAGGTGCCCTGTCGAAATTCTCCGCCGCTCACTGACAGGGATCGCGAGGGACCGGGTCGGCGCACGTCGGATGCCACTTCGGACCTTTAGGTCAGGGAAATCTGTCCTCTGGCACCCGGCCGCGCGAACCGGCCCGGGTAGCCTAGGGGGGTGAGGCCGGGCACCGCCCGGCCCGTCAGCATCCGTCCGAGGCGCCGGGAGGCAGCAGTTGAGCCACGTCCGCATCCATCCGTCCATCCTCTCCGCCGACTTCGCCCGCCTGGGGGAGGAGCTCGCGGCCATCGAGACCGCCGACGCCGCCCACGTCGACGTCATGGACAACCACTTCGTGCCCAACCTGACCTGGGGCCCGGCCGTGGTCGAGCGCCTGCGGGAGGTCTCCCCGGTGCCCTTCGACGTGCACCTCATGATCGAGGACGCGGACCGCTGGGCGCCGCGCTACGCCGAGATCGGCTGCGAGTCGGTGACCTTCCACGCCGAGGCCGCGACCGCCCCGATCAAGCTGGCCCGCGAGCTGCGGTCCCAGGGCGCCCGCGCGGGCATGGCCCTGCGGCCCGCGACGCCGGTGGAGCCGTACCTGGACCTGCTCCCCGAGCTGGACCTCCTGCTGGTCATGACCGTGGAGCCCGGGTTCGGGGGCCAGGCCTTCCTCGACGTGACCCTGCCCAAGCTGCGCCGGGCCGCCGAGGCGATCCGCGGCTCCTCGGCGCGGGTCGCGCTGCAGGTCGACGGCGGGATCTCCGAGGCGACCATCGAGCGGGCGGCCGAGGCCGGCGCCGACGTGTTCGTCGCGGGATCCTCCGTCTACGGCGCGGCGGACCGCGCCGGCGCCATCGAGGGGCTGCGGGGCCGCGCGGCGGCGGCCTGCGGCCTCGGGGCGACGCGGTAGCGGGGAGGCGGTCGTGGCGGGGTCGGTCGTCCTCATCCGGGGCATCAACGTCGGCGCCCACCACCGGGTGCGGATGGCCGAGCTCGTGGCCGCCTGCGAGGCGGCGTCGCTGGGGCGGCCCCGCGCCTACCTGCAGTCGGGGAACCTGGTGTTCGACGCCCCGGCGGCCGGCGTCCCCGCGCCCGGGGGCGCGGGTGCTGAGGACCCGGCGGCCGGGGGCGGGGGCTCCGGAGACGCGGCGGCGGTCGGGACTGACCGGGCCGACGCCGTGGCCGGCATCCTGGCCGCGCGGTTCGGCGTGACCGCCCGTTGCCTGACCGTGGGGGCGGGGCGCCTGGCCGCGGCGCTTCGCTCGGTCCCCGAGGACGCCGACCCGGACGAGAAGCTGACCCACCTCGTCTTCTGGGACCCGCCCGGCGGGGACGGCGACGTCGCGCGCTTCGCCGCGGGCCGGGAGGAGCTGCTCGCGGTGGCCGAGGAGGGCGCCTTCGGCGGCGACCGGCTGGTCCTCGAGCCGGACCACGCGGTCGTCCTGTACCGCGAGTCGTCGCGGAACTCGAAGCTGGGTCTGCCCCGCCTGGAGCGGGCGCTCGGCGTCGAGGGTACTGCGAGGAACCTGCGGACGACGCGGGTGCTCGCCGAGTGGTGCGGGGGACGCGCAGACGGTACCTGAGCGGAAGGACCCTGAGCGGGCGGGACCCGAGGGGGCGGGGCCTGAGCGGGCGGGCCCCGAGGAGGCGGGACCTGAGCGGGCGAGGTCTGAGGGGTCGGCCGCCGGGGAGCGCCCCCGGGCCGGGCGGCGTCGTTCTCTGGCCGAGAACGCCGCCCCGACCTGCGCGCCGGATCCGGAGGCGTGTGCCATAATCGTGATCACGCTTATACATTTCGTGCTCCGGGGGTCGGTGAAATTCCGAACCGGCGGTATAGTCCGCGACCCGCGCGATCCGAACGGCCAGCCCGTCTCGGAAGACCGCGGCCGAACCGGTGTGATTCCGGTACCGACAGTACAGTCTGGATGAAGGTGCACGAGCTCGGCGGGCCGCCCCACGGCTCCCGGGCCCGGCGGCGAGCGACCGCCCGGGTTCGGGCACCCGTGCCGGTCCGCTGAAGTTCTCCCCGGGGCCCCGCAGACCCGGAAGGAGCGGCATGGATCTTCTGCGGTGGCTCTTCGAGGCCCAGCTGCCCGTCGGCGGCGGCTTCGTCCTCTGGCGCGAGGTCCTGGGCAACGTCTTCGGCCTGGCCTGCGCCCTCGGCGGCATGCGGCGCAAGGTGTGGGCCTGGCCCGTCGGCATCCTCGGCAACCTCCTGCTGCTGACCGTCTTCCTCGGCGCCGTCTTCGGCTCCCCGAACCCCGTCAACCTGCTCGGCCAGGCCGGTCGCCAGGTCATGTTCATCGTCGTGTCGATCTACGGCTGGTACCGCTGGAAGCGCGCCCGGGACGGCGACTCCGCACCCGTGAGCCCCCGGTGGGCGAGCGGCCGGGAGCGGCTGCTGCTCGTCGTCGCGCTGGTGGGCGGCACCGCGGCCCTCACGCCCGTCTTCAGGGCCCTCGGCTCCTACGAGCCCGTGTGGTCCGACGCGTGGATCTTCGTCGGCTCCCTGCTGGCGACCTGGGGCATGGCTCGGGGCTGGGTCGAGTTCTGGCTGATCTGGGTCGCGGTCGACGTCGTCGGCGTGCCCCTGCTGTTCTCCGCCGGGTACTACGCCTCCGGGCTGATGTACCTGTTCTACGGCGGTTTCACGCTCGTCGGCTTCTTCGTCTGGTGGCGCACGCGCAACCGGGAGGAGCGGGTCAGCGTCGAGACCCGGTTCCCCGACCCCACGGTGGGTCTCGAGCCCGCGGGCGAGGCGGCCGGCCCCGACGCGGGCCGCCGCTCCGCGCGGTCCTCCCACCCCGCGCCGTACTCCCGGCACGCGGACACCGGCTCCGGCGCGCTCCACCACGCCTCCAGCACGGCTCCCCGCCACCGGTCGGGAGGCCTCCGATGACCCCGGCCGAGGCACGGGGCCCGCCCGGCGGGCCGTGGAGCGAGCGGGACCGCGCGGCCATGCGGGCGGCGCTCGACGCCGCCCGGCTCGGCAGCCGCGGCGGCAACCCGCTGGTCGGCGCCGTCCTCACCGACGCCTCCGGGGAGATCCTGCACGTGGGGCACCACCGGGGCGCCGGCACGGCCCACGCCGAGGTCGACGTCCTGGAGCGCGCCCGCGCGGCCGGCACGGATCTGGCCGCGACGCGCATGTACGTCACGCTCGAGCCCTGCAACCACACCGGGCGCACCGGCCCCTGCAGCGCCGCGATCCTGGCCGCCGGCGTCGGCTCCGTGGTCTACGCGGACTCGGACACCACGGCCTGGGCCAGCGGCGGGGCGCGCTTCCTGGCCGAGAACGGCGTCGAGGTCCGCGGCGGGCTCATGGCCGAGCGCTCGCGGCGGCTCAACCACCGCTGGTGGCGCACCCGCGAGGAGCACCGGCCCTTCGTGACCGCCAAGATCGCCGCCTCGATGGACGGCTGCGTGGCCGCGCCCGACGGCACGAGCCAGTGGATCACCGGCCCCGAGGCCCGCGCCCACGGCCATGAGCTGCGCGGGCGGGCCGACGCCGTCCTGGTCGGCACGGGCACCGCGCTCGCCGACGACCCCGGCTGACCCGCCGCGGGACCGACGGCGTCGAGACCCGCCGGCAGCCGCTCCGCGCGGTCATGGGCCTGCGCGGGCTGCCGCCGGGGGCCCGGCTCCACGAGGGTCCGGGGCACCTGCCGCTGCGCAGCCGCGTCCCCGCCGAGGCGCTCAAGTCCCTCAAGGCAGCCTCGGTCGAGCACGTGCTCATCGAGGGCGGGCCCGGGCTGATCACCGCGTTCCTCGCCGCGGACCTCGTGGACGAGATCTACTGGTACGCGGCCCCGACCCTGCTGGGGGCGGGCACCCGGGGGATCGGCGAGCTGGGGGTCGGGACCCTCGGCGCGGCCCTCCGCTGGGAGGTCGACCCGGCCGGCGAGGAGGCGGACGCGACCCGCGAGGGACTGGGCCGCCGCGGCCCCGACCTGATGACACACCTGCAACCACGCCCCGCGACGAAAGGCTAGAGGCCACCACATGTTCACCGGAATCATCGAAAGCCTGGGCACGGTCGAGGCCCTGGAGCGCCACGCCGACTCCGCCCGGCTGGTGCTGCGCGCCGAGGGCGTGGCCGAGGACCTACCCGAGGGCGGCTCGCTCGCGGTCAACGGCGTCTGCCTGACCGCGGTGCGGCCGGTCGGCGCGGAGGGGCGCTTCGTCGCCGACGTCATGGGCGAGACCCTGCACCGGACCGGCATCGGCGCGCTCGCCCCCGGCGCCCGCGTGAACCTGGAGCGGTGTCTGCCCGCCGGCGGGCGCTTCGACGGGCACATCGTCCAGGGGCACGTGGACGGCACCGGCGCCATCCTCGCCCTCGAGGAGCACGCCGACTGGACGACCGTGCGCGTCGGCATCCCGGCCGGGCTCGCGCCGCAGCTGGCCGAGAAGGGCTCGATCGCCCTGGACGGTATCTCCCTGACCGTGACCGCCGTCAGCCCGGCGGGGGACCCGCAGCCGTGGTTCGAGGTCGGGATCATCCCCGCCACCCTGCGCGCCACGACCCTGGGCGGGGCCCGCGTGGGCGACGCCGTGAACCTCGAGACCGACGCCGTGGCCAAGTACCTGCTGCGCGCCCGGCAGTTCGAGGGCCTCCCGGCGGATCCCGGGCTCCTCGCCGACGCCGTCCCCGGTGCGGAGGGCGTAGCCGACCCGGCCGCGGCCGGCTCCATCCCGTCCGCGAGCCTCTCCGCTTCCGCCGCGATCGCCGCCGGCGCCGACCCGGCCGCCGGCGCCGACCGGCCGCGACCGCGGGCGCCCCGATCCCGGCCGACGCCGTCGCGATCCTTCCCCCCGCGCCCGCCGTCCCGCCCGCGGACCCCGCCGGCGCCCTGGACCCCGTGCATGCGGCGCTCAGCGCGATCGCCGCCGGCGGGCTCGTCGTCGTGGTCGACGACGAGGACCGCGAGAACGAGGGCGACCTCGTCGGCGCGGCCGCCCTCGCCGACCCCGAGCGCCTGGGCATGATGATCCGCTACTCCTCCGGCGTCGTCTGCGCCCCCATGACCGGGCGGCGGGCCGACGCGCTCGCGCTGCCCCCGATGGTCGCGCGCAACGAGGACCCCAAGGGCACCGCCTACACGATCACCTGCGACGCGGCGGCCGGGGTCAGCACCGGGATCAGCGCGGCCGACCGGGCCCTGACGCTGAACCTGCTCGCCGACGCGCGCACCGCGCCCGCCGACCTCACCCGCCCCGGGCACATCCTGCCGCTGCGCGCCGTCGACGGCGGCGTCGCCGAGCGCCCGGGACACACCGAGGCCTCGGTCGAGCTCGCCCGGCTGGCCGGCCTCCCGGAGGTCGGCTACATCGCCGAGCTGGTCCACGACGACGGCTCGATGATGCGCTTCGACGCCCTGCGCCGCTTCGCCACGGAGCACGGCCTGCCCATGATCTCGATCGAGGCGCTCGCGGCCTACGCCGCCGAGGACGCCGAGACCACCCAGAACCCCACCGAGGAGGAGCTGCGAGCATGACCGACACGCGCCGAGCGGACCCCGAGGAGTTCTTCCCCGAACCGGGCCGCCTCGTCCCCCGCACGGACCCCGAGCTCCTCGCCGTGACCGACCCCGTGACCGTCCCCACCCAGCACGGCTCCTTCGCGGTCCGGGCCTGGGGGTTCGCGGACGGCTCCGAGCACCTGAGCGCGACGGCGCTGGGCCCGGACGGCACCCCCGTCCTCGGCTCCGACGAGGCGCCCTACGTGCGCCTGCACTCGGAGTGCCTGACCGGCGACGTCTTCGGCTCCCGGCGCTGCGACTGCGGCCCGCAGCTGCAGGAGGGGCTGCGCATCATCGCCCGCCACGGCGGGACGCTGGTGTACCTGCGGCAGCACGAGGGCCGCGGGATCGGCCTGGTCAACAAGCTGCGCGCCTACGCGCTGCAGGACGCGGGCCTGGACACCCTGGACGCGAACCTCGAGCTCGGCCTCCCCGCCGACGCGCGGGACTACCGCCAGGCCGCCCGCATCCTGGAGGGCCTGGGCATCACGACCCTGCACCTGGTGACCAACAACCCCGCCAAGGCCGAGGCGCTCGAACAGCAGGGGCTGACCGTCCGGACGCTCGAGCCGGACGTCATCGAGCCCGTGCCCGAGAACGCCCGCTACCTCGCGACCAAGCGGGACCGGATGCGCCACCGCATCCTCCTGCAGCCGCCCGCGGGGACCTGAGGACCCGGCCGCCGGCGCCCCCTCACACCGCCCCCCGTCCGAGAACCACCCACGACCCGCGCACCGCCCGGTGCGTCCCGACCCCGAGGAGAAGAACCCATGGCAGGAACCGGAGCCCACACCCCCCAGCTCGAGGAGCTCGACGGGAGCGGCCTGCGCGTCGCCGTCGTCGCCGCCTCGTGGCACACCGTCGTGATGGACGGGCTGGTCGCCGGCGCCCGGCGCGCCCTGGAGGAGGCCGGCGTCGACGACGTCACCCTGGTCCGCGTCCCCGGCTCCTTCGAGCTGCCGGTGGCCGCCGCCCGGCTGGCCGCGGACCACGACGCCGTCGTCGCGCTCGGCGTCGTCATCCGCGGCGGCACCCCGCACTTCGACTACGTCTGCCAGGCCGCGACCGACGGCCTCGGCCGGGTGGCCCTGGACTCCGGCAAGCCCGTCGGGTTCGGCCTGCTCACCTGCGACGACGAGCAGCAGGCCCTGGACCGCGCGGGCCTGGAGGGCTCGCACGAGGACAAGGGCTACGAGGCGGCCGCCGCGGCCGTCGAGACCGCCGATGCGCTGAGCGCGTTGTAGGGTGGTCAGCGTGAAAACCTTCGATAGCCTCTTCGCCGAACTGTCCGACAAAGCCCGGGACCGCCCCGAGGGCTCCCGCACCGTCGCCGAGCTCGACTCCGGGGTCCATGGGATCGGCAAGAAGGTCATCGAGGAGGCGGGCGAGGTCTGGATCGCTGCCGAGTACCAGTCCGACGAGGAGCTGTCCGAGGAGATCTCGCAGCTGCTCTACCATCTGCAGGTGCTCATGATCTCCCGCGGGCTCAGCCCGCAGGACGTCTACCGCCACCTCTAGACCCGACCCGGACACCCCGCCCCACCACCGAAGGACCCGAACCACCCATGCTGCGCATCGCCGTGCCCAACAAGGGCGCCCTCTCCCAGGCCTCCCAGACCATGCTCATCGAGGCCGGATACCTCCAGCGCCGCGACACCCGCGAGCTGGTGATCGCCGACGAGGAGAACAACGTCGAGTTCTTCTACCTCCGCCCGCGCGACATCGCCGTCTACGTCGGCTCCGGCATCCTCGACGTCGGGATCACCGGCCGTGACCTGCTCCTGGACTCCGAGGGCGCCGCCGAGGAGGCCCTCGCCCTGGGCTTCGCGAAGTCCACCTTCCGGTTCGCCGGTCCCGCCGGGGAGTTCTCCGACGTGCGCCAGCTGGCCGGCAAGCGCGTGGCCACCAGCTACGACAAGCTGCTCCGGCAGCACCTCGCGGACGCGGGGATCGACGCCGGCGTCGTGCGGCTGGACGGGGCGATCGAGTCCTCGATCCGGCTCGGCGTGGCCGACGCGATCGCCGACGTCGTCGAGACCGGCAACACCATGCGCGCCGCAGGCCTGGAGGTCTTCGGCGAGCCGATCATGCGCTCCGAGGCCCTGCTGATCCGCCAGCAGGACGTGCAGGACACCGACGCCGTGGACATCCTCTCCCGGCGCCTGCAGGGCGTCCTGGTGGCCCGGCAGTACGTGATGATGGACTACGACATCCGCGAGGACCTGCTCGAGGCGGCCACGGCCGTGACCCCGGGCCTGGAGGCGCCGACCGTCTCCGCGCTGTCCCGCGAGGGCTGGGTGGCCGTGCGCGCGATGGTCCCCAAGGGCGGCACCAACCAGACCATGGACCGCCTGTACGAGGTCGGGGCGCGGGCCATCCTCGTCTCGCCGATCGCGGCCGCGCGCCTCTAGGGCCGCGGGGAGGAGAACGCACATGGGTGTCGCCATCCGAGTCATCCCCTGCCTGGACGTCGACGCCGGGCGGGTCGTGAAGGGCGTGAACTTCGAGGGGCTCCGGGACGCCGGGGACCCGGTCGAGCTCGCCAAGCGCTACAACGAGGCCGGGGCCGACGAGCTCACGTTCCTCGACGTCACCGCCTCCTCCGGCGAGCGGGAGACCACCTTCGACATCGTGGCCCGCACGGCCGAGCAGGTCTTCATCCCGCTCACGGTGGGCGGCGGGGTCCGCGGGGTGGACGACGTCGACCGCCTCCTGCGCGCCGGCGCCGACAAGGCCTCGATCAACACCGCGGCCATCCGCGACCCGGACGTGATCGACGCGATCGCCCAGCGCTTCGGCAACCAGGTGCTCGTGCTGTCGGTGGACGCCAAGCGGACCGGGAACACGCCGTCGGGCTTCGAGATCACCACGCACGGCGGGCGACGGCTGACCGGGATCGACGCCGTGGAGTGGGCCCGGGAGGGCGCCCGGCGCGGGGCGGGGGAGATCCTGCTGAACTCGATGGACGCCGACGGCACGCGCGAGGGCTTCGACGTCGAGATGATCCGCGCCGTGCGCGCCGCGGTGGACGTGCCGCTGATCGCCTCGGGCGGGGCCGGCAAGCCCGCGGACTTCCCGCCGGCCATCGCCGCGGGGGCCGACGCCGTGCTGGCCGCCTCGGTCTTCCACTTCGGCCCTGACCACGCGATCGCCGAGGTCAAGGACGCGATCCGCGCGGCGGGGTACGAGGTCCGCTGAGGCCGCGGGCCCGCCCGGGGTGAGCCGCCGCGCGACGGGCTCAGCCCCTGCTCACCCGCGCCGCGCCCTGCCGCCCCGAGAGGTAGAGGAGCAGGTCCACCGGCTCGCCCTCCAGGACGGTGAACGTCCCTTCCGAGGGCGCGCGGACCACGCGCTGCACCAGGCCGCCGACGCGCGACTGCGCCGCGGGACGGCGGATCGTGCGCGAGCCCAGGGCCGGGCGGCCCTCGGAGTCGGTGCCCACCAGCTCGAGCCCGTCCGGGTAGTCCTTGGCGAACATCGCCAGCGGCGGGCGCAGCTGGTCCCAGACGCGCTGCCGCTCGTCGGGGGCGAAGGGGCCGACCCCGGCCGCCCGCCGCGTGGCCTCCGCCGAGCCGCGGCGGGCGTCCTCCCGGTGGATCACGTACTCCACGAAGTTCATCGCGGCGTCCACGCGCGCCGAGCGCCGGCTCAGCGGGCTCGCCTCCCGGAACTCCGCGACGCCGCGGGCGTAGCCCTCGGGATCGGCCATGGCCTCGGCCCGCTCCTGAAGCAGCCGCTCCGTGCGGTCCTTGAGCGGGGGCAGGAAGATGCCGGCCGCGGCGTCGGGCCGGGTCTCGCGGAGGAGCAGGTGGGCCAGGAGGTGCTGGGAGTCCCACCCCTCGCAGAGCGTGGGGCTGCCGGGGCCCACCGCCTCGAGGACGTCGGCCAGGTTCTCGCGCAGGTCTGTGATGACGGTCATGCTGTCCATCCTAGGGGCCGGGGGACCCGTCCGCCCGCCGCGCCAGGCGGTACAGTGGGCCCGTGATGAATCCCCACGACGAGACCCCGGACGCCGCCGCGTCCCTGGACCCCCAGGTCGCCGAGCGGCTCAAGAAGGACACCGCCGGCCTGGTCGCCGCCATCATCCAGCAGCACGACACCGGCGAGGTGCTGATGCTCGGCTGGATGGACGAGGAGGCGCTGCGCCGCACCCTGACGAGCGGGCGGGTGACCTTCTGGTCCCGCTCGCGCGGGGAGTACTGGCGCAAGGGGGACACCTCGGGCCACGTTCAGCGGGTCGTGTCCGCGGCGCTGGACTGCGACGGCGACGCCCTGCTGATCCGCGTGGACCAGGTCGGGGCCGCGTGCCACACCGGGACCCGGACCTGCTTCGAGGGACGCACGCTGCCCACGGTCGCGGGGACGGCCGCCGCCGAGAGGAGCGCACCGTGAACCGCACCGACGGCATCCGCCCCGGCCGCGAGGAGTTCCTCGAGCTGGCGGGCAGGCACCGCGTCATCCCCGTCAGCGTCACGGTGGTCGCCGACGCCCTGACGCCCATCGGCATCTACCGCTCGCTGGTCGCCCGCGACGGCGTCCCCGCGCCCGGCTCCTTCCTGCTCGAGTCCGCCAATGAGGGGGCCACGTGGTCCCGCTACTCCTTCATCGGCGTCGACTCGCCCTCCACGCTGACCGTCCGCGACGGCGAGGCGCACTGGCAGGGCACCGTCCCCGAGGGCGCGCCCACGGGCGGGGACCCGGTCGAGGCCATCCGCCAGACCCTGCGCATGCTGCACACCGAGTCCTTCGAGGACCTGCCGCCGCTGACCTCCGGCTTGGTGGGGTACCTCGGCTGGGACACCGTCCGGCACTGGGAGCGCCTGCCCAGCCCGCCCCCGGACGACCTCGGCCTGCCCGAGTTCGCCCTGAACCTCGTGGCGGACATGGCCATCCACGACCACCGGGACGGCACGGTCACCCTGGTCGCCAACGCGATCAACTGGGACGACAGCCCGGAGCGGGCGGACCGCGCGTACGACGACGCCGTCGGGCGCCTGCGCGAGATGCTCCGCCGCCTCGCCGAGCCGATCGGCACCACCACGGTCTCGCGGTTCGCCCCCGGGGACACGCTGCGCGAGCGGATGGAGCGCGACGTCGTCGAGAGCTGGGACCGCCAGCAGTTCCTCAACCGGATCGTGGAGGGCAAGCACGCCATCTACGACGGCGACATCTTCCAGGTGGTCATCTCCCGGCGCTTCGAGACCGAGTGCGGGGCCTCCCCGCTGGACGTCTACCGCGTGCTGCGCCAGACCAACCCCTCGCCGTACATGTACCTCTACACCTTCGCCGACGCCGAGCGGCCCGAGGAGAGCTTCAGCATCGTCGGCTCCTCCCCGGAGGCCCTGGTCACGGTCCACGGGGACCGGGCGCAGACGCACCCGATCGCCGGCTCCCGCCCCCGCGGCGAGACGCGGGCCGAGGACCTCGCGCTGGCCGAGGAGCTCCTGGCGGACGAGAAGGAGCGCTCGGAGCACCTCATGCTGGTGGACCTCGCGCGCAACGACCTGTCCAAGATCGCCGAGCCGGGGACCGTGGACGTCACCCAGTTCATGGAGATCGAGCGGTTCAGCCACATCATGCACATCTCCTCGACCGTGGAGGCGAGGCTGCGCGAGGGCGCCGAGGCCTACGACGTCCTGCGGGCCACGTTCCCGGCCGGGACGCTGTCCGGGGCGCCGAAGCCGCGGGCGATGCAGCTGCTCGACGAGTACGAGCCGCACCGGCGTGGCGTGTACGGCGGCGTCGTCGGCTACTTCGACTTCGCCGGGAACATGGACATGGCGATCGCGATCCGCACCGCCCTGCTGCGCGGCGGCCGGGCCTACGTGCAGGCCGGCGCCGGCATCGTGGCGGACTCTGTCCCGGAGACCGAGGCCGCCGAGACCGTCAGCAAGTCCGCCGCGCCGCTGCGCGCGGTGCTGCTGGCCGAGTCCCTGAGGAGCCTGGGGGAGGAGACCTCATGAGCACACCGACACCCGATCCCGCCGCCCAGGGCCGCGAGCCGGCCGGGCGGGAGCCCGCGACCGGTCCCGCGGGCCCGGTCCCCACGGAACCCGCGACCGGGCCCGGGGGCCGGGGGCCCGAGCCCACGGTCCAGGCCGCCGGGGACTCCCGCCCGCGCGGCGGGGGCGCCGGCCGGGCGACCCTGCTGGGCCTGCTCGTCCCGGGGCTCGCGTTCCTGACCAGCCTGCCCACCTGGATCCACGCCGAGGCCGCCAGCGTCCTGCAGGAGCAGCGGATCGACGTCACGGGGACCCAGGCCGCGCCGGCGGTCACCGCGCTCTCGCTCGCCGCGCTGGCCGCGGTGCTGGCGCTGCGCATCTCCGGCCGCGTCCTGCGCATGATCATCAGCGTCGTGATCGCCGCCGCGGGGCTGGGCACGGGCGCCGCCGTCGTGACCGTCCTGACGGACCCGGCGCTGGCCGCCCGGACCCAGGTGAGCGAGGCGACCAACGTCACCGGCGCCGACGGCTCCTACGTCCTCACCGTGTGGCCCTGGCTGTGCCTGGTGCTCGCCGCCGCGACCGTGGTGACCGCCGTCTGGCTGCTGCTGACCAGCCGCCACTGGCGCACCAACTCCCGCCGCTTCGAGCGCTCCCCGCAGCGGGCCGGCGCGCCCGGCGCGAGCGGGCACGCCGACGACATCGACGCCTGGGACTCCCTGTCCGAGGGGCGCGACCCGACCGACTGATCGGGGCGCCGCCCGCCCCGGCCACCGCGTGCCCGCTCGGCGGGCGCCCGCAAAGTGTTCTAGAATGTAGCCCGAAGCGCGACCGGTTCGCGCACCCGCATCGCCTAGGAGGACTCCCCGTGAGCAACGAAGACCGGACCGTCCTGGTCCCCGAGGTCGTGGACGGCCATGGAAGCACCGTCGCAGCTTGGACCCTGGTGATCGTCGTGACGCTCGGCCTGATCGTCGCGACCGTCGCCTTCGACACCTTCCACACCGTCGGGATGATCATCGGCGGCGTCATCATGGCGCTCGGCATCGTCGCGAGCCTGGTCCTGAAGGGCATGGGCTTCGGCAAGGGCGGGTCCCGCACCAAGAGCCACTCGAGCCACTGATCCGGCCGATCGAGCAGCGTCCCCTGATGAACCTGTCAGTGGGGCGCTGTTCGCTTAACCGCCCGGCGGGCGCCGCAGCCGCGGTCCCGGAGGGCGCCGGGCCGGGCAGCCGGCCGGGCCGGGTCCACACACACCACCAGCAGAATCGGGAACAGAACGCCACATGACAGTCTTGGACGACATCATCGCCGGAGTCCGCGAGGACCTGCACGCCCGCCAGCGCGAGGTATCCCTCGAGGAGCTCAAGGAGCGGGTGGCCTCCGTCTCGCCGGCCCGCGACGCGCTCTCGGCCCTGCGGGGCCCCGCGGCGAGCACGGTGGAGATCATCGCCGAGGTCAAGCGCGCCAGCCCCTCCAAGGGCGACCTCTCGGACATCCCCGAGCCGGCCGCCCTGGCCCACGAGTACGAGGCCGGGGGAGCCGCCGCGATCTCGGTGCTGACCGAGGGCCGCCGCTTCAAGGGCTCGCTCGCCGACCTCGACGCCGTCCGCTCGGCCGTGTCGATCCCGCTGCTGCGCAAGGACTTCACGATCGACCCCTACATGATCTGGGAGGCCCGCGCGCACGGCGCCGACCTGATCCTGCTGATCGTCGCCGCGCTCGACGACGAGCAGCTCCGGGAGTACCTCGAGCTCACCCACCGGCTGGGCATGAACGCGATCGTCGAGACCCACACCCCGGAGGAGATCCGGCGGGCCGCCGACCTCGGCGCGAAGATCATCGGCGTCAACGTCCGCAACCTCAAGACGCTGGAGACGGACAACACCCACTTCTCGAGCCTGGTCGAGCACCTGCCGGAGGGCCCGGTCATCGTGGCCGAGTCCGGCGTCGCCGGGCCCGAGGACGTCGCGGCGTACGCGAGCTCCGGCGCGCAGGTGGTGCTGGTGGGCGAGGCGCTCGTGCGCAACCGCGACCCCCGCGAGGCCGTGGGAGACTTCAAGAACAGCGGCCGCAAGGCCCGCACCGGCTATCTCGAGACCGCACAGAACGAGGACGAGCATGCAGAGTAACCCCGAGCAGCGGGCGGACCGCGACCTGGCCGAGGGCTTCCTCGGCGTCGCCGGCGCCAGCCTCAAGGAGGCGCCCGGCCCCTACTTCGGCGAGTACGGCGGGCGCTGGATGCCCGAGTCGCTGATCCGGGCCATGGACGAGCTCGAGGACACCTTCGAGAAGGCCAAGGCCGACCCGGAGTTCCTCGAGGAGTTCCAGCGCCTGTCCCGCGAGTACTCCAACCGGCCCTCGCTCCTCACCGAGGCCCAGCGCCTCTCGGAGCGCGCCGGGGCCCGGATCTTCCTCAAGCGCGAGGACCTGAACCACACCGGCTCGCACAAGATCAACAACGTCATGGGCCAGGCCCTGATCGCCCGCCGCATGGGCAAGACCCGCCTCATCGCGGAGACCGGGGCGGGCCAGCACGGCGTCGCGACCGCCACCGCGGCCGCGTACTTCGGCATGGAGTGCGTGGTCTACATGGGCGAGGAGGACACCAGCCGCCAGGCGCTCAACGTGGCCCGGATGCAGCTGCTCGGGGCCCGCGTGATCGCGGTCCAGACCGGCTCGCGCACGCTCAAGGACGCGATCAACGAGGCGCTGCGGGACTGGGTCGCAAACGTGGACACCACCCATTACCTGCTGGGCACCGCGGCCGGGGCGCATCCGTTCCCCGCCATGGTGCGCTACTTCCACGACGCGATCGGCACGGAGGCGCGGGAGCAGCTCCTGGAGGCCACCGGCCGGCTGCCCGACGCCGTCGCGGCCTGCGTGGGCGGCGGCTCCAACGCGATCGGGATGTTCCACGCCTTCCTGGACGACCCCGACGTCGCGCTCTACGGCTTCGAGGCCGGCGGCGACGGCGTCGACAGCGGCCGGCACGCGGCCACGATCAACCTGGGCCGCCCCGGTGTGCTGCACGGCGCCCGGACCTACCTCATGCAGGACGAGGACGGGCAGACGATCGAGTCCCACTCGATCTCCGCCGGCCTCGACTACCCCGGCGTGGGCCCCGAGCACGCGTACCTCTCCGACATCGGCCGGGTCTCCTACGAGGCCGTGACCGACACCGAGGCCATGGACGCGCTGCGCCTGCTGTGCGAGACCGAGGGCATCATCCCCGCGGTCGAGTCCGCGCACGCCCTGGCCGGGGCCCTGAAGGTCGCCCGCGCCTGGGCCGAGGAGGACCCCGAGGCTGCCCGCGAGCGGATCCTGGCCGTCTGCCTGTCCGGCCGCGGCGACAAGGACATGGACACCGCCGTGAAGTGGTTCGGCCTCGGCGACGCGATCCCCAGCTCCGAGCTGCAGGCCGCGGCCGTGAAGGAGCAGACGGGCACGGTCGAGGAGGCCGACCCCGAGGCCGTGGAGGACATGGGCACGGACCAGTACGACGACCCTCGGAAGGGGACCCAGCACTAGACATGAGCGCCACCAACCCCCTGACGCAGGACTTCCCCGCCACGGACCCCGACTCCCGGCTCGCCGCGCGGCTGCGCGCGTGCCGCGAGGAGGGCCGCCCCGCGCTGATCGGCTACCTCCCCGTGGGCTACCCCACCGTCGAGGACTCGATCCGGGCGGGGATCGAGATGGGCCGCAACGGCGCCGACGTGATCGAGCTCGGGGTGCCCTACTCCGACCCGGTCATGGACGGCCCCGTCATCCAGCAGGCCACCGCGATCGCGCTCGAGAACGGCTTCCGGGTGGACGACGTCTTCCGCGCGGTCCGCGAGATCACCGAGGCGACCGACGCGGTCGTCGTCGTGATGACCTACTGGAACCCGGTCCTGCGCACCGGCGTGGACGACTTCGCCCGGCGCCTGGCCGAGGCCGGGGGAGCGGGCATCATCACCCCGGACCTCGTGCCGGACGAGGCCGGCGACTGGTTCGCCGCCAGCGCCGCGCACGGCCTGGACCGGATCTTCCTGGCCGCGCCGTCCTCGACGCCGGAGCGGCTGGCGATGATCTCCCGCGCCTCGGCCGGCTTCGTCTACGCCGTGTCCGTGATGGGCGTGACCGGCGCCCGCTCCAGCGTCTCCGACCTCGCCGAGCGGCTCGTGGCCGACCTGCGCGAGGCCGGCGCCCCGGCGGTGTGCGTCGGGCTCGGCGTCTCCCGCCGGGAGCACGTCGAGGAGATCGGCGCCTACGCCGACGGCGTGATCGTCGGCACCGCGCTGGTGCGCGCCCTGGGCGAGGGCGGGCCCGACGCCGTCGGCCACCTGACCCGCGAGCTCGCCGGCCGGGCGGTCTGAGCGCCGTGCCCGTCCCCGCCGCGGCGATCGCCGCGATCCCCTCGCCCTCCTGGTCCGCGTTCCACCTCGGGCCGCTCACCGTCCACGCCTACGCCCTGTGCATCCTGCTCGGGATCGTGGTGTGCCTGTGGCTGACCCGGCGCCGCTGGGCCGCGGCCGGGGAGGACCCGGAGACCGTGTGGGACATCGCCCTGTGGGCGATCCCGCTGGGGATCGTCGGCGCGCGGCTCTACCACGTGCTGATCACCGCGCCCGAGGACTACTTCGGTCCCGGGGCCGATCCGGTCGACGCCCTGAAGATCTGGGAGGGCGGCATCGGCATCATGGGCGCCGTGACCTTCGGCGCGCTCGGCGCGTGGATCGCGTGCCGCCGGCTGGGCCTGTCCCTGGTCCGGTTCGCCGACGCCGCGGCGCCCGGGATCCTCATCGCCCAGGGCATCGGCCGCTGGGGCAACTGGTTCAACCAGGAGCTCTTCGGCCGGCCCACCGACCTGCCGTGGGGCCTGCGCATCGACCCGCTGAGCCACAACTTCCCCGCCGGCCTCCCGGCGGACACCCTGTTCCACCCGACCTTCCTGTACGAGTCGATCTGGAACGTCCTCGGCGCCCTGCTGCTCATCTGGCTGGGCCGGCGCGGCGTGCTCAAGACCGGCCAGGTCTTCTGGGGGTACGTGGCCTACTACGGGTTCGGCCGCATGATGATCGAGCTGTTCCTGCGGATCGACCCCTCCCAGGAGCTGCTCGGGGTGCGGATCCACGTGTGGACCTCCGGCGCGCTGGTGGTGCTCGGGCTGCTGATGCTCGCGTACTGGGGAGTCCGGGCGCGTCGCGAGCGGGCATCCGTGGAGGAGGACGACGTCGCGCGCCGCGGCCTGGGCGCGGGATCCGGGGGATCCTCGGCCTAGAACGCCCCCGCCTCCGCCCGCTGAGACGCTCATCACAGATCCCCGACGGAAAAATGATGAGTGTGCTGAGCTGTGGCCCGTGGTACCTTTTAGCTGAACAACGCACAGACAAGACGCGACGTCTCGCATCACACACACGCGCAAGACACCGCCGATCAGCCCTCTCACGGACGCCACCGCGTCCGGAGGCCATCTTCGTCTCGTGATCGCTGCAAAGAGGCGGCTTCCGTTGGTCCTGATGAGGCGCCCGGACGCATGCCGGCGGGCCGGACCCGCCGGCCGCTCCCGCGCATCCTCCCGGTCCTGCTCCTCCAGGCACCGACGGCAGTGCCCGTCACGGCTGCTTCCCGGCAGCCGTTCCACCGCGCCCCAGCCCCTGTTCGCACCTGACCAGCCTGGGCCGACATGAGGAGGTGCCTTCAAGCATGACTGCCTTCGAGACAACTCAGCACGCCCGCTCGCCGTTCGAGACGTTCGCCTCGATCCCCGGGCCCCAGGGTCTCTACCACCCCGAGCACGAGAAGGACGCGTGCGGCCTCGCCATGATCGCGACCCTGACGGGAGAGGCGACCCACGACGTCGTGGACAAGGCGCTGACCGCGCTGCGCAGCCTGGAGCACCGGGGCGCCGTCGGCGCCGACGAGGGCACCGGCGACGGCGCGGGCCTGCTGACCCAGATCCCGCATCGCTTCCTGAGCGAGGAGGTCGACTTCGACCTGCCCGCCGAGGGCAAGTACGCCGTCGGCACCGCCTACCTGCCGACCGACGGCGTCAACGCCGAGGAGCTGAAGGAGGCCCTGGCCCACGTCGCGCGCCGCGAGGGCCTGGCCGTGCTCGGCTGGCGCGAGGTGCCCGTGGACGACTCCGTGGTCGGCCGCTCCTCCCGCGCCGTCATGCCCTACTTCGTCCAGATGTTCGTGGCCGAGGGCGAGACCGCCGAGACCGAGGAGGCCTTCACCGGCCACATCCCGGTGATCGACCTCGACCCCGAGCAAGAGCGCCGCCAGCTGGACCAGAAGGCCTTCCGGGTCCGCAAGCGCTCCCAGCACAAGCTGGGCGTCTACTTCCCCTCCTTCTCCTCGCGCACCATCACCTACAAGGGGATGCTGACCACCGCGCAGCTCGAGCCGTTCTACCCGGACCTCTCCGACCCCCGGTTCGTGACCAAGCTGGCGATCGTGCACTCGCGCTTCTCCACCAACACCTTCCCCTCCTGGCCGCTGGCCCAGCCGTTCCGCTCGATCGCGCACAACGGCGAGATCAACACGGTCAAGGGCAACCGCAACTGGATGCGCGCCCGGCAGTCGGGGCTGAAGTCGCCGGTGCTCGGCCGCCGCCCCGAGGAGCTGTTCCCCATCTGCTCGGTGGGCGCCTCCGACTCGCAGTCCTTCGACGAGGTCGTGGAGCTGCTTATGCTCTCGGGCCGGTCGATGCCCGAGGCGATCATGATGATGATCCCGGAGGCGTGGGAGAACCACGAGACCATGGACGAGGACCGCCGGGCCTTCTACCGGTACCACGCGACCCTCATGGAGCCGTGGGACGGCCCCGCGGCCGTGACCTTCACCGACGGCCGGCTCGTGGGCTCGGTCCTGGACCGCAACGGCCTGCGCCCCGGGCGCTATTGGGAGACCGAGGACGGGCTGGTCATCTTCGCCTCCGAGGTGGGCGTCGTCGACATCGGCACCTCCCGGGTGGTCTCCAAGGGACGGGTCTCCCCGGGCAAGATGTTCCTGGTGGACACCGAGCAGGGCCGGATCGTGCCCGACGACGAGGTCAAGCGCCAGGTCGCCGAGCGGAACCCCTGGCGGGAGTGGGCCCGGGAGAACGTCATCTCCCTGACCGAGCTGCCCGAGCGCGAGCACATGCAGTCCTCGCCGCAGTCGATCAGCATCCGCCAGCAGACCTTCGGCTACACCCACGAGGAGCTCAAGAAGATCATCGGCCCCATGGCCGAGAAGGGCGCCGAGCCCATCTACGCGATGGGCACCGACACCCCGATCGCCGTGCTCGCCGAGCGCCCCCGGCTGCTGTTCGACTACTTCGTCCAGTCCTTCGCCCAGGTGACCAATCCGCCGCTGGACTCGATCCGCGAGGAGCTGGTGACCTCCCTGCGCAGCTCGATCGGCCCCAACGCCAACCTGCTGCGCAACGGCTACGCCCCGACCCGTCAGCTCGAGCTGCCCTTCCCCGTGCTGGACAACGACGAGCTGGACAAGGTCCTCCACCTGGACGACGAGGACAGCATGGCCATCGCCCTGAAGGTGCGCGGCCTCTACAACCCCGACGGCGGCGCGGCCTCCCTGCGCGCCCGCCTCACCGAGATCTGCGAGAAGGTCTCCGCGGCGATCAACCGCGGCGTGCAGTACATCGTGCTCTCGGACCGCAACTCCTCGCCCACCTGGGCGCCGATCCCCTCGATGCTGCTGACCGCCGCGGTGCACCACCACCTGCTGCGCTCCGCGACCCGCACCAAGGTCGGCCTGCTGGTCGAGGCCGGCGACGTCCGCGAGGTCCATCACGTCGCGGCCCTGATCGGCTACGGCGCCTCCGCGGTCAACCCGTACCTGGCGATGGAGTCCGCCGAGCACCTGGTGCGCACCGAGGAGATCTCCGGGGTCACCGAGACCCAGGCGGTGAAGAACCTCATCAAGGGCCTGGGCAAGGGCCTGCAGAAGATCATGTCCAAGATGGGCATCTCCACGGTGAGCTCCTACTGCGGCGCGCAGACCTTCGAGGCGCTGGGCCTGTCCCAGGGCTTCGTGGACGAGTACTTCACCGGCACGCACTCGCAGCTGGGCGGCGTCGGGCTCGACGTCATCGCCGCCGAGGTCAAGGCCCGGCACCGCCGCGCCTACCCCAGCGACGGCGTGACCGTGCCCTACCGCTCCCTGGAGACCGGCGGCGAGTACGACTGGCGGCGCGACGGCGCCCCGCACCTGTTCAGCCCGCAGACCGTGTTCAGGCTCCAGCACGCCACGAAGACCCGGCGCTACGACATCTTCAAGACGTACACCCAGGGCGTGGACGACCAGTCCGAGAACCTCATGACGCTGCGGGGCCTCCTGGACTTCAAGGAGCGCCAGCCGGTGCCGATCGAGGAGGTCGAGCCGGTCTCCTCGATCGTCAAGCGGTTCTCCACCGGCGCGATGTCCTACGGGTCCATCTCGCAGGAGGCACACGAGACGCTCGCGATCGCGATGAACCGGCTGGGCGCGAAGTCCAACACCGGCGAGGGCGGCGAGGACCTCGAGCGCCTGCTCGACCCCGAGCGCCGCTCCGCGATCAAGCAGGTGGCCTCGGGCCGCTTCGGCGTGACCAGCCTGTACCTGACCAACGCCGACGACATCCAGATCAAGATGGCCCAGGGCGCCAAGCCGGGGGAGGGCGGGCAGCTGATGTCCGCCAAGGTCTACCCGTGGGTGGCCCGCACGCGGCACTCCACGCCCGGCGTCTCGCTGATCTCGCCGCCGCCGCACCACGACATCTACTCGATCGAGGACCTGGCGCAGCTGATCTACGACCTCAAGCGCTCCAACCCCGAGGCGCGGGTGCACGTGAAGCTGGTCTCGGAGATCGGGATCGGCACCGTGGCCAGCGGCGTGACCAAGGCGAAGGCCGACGTCGTGCTCGTCTCCGGCCACGACGGCGGCACCGGCGCGGCGCCCCTGAACTCGCTCAAGCACGCGGGCGGCCCCTGGGAGCTCGGCCTGGCCGAGACCCAGCAGACGCTCATGCTCAACGGGCTGCGGGACCGCGTCGTCGTGCAGGCGGACGGGCAGATGAAGACCGGGCGGGACGTGATCATCGCGGCCCTGCTGGGCGCCGAGGAGTACGGCTTCGCGACCGCTCCGCTGGTCGTCGAGGGCTGCATCATGATGCGCAAGTGCCACCTGGACACCTGCCCGGTGGGCGTGGCGACGCAGAACCCGAAGCTGCGCGAGCGGTTCACGGGCAAGGCCGAGCACGTGGTGAACTTCTTCGAGTTCATCGCGGAGGAGGTGCGCGAGCACCTCGCCGCGCTGGGCTTCCGAAGCATCGAGGAGGCGATCGGCCACGCGGAGGTCCTGGACACGCGCAAGGCCGTGGCCCACTGGAAGGCCGCCGGCCTGGACCTGACCAACGTGCTGCGCTCGACCGCCGTCGAGTACGGCTCGAAGGGCATCCGCAACACCCGGAAGCAGGACCACGAGCTGGACCTGCACATCGACAACGAGTTGATCCGGCTCTCCGAGCCGGCCCTGACGGAGCGGACGCCGGTCTCGATCGAGCACGCGGTGATCAACACCGACCGGGCGATCGGGACGATGCTGGGCCACCGGGTCACCAAGACCTTCGGCCCGGACTTCCTGGACCACGACACGATCACGGTCAACCTGCACGGCCAGGCCGGGCAGTCGATGGGCGCGTTCCTGCCGCAGGGCATCACGCTGCGGCTGGTCGGCGACGCCAACGACTACACGGGCAAGGGCCTGTCCGGCGGCCGGATCGTCGTCCGCCCGGAGGCCGACGCCCTGTTCGAGGCGCAGGACAACGTGATCGCCGGCAACGTGATCGGCTACGGCGCCACGAGCGGGGAGATCTTCCTGCGCGGGCAGGTCGGCGAGCGGTTCCTGGTCCGCAACTCGGGCGCCACCGCGGTGGCCGAGGGCATCGGCGACCACGGCTGCGAGTACATGACCGGCGGCGTCGCGCTGGTCATCGGCGGGACCGGCCGCAATTTCGGCGCCGGCATGTCCGGCGGCGTCGCCTACGTCCTGGACCTGGACCTCGAGGACGTCAACAAGCTCGCCCGGGAGTCCGGGGAGCTGACGTTCAGCGGCCTGGACCCGCAGGACGAGGAGGTGGTCGCGGAGCTGCTGGAGCGGCACTACGCCGAGACCGACTCCGAGGTGGCCCGCACCATGCTGGCCGACCGGGCCGGCTCCTTCGCCCGCCTGACCCGGGTCATGCCGCGCGACTTCGCGGCCGTGACCGACATCCGCAACCGCGCGGAGACCCGGGGGGACAACCCCGACTCCGACGCCGTCTGGCAAGAGATTCTGGAGGTGACCGCACGTGGCTGACCCCCGTGGATTCCTGACCTACACCGAGCGCAGGGACCGTCCCAAGCGACCCGTCCCGGTCCGCATCCTCGACTGGAGGGAGGTCCAGGCCGAGCAGGACCAGGCCGTGCTCAAGCAGCAGGCCTCCCGCTGCATGGACTGCGGCGTGCCGTTCTGCCACCAGGGCTGCCCGCTCGGCAACCTCATCCCCGAGTGGAACGACCTCATGTGGCGCGACCGCACCCAGGAGGCCGTGGAGCGCATGCACGCGACCAACAACTTCCCGGAGTTCACCGGGCGCGTGTGCCCCGCCCCCTGCGAGGCCTCCTGCGTGCTGGGCATCAACCAGCCGCCGGTGACCATCAAGCAGATCGAGTTCGAGATCGGCGAACGGGGCTTCGACGAGGACCTCATCGAGCCGCACCTGCCCGAGCGGCTGGTCGACAAGACGGTGGCCGTGGTCGGCTCCGGCCCCGCGGGGCTCGCGGCCGCGCAGCAGCTGACCCAGGCCGGGTTCACGGTCGCGGTCTTCGAGCGCGACGACCGCATCGGCGGCCTGCTGCGCTACGGCATCCCGGACTTCAAGATGGAGAAGAGCGTCATCGACCGGCGCCTCGAGGTCATGGAGGCCGAGGGCACCCGGTTCCGCCCCGGCGTCGAGATCGGCAAGGACATCACCTGGGACCAGCTGCGGCGCCGGTACGACGCCGTCGTGGTCGCCACGGGCGCCCCGCAGGCGCGCGACCTGCCGATCCCGGGCCGGGAGCTCGACGGCGTGCACTACGCGATGGAGTACCTGGTCCAGTCCAACCGGGTCCAGGCCGGCGAGGAGGTGCCCGGGCAGATCGACGCCGAGGGCAAGCACGTGGTGATCCTCGGCGGCGGCGACACCGGTGCCGACTGCATCGGCACCGCCAACCGCCAGAGGGCCGCCTCGGTGACCACCCTGGCGATCGGCAAGCGGCCCCCCGAGGACCGCGCCGAGCACGAGCCGTGGCCCATGTTCCCCAACCTCTTCGAGGTCGCCAGCGCCCACGAGGAGGGTGGGGACCGGAACTACCTCGCCTCGACCGTGGAGTTCGTGGGCGAGGACGGCCGGCTCACCGGGATCAAGGTCGCCGAGACCGAGTACCTGGAGAACGGCCGGCGCGCGCCGAAGGAGGGGACCGAACGGGTCATCCCGGCGGACCTGGTCTTCCTGGCGCTGGGCTTCACCGGTCAGGACTCCCGCGAGATCGTGGAGCAGACCGACGCCGAGTTCGACGGCCGGACCAACGTGGCCCGCGACGAGCAGTACATGACGGCCGCAGAGGGCATCTTCTCCTGCGGCGACGCCGGGCGCGGCCAGTCCCTGGTCGTGTGGGCGATCGCCGAGGGGCGGGCCTGCGCGGCGGCGGTCGAGCGGCACCTCCTGGGCAGCACCGTGCTGCCGGAGCCGGTGGCGCCGAGCGATCGGCCGATCGACCTGCTCTGAGCCCCGGCGCCATGATGGCGGGCCCGCACCTCGGCTGAGGTGCGGGCCCGCCGTCGTGTGCGTCTGTCCGGGGGCGGGATCAGAGGCCGCGCACGCGCTCCACGAACGGGGCGATGCTGGCCCGGTCCGAGTAGTCGGCGCGGCCTCCGTAGCAGTCGAGCATCTGCTGGTCCGTCTCGGACTTCCCGCGCTTGGTCCGCAGGAACGCCCGGACGCCCATCATCGCGGTCTTGTGCGCTCGGGAGAGCCGCGCGTAGTCCATGCCGCCGCGGAAGTGGGCGGTGGGGGCGGCGGCGTCGAAGGCGGGGCCGAAGTTCTTGGCCAGCACGGCGTCGAGCTTCTCCCGGGGCACGGAGACGTCGCCGCTGAAGGAGACGGTGAAGAAGGCCCTCTTGCGGCCCTCCAGGGCGGCGGCCAGGCGCACGACGTCGTCGGCCTGGGTGAGGCTGCCCGCGTAGTCGCTCGCGCCGATCACCACGGTGTCCGCGGCCTCGAGGTCCGCCTCGGCGGCCTCGGCGAGCGGGAGCGCCCGGCCGCCGAGGTCCTCGGCGAGCCACTCGGCGTAGGCGCGGGCGTGGCCGTACTGCGATCCGTAGAGCACGAGGGTGGTGGGCATGGTCGCTCCTGGGTGAGGGGATGGGGGTGTCGCCGGCGGTGATCCTGCAGACCAGAGTAGTCAACGCGGCGGCGCGGGGGCGGGTGCTGTGACGGCGTCGGAAGGAATGTGGCGGAGATGACGGCGCGGCGCGGGTGACGACTCGTCGGGACCGACGACTCACGGCGGCTTCCGACACTTGGACGGCGCGGTGTCCCTGTGACGGCGAGCCCACTAGAGTTGAGGGCATGAGACGAGCAAAGATCGTATGCACCCTGGGTCCCGCACTGTCGAGCTATGAGAAGGTATCGGAGGCCATCTCTGCCGGCCTCAACGTCGCCCGCCTGAACATGAGCCACGGCGACCACACCGTCCACTCGGAGAACTACCGCAACGTCCGCCGCGCCTCCGAGGAGCTGGGCGCCAACGTCGCCATCCTCGCCGACATCCAGGGGCCGAAGATCCGCCTGGAGACCTTCGCCGAGGGCCGCGTCGTCCTGAACCCCGGTGCCACCTTCAAGATCACTTCCGAGGACGTGGAGGGCACCCAGGAGATCTGCGGGACCACCTACAAGGGCCTGCCGGGCGACGTCCGCCCGGGCGACTCGCTGCTGGTCGACGACGGCAAGATCCGCCTCGAGGCCACCGAGGTCTCCGAGACCGTGGTGACCACGCGCGTCGTCGTCGGCGGCCCGGTCTCCAACCACAAGGGCATCAACCTGCCCGGCGTCGCGGTCTCCGTGCCGGCGCTGACCGAGAAGGACGAGGTCGACCTGCGCTGGGCGCTCCAGACCGGCGTCGACATCGTCGCGCTGTCCTTCGTCCGCTCCGGCGAGGACATCGTCCGCGTGCACGAGATCATGGAGGAGGAGGGGCTGCACCTGCCCGTCATCGCCAAGATCGAGAAGCCGCAGGCCGTGGAGAACCTCCAGGACATCGTGGACAAGTTCGACGGCATCATGGTCGCCCGCGGCGACCTCGGCGTGGAGTACCCGCTGGAGGAGGTGCCGCTGGTCCAGAAGAAGGCCGTGGCTCTGGCCCGCCGCTGGGCCAAGCCGGTCATCGTCGCGACCCAGGTGCTGGAGTCGATGATCGAGAACCCGATGCCGACCCGCGCGGAGGCCTCCGACTGCGCCAACGCGATCCTCGACGGCGCCGACGCGGTCATGCTCTCGGGCGAGACCTCGGTGGGCAAGTACCCCATCATCACGATCCAGACCATGGCCCGGATCGTGGAGTCGACCGAGCGTCACGGCCTGGACCGGGTGCCCGCGCTGGGCTCGAGCCCCCGCACCCGCGGCGGCGCCGTGACCCTGGCCGCGGTGGCGATCGCCGCGCAGCTGAACGTGGACTTCATCTGCACCTTCACCCAGTCGGGCGACTCCGCGCGTCGCCTGTGCCGCCTGCGTCCGCCGCAGCCGGTGCTGGCCTTCACCCCGGACCCCAAGGTCAGGGCCTTCATGGCGCTGTTCTGGGGCGTCGAGGCGGTGCTGCAGCGCGAGTGCCACGACACCGACGACATGATCTCGGCCGCGGACAAGTACCTGCTGTCCCACGAGATGGCCCAGCCGGACGACATGGTGGTCATGACCGCCGGCTCGCCGATGGGCGTCGCGGGCTCCACCAACATGGTGCGCGCCCACCGCATCGGCGACCTCGACGACGCCGGGGCCCGCGTCCCGGAGGCGCGCGAGCAGCTCGGGCCGTACGACGAGGACTGATCCGCTTCCTCTGACGCCGGAGCCTCCCCCTGAGGGGAGGTCCCGGTGCGGGCCGGGTGAACCAGCGGTCGGTTGAGGCCGTCCGCCGGATTGCCCGGCCACCGGCTTCGTTGTGTACAGTGGAGTCGCCCGGGGAACCTGATGGGTCCCCGACCGCGCCCAAGTGGCGGAATCGGCAGACGCGCCGCACTCAAAATGCGGTATGGAAACATGTGTGGGTTCGAGTCCCACCTTGGGCACTGAAGAGCCGATGGCTCCCCGATGGCCGGGGCCGCATCTGTCCTGTGACGGGATGCGGGCCCGGCCTTTTCGCACTCAACTCGGAGATTGCCCTGCGGCCGACGAGGCACGAAGGGGCGCGGGCCCTCGACCGAGCGGCTCAGGGCCCTTTTCGTGGACCAGCCGACTTCCGCGACCGCCCCCGCCGCAGGCGCCCGATGACGAGGACGGCTCCGCCGAGCATGATCAGTTTGAGGGCGGCATAGCCCGGAGTGCCTCCCTCCGCGAGGGCCAGGCCGGCGGCCAGCACCCCGAGGGCCAGCAGGGCCCAGCCGAGTGCACGCAGCACCGGCCCGTCGAGTGAGGTCAGGCCGCGGCGTCGCATGGCACCAGTCTACGCGGCGTCGGGCGGCGGTCCCGGTGGAACCTCCGGGCCCTTCTCTCGCCCCCATCCTCTTCCGTAGGGGGCGTGGCGGTCGTTGGCGACGCCGTCCTCCGTCACGCGCTCTTCCTGGCCGTCCCCATGGCGCGCCCCTCGATCCAGTACGCCTGCACGTGCGCTGTCCGCCTGGAGGCGCCGAGACGATCGCGGAGGACCGGCCTGAGGCCCTTGAGCGAGCCGGTCTCTCCCGCGGCCCAGACCTGGAAGCCTCCGAGGTCCCCGCCCGCGACCTCGGCAGCGAGTGAGTCGGGGCCCGTCCTCGCCACCCAGCGCACCCCCGCCTCGAGGATGAGCCCGGGTCGCCGTCCACCCCGTGAGACCATCGACCATGCACATCGCGATCTACACCGGAGCGTCCCTCGGCCTCGACCCCGCCTGGACGGATGCCGCCCGCTCCCTCGCCGGCACGCTCGCCGAGGCCGGCCACACCATCGTCTACGGGGGAGGGGCCCGGGGCCTGATGGGCGTGGTGGCCGACGCCGCCCTCGAGGCGGGCGGACGGGTCCACGGCGTCATCCCCCAGAGCCTGGTCGACGCCGAGATCGGCCACCCGGGCCTGACCGAGCTCGAGGTGGTCTCCGGCATGGGCCCGCGCAAGGACCGGATGGCCGAGCTCGCCGACGCGATGGTCGCCCTGCCCGGCGGCGCGGGCACCCTCGAGGAGTTCTTCGAGGTGTGGACCGCGCAGATGCTGGGCCTGCACCGCAAGCCGGTCGCGCTCTACTCCCCGCACGGGTTCTGGGACGCGCTCGAGGAGCTGCTGGACGGCCTCCGCGACCAGGGGTTCCTGGGGGAGGCGGCGCGCGAGGGCCTCATCACCGCCCGCACCCCGGAGGGCCTGCTCGCCCGGCTCGCCGCCTGGGAGCCGCCCCGCCCGCGCTGGGGGTAGATGTGCGGCGGTCGCTCACGAGCTCTGATGCGCTCCGACGGCCCGCCACACCACGCGCCACTTCTCCGCGAGCGTCTCCACGTTCTCGTGGGCGTTCAACCCGCTCGGCTGCGGGACGACCCAGAGCTCGACGTCGTCGGGCCACCCCTCGATCGCGCTCGCGTCCTGCCGCCCCATGGCGGCCTTCGGAAGCCCGAACGCCGTCCTGAACGCGGTGATGCCGGCGACCGCGACGACGTCGGGCCGTCTGCTGCCGACCTCCGCCAGGATCCTCCGTGCGCCCTCCCGCAGCTCTTCGCGGGTGAGCTCGTCGGCGCGGACGGTGGCCCGGCCGACCAGGTTGGTCAGCCCGATGCCGCGGCCCGTCAGCTGCCCCTCGTCCTCGGCGCTCAGGCCGCGCGAGGCGTCCACCACGTGGTCGGTCAGGCCGGCCCGGTGCAGCGAGGGCCAGAAGCGGTTGCCCGGCCGGGCGAAGGGGGCGTTGACGGCCGCGGTCCACAGGCCGGGGTTCACCCCCACGATCAGCAGGTGCAGGGGCTCGCCCTCGGGCGGCATGAGGTCGTCCATCGCGTGGGGGTCGTCGGTGGCGAAGCGGGCCAGCTCGTCCTTACTCGGCCTGCGGCCGCCCAGGGGCGAGGGGGAGCGGGTGGTTCGGTGGGTGCTCATACCGGCACTGTATGCCCGACGGGGCGTGACGCGGGACGGGCTTCGCTCGGCGCGAGCGAGCAAGCTGCGAGGCCGTCACGCTCGGGTGGGCTCCACGTACCGGCCGTCAGGCCCGGATCGGCTCCACGTGCCGGCCGTCAGGCCCGGGTCAGCTCGGCGTACCGGCCGTCAGGCCCGGATCGGCTCCACGTGCCGGCCGTCAGGCCCGGATCGGCTCCACGTGCCGGCCGTCAGGCTCGGGTCAGCTCGGCGTACCGGCCGCCGGTCAGGTTCAGCAGGTCCGCGGGCGCCAGCTCGACCTCCAACCCCCTCCTGCCGCCGGAGACCATGATGCTCTCGAAGCGCCCCGCCGAGCCGTCGAGCAGGAGCGGCACGGGGGTCTTCTGCCCCAGCGGCGAGATCCCGCCGACCACGTAGCCGCTGCGCCGCTCCGCCAGCCGGGGATCGGCCAGGCGCGCCGACTTCCACCCGGCGGCCGCGGCGCCGCGCTTCAGGTCCAGGAGGTCCGGGACCGGGACGAGCGCGAGCGCGTAGGCGCCCTGCCCCGTGATCATGAGGGTCTTGAAGACGCGGCCGGGGTCGGCACCGAGCCGCTCGGCCGCCTCGGCGCCGAACTCCGCCCGGTCCTCGTGCTCGTAGGAGTGGAGGCGGTGCCACACGCCCTCGCGCCGCAGCAGGGCGAGGGCGGGCGTGGCCGCGCCGTGGTCGGGCGACTTCTTCTTCGACACGATGCCTCCGGGGTCACGGGAGTGGGGCTCGCCTCCACGGTAGCGCGCCCCGCGTGGCATGATCGGCCCATGAACGCCATCACGGCCCGCCCCACCGCCCAGGACGTCCAGTCGGCCCTCGACGCCGTGCGCGAGCGGTTCGCGCTCGTCCCCGACGCCGCCTGGGAGCTGCCCGCCGAGGGCCTCGACTGGACCTGCCGGGAGACCGTCATGCACATCCTCGACGACCTGGGCTCCTACGCCCTGCAGCTCTCGGGGCGCCACGGGCACGAGGGATACGCTCCCCTGCGGGAGTTCGGCGTCCGGCCCGGCCGCCCCGTGGGCCTCTTCTGGCCCGAGGAGGAGGGCGGCACGCGCGCCGTCCTCGACTGCCTCGACGCCGTCGGGGGACTGCTGGTCGCGGTCGTGGCCAGCGCGCCGCCGGATCGCATCGGCTGGCACCCGCACGGGCGGCCGGACCGCTCGGGGCTGGCGGCCATGGGCATCGTCGAGCTCGCGCTGCACGCCTCGGACATCCTGCGCGCCCAGGGGATCGCGTACCGGGCCGAGGACGACGTCGTCACCGCCTGCCTCGACCGGATCTTCCCCGCCGCGCCGCGCACGGGGGACCCCTGGCGGGACCTGCTCGCCGCGACCGGCCGCACCCCGGAGACCAAGGGGCGCCCGTGGCGCTGGGACTGCTCGATCCGGGGCGGGGGCTGAGGCCGTCCGGCGCTCGCCGTCGCCCCCCGCTTTGGTATCCTTCACCAGATCACCCGCACCCCTCGACGCCCGCGGATCGCGGAGGGCGGCACCGGCCGGCATCGACCGACCGGTCATGGCCGACCAGCCCCCTTGGCCGATCGGCCACGTCCGGCCGACAGTCGTCGACCGGCCGACAGCCGTCCACCGGCCAATTCCGGCCGGCGGCTTCCGACCGGTCGTCGCCAATCTGCCGTGGCCCTCCTGCCGCCCTCGGGACCCCGTCGGAGGCGTGCGCGTCCCCCGACCCCCGAGACAAGGAGCGGCGCATGCCCCCGGGCGCCACCACCACGACCACGACGACGTCCGCGGCATCACCCGGTGACCTCGCCCCCGCGTTCACACCCCGAACTCGCACCATCCGCTACGCGGGGCTGGTGCTCGGCGCCCTCGCGGCGTTCGCCGCCTTCGCCGCGATGCCGGCCGAGGTGCCGCACGAGGCGCGGGTCGTGGCCGGCGTCGTCGTCCTCATGGGGACCTGGTGGATCACCGAGGCGGCGCCCCTGCCCGTGACCGCCCTGATGCCGCTCGTGCTCCTGCCGGCCTTCGGCGTGACCACCATGGAGGAGCTGGCGCCCTCCTACGCCAGCCAGATCATCTTCCTGTTCCTGGGCGGCTTCCTCCTGGCGCTGGGCATCCAGCGGTGGGGCCTGCACCGGCGGATCGCGCTGCTGGTGGTGCTCGCCGTTGGGACCAAGCCGACGCGCATGGTGCTGGGCATGATGATCGCGACCGCGGTCCTCGGCATGTGGGTCTCCAACACCGCGACCGCGCTGATGATGATCCCGCTGGGACTGTCACTGGTGGGGCTGATCGAGGACCAGGACGGGGTCGCGCGGAAGTCCCGGTTCGGCGTCGGGCTGATGCTCGGGATCGCGTACTCGGCGACCATCTCGGCCTTCGGCACCATCATCGCCACGCCGGGCAACGTCTTCGTCGTCGGCTTCATCCGCGAGAACCTCGGCCACACCGTGACCTTCCTGCAGTGGATGGTCTTCGGCATCCCGCTGGTGGTCGTGTTCCTCGCCGCGGGATGGCTCGTGATCGCCCAGGTGCTCTGGCGCCCGGAGATCGACGAACTGCCCGGCGGCCGGCAGCTGTTCCTGCACGAGCTGTCCAAGCTCGGGCGCATGTCGGCCGGCGAGAAGCTGATCGCGCTCATCTGTTGCGGCGCCGCCCTGTCCTGGATCCTGGTGCCCCTGGTCTTCGAGGACCCCTGGGCCACCGACGCCGTCATCGCGATGATCGCGGGGCTGACCACGTTCCTCGTCCCGGCGCGCCCGGCGGCCGGCGTCATGGTCATGGACTGGGACGCCGCCCGCGAGATCCCGTGGGGCACGCTCATCCTCTTCGGCGGCGGGCTCGCGCTCTCGGGCCAGGTCACGGCCACGGGCCTCTCGGACTGGGTCGGGGACTCCTTCGCCGGGCTCGAGGGGCTGCCGTTCTGGCTCGTGCTCGCGGTCATCCTGGTCGCGGTGCTGGCGGTCACCGAGATCACCAGCTCGATGGCGACCATCGCGACCTTCGTGCCGATCGTCGCCGGCGTCGCGCTGGGTCTCGGCTTCGACCCGGTGCTCCTGGCCATCCTGGTGACCCAGGCGTGCCAGTGCGCCTTCATGCTGCCGGTCGCGACCGCGCCCAACGCGATCGCCTTCGGCTCGGGGGCCGTGAGCATCCGGCAGATGGTCCGGACCGGGCTGTGGATGAACGTCATCGGGTTCGGGCTGATCTTCGTCCTGGCGTTCACGCTGGTGCCCTGGGCGCTCTCCGCGGGGTAGGGGAGGGCGACGCCGCCCGGCCGGTCCGGCGTCGGGTCCCGGCCCTCGACTCCAGCCGGTCCGGCGTCGGACCCCGGCCCTCAGCCCCGGCCGGTCCGACGCACCGCGGCCAGCAGCGGCTCCTCCAGGAACAGCAGCAGCAGCCAGTAGGCGCCAATGCGCGGGAAGGCCACCGCCAGCACCAGCGCCGCGGCCAGCAGCCCCGCGCCGGCCCACAGCTCGGGCGCCGGAATGTGCGCCCCGTCCCGGATGTACCCGCCGCGCTCCAGCAGCAGCCGCTCGACCCGCAGCGTCACGGAGCCGACCAGCATGGTCCCGATGTAGACCCCCAGCGCGAGCGGGTCGCCCCCGTCCCCGGTGAAGTCGAGGACCGTGGCCACCGGGAGGAAGACGATGGAGGCGAGCCAGAGGGCCTCGAGGTGCAGGATCGCCGAGGAGTACCCCGTGGCGTCGGTGAACAGCCAGTGGTGGGCGCGCCAGAAGACCGCGATGACCACGAAGCTCAGCCCCGCCGAGGCGAGGCTCAGCCCGTTGGAGGAGAAGTAGTCGGCCGCGCTGGGGGCGTCGGTCGCGGCGTCGACGATGGGCAGCACGACCAGGGTGATCGCGATCGCCACCACCGCGTCCCCGAAGGCGACGACGCGGTCGACGTGGCGCTCCTCGCCCCGGCGGGTCCCCGGTCGGGGTGATCTGGCTCTCATGGGACCAGCGTAGCGTCGTGCTCCCCGCCCGCACGGCACGCCCTGCCGCGTCGTTCCCGCGGCGCCAGGGCCCGCCGCGCCGTGACCCCGCTCATCGCCGCCTGACCCACGGCGTCGCGCATAGTAGCCTGGAACGTATGGCTGAATTTATCTACACGATGTCTAAGGCTCGCAAGAAGGTGGGCGACAAGCTCATCCTCGACGACGTGACGATGTCGTTCTACCCCGGCGCCAAGATCGGCGTCGTCGGCCCCAACGGCGCCGGCAAGTCCACGATCCTGAAGATCATGGCCGGACTCGACACGCCCTCCAACGGCGAGGCGCGCCTGAGCCCCGGCTACTCGGTCGGCATCCTGCTCCAGGAGCCGCCGCTGAACGAGGACAAGACCGTCCTCGGCAACGTGGAGGAGGGCGTGGGCGAGATCAAGTCCAAGCTCGACCGCTACAACGAGATCTCGGCCGAGATGGCCGATCCCGACGCGGACTTCGACGCGCTGATGGAGGAGATGGGCACGCTCCAGACCGACATCGACGCCGCCAACGCCTGGGACCTGGACAGCCAGCTCGCCCAGGCGATGGACGCCCTGCGCTGCCCCCCGGGCGATGCCGACGTCAAGGTCCTCTCCGGCGGTGAGCGCCGCCGCGTCGCGCTGTGCAAGCTCCTGCTGCAGAAGCCCGATCTCCTGCTCCTCGACGAGCCCACCAACCACCTCGACGCCGAGTCCGTCCTCTGGCTCGAGCAGCACCTCGCCAGCTACCCCGGCGCCGTGCTCGCCGTGACCCACGACCGGTACTTCCTGGACCACGTCGCCCAGTGGATCTGCGAGGTCGAGCGCGGCCGGCTGCACGGCTACGAGGGCAACTACTCGACCTACCTGGAGACCAAGCAGAAGCGCATGGAGGTCCAGGGCAAGAAGGACGCCAAGCTCTCCAAGCGCCTCAAGGACGAGCTGGACTGGGTCCGCTCCAACTCCAAGGGCCGCCAGACCAAGTCCAAGGCCCGCCTGAACCGGTACGAGGAGATGGCGGCCGAGGCGGAGAAGACCCGCAAGCTCGACTTCGAGGAGATCCAGATCCCGCCGGGCCCGCGCCTGGGCCAGCAGGTCATCGAGGCCGACAACCTGGAGAAGGGCTTCGACGGCCGGATCCTCATCAACGGCCTGTCCTTCTCGCTGCCGCGCAACGGCATCGTCGGCGTGATCGGCCCCAACGGCGTCGGCAAGTCGACCCTGTTCAAGACCATCGTGGGTTTCGAGTCCCTCGACGGCGGCGAGCTGCGGATCGGCGACTCGGTGAAGATCTCCTACGTGGATCAGAACCGTTCCAACATCGACCCCGAGAAGTCGCTGTGGGAGGTCGTCTCCGACGGGCTGGACTTCATCCAGGTCGGCCAGGTCGAGATGCCCTCGCGCGCCTACGTCTCGGCGTTCGGCTTCAAGGGCCCGGACCAGCAGAAGAAGGCCGGGGTGCTCTCCGGCGGCGAGCGCAACCGCCTGAACCTCGCGCTGACCCTCAAGCAGGGCGGCAACCTGCTGCTGCTCGACGAGCCGACCAACGACCTCGACGTCGAGACCCTGAGCTCGCTCGAGAACGCGCTACTGGAGTTCCCCGGCTGCGCCGTGGTGGTCTCCCACGACCGGTGGTTCCTCGACCGGGTCGCGACCCACATCCTCGCCTGGGAGGGCACGGAGGAGAACCCGGACAACTGGTACTGGTTCGAGGGCAACTTCGAGTCGTACGAGGAGAACAAGGTCGAGCGCCTCGGCCCCGAGGCCGCGCGCCCGCACCGGTTCACCCACCGCCGCCTGACCCGCGACTAGTCGGTCCGGTGCCCCGCCGCGGGGCGCCCGGCCGACGGCCGAAGGCCCCCTGCTCTCTGTGGAGCAGGGGGCCTTCGCGCATTTTTTTGGGGGGGGGAAGGGGGAGGGAGGGGCGGATGGGCCGTCCCGCCTACGGAACCCCGGCATGGGCCCGAGCCCGGCGCCTCGGCCCAGCCCACCGGCCCAGCACCCCAGTCCGACACCCCGGTCCAGCACCCCGACCCAGCGTCCCGGCTCACCCCAGAGCGCGCACCCGGATCAGCCCTTCGCGCCCCCGGAGCCCGACGCCGACCGCTCCGGCAGCCGCACCAGCCCCTCCTGCGCGGTGCTCGCGATCAGCCGGCCCGCGGCGTCGAAGATCCGCCCGCACGCCAGCCCGCGGGTGTTCGAGGCGTTGGGCGAGGTCTGGACGTACAGCAGCCACTCGTCGGCGCGCGCCTCCCGGTGCCACCAGATCGCGTGGTCCAGGGAGGCCATGTTCATCCCGATGTCCGCCCACGAGCGGCCGTGGCGCCGCAGGATCGGGTCCATCGGCGTGTAGTCGGAGGCGTAGGCGATGGCGGCGCGGTGGATGCGCGGGTCGTCGGGCAGCGCCGAGTGGGTCTTGAACCAGACCGCGTTCTCGGCCGAGCGGTCCTCGGACGCCCGGAGGTAGATCGGCTCGGTCACGTAGCGCAGGTCGAAGGGGCGCCCGCGCACCACGCGCTGCGCGAGCGGCGAGTCGATGTGCCCCCACAGGTCCGCCGGGCTGGGCAGGCTCTCGGGGTCGGGGATGCCCTCCGGCATCGGCTCCTGGTGCTCGAGCCCCTCGTCCTCGGACTGGAACGAGGCGATGCACGAGAGGATCACCCGGCCCTCCTGGTAGGCGTGCACCCGGCGGGCCGAGAACGAGCCGCCGTCGCGCATGCGCTCGACGCCGAAGGTGATCGGGCGGGTCACGTCGCCCGGGCGCAGGAAGTAGCCGTGCAGCGAGTGGACGGCCCGGTCCTCGGCGACCGTGCGGGCCGCCGCGATGACCGACTGCCCCAGCACCTGCCCGCCGAAGACGCGGCGGGTCTCCGGGCCCACGGTGCGGCCCACGAAGATGTCCTCGGTGGTGCGCAGCGGCTCGGTGGGCTCCAGGTCCAGCATGCTCAGGAGGGCGCCGGTGGGGTCGAAGTCGCCGTCCGGCGTGCGGTGGTCGTCGAAAGTGCTCACGGTCACCACTGTAGCGAAGGCCGCACTCGGCCCACGTGTTCACGCCCCGCAATACGGGTGCGGCGGCCGCCGGCGTCGGGAGCATAATGGGGGAGTCTCCCGCCCCCGACCGCAGAAACGGTGCCCCACGTGTCCGACCCCTCCATCATGCTCGCCGACCCCGCCCAGTCGAAGGACCTGGCGACCCTGCTCTCCCGGGTCCGGTCCATCGACGACGCCGCCGCCGTCCGGCTCCAGGCGCGGGGCTCCGTCCTCGCCGCGTGGGTCCCGGTCATGAGCGGGGAGACCCTGCTCGAGCAGGTGCCCACGGTGCTGGGCATGCGGGCGCTACACCTCGCCGCCCCGGCCGACCTCGACCTCACCGTGCAGGCCTCGGCGATCCTGGACCGCCTCGCGCGGCAGGAGAAGGCCGGCGGGGTCTTGACGCTGCCGCCCGTCGAGGTCAGGGCGGCGTGGGCCGGCGTCGTCCCGCCCGCCGCGGGCTGGGAGCGCGCCGGCACGGTGAGCGCCGAGGAGATCGACACCGCCTCCCGCGAGGGGATGCGCGCGGTCGAGGCGGCGCTGCCCGCCAACCCCGGGGCCGCGGTGCTGAGCACGGTGCGCTCGCGCATCTGGGGCACGCAGGACGAGCGCGGCATCGTCACCGGCGCGGCCTTCGGCGCCACCGTGCTGGGGTTCAACGACGCCGCGGAGGCCTTCGAGCTGTTCACCAACGGGCCCTGGAGCCGGCTGAGCAACCGCGCCGGGCACATCCTGGCCCGGCGACCCGCCGCGCTCTGAGCCGCGGCGGGCGTCCCTAACCGGGCGTGTTGGTCATAGCGTGCGCCGCGCGCTCGAAGTAGTCCCACACCAGCCCGTCCAGCATCGGCGGCAGCTCCAGGACGTCGAGCGACTCGCGCATGCAGCGCAGCCACGTCCGGCGGGCCGCGGCGTCGATCCTGAACGGGGCGTGGCGCATCCGAAGCCGCGGGTGCCCGCGCAGCTCGCCGTAGGTGCCCGGCCCGCCGAAGTACTGCTCGAGGAACATCTCCAGGCGCACCCGCGCCGGCTCCAGGTCCGCCTCCGGGTACATCGCGGCGAAGCCCGGGTCGGCGGCCACGCGGGAGTAGAACTCCGTGGTGAGGCGCTGGAAGGCCGCGTGGCCGCCGATCTGCTCGTAGAGGCTCGGGGAGGGTTCCAGGCTCACGCCTCGTCGATCTCGTCGGCGGCCTGGACGCGCAGGGCCCGCTCGATGCCGTCGCGGCCCTCCATCACCTGCCGGCGCAGCGAGGCCTTGCCCTCGTCCAGCCCGGAGAGGAAGCGCTCCGAGGCCTCGAGCACGTCGCGGTCCACGACCTGCGGGAAGAGCCCGCCGATGATCTGCTGCGAGATCTCGTGCGACAGCCCGTCCCACACGCCCTCGATGGCCTCGAAGTAGCGGCCGATGAAGGGCCGCAGCAGCGAGGCGCGGCTGGTGTTGTTGAACCCCGCGATGGCTGAGCGCTGAATGACGTTGGGCAGCTCGTGGCGCTCCACGACCTGCCGCCACACCTCCTCCTTGGCCTCCGGGGTGGGGATCGAGGCGCGGGCCTGGGCGGCGCGCTGGGCGCCGGTCGAGGTATTGTCCCGGGCGGCCGCGGCGTCGACGTCCTCCGCGCCCCGGCGGCCGCCCGCCACCAGCGCGGTGAGCAGCTTCCACTCCAGGTCCTGGTCGATCTCCAGGCCCTCGAGCGCGGTCTCGCCGCCCATCAGCGACTCGACGGCGTCGAGGTGCGCCTCGGTGGAGGCGTGCTGGGCGAAGGCCTGGACGAACTGCAGCTGACGGTCGGACCCGGCGTCGGCCTCCCGGGCGATCTCCCAGAGCCGCCCGGCCGCCTTCTCCCGGGTGTCCTGCTGGGCGTCCGGGCGCACGTAGAGCCGGAGCGTGGTGGCCAGGTTGCGCAGCTGGGTCAGGATCGTGGTCGAGTCGGTCTCGGCGTCGATGTTGTTGAGCACCAGGTCCACGAAGTGGCGGGCGGGCACCTGGCCGTCGCGCGTGCTGTCCCACGCCGCCCCCCACACGACGGCGCGCGGGAGGGACTCCTGGAAGTCGCGCAGGTGCTCGACGGCGACGTCGAAGGAGCGCTCGTCGAGCCGCACCTTGGCGTAGGCGAGGTCCTCGTCGTTCAGGAGGATCAGGTCGGGGCGGGGACGGCCGGCGACGTCGGGGACCTCGGTCCGCTCGCCGTCGACGTCGAACTCCACGCCGTGCGTGCGCACCAGGGCCCCGTCCCGCAGGTCGTAGAAGCCGGCGGTCATGCGGTGCGGACGCAGCACCGGGTGGTCGTTGGGCGCGGTCTGGATGACCTCGATCCGCTGGATCGCGCCCTCCTCGTCGGTCTCGACGGAGGGCGTCAGCGTGTTGACCCCGGCGGTCTCGAGCCAGGCCTCGGACCAGGAGGACAGCTCCCGGCCGGAGGTCGCCTCGAGCTCGACCATGAGGTCCGCGAGCGTCGCGTTGCCCCACGAGTGCTTGCCGAAGTAGGCGGTGAGCGCCCGCATGAACTGCTCCTGGCCCACCCAGGCCACCAGCTGCCGCAGCACCGAGGCGCCCTTGGCGTAGGTGATGCCGTCGAAGTTGACCTGGACGTCGTGCAGGTCCCGGATCGGGGCCATGATCGGGTGGGTCGAGGGCAGCTGGTCCTGGCGGTAAGCCCAGGTCTTCTCCATCGCGGAGAACGTGGTCCAGGCGTTGTCGAACCGGGTGTTGGCGACGGCGGCCAGGTGGGACATGAACTCCGCGAAGGACTCGTTGAGCCACAGGTCGTTCCACCAGCGCATGGTGACCAGGTCGCCGAACCACATGTGCGCGAGCTCGTGCAGCACGGTGATGGCGCGCCGCTCGATCATCGCCTCGGTGGTCTTGGACCGGAAGATGTAGTCCTCGAGGATCGTCACGCAGCCGGCGTTCTCCATGGCGCCGGCGTTGAACTCCGGCACGAAGAGCTGGTCGTACTTCTCGAAGGGGTAGGGGACGCCGAACTGCTCCTCGTAGAAGGCCATGCCCTGCTTGGTCAGCTCGAAGATCTCGGCGTGGTCCAGGTGGCCCATGAGCGAGCGGCGGGCGTAGACGGCCATCGGCACCACGCGGCCGTCCGAGGAGGTCACCTCGTCGGTCACGGAGTCGTAGGGGCCGGCCACCAGGGCGGTGATGTAGGAGGAGATGCGCGGGGTGGGCTCGAAGGCCCAGACGGTGCCGGCCTCGGCCGCCTCGGTCGAGGCGACCGGCTGGTTGGAGACCACGGTCCAGCCCGCGGGCGCGGTCACGGAGAAGACGAACTCGGCCTTCAGGTCCGGCTGCTCGAAGACGGCGAACACCCGCCGGGAGTCCGGGACCTCGAACTGGGAGTAGAGGTAGACCTCGCCGTCCACCGGGTCGACGAAGCGGTGCAGGCCCTCGCCGGTGTTGGTGTACAGCGCGTCGGCCACGACCGTGAGCTCGTTGCGCTCGGCGAGGTCCGGCAGCTGGATGCGCACGCCGTCGGAGACCTCGGCCGGGTCCAGCTCGCGCCCGTTCAGGGTCACGCGGTGCACCCGGTCGGTGATCGCGTCGATGAAGGTCGAGGAACCGGCGACGGCGTCGAAGGCCACCGTGGTGGTCGAGGGGAAGACGGTCTCGGAGGCGGTCAGGTCCACCTCCACGCGGTACGAGTCCACGCGCGTGACGACGGCGGCCCGCTCCTCGGCCTCCTGGCGCGTCAGATTCAGTCCTGGCATGTCGACACCTTTCGAAGACGGGTTCAGATCACTGGTCCTCAGGTTATTACACGGAGCCGGTACTGTTGGGCCTGGGCGCCCGGTACCGCTGGCAGAGAACAGCGCGGGCCCCCGCTTGCCACCTGACCACTGACGACGAACGGGACGAAACGTGCGCATCCACATCGCGACGGACCACGCGGGGCTAGAGATCAGCAGGTACCTCATCGCATCGCTCACCGACGAGGGATTCGAGATGGTCGACCACGGCCCGCAGGACTACGACCCGCAGGACGACTACCCGAGCTTCTGCATCAACGCCGCGCTCGCGGTGCGCGCGGACCGGGAGGGCGGCCAGGACTCCCTGGGGATCGTGCTCGGCGGCTCCGGCAACGGCGAGCAGATGGCCGCCAACAAGGTCCACGGCATCCGCGCCGCGCTGGCCTGGAACGCCGAGACCGCCGCGCTCGCCCGCGAGCACAACAACGCGCAGGTCGTGGCCGTGGGCGGCCGCCAGCACACCCGCGAGGAGGCCCTGGAGATCATCCGGGTCTTCCTGACCACCGACTTCTCGGGGGAGGAGCGCCACGTCCGCCGCATCGGGCAGATGGAGGAGTTCGAGGCCACCGGCCGCATCCACGGCCACCGCCTGGGCGCCGAGGCCTCGTGATCCGCGGGCCGCGGGGGAGGCGCTGAGATGCCCGAGGGTCACTCGGTCCGCCGGGTCGCGATCAAGTTCGGCGACAACTTCGTGGGGGAGACCCTGGCCGTGAGCAGCCCCCAGGGCCGCTTCGGCCGGGGCGCCGCCCTGGTCGACGGGGAGCGGGCGGTGCGCTCCTACGCCCACGGCAAGCACTTCTTCCTCGAGTTCGAGAACAAGCTGACGATGAACGTGCACCTGGGCATGTACGGCTCCTGGACCTTCGGCGGCGACGAGCAGTTCATCCAGGCCTCCTCCATCGGCGCGCCCCGGCGCATCGGCGAGCAGGAGAGCGGGGACGGGGAGGACGACGCCGCGGGCTACCTCGAGCCGCCGGCCCCGCGGGCGACGACGCGCGTGCGGCTGGTCTCCCGGCACGGGTACGCGGACCTCGTCGGAGCGACGATCTGCCGCGTCCTGGAGCCGGCCGGCGTCGCCGCCCTGCGCTCGCAGCTCGGCCCGGACCCGCTGGACCCCGAGGCCGACCCGGAGCCGTTCTACGACGCCTGCGCGCGGACCTCGCGGCCGATCGGCGCGGTGCTCATGGACCAGAAGGCGATCGCCGGCATCGGGAACATCTTCCGGGCCGAGAGCCTGTTCCGCGCCGCGCAGAACCCCTACGCCCCGGCCCGGCACGTGCCGGCGGAGACGCTGCGGATGCTGTGGCGGGACAACGTCACGCTGATGAACATCGGCGTGGAGCTCGGCCGGATCGTCACCACCGCCCCCGAGCACCGCCCCGGCATCCCGGCGCAGCGGGCCTGGCGCGAGCACGCCAACTACGTCTACCTGCGCCACGGGCGGGACTGCCGGGTCTGCGGGAGGGACACGATCGTCGTCGAGGACCTCGGCGGGCGCAAGCTCTACTGGTGCACGGTGTGCCAGGCGGGGGACGACGCCGCCCGGGCCGCCTAGCGCGGGCGGCCGTCGCTCCACGCGAAGGGCGGGCCACGCGGAGCGGACGGGCGCCCGGCGGTCGAGCCCGCCGCGCCCGCCCCTCCCACGCGAAAGCGCCCGGGCCGGCCCCGCGAGGGGGAGGGCCCGGGCGCTTGCCGGTGCGGAGGGGATGACGGGAATCGAACCCGCGTAATCAGTTTGGAAGACTGAGGCTCTACCATTGAGCTACATCCCCGAGGAGACGCTCATCCCACGGAGGGACTCGCCCATATAACCCCACCCCGGCGCGCGCCGTCAAATCGATCCGACCCGTGTCAGGCGCCGCTCGGAGTTCGCAAAAGGAATGCGAGCCGCTAAACTGGCGTTTGCCTTCACGGGGCGTAGCGCAGTGGCTAGCGCGCCTGCTTTGGGAGCAGGAGATCGCAGGTTCGAGTCCTGTCGCCCCGACGTTCGAACGGCAAATCCCGCCGCACGAGGCGCGAGGTTGCACCGCGACGTCGTGCGCTGCGGCATTTGACCACTGAGAGCTGACCACGTGCCGTGCAACCGCGGGGCACCGAAACCGAGTCGTAGGAGATCCACGGAAGTGAAGACCGCCGTCGAGAAACTGAACCCCACCCTGGCCAAGATCCAGGTCGACGTCCCCTTCGCGGAGTTCAAGCCGCATCTCAACAAGACCTACAAGGACCTGGCGAACCAGATCCAGCTCCCCGGCTTCCGCAAGGGCAAGGTCCCCTCCTCGCTGATCGACCAGCGCGTCGGGTTCGACTTCGTCGTCGAGAACGCCCTGAACGACGGCCTCAACGGCTACTACCAGCAGGCGCTGACCGAGAACGAGCTGACCCCGCTGGCCCAGCCCGAGGTCGAGGTCCTGGCCAAGCCGGACTCCGAGAACCGCGAGGCGGACATCTCGGTCTCCATCCAGGTCACCATCCGCCCCGAGGTCGAGCTGCCCGACTACTCCGGCATCAAGGTCGAGATCGACGCCGCCGAGGTCACCGCCGAGGACGAGCAGAAGGCCCTCGACGACCTCCGCGGCCGCTTCGGCACCCTGAAGTCCGTGGACCGCCCCGCGGCCCAGGACGACTTCGTGACCCTGGACCTGCAGGCCCTGATCGAGGACGAGGAGGTCGACGCCGCGAACGACCTGTCCTACCAGGTCGGCGCCGGCACCATGCTCGAGGGCCTGGACGAGGCCATCACCGGCCTCTCCGCCGAGGAGGACGCGACCTTCGAGAGCACCCTCTCCGGCGGCGAGCACTCCGGCGAGAAGGCCACCGTCAAGGTCAAGGTCACCGCCGTGAAGGAGCGCGAGCTCCCCGAGGCCGACGACGACTTCGCCCAGCTGGCCTCCGAGTTCGACACGATCGAGGAGCTCAAGGAGGACCTGAAGAAGCAGGCCTCGCAGTCCAAGCTCGCCGAGCAGGGCAACGCCGCGCGCGACAAGGTGCTGGACCGCCTCGTCGAGCTGGTCGAGGTCCCCGTGCCCGAGCAGGTCGTCGAGGACCAGGTCAAGCAGCACTTCGAGAACCCCAACGCCGAGGCCGACCACGACTCCGAGGAGCACCGCTCCGAGGTCCGCGAGAACACCGCGCGCGCCTTCAAGAACGAGGTCATCCTCGACGCGATCGCCGAGAAGGAGGAGCTCGGCGTCGAGCAGTCCGAGCTCATCGAGTACATCATCTCGATGTCCTCGCAGTACGGCATGGACCCGAACCAGTTCGCGCAGATGCTCGACTCCTCGGGCCAGGCCGGCATGATGGTCGGCGAGGTCCGTCGCTCCAAGGCCCTGGCCAAGGTGCTCGAGCAGGCCGAGGTCGTCGACTCCAACGGCGCCGCCGTGGACCTGTCCTCCGTCATCAGCCCCGCCGGCGAGGAGCAGGCCGAGGCCGAGACCGAGCAGAAGTAGCCCGGCCGGCGCCCGGCCTCCCGGTCGCCCCACCACGACGCCGCGTCCCGCTCGTCCGTGCCCCGCGCACGGCCGAGCAGGGCGCGGCGTCGTCGTCTCCGGAGGACGTCCGGGTCCGTGCTCGCCCAGAGCGAGCACGGCACGCCATCAGCGAACTCCCCCTCGAGAGGCCGGACGCGCCCGCGGGCGCCTACTAGTCTCGTACACAGAGAACAGCGGTCCGCCGCCCCGCCCCTCCGGACGGCGAGGCGGGCCACCTGATGACAGTGAAAGAGGACATCACATGGCACCCCAGCTTCCCTACGGCGCAGGCAGTGCGAGCACCCCTGCGATGAGCCAGCCGTCCAACGGCCAGGACGACCACGTCTACAACCGCCTCCTCAAGGAGCGGATCATCTGGCTGGGCTCGGACGTCCGCGACGACAACGCCAACCTCATCTGCTCGCAGATGCTGCTGCTCTCCGCCGAGGACCCCAAGGCGGACATCTACCTCTACATCAACTCCCCGGGTGGCTCGATCACCGCGGGCATGGCCATCTACGACACGATGCAGCTGATCCCCAACGACGTCGTCACCATCGCCACCGGCATGGCGGCCTCGATGGGCCAGTTCCTGCTCTCCTCGGGCACCCCGGGCAAGCGCTACGCGACCCCCAACGCCCGGATCCTGATGCACCAGCCCTCGGGCGGCATCGGCGGCACGGCGTCGGACATCCGCACGCAGGCCGAGCTGATCCTGTCGATGAAGCGCCGCCTGTCCGAGCTGACCGCGGAGCAGACCGGCAAGAGCGTCGAGCAGATCCTCAAGGACAACGACCGCGACAACTGGTTCACCGCCGAGGAGGGCCTCGAGTACGGCTTCTTCGACCACGTCGCCCAGAGCGCCGGCTCCGTCTCCGGCGGCGGCGGAACCCTCAAGGACGAGGCCTAGCCCCACCGGCAGGCCACCGCTCGAACCAGACTTCCAGGAGAACCCATGAACCTCGCCATCCCGCAGACCACCTCCGGCCGGGCCGCCGCCCCGGCGATGCCGACCTCGCGCTACATCCTCCCCAACTTCGAGGAGCGCACCCCCTACGGCTACAAGCGCCAGGATCCCTACGCCAAGCTCTTCGAGGACCGCATCATCTTCCTCGGCGTGCAGGTCGACGACGCCTCGGCCGACGACATCATGGCCCAGCTGCTGGTCCTGGAGTCCCAGGACCCGGACCGGGACATCACGCTGTACATCAACTCGCCCGGCGGCTCCTTCACCGCGATGACGGCGATCTACGACACGATGCAGTACATCCGCCCCGAGATCCAGACCGTGTGCCTGGGCCAGGCGGCCTCGGCCGCGGCCGTGCTGCTCGCGGCCGGCACCCCCGGCAAGCGGCTCGCGCTGCCGAACGCCCGCGTGCTGATCCACCAGCCCGCGCTGGCCGGCCAGCAGGGCGGCCAGGCCTCGGACATCGAGATCCACGCCAACGAGGTCATGCGCATGCGGACCTGGCTCGAGGACACCCTCGCCCTGCACTCGGGCAAGACCAGCGAGGAGGTCAACAAGGACATCGAGCGCGACAAGATCCTGACCGCCGGGGAGTCGCTGAGCTACGGCCTCATCGACCAGGTCCTCGAGTCGCGCAAGATCAACAAGCCGGCGATCGTCACCCAGGACTAGTCCCGGGGTGCCGTCGGAGCCGGCCGGTCCGGGGTCCCCGGGCCGGCCGGCGGCGTCGTCCGGGCCCGCCGCACGGCGTCATCCGCGGCCGACGACGTCCGCGCAGGTCACAGATGGGGCCGTCCCGCCGAGTACGGGGTAGCCTGGAGACCGTGAGTCGAGAGGCGGCGCTGCCGCTCCACCACCCTGCCAGGGGCCTCTTCAGAAGCGAGGATCAGTCATGTCCAGAATCGGTGAAAGCGCCGACCTGCTCAAGTGCTCCTTCTGCGGCAAGACGCAGAAGCAGGTGCGCAAGCTCATCGCCGGCCCCGGCGTGTACATCTGCGACGAGTGCATCGAGCTGTGCAACGAGATCATCGAGGAGGAGCTGACCGAGGTCGCCGAGATCGCCTCGATGGAGCTGCCCCGCCCGCGCGAGATCTTCGACTTCCTCCAGGAGTACGTGATCGGCCAGGAGCCCGCCAAGCGGGCGCTCTCCGTGGCCGTGTACAACCACTACAAGCGCATCCAGGCCCGGGACTCGGGCCAGCCGACCAGCGGCCAGGCGCTGCTGGCGACCTCCGGGGAGGAGGTCGACCTCGCCAAGTCGAACATCCTCATGGTCGGCCCCACCGGATCCGGCAAGACCTACCTCGCCCAGACGCTGGCGAAGAAGCTCAACGTCCCCTTCGCGGTGGCCGACGCCACGAGCCTCACCGAGGCGGGCTACGTGGGCGAGGACGTGGAGAACATCCTCCTGAAGCTGATCCAGGCCGCCGACTACGACGTCAAGAAGGCCGAGACCGGCATCATCTACATCGACGAGATCGACAAGATCTCGCGCAAGTCCGAGAACCCCTCGATCACCCGCGACGTTTCCGGCGAGGGCGTCCAGCAGGCCCTGCTGAAGATCCTCGAGGGCACCGTGGCGGCCGTGCCGCCCCAGGGCGGGCGCAAGCACCCCCAGCAGGACTTCCTCCAGATCGACACCAGCAACGTCCTGTTCATCGTGGCCGGCGCCTTCGCCGGGCTCGAGGAGATCGTGGGCGCGCGCGTGGGCAAGAAGGGCATCGGCTTCGGCGCCCCCATCCAGGAGTCGGCCAAGGAGGTCGACATCCTGCAGAAGCTCCTCCCGGAGGACCTGCTGAAGTTCGGCCTGATCCCCGAGTTCATCGGGCGCCTTCCCGTGCTGACCAGCCTCAACGGCCTGGATACCGAGAACCTCGCCCGCGTGCTGACCGAGCCGCGCAACGCGCTGGTGAAGCAGTACAAGCGCATGTTCGCCCTCGACGAGGTGGAGCTGTCCTTCGAGGACGGCGCCGTCGAGGCCATCGCCGAGCTCGCCATCGCACGCGGCACCGGCGCCCGCGGCCTGCGCGCCATCATGGAGGAGCTGCTGCAGCCCATGATGTTCGAGATCCCCTCGCGCGACGACGTCGCCGAGGTCCTGATCACCGCGGCGGCGGTGCGGGGGACCGAGGAGCCCCGGCTCGTCACCCGCGACGAGCTGGACTCGGCCCGCAAGAACGCTTCCTGACCGACGAGCAAAGGAGAACGCGATGACCCAGCACGTTGACTACTGGTTCGACCCGACCTGCCCCTGGGCGTGGATGACCTCCCGCTGGATGACCGAGGTCGAGGGGATCCGCGACGTCGAGGTCACCTGGCACCCGTTCAGTCTCGGCGCCCTCAACGAGGGCCGGGACCTGGACCCCGACTACCGCCGGCACACCGACAACGGCTGGGGCCCGGCCCGGGTCGCCATGGCCGTGCGCGAGATGCACGGGAAGGACAAGGTCAAGCCCTACTACGACGCCGTGGGCACGGCCCTGCACCCCGAGCGCACCGACGAGGAGGACGACGTCGAGCGCTACCGCCAGGCGATCCTCCGCGGGCTGCGCGAGGCCGGCCTGCCCGAGGAGCTGGCGCAGTACGCCGAGACCGACGAGTTCGACGAGCGGCTGCGCGCCTCCAACCGGGAGGCGCTGGACCTGGTGGGCGACGACGTCGGGGTCCCGATCATCTCGATCGACGGCACCGCGTTCTTCGGCCCCGTGATGTCCCCGGCGCCCAAGGGCGAGGAGGCCGGCCGCGTCTGGGACGGCGCGCTGGCCCTGGCCTCGTACCCCGGGTTCTTCGAGCTCAAGCGCTCCCGGACCCAGGGGCCGCAGTTCGACTAGGGCCGCTCGGCCGGGACCTCCCGGTCCGCGGTCTCCGGCTCCGCGACGGCGGGGGTGCCACGGCGCCCCCGCCGTTCGAGTCGGCGCTCCCGCCGCCGGGTCCGCCGGGCCCGGGTGGTCGCCACGGTGTAGTTGACCGCCGAGTCGGAGGTGAAGGCCAGCATCGCCGCGACCTGGCTCCCCATCAGCACGTAGACCGCGTAGACCACCGAGCTGTCCACCGTCCCGGTCAGCACGCTGACCGCGTTGGCGACGAAGGTCAGGCACAGCAGCGCGAGCACGGCCTTGCGGGCGCGCTGGCGCCCGCGCACGGCGTTGACCGCCAGGTACACCTGGAACAGCGCCAGGATCACCAGGATCGCGGTCAGGATCCCCAGCGAGTAGCCCACGACCTCGGCCGTCAGCCCCGGCGTCCCGGCCGTGTCGGCGCCCTCCTCCGCGATGCGCTGCGCGTAGCCCGGCTCGAAGATCCGATAGAGGGTGCGTCCCATCTGCAGCAGCGCCACGAAGGAGACCAACGCGCCCGCGACCCAGAGGTTCAGCGGAGCCTTCTCGATCAGCTCGGCGGGGTGCCGGTGGTGGGAGTAGCGCGAGGACGGGTGATGGTCGGGGACCTCCTGCCGGGTCTCGACGACGTCGTCCAGGCCCAGGATCGGCAGGTCGCCGTCGGTCCGGATCGAGTCGCCCCCGCCGTTGCGGGAGTGGTAGCCGGTCGAGAAGTCCTCGATCATGCGCACGGTGGCCTCGGGGTTCCGGTGGGTCACCGTCTCCACGATGTAGTCCCGCTCGCGGTCGGTGTCCGCGTCGATCTTGTGGGTGACCTGCAGGGTGAACAGCGAGACGCCGACCGAGCGGTCGTAGGTCCCGGCGGCGACCCAGTCCACGGCGATGCCGCCCGGCAGCACCCACCCCTCGGGGGTCTTCCAGAAGCGCACGTGGTGCCGCTTGCCGGGGTTCCCGCCGACCTCCTGCTGGTAGGCGAAGTCCTGCTTGCGGCCGAACAGCAGCAGCGGGCTCACCGGGGCCTCGGGGTAGGAGGCGCGCCGCAGCGTCGAGTCGACGATCCGCCAGGAGCTCGCGAGCGTGACCTCCTCGGCCCGGGTCCAGCCGGCGCGGCGCATCGCGGTGTGGACGTCGCCCGACTCACCGCGCAGCGCGAGGTTGATCGGGTCCCCGAGCAGGCCGTCGCTGGTCTGGGTGCGGCCGATGAAGTAGTCGGGCACGTAGATCGCGGTGAGGATGCGGTGCAGCCGGGGCAGCGTGAGGTAGGCCAGCAGGCCCCAGAAGACCAGGATCAGCAGGGCCGACCACCAGCTGTGGGTCACGGCCTCCAGGAGCGCCACGACCGCGAGCCACACGGAGGCCAGCCCGGCGAAGAAGAAGTAGAACTTGTCCATGAAGCCGCTGAGGAGGCGGCGCGGGGCGTGCGCGCGCAGCACCGGCCGGGTGCCCGAGCTCTCCAGGTCGCCGCGGTAGACGGGGTAGTCGGGGTCGTCCTGCATCGTGCTCCTCCGCTCGGTCCGGGGCGAACGCCCCGGGGACCGCGCCGTTCGACGCGGTCCCCGGGGCTCGGGCGATCAGGCCTCGGTCGCGAGTGCGACGTCGGCCACCTGGATCTCCTCCCCGCCCTCGGCGAGGTCGAGGGAGCGGACGTTGCCGGCCGCCTTGAGGTCCTCCAGGCCGGCGCGGATCCGGCCCAGCACCTCGGAGGGTGCCGAGACCGTGCCGCTCAGGACCTCGGTGCGCTGCTTGACCTTCGCCTCCGACTTGGACTTGCGCAGGCCGGACAGGGCGCGGCCCACCACGGTGAGCACCTCGGCGTCGCCCGCCGCGGCGATCTCCGCGTAGCCCTCGGTGCTCGGCCACGCGGCGCGGTGCACCGTGCCCTCGCGCCACCAGGACCAGACCTCGTCGGTCGCGAAGGGCAGGAAGGGCGCGAAGAGCCGCAGCAGCGCGTCCAGGGTCGTGGCGAGCGCGGCGTGCACCGACGCCTGCTCCTCCGGACCCCGGGCGCCGTAGGCGCGGTCCTTGACCAGCTCCACGTAGTCGTCGGTGAAGGTCCAGAAGAACGACTCCGCGAGCTGCAGCGCGCGGGCGTACTCGTAGTTCTCGAAGGCCTCGGTGGCGGCGGCCACGACGGCGTCGAGCTGGGCGATCAGCGAGCGGTCCAGCCCGTTGGTCACCGTCGCGGCGGTCGCGCCCCGGCCGATCACGGCCGAGGAGTCAACGCCCTGCATCAGCACGAACTTCGAGGCGTTGAGCAGCTTGATGGCCAGGCGGCGGCCGATCTTCATCTGCCCCTCGTCGTAGGCCGTGTCCGCGCCCAGGCGGGCCGAGGCGGCCCAGTAGCGCACGGCGTCGGCCCCGTACTTCTCCAGCACGTCGTTCGGGACCACGACGTTGCCCTTGGACTTGGACATCTTCTTGCGGTCCGGGTCCAGGATCCAGCCCGAGAGGGCCGTGTGGGACCACGGGACCGAGCCGGCGAGGGTCTCGGCGCGCACCATCGTGGAGAACAGCCAGGTGCGGATGATGTCGTGGCCCTGGGGGCGCAGGTCCATCGGGAACGTCGCGGCGTGGAGCCGCTCGTCCTCGGCCCAGCCGGTCGCGATCTGCGGGGTGAGGGACGACGTCGCCCACGTGTCCAGCACGTCCGGGTCGGCCGCGAAGCCGCCCGGCTGGTCCCGCTGCTCGGGGGCGTAGCCCTCGGGGGCCTGGGAGGCCGGGTCCACCGGCAGCTGCGCCTCGGAGGGCAGCAGCGGGCGGGCGTAGTCGGGCTCGCCCTCCGCGTCCAGCGGGTACCAGACGGGGATCGGGACGCCGAAGAAGCGCTGGCGGGAGACGAGCCAGTCGCCGTTGAGCCCCTCGACCCAGTTCTCGTAGCGCGAGCGCATGAACCCGGGGTGCCAGGAGATCTCGCGGCCGCGCTCGAGCAGGGTCTCGCGGCGCTCGGCGTCGCGCCCGCCGTTGCGGATGTACCACTGGCGGGAGGTGACGATCTCGAGCGGCTTGTCGCCCTTCTCGTAGAACTTCACCGGGTGGGTGATCCGCTTCGGCTCGCCCTCCATCTCGCCGGTCTCGGCGAGCATCTCGACGACCGCCTTCTGGGCGGAGAACACGGTGGCGCCGGACAGGCGCTCGTAGCGCTCCCGGCCGGCGTCGTCGGTGATCCACTCGGGGGTCTCGCGGGCGAAGCGGCCGTCGCGGCCCACCAGCGCGCGGGTGGGCAGGTCCAGCTCGCGCCACCAGGTGACGTCGGTGGTGTCGCCGAAGGTGCAGATCATGGCGATGCCGGAGCCCTTGTCGGGCTGGGCCAGCTCGTGCGCCTTGACCTCGACCTCGACGCCGAACAGCGGGGAGGTCACGGTGGTGCCGAACAGCTCGCGGTAGCGCTCGTCCTCGGGGTGGGCCACCAGGGCCACGCACGAGGCCAGGAGCTCGGGGCGGGTGGTCTCGATCCAGACCTTCGCGCCGTCGTGGCCGTGGAAGGCGATGCGGTGGTACGCGCCCTCGCGCTCCTTGTCCTCCAGCTCGGCCTGGGCGACGGCGGTGCGGAAGGTGACGTCCCACATGGTCGGGGCCTCGGCCAGGTAGGCGTTGCCGCCCTCGAGGTCCTTGAGGAAGGCCAGCTGGGAGACCTTGCGGGAGCGGGCGTCGATGGTGCGGTAGGTGCGGTCCCAGTCGACGGACAGGCCGAGCGTCATGAACAGGTGCTCGAAGACCTTCTCGTCCTCGACCGCGAGCTCCTCGCACAGCTCGATGAAGTTCTCGCGGGAGACCACGTCCCAGTCGCGCTGGTTCTTGGCGGGCTTCTCCGGCGGGCGGTAGCCCTCGACGTAGGGCCGGGTGGGGTCGCAGCGCACCCCGTAGTAGTTCTGCACCCGGCGCTCGGTGGGCAGGCCGTTGTCGTCCCACCCGAGGGGGTAGAACACGTTCTTGCCGGTCATGCGCTGGTAGCGGGCGATGACGTCGGTCTGGGTGTAGGAGAACATGTGCCCGACGTGGAGCGAGCCCGAGGCCGTCGGAGGGGGCGTGTCGATCGAGTAGACGTCCGCGCGGACGGTGTCCTCGTCGAAGGAGTAGGTGCCGTTCTCGCGCCAGGCGGTCGAGTACTTCTCCTCGAGGCCCTCGAGCGCGGGCTTCTCGGGAATGGTCACGGTGGCGGGCGCGTCTGTGCCCGGGGTGTTTTCAGCCATGGACGGCATTCTCTCACGCCGCGGGCGGGGCGACGCCGCGGCGTGCCCGATGCGTGATGCCCTCCACACCGGGCCCTCGCCTCGCTAGGGTTGAGGTACGGGGTGCCGACGCCGCGGGGCAGCCCGGTGGCGCGGTAGGCCCCGCGCAAGTGACCGCGTCCGGAACACGCTACCGAAGGCAGGCCATGGACATCTCCGTACTGAACCACCTCCACCTCGTCGCCTGCGGGCACGGGACCCGCGATCCCCGGGGGCAGAGCGCCGTCGCGGCCCTGATCGAGGAGATCGGGCGGCACGTCGACTCGCCCGTGCACGGGTGCTCGGTCGACGTCCAGCAGCCGGAGGTGGGCGACGTCGTGGCCGCGCTGGACCCCGGCTCCTCCGGCGTCATCGTCCCCCTGCTGCTGTCCACCGGCTTCCACACGCGCGTGGACCTCAAGCGCGCCGCGCACCGCTTCCCGGTCGAGGACGAGGAGGACCCGGAGCACGAGGTCATGGTCGCGGACCCGCTGGGGCCCTCGGTCCGGCTCGCGCGCCTGCAGGCGCGGCGCCTGCGCGAGGCGGGCTGGGAGCCGGGGGAGCATGTGGTCATGGGCGTGGCGGGCTCGAGCGTGCTCTCGGGGCGCAGCGACGCCGAGACGCAGCGCGACTACCTCAGCCAGGTCCTCGAGGTCCCCGTGTCGCTGGGTTACGGCGCCGCGGTCCTGCCCGAGATCGGGGAGGCCGTGGCGGCCGCCCGGGCCGAGGGCGCGGCGTCGGTCGCGATCTCCTCCTACCTGCTGGCCCCGGGCACGTTCTACGACCGGCTGCTCGACGCCGGCGCCGACCGGGTCAGCCCCCCGCTGCTGGTGGAGGGCGACGCCGAGGGGATGGCCGTGGTGGCCGACCTCGCGGTCTCGCGGGCGGCCGAGTGCGCCCACCGCTTCTTCGAGGGCACCCACCGGTAGGCGACCTGCGGCGGGCGGCCGGCCCACGCGGGCGGGCGGCCGAATCCGCCCGCCCCGGACGGTGCCGGCGGCCCGGTCCCGCCCCGCGCGGAGTTTTGTGACCTCGCGAGACTCCGTGTTGTGTCACGTTGAGGCCCGCTTCCTCCGCCCGCCGGAACTTCCTATTGTTCTAGGCATGGCACGCAACACACAGGATCCCGTGGCAGACCAGCCGGGCGAGCAGCCCGCCGGCAAGCGGCTGACCCCGGCCGGCGAGGGGGCGCCCCGCGCCGCCCGCCCGCGCCGCGCGAGCAAGCCCAACGGCCAGTGGAAGGTGGACGGCACCGCCCCGCTGAACCACAACGAGGAGTTCAAGCAGGAGGACGGCGGGCTCAACGTCCGCGAGCGGATCGAGAACCGCTACGCCCGCGAGGGCTTCGACGCGATCAGCGACGACGACCTCCACGGCCGCTTCCGCTGGTGGGGCCTGTACACCCAGCGCAAGCCGGGGATCGACGGCGGCCGCACCGCGACGCTGGAGCCGCACGAGCTCGAGGACCGCTACTTCATGATGCGCGTCCGCATGGACGGCGGGCGCCTGAGCATCGAGCAGCTGCGCACCGTGGCCGGCATCTCCGAGGAGTTCGGCCGCGACACCGCGGACGTGACCGACCGCCAGAACATCCAGCTGCACTGGATCGACGTCCGCGACGTCCCGGAGATCTGGCGCCGGTTGGAGTCGGTGGGCCTGTCCACGACCGAGGCCTGCGGCGACGTCTCCCGCGTCATCCTCGGCTCGCCCCTGGCCGGCGTCGCCGAGGACGAGCTGCTGGACCCCACGCCGGTGATCGACGAGATCAAGGAGCGCTTCATCGGCGACCCCGAGCTCGACAACCTCCCGCGCAAGTTCAAGTCGGCGATCACCGGGCACCCCTCGCAGGACGTCGTCCACGAGATCAACGACATCTCCCTGGTCGGCGTCGAGCACCCCGAGCACGGGGTCGGCTTCGACCTGTGGGTCGGGGGCGGGCTGTCCACCAACCCGCGGCTGGCCGAACGGCTCGGCGCCTTCGTCCGCCCGGAGCAGGCGGCCGACGTCTGGCACGGCGTCATCCGGATCTTCCGCGACTACGGCTACCGCCGCCTGCGCAACCGCGCCCGGCTGAAGTTCCTCCTGGCCGACTGGGGCCCCGAGAAGTTCCGCCAGGTGCTCCAGGACGAGTACCTGGGCTACGAGCTGCCCGACGGCCCCCCGCCCGTCAAGCCCACCGTCACGGGGGACCACGTCGGGGTGCACCGGCAGAAGGACGGCCGGTTCTACGTCGGCCTCAGCCCCGTCGTCGGGCGGGTCAGCGGCTCGATGCTGCGCGAGTTGGCCGACCTCATGGAGGCCGCCGGCTCCGCCCGGGTGCGCACGACGCCGTACCAGAAGCTCGTCGTCCTGGACGTCGCTGAGGACCGCGTGGCGGACTTCGTGGCCGGCGCCGAGCGGCTCGGGCTCACCGCCCAGCCCTCGCTGTTCCGCAAGGACACCATGGCCTGCACCGGGATCGAGTTCTGCAAGCTCGCGATCGTCGAGACCAAGGCCACCGCGAAGGACACGGTCGAGGAGCTCGAGGAGCGGCTGGCCGACGTCGCGGACCGGCTGCCCGGGCAGCTCACGCTGAACATCAACGGCTGCCCCAACTCCTGCGCCCGCATCCAGACCGCGGACATAGGGCTCAAGGGCCAGATCATCCCCGACGGCCAGGGCGGGCAGACTCCCGGCTTCCAGGTGCACCTGGGCGGCGGGCTGGCGAACCACGCCAACGACGCCCAGGGCGAGCTCGGCCGGACCGTGCGCGGGCTCAAGGTGCCGGCGGACGGCATCGCCGAGTACGTCGAGCGGCTGGTGCGCACCTACCTGGAGCGCCGCGACGGCGAGGAGACCTTCGCCCACTGGGCGCAGAGCGCGGACGAGGAGGCGCTGGTATGACCGCGCCCGCCGGGACCGAGGAGCTGCGGGCGCTCGCCGAGGCGGGTGCGGAGGAGCTCGGCTGGGACGCCCCGGCCGAGGAGGTCGTGGCCTGGGTCGCGCGGAACTTCGCGGTGGGGGAGGTCGCGGTGGCCTGCTCGATGGCCGACGCCGTCCTGCCGGCCGTGGTCGCCGAGCGGCTGCCCGGCGTCGACGTCCTGTTCCTGGAGACCGGCTACCACTTCACCGAGACGCACGCGACCCGGGACGAGGTGCAGCGGGCGCTGGACGTCAACGTCGTCGACGTCCTGCCGGAGCTGACCGTGGCCGAGCAGGACGCGGAGCACGGCAAGGACCTCTTCGCGACCGACCCGGCCGCCTGCTGCCGGATGCGCAAGGTCGAGCCGCTGAAGCGGGCCCTGAGCGGCTACCGGCTCTGGTTCACCGGAGTGCGCCGCGAGGAGGCCCCCACCCGGACGCACACGCCGCTGGTGACCTGGGACGAGACCCACGGGCTGATCAAGGTCAACCCGCTCGCCCCGTGGACCTTCGACCAGCTGGTCGGCTACGCCAACGACCATCGGGTGCCGGTCAACCTGCTGATGTACGACGGCTACCCGTCCATCGGCTGCGCGCCCTGCACCCGCCGGGTCGCCGCGGGGGAGGACCCCCGCGCCGGCCGCTGGTCCGGCCAGGCCAAGACCGAGTGCGGCATCCACCTGTAGCCGCGATCCGACCTGTGGGCGCCGGCGGCCCGCTCCGCGCGAGCCGCCGGCCGCACCACCCGGCGTCCACATGCCGGGCGTCACCCCGAAACATCACCCCGAGGCATCACACCCGAGGAGCAGATCAGTGAGCACCACCACCGAGCGGACGCGGACCGGGTCGGTCGCGGACCGGGACGCGTTCCCCGTCCTGACCGACCTGGACCTGCTGGAGTCCGAGGCGATCCACATCATCCGGGAGGTCGTGGCCGAGTTCGAGCGGCCCGCGATGCTGTTCTCCGGCGGCAAGGACTCGGTCGTCATGGCCCACCTCGCGGCCAAGGCGTTCTTCCCCGGCACTATCCCGTTCCCGCTGGTGCACATCGACACCGGCCACAACTTCCCCGAGGTCCTGGACTTCCGCGACCGGGCGGTCGAGCGGCTGCGGACCCGGCTGGTCGTGGGATCGGTGCAGGACTACATCGACCGGGGCGAGCTCTCCGAGCGCCCGGACGGCAGCCGCAACCCGCTGCAGACCGTGCCGCTGCTGGACACCATCGCGAGCAACCGGTTCGACGCCGTGTTCGGCGGGGGCCGCCGCGACGAGGACAAGGCCCGGGCGAAGGAGCGCGTGATCAGCCTGCGCGACGAGTTCGGCCAGTGGAATCCCCGCCACCAGCGCCCCGAGCTGTGGAACTTGTACAACGGGCGGCACCGGGAGGGGCAGCACGTGCGCGCGTTCCCGCTGTCCAACTGGACCGAGCTGGACGTCTGGCGCTATATCGAGCGCGAGGGCGTCGAGCTGCCGGAGCTGTACTACGCCCACGAGCGGCCCACGTTCCTCCGGGACGGGATGATCCGCGCGGTGGGCGAGGTCTCGCGCCCCGAGCCGCACGAGGAGGTCGTGACCCGCACGGTGCGGTACCGCACGGTGGGGGACATGTCCTGCACCGGCGCGGTGGCCTCGGGCGCGCGCACGCCGGCCGAGGTCGTGGAGGAGGTCGCCGTGTCGACCCTGACCGAGCGCGGGGCCACCCGCGCGGACGACAGGATCTCCGAGGCGGCCATGGAGGATCGGAAGAAGGACGGGTACTTCTAGGATGAGCACCACCGACACGCGCGCGGCCTCGGCCGCCCCCACCGACACGCTCGCGGCGGCCGGCGCCGGCCCCCGCACCCTGCTGCGCTTCGCGACGGCCGGCTCCGTGGACGACGGCAAGTCGACCCTGGTCGGCCGGCTGCTCTTCGACGCGAAGGCCATCCTGGCCGACCAGCTCGACGCCGTGGCCCGCACCTCCGCCGAGCGCGGCTTCGGCGGCGGCGAGGGCGGGCTGGACCTCGCCCTGCTGACCGACGGCCTGCGCGCCGAGCGCGAGCAGGGCATCACCATCGACGTCGCCTACCGCTACTTCGCCACGGACCACCGCAACTTCGTCCTCGCCGACTGCCCCGGGCACGTCGAGTACACCAAGAACACCGTCACGGGGGCGTCCACGGCGGACGCCGTCGTCCTCCTGGTCGACGCCCGCCACGGCGTGCTCGAGCAGACCCGCCGGCACCTGGCCGTGGCCCGGCTGCTGCGCGTGCCGCACGTCGTCGTCGCCGTGAACAAGATCGACCTGGTCGACTACGACGCGGCCCGGTACGCCGAGATCGAGGAGGAGATCCGCGGGGTCGCCGAGGGCCTCGGCGTCGAGGAGCCGCACGTCGTCCCGGTCTCCGCGCTGCGCGGGGACAACGTGGTGCTGCCCTCCGAGCGGACCCCCTGGTACGAGGGGCCGACGCTGCTGCGCCTCCTCGAGACCCTGCCCGACCGTGACCGGGCCCTGCAGCTGGCCGAGCCCTTCCGCCTGGCCGTGCAGACCGTGATCCGCCCCCAGGGCGGGCTGGCCGAGGGGGCCGACGCCGAGCGGTTCCGCGACTTCCGCGGCTACGCCGGGCAGATCGCGGCCGGCGGCGTCCGGGTCGGGGACCGCGTCGCGGTCGCCGGGACGGGCGCGACGACCGAGGTGACCGGCCTGTGGGTCGGCTCCCGCGCCGTCGAGCAGGCCCGCTCGCCGCAGTCGGTGACCGTGGAGGTCGCGGACCAGCTCGACCTGACCCGCGGTTCCCTGCTGGCCGCGGCCGACTCGGTCCCCGCGGGCCACGCGGAGTTCCCGGCGAGCCTGGCCTGGCTCGACGTCCAGCCGCTGGCCCCCGGCGCCAAGGTGCTGGTCAAGCACGGCACCGCGACCGTCAAGGCGCTCGTGACCGAGGTCGGCTCGCGGCTGCGCCTGACCGACCTCTCCCACGAGCCCGCCGAGCGGCTGAACCTCAACGACATCGGGACCGTGCGCCTCCGCACCGCCGCGCCGCTGCCGGTGGAGGACTACGAGGCGCACCGGCAGACCGGCGCGTTCCTGGTCGTGGACCCCCGCTCCGGGGACACGCTGGCGGCCGGCATCGCCGCCCCGCAGGCCCCCGAGGCGGAGGGGGCCGGGGAGGACTGGCTGGCCTAGGCCGCCCTGGGCGACTCCCCGCCCCGCGACCCCGCACCTCCCGGCTCCGCCGGCCCCGCGTCCCTCCCACGGAAGGCAGATCATGACCTACCCCCTCGGCCTCGACCTCCGGGGCAAGCGCGTCCTCGTCGTCGGCGGGGGAGTCCTCGCCGCCCGCCGGGTGGACGGACTCCTCGCCGAGGAGGCGGACGTGACCCTGGTGGCCCCCGCAGCCCGCCCCGAGCTCGAGGCGCTCGCCGCCGCGGGCCGCCTGACCTGGCACCGCCGCGGCTTCGAGGAGGCGGACCTCGAGGGCGCCTGGCTCGCGCTCGCCCACACCGACCTCCCCGCGGTGCAGGACGCGGTCGCCGCGGCGGCCGAGGAGCGCCGGATCTTCTGCGTCAAGGGCGGCGACGCCGCGCGCGCCTCGGCCCACGTGCCCGCCCGGGCCTCCGCGCACGGGGTGGACGTGGCCGTCAACGCCGGCCGGGACCCCGCCGGGCGCGCGACGTCGCCGCCTGGGTCGCCGCCGCGCTGGAGAGCGGGCACGCCCCGGTCGTGCCGCAGCGCGACGACGCCGACGCGCCCGGTCGCCAGGCCCCGGGGACCGTGGCCCTGGTGGGCGGCGGCCCGGGGGACCCCGGGCTGCTCACCGTCCGGGGGCGCTTCCTGGTGGCCGGGGCCGACGTCGTCGTCGCGGACCGGCTCGGCCCGCGCGAGGTGCTCCGGCACCTGCGGGAGGGCGCGCGCGTCGTCGAGGTCGGCAAGACCGCCGGCTTCCACCCGGTGCCGCAGGAGCGGATCAACGAGATCCTGGTCGAGGAGGCCCACGCCGGCGCCCGGGTGGTCCGCCTCAAGGGCGGGGACCCGTACGTCCTGGGCCGGGGTGCCGAGGAGGAGCAGCACTGCCTCGAGCGCGGCGTCCCGGTCGAGGTGGTGCCCGGCGTGACCTCCGCGGTCTCCGTGCCGGCGGCCGCGGGCATCCCCGTCACGCATCGGGGGCTCGCGCACGGCTTCAGCGTCGTCACGGCCCACGACCAGATCGAGCAGGTGCCCTCGAGCGTCGAGCACACGCTGGTGCTGCTGATGGGCGTCAGCAGGCTCGAGCGGACCGCCGCGCGCCTCATGGACGCCGGCCGGGGCCCCGAGGTTCCCGTGGCGATCGTGGAGCGCGGCTGGACCCCGCAGCAGCGGGTCACCGTGGGGACGCTGGGCGACATCGCCCGCAAGGCCCGCGAGCGGGGCGTCGCGGCCCCGGCCGTGATCGTGGTGGGCGAGGTCGCACGCCTGGCCCGCACGGGCGAGGGGCCCGACGCCGCCCCCGCCGGAGTCCTCCCGGCCCTGTCGCTGCTCTGACGCCCTCCCGAGGGGGCGGACGCGCCCGCCCGGGGCCTCGAGGGTGCCGGTGAGTCGTTGGTCATCTTTCGACACGCACCCGGTCGCGCCGCGGGCCCCCCGGCGCCGCCCGCGCACTAAATGATGGGGTGCCCCGGGCGCACCGGCACCACCGCGGGCCCCCGGGGGCGCCCCGGAGCCGTCCCGCGGTCACCGACGCCGGGCGCGGGGGTTAGACAGGGTGCTGGGGACTGCCTAGACTGAGACACAGTGCGACGACCCGGCAATCACCGGCGAGCAATCCGGAAGAACAGGCAGTACCTGTGGTGTCCCACCGAAGCGCCGCGGCGCGGGACTCCCACGGAATAGATACAGCCCCAGTAGAACCGGACGGGCAGGCCCGAGACAGCCGTGAACGAAGCGGTCGAGGCCGTAGAGAATCTCCCGCGGTGGCCGGTCTCCGGCCCCGCGGGGTCTCTCGGCCCCGGCAAGTGAGGTGGTACCGCGCTCCCGCACGGGGGCGTCCTGACAGGCATCTGAACGCACCGCCGTCGAACCAGGATCCTCACGTGAGCACTCACTACCCCAAGGCCTCCGCCGCCCCCGGCGACTCCGTCCCGGCCTCGCCGTCCTTCCCCCGCCTCGAGGAGGCGGTCCTGGAGTACTGGAAGCGGGACGGCACCTTCCAGGCCAGCATCGACCAGCGCGACCACGGCGAGGGCCACACCGACGAGTTCGTCTTCTACGACGGCCCCCCGTTCGCCAACGGCCTGCCCCACTACGGCCACCTCCTGACCGGCTACGTCAAGGATCTGGTGGCCCGCTACCAGACCCAGCGCGGCCACAAGGTCGAGCGCCGCTTCGGCTGGGACACCCACGGCCTGCCCGCCGAGCTCGAGGCCATGAAGCAGCTCGGGATGACGGACAAGCAGCAGATCGAGGGCATGGGCATCGACCGGTTCAACGACGCCTGCCGCTCCTCGGTCCTGAAGTACACCGACGAGTGGGAGAAGTACGTCACCCGCCAGGCCCGCTGGGTGGACTTCGAGAACGACTACAAGACGCTCAACGTCGAGTACATGGAGTCGGTCATCTGGGCCTTCAAGCAGCTGCACGAGAAGGGCCTGACCTACCGCGGCTTCCGCGTCCTGCCGTACTGCTGGAAGGACGAGACGCCGCTGTCCAACCACGAGCTGCGGATGGACGACGACGTCTACAAGGACCGCCAGGACCCCACCGTGACGGTGGCCTTCGAGGTGCTCGACGACGCGGAGCGGGCCCAGCACCCGGCCGTCGCCCGCGAGCTGGCCGGCGCCCGCCTCCTGGCGTGGACCACCACGCCCTGGACCCTGCCCACCAACGAGGCGATCGCCGTCGGCCCCGAGATCGGCTACGTCGCCGTGGCCGGCGCGGGGGAGCACGCGGGCACCACGTTCGTGCTCGGCGAGGACCTTCTGGCCGACTACGCCAAGGACCTGGGCTACGGCGAGGCCGAGGACCCGGCCGCCGCGATCGCCGACGCCGTGACCGGCCGCTGGACCGGCGCACAGCTCGAGGGCCTGCGCTACCGCCCCCTGTGGGACTACTTCACCGACGCGGCCGTCTGGAACACCCAGGACGCGTGGCAGGTCGTGGTGGCCGACTACGTGACCACCACCGACGGCACCGGCCTGGTCCACCAGGCGCCGGCCTACGGCGAGGACGACCAGCGGGTCTGCGAGGAGTACGGCATCCCCGTGATCCTCTCGGTCGACGAGTCGGCGGCCTTCCTGCCCCTGTTCGCCGACGAGTCGCTCGCGGCCGGGGCGCCGCTCGCGGGCATCGCCGGGGTCCAGGCCTTCGAGGCCAACCGCACCATCATCAACGCGCTCAAGGACCAGGGCGTGCTGGTGCGCGAGAAGTCCTACGTGCACTCCTACCCGCACTGCTGGCGCTGCCGCACCCCGCTCATCTACCGCGCCATCACCTCCTGGTACGTCGCGGTCACCGAGTTCAAGGACCGCATGGTCGAGCTCAACGAGCGGATCAACTGGATCCCGGAGAACGTCAAGCACGGCCAGTTCGGCAAGTGGCTCGAGAACGCCCGCGACTGGTCGATCTCCCGCAACCGCTACTGGGGCTCCCCGATCCCGGTGTGGGTCTCCGACGACGAGGCCTACCCGCGCACCGACGTCTACGGCTCGCTCGCCGAGCTCGAGGCCGACTTCGGCCGCCTGCCGCTGAACGAGCGGGGGGAGCCGGACCTGCACCGCCCCTTCATCGACGAGCTGACCCGGCCCAACCCGGACGACCCCACCGGGAAGTCCACGATGCGCCGCGTGCCCGACGTCCTGGACGTCTGGTTCGACTCCGGCTCGATGCCCTACGCCCAGGTCCACTACCCGTTCGAGAACAAGGAGTGGTTCGAGGGCCACTACCCGGCGGACTTCATCGTGGAGTACATCGGCCAGACCCGCGGCTGGTTCTACACGCTGCACATCCTCGCCACCGCCCTGTTCGACCGGCCCGCGTACAAGAACGTCATCTCGCACGGGATCGTGCTGGGCTCGGACGGCCAGAAGATGTCCAAGTCGCTCCAGAACTACCCGGACGTCTCCGAGGTCCTGGACCGGGACGGCTCCGACGCGATGCGCTGGTTCCTCATGTCCTCGCCCATCCTGCGCGGCGGGAACCTCGTGGTCACCGAGCGCGGCATCCGCGAGGGCGTCCGCCAGGTCATGCTGCCGCTGTGGAGCGTGTACAACTTCTTCACCCTCTACACCAACGCCTCCTTCGACGGCCGGGGGTACGAGGCTCGCACCACGCACGTGTCCGAGCACGTCATGGACCGCTTCATCCTCGCCAAGACCCGGCAGCTGATCCGTGACATGACGGTCTCCTTCGACGACTACGACGTGTGGGCCGCCTCCGAGCACCTGCGCACCTACGTGGACGCGCTGACCAACTGGTACGTGCGCCGCTCCCGCGAGCGGTTCTTCGCCGAGGACATCGACGCCTTCGACGTGCTCTACACCTGCCTCGAGACCGTGTGCCGCGTGGCCGCCCCGCTGCTGCCGCTGACCACCGAGGAGATGTGGCGCGGGCTGACCGGCGGGCGCTCGGTGCACCTGACCGAGTGGCCGGCGTCGGGCGCCTTCGCCGAGGAGGACGACCTCATCGAGCTCATGGAGATCACCCGCTCCATCTGCTCGGCCGGCTCCGCGCTGCGCAAGGCGCAGAACCTCCGCGTCCGGCAGCCGCTGGCCTCGCTGACCGTCGCGGCCCCCCGCGGCGGGGACCTCACCGCGACCTTCGCCGAGATCGTCGCCAGCGAGCTGAACATCAAGAGCGTCACGATCCTCGACGCCGCCGAGGCCAGCGCCGAGGACTACGGCATCTCCCGCCGGCTCAAGGTCAACGCCCGCGCCGCGGGCCCGCGCCTGGGCAAGCAGGTCCAGGTCGCGATCAAGGCCGCGAAGTCCGGCGACTGGACGGTCCGCGACGGCGAGGTCGTGGTGGGCCACGACGTCGTCGAGGGCGGCCTGGCCCTGGAGCAGGGCGAGTACGAGCTCGAGACCGTGGTCGCGGAGGGCTCCGAGACGGAGAACGCCGTGGCCGTGATCGACGGCGGCTTCCTCGTCCTGGACACCCGGCTCACGCCCGAGCTCGAGGCCGAGGGCGTGGCCCGCGACGTCGTGCGCGCGATTCAGCAGGCCCGCAAGGAGGCCGGGCTGGACGTCTCGGACCGCGTCCGCACCCGCGTCGCGGCCGACGCCGCGACCCGCGAGGCCGTGGCGCTCAACGCCGAGCTGGTGCGCCGCGAGACGCTGAGCGAGGAGCTCGAGCTCGCCGAGGGCTCCGCGCTCTCGGTCGAGGTCCACCACACCGCACCGGAGAACAGCGAGGACCAGGCATGAGCGAGCAGCCCTTCCGCGAGGACGACGAGCCGCGCCGGCCGGACCTGCCCGAGGAGCTCTCGCCCCTCGGCGCCGACCCGGAGCGCGACGACGACCCGGCCGGCGGGCCCACCGAGGACGAGCTCATCGCCGACGAGCTGACGCAGCTCGACGAGGCCGAGGAGCTCGCCGGCGGCCCCGCCCCCGAGCCGGCCGACCCGATGGACGCCCAGTTCTCCGCCGAGTCCGTCTACGCCGAGCTGCGCGGGCGCGCCCCGGAGTCGCAGATGGCCCCGCGCCTGGACGCGATGCGCCTGGCCATGGACTTCCTCGGCGACCCGGCCCACGCCGCGCCGGTGATCCACCTGACCGGCACCAACGGCAAGACCTCCACGGCCCGCATGGTCGAGCGCCTGCTCATGGCCCACGACCTGCGCCCGGGCCGCTACACCTCCCCGCACCTGTCCCGGGTCACCGAGCGGATCAGCGTGGACGGCGAGCCGGTGGACGCCGAGACCTTCGTCCGCACCTGGGACGAGATCCGGCCGTTCGTCCTCATGGTCGACGAGCGCCTCGAGGCCGCCGGCGAGGTCCCGCTGACCGAGTTCGAGGCGATGACCGCGCTCGCGTTCGCCGTGTTCGCCAACGCCCCGGTCGACGTCGTGGTCCTCGAGGTGGGCCTCGGCGGCACCTGGGACGCGACCAACGTGGCCGACGCCGCGGTCTCCGTGGTGACCCCGATCGACCTGGACCACACCGGGATGCTCGGCGAGACGGTCGAGGAGATCGCGACCGAGAAGGCCGGGATCATCAAGGACGGCGGCTTCCTCGTCTCGGCCGTCCAGCAGCCCGGCGTCGCCGAGATCCTGCTCGACGCCGCCCGCGCCCACGACGCGCCGTTCAGGTTCGAGGGCGTCGAGTTCGGCGTGACCGACCGCGTGCCCGGCGTCGGCGGCCAGGTCATCGCGGTCCAGGGGATCGCGGGGACCTACCGGGACCTCGCCCTGCCGCTGTTCGGCGCGCACCAGGCCGAGAACGCCTCGCTGGCCATCGCCGCCGTCGAGGCCTTCCTCGGCGGGGGAGAGCGGCCGCTGTCCGAGGAGCTGGTCCGGGCCGGCCTGGAGGAGGTCACCTCGCCCGGCCGCCTGGAGGTGGCCGGCACCGACCCCACCGTGGTGCTCGACGCCGCCCACAACGTCCACGGCATCACCGCCTCGGCCGCCGCGGTCCTGGAGAGCTTCCAGGCCAAGCGGCTGGACCTGGTGGTCGGGATCCTGGACGACAAGGACGCGCTCAGCATGTTCGAGGTCATGCGGGAGCGGTACGCTGAGTCCACGGAGTTCGACGCGCGGCTGTACGTGACCGCCTCGACCTCCCCGCGCGCGATCCCGGCCGAGCGGCTCGCCGAGCTGGCGCTGGCCGCCGGGTTCGACGAGGACGACGTCGAGGTCCACGAGCGCCTCGACGACGCGCTGTCCGCGGCCGTCCAGGACGCCGCGAGCGGGGACGACCTCGACGGCGCGGTGCTGGTGACCGGTTCGATCACGGTGGTGGGCGAGGCCCGCACGCTGCTGGGCCTGTAGGAGGGGCACGATGGGACGCATGACGAGGGCGCAGCGCGAATGGCGCCCGGGACAGGTCAAGAAGCCCGCCTCCGTGCGGATGATGTTCGCCTCGACGGTGCTGCTGCTGGAGGCCTTCGTGGTCTTCTTCGCCACCCTCGCCTTCTTCGGGCTCGAGGTGCTGCAGGCGAGCCTCGCGGTGCGGGTCTGGACCATGATCGGCGGGCTGGTGCTCGCGGCGGCCTTCGTGGTCCTGTGCGCGTTCCTGCGGAAGCCGGGCGGCTACGCCGTCGGCTGGGTGCTGCAGATCCTCCTGGTGGCCACCGGGTTCCTGGTGCCGGCGATGTTCGTGATCGGCCTGTGCTTCCTGGCCGCCTGGTGGTACTCCATGGTCACGGGCGTGCGCCTGGACCGCGAGAAGGCCGAGCGCTTCGCGGCCGAGCAGGAGTGGGAGCGCCGCCACGGCACCGCGTGAGGGGCTGACGGGTGCGGGTCCGGCAGCCGTCCGCCCGGACGCCCGGATCGACCGCGCGCTGGAGTCCCGCGCCGTCTTCGGCTCCTGGGCCGCCAAGACGGCCGACGCGACGCGCAGCCTCGAGGCCGCGCGCGCGGTGCTGGGGGAGCTGCTGCGCGCCGCGGGGCTTCCGCCCGGGGGCGTGCCCGCGGTGGTCGTCACCGGCTCCAAGGGCAAGGGCCAGGCCGCGACGACGGCGGCCGCCCACCTGACCGCCGCCGGCCTGCGCACCGGCCTGGTCACCTCTCCCGGCATCCTGAGCAACCTCGACCGCTTCGCCCTCGACGGGCGCGTGGTCCCCGCCGGGACCTACCACCGGTGGCTGGGCCTCCTCGAGCGCGCCGTGGCCACCGCGCCGCCGCCCGCCGGGACCTACCTCGCCCCCACCGGCCTGTTCACCGTGCTGGGGCACGCCATGCTGGCGGCGGAGGGGGCCGACGTCGTCGTCCACGAGGCCGGGCTCGGCGGCGCGCGGGACGAGGTCTCGCTCTTCGACCCCCTGGCCGTGGGGCTCACGAGCGTGCTCCGGGAGCACCTGGACGTCTTCGGGCCCACGCTGGAGCACGTCGCGCGCGAGAAGTTCGGGCTGGTCCACGGGCCGGCGCCCGTGGTCAGCGTGCCGCAGGCCCCGGGGATCGCGCCGCTGCTGGAGCGGGTGTGCGCCGGGCACGGGGCGCCCCTGCGGATCGCGCCGGCGGGGGAGTTCTCGGAGCAGAACGCGGCTGTGGGGCGCCTGCTGGCCGCGGCGGCGGCGGAACGCTGGGGCACCGCGGGGACCGGGCACCCGGGCGCCGTCTCGGGGAGGCACCCGGGCGCCGCGGCGTTGGGGCGCCCGCGCGCCGCCTCCGGGAGCCGCCCGGGCGCCGCGGCGGGGGAGGCCGACGTCGTGGTCGAGCGTCCGGGCCGCGGCCAGGTGTACCGGACCGCCGCCGGGGCGCGGGTCATGGTGGACGCGTGCATCGACGTGACCGGCTGGGAGGTCGCGCTGCGGCGCGCCCGGGAGGCCTTCGGCGCCGACCCCGCGGTGTACTGGTCCCTGCCCCTGACCAAGCCGGTCGAGGAGCTGGCCGACTGGCTCGACGCCCGCGGCCTCGAGCACCGCTTCGTGACCCTGGACAGCGGCCACCTGGACTACCGGCTCCCGGAGCGCCTGACGGAGCGGCTGCGGCCGCTGGGCCTGCCCGAGGCCCTGGGGCGCCTCGCGGGGCGGGGCGGGGAGCACGACGCCGTGCTGGCCGCCGGCACGATCTCCTTCGGCACAGCGGTGCTGGTCAGCCTCGGCGTCACGCTCGAGCGCCTCTACCGGACCGGGCCGTGATCCCCGCGCGGGGATGTTAAGGTGGGGCCTGAGCCGACCCCGACCCCAGGAGAAGAATCCCCATGACCGAACGCTCGCTCGTCCTCATCAAGCCGGACGGCGTCGAGAGGAGCCTGATCGGTGAGATCCTCTCCCGCTTCGAGACCAAGGGCTACCGGATCGCCGACCTGACCATGCTCACCCCGGAGCGCGCCCTCCTGGAGAGGCACTACGAGGAGCACCAGGGCAAGCCGTTCTTCGAGCCGCTCGTGGAGTTCATGATGTCCGGCCCCGTCGTCGCCGCCGTGATCGAGGGTAACCGCGTGATCGAGGGCGTGCGGACCCTGCTCGGCCCGTCCGAGCCCACCACGGCCCCCGGCGGCACCATCCGCGGGGACCTCGGCCGCGACTGGGGCGCCAAGGTCCAGAAGAACCTCGTGCACGGCTCGGACTCCCCGGAGTCGGCCGAGCGCGAGATCGGCATCTGGTTCGCCTGACCCGCCGGCCCGGCGCCGACGCCGCACGGCATGACGAAGGCCCCGCCCGGACCCGTGGTCCGGACGGGGCCTTCCGCCGTCCCGGGGCCTCGCCCCGCCCTAGAACATCCCCATGATCACCGTGAAAAAGCGGATGAAGATGATCCCGAAGAGGACGAGCAGCACGATCAGGGTCAGGAACCACGACCAGCCCTTGAGCACCTCGGCGATCCGCTCCGGCACGGGGATGACCCCGGCCCTCATGTTGCGCATGGTCACGTGCACGAACAGCGTCGACTGCGCGATCCACACGATCATGCAGTACATGCACAGCGCGTCGATCTGGAAGGTGGTCTGGTACCAGAGCCAGCAGATGAACACGAAGCCCAGCGTGACCCCCACCTGCACGCACCACCAGTACCAGCGGGCGAACCGCGCACCGGACAGCAGCGCCGCGGCCACCGCGAGCACGATCGCGTAGGCCACGATGCCGATGAGCGGGTTGGGGAAGCCGAAGGCCTCCGCCTGGTTGGTCCGCATGACCGTCCCGCAGTTGAGCAGCGCGTTGATGTCGCAGCTGGAGGTGTGGCCGGCGTCGAGGTAGACCTGGAGCCGCTCGAAGACCAGCATGGCGGCCGCGCCGAAGCCGACGACGCCGGTGACGAGCATGAGCAGCCCGGTGCGGCGGTCACGCGCCCTCGCGACGTCCGAGCCGGGGTCCCGCTCGCCCTCCTGCTCGACGCTCGTGGTGGTGTGTGTGCTCACGCGCTCGTCCTCCCGCCTGTTCCCGCTCCTCGGGTGCCTGTTCGTCTCGTTTCATCCTAACGATCCCGCCTGGCAGGCCGCCGGGAGGAGCCGCCGCGTCCTGGGAACGAGCTGGGAGTGCGTTGAGTTTCGCCATAATCGGCGCGAATCGGGGCAGCTGTGCGATACTGGGGGAGGAGCCGGACCGTGCCGCACACGGCTTGGCCCCCGATGTGCCACCGACAGGCGTAGTACCCCGTCAGACCCTCGTGGATGACGAAGACCGCCTTGCACAAGACTCCAGCGCGACGCGGAGCTCGGTGGACCCATTGGCTCGGACGCCGCCCTCGCGGGGACGCCTCGCGAGGCCCGAGAGCCGCCCGAGTAAGAAGATGACTTCCGGTCGCCCCGACGCACGGGGTGAGACCGATATACCGGCCGGGTCCCGGGGTGCGGGTCGGAACCGGCCTCCATAGGAGTGCACGAACGCAGATGAACCACGAAACAGAGGGAAGCACCGAGAGCACGACGACGGATCCCGTCGAGACCACGCCCGGCACCGGAGCCTCGCAGTCCGCCGAGCCGCGGGAGGAGGCGACCGCCGGATCCCCGCTGGCCCCCTCGGTCCTGTTCCAGGCCCCGGACCTCGAGCAGATCAAGGCCGTGTCCCCGCCCAAGCGGCAGGAGCGCGAGCCGGCCGAGGAGGAGGCCGGGGACGAGGTCGTGAGCAAGCGGCGTCGCAAGCGGCGCCGCGGCACCGACGACGTCGAGGTCAGCGGCGGGGAGGAGGGCGACCCGCCCAACACCGTGACCAAGGTCCGCGCGCCGCGTACTACCGAGGCCCCGCCGTCGGACAAGGTCGCCTCGGTCAAGGGCTCGACCCGCCTGGAGGCCAAGCGGCAACGTCGTCGCGAGTCCCGCGCGTCCGGCCGGCGTCGTCACGTCATCACCGAGGCCGAGTTCCTGGCCCGCCGCGAGTCCGTGGAGCGCCAGATGATGGTGCGGCAGAAGGACGAGCGCATCCAGATCGGCGTCCTGGAGGACGGCGTGCTGGCGGAGCACTTCGTCTCCGAGACGCAGCAGGACTCGCTGATCGGCAACGTCTACCTCGGCAAGGTGCAGAACGTGCTGCCCTCGATGGAGGCCGCCTTCGTCGACATCGGGCGCGGCCGCAACGCCGTGCTCTACGCCGGCGAGGTCAACTGGGACGCCTCCGGCCTGGACGGGCAGCCCCGCAAGATCGAGAACGCGCTGAAGTCCGGCGACTCCGTCCTGGTCCAGGTGACCAAGGACCCGGTCGGCCACAAGGGCGCGCGCCTGACCAGCCAGGTCTCCCTGCCCGGGCGCTTCCTCGTCTACGTCCCCGGCGGCTCCATGACCGGCATCTCCCGGAAGCTGCCGGACACCGAGCGGAACCGGCTGAAGAAGATCCTCAAGGACAAGCTGCCCGACGGCGCCGGCGTCATCGTGCGCACGGCCGCCGAGGGCGCGGCCGAGGAGGAGCTGGCGCACGACGTCAACCGCCTGCGCGCCCAGTGGGAGGAGATCGAGTCGCGGTCGAGCTCCAGCAAGGTCCTCGCGCCCGAGCTGCTGTACCAGGAGCCCGACCTGACCATCAAGACCGTCCGCGACGTCTTCAACGAGGACTTCTCCTCGATGGTGGTCCAGGGCGAGGAGGCGTGGGACTCGATCGAGGCCTACGTGACCTACGTGGCCCCGGACCTCGTCGGCCGCCTGGAGAAGTGGGAGGACGAGGAGGACCTCTTCGACCACTACCGGATCGAGGAGGGGCTGGCCAAGGCGCTCGAGCGCAAGGTCTTCCTGCCCTCGGGCGGCTCGCTCGTGATCGACCGCACCGAGGCGATGACCGTCATCGACGTCAACACGGGCAAGTTCACCGGCTCCGGGGGCAACCTCGAGGAGACCGTGACCAAGAACAACCTGGAGGCGGCCGAGGAGATCGTGCGGCAGCTGCGCCTGCGGGACATCGGCGGCATCATCGTCATCGACTTCATCGACATGGTCCTGGAGTCCAACCGGGACCTCGTGCTGCGCCGCCTGGTCGAGTGCCTCGGCCGGGACCGCACCAAGCACCAGGTCGCCGAGGTCACCTCGCTCGGCTTGGTCCAGATGACGCGCAAGCGGATGGGCACGGGGCTCCTGGAGGTCTTCTCCGAGCCCTGCGAGCACTGCGCCGGGCGCGGCATCGTCGTCCAGGACCAGCCCATCAAGGGCCGGACCGGGGGCTTCGCCGTCGAGCACTCCCCGCGCGGCGAGCGGAACGACCGCAAGCGCGGCCGCGGCAACCGCGGCCAGCAGGCCAAGGGCGGCGGCGAGCAGCGCCCCCAGCAGGACGACGCCCGCGCCGAGGCCACCCGCAACGCCGTGGCCACGATCGCGGCGGCGTCCAAGCACGCGGACGAGGCCGAGGACGCCCCGGGCGAGCAGACCGGCGGCCAGCACCCCGAGGCCCACCGGCCGGAGGACGGCGAGTCGAGGTCCGCGAAGAAGCGCAAGCGGCGCAAGCGGAACAAGGGACGCCAGGAGGGCTTCCAGGAGGAGGCCCGCGGCCCCGAGTCCGAGCGTTCGGAGCGCGGCGGCCCCGACCTCGTGCTGAACCTGCACGGCGAGGTCATCAGCCTGCCCCAGGGGCACGCCGAGGACGAGGAGGAGCCGGAGGGCGAGCAGGGCGCGTTCACGCTCGAGTCCCTCAGCGAGGCCTTCGAGCGGCGTGGCGGCGACTCCGGCCGCCGCACCCAGGAGCCGGTGGCCGCGGAGACCGAGGCCGAGCAGGGCGAGGGCCGTGAGGCCGAGCAGGGCCAGGACCGCGGGTCCGGCCAGGGCGAGGATCGCGAGTCCGGGCGGCGCGACCGCTCCGACGGCGGGTCCGAGGCGTCCTCCGGGGCGCCGGCCCGGGACGCGGGGCGTGCGGG
>NZ_JANAFB010000014.1:0-70199 GCF_024199905.1 Rothia santali
TTTCAAGGAAAAGGCCGGCTACGGAGTTCATCCCTAGCCCCGGGGCCTGGGAGATGTGTAAAAGAGCCGGGCGCCGCCCCCCGCCGTCCCCGCCACCCCCACCGGGCTCGGCCCCCCGGAGGAGCCCGAGCCCTCCCCGGGCCGCGGCCGCCGGAAGGCCGCCCGCGAGGTCAACCGCACCAAGGTCCTGTACATCTCGCCGCTGAAGGCGCTCGGCGTCGACGTCGAGCGCAACCTCCGCGCCCCGCTGGTGGGCATCACGCAGACCGCGCGGATCCACGGCCGCGAGCCCCGCGAGATCTCGGTCGGCGTGCGCTCCGGGGACACCCCCGGCAAGGAGCGGCGCCGCCTGGTCACCGACCCGCCCGACATCCTCATCACCACGCCCGAGTCGCTGTACCTCATGCTGACCTCCAAGGCGCGCGCGAGCCTGACGGACGTGCACACCGTGATCATCGACGAGGTCCACGCCGTCGCCGGCACCAAGCGCGGGGCGCACCTGGCGGTCTCGCTGGAGCGGCTGGACCAGATCCTGCAGCGGCCCGCCCAGCGGATCGGGCTCTCCGCGACCGTGGAGCCGGTCGAGACGGTCGCGCGCTTCCTGGGCGGCACCGCGCCGGTCAGCATCGTGCGGCCCCCGCTGGAGAAGCGCTGGGATCTGCGAGTTTCGGTGCCCGTGCCGGACATGTCCAACCTGACCACGCCCGTGCCGCGCTCCGAGCTGCCGAAGGTACGCACCGGGCTCGACGCCGGCTCGGCCGCCTCCGGCAACGCGACGCTCGAGGACGCGCTCGGGCTCGACCTCGAGTCGCCGCTGGCGGTGGCCGAGGCCGAGCGCGGCGGCTCCGCCAAGCTGCCGCCGGACACCCCGCACGAGGTCGTGGCCTCGATCTGGCCGCACGTCGAGGAGCGGATCGTGGACCTCGTGGAGGCCAACCGCTCCACGATCGTCTTCGCCAACTCCCGCGGCCTCGCCGAGCGGCTGACCTCCCGCCTCAACGAGGTGCACGCGTTCCGGGAGGAGCAGCGCGGCAACGTCGCGCCGTCCTCGGGGCCCTCGACCCGCAGCGCGGGCTCCGGGATGCGGGTGGAGGCCCCGCGCCGCGGGCCGGCCGCCGCCCCGGCGGGACCCGGGGCCGCCACGGCCACCCTCGACGACGCCCGCGAGGACGCTCGGACGGGGAGCCGCGAGGACGCCCGGCCCGGGAGCTCCGAGGCCGCCCGGCCGGACGTCAACGACGCCGCCCACGACGCCGGCGCCCCCGAGATCCCCTACGCCCCGCCCGCGGTGAACCACCTGACCTCCGGCACCGCGCCGGCCGAGCTGGCCCGGGCCCACCACGGCTCGGTGTCCAAGGACCAGCGCGCCCTCATCGAGGACGCCCTGAAGTCCGGGCGGCTGCGCTGCGTCGTCGCGACCAGCTCGCTCGAGCTCGGCATCGACATGGGCGCGGTGGACCTCGTGATCCAGGTCGAGTCGCCGCCCAGCGTGGCCAGCGGCCTGCAGCGCGTGGGCCGCGCGGGCCACCAGGTCGGCGAGGTCTCCCGCGCCGTGATGTACCCCAAGCACCGCGGCGACCTGCTCTCCGCGGCCGTGACCGTGGACCGGATGCGCGCGGGGCGGATCGAGCCGCTCTCGATCCCGGCCAACCCGCTGGACGTGCTCGCCCAGCAGACCGTCGCGGCGTGCGCGCTCGGGCCCATCGACGTCGAGGCCTGGTTCGAGGCGCTGCGCCACACCGCGCCCTTCGCCGCGATGCCCCGCTCCGCCTACGACGCCGTGCTGGACCTGCTGAGCGGCAAGTACCCCTCCGACGAGTTCGCCGAGCTGCGCCCCCGGCTGGTCTGGGACCGCGACGCCGGCGTGCTCGAGCCCCGGCCCGGCTCGCAGCGGGTCGCGGTCACCTCGGGCGGCACCATCCCGGACCGCGGCCTGTACCCGGTCTATATCGTCGGCTCCGACGAGACCGACCGCGGCCCCAAGCGCGTGGGCGAGCTGGACGAGGAGATGGTCTACGAGTCCCGCGCGGGCGACGTCATCGCCCTGGGCGCCACGAGCTGGCGGATCGAGGAGATCACCCACGACCGGGTCAGCGTGACCCCGGCCCCCGGCCAGGTCGGCAAGCTCCCGTTCTGGCACGGCGACGGCCCCGGCCGCCCGGTGGACCTCGGCGAGGCCACCGGCCGCTTCACCCGCGAGCTGGCGAGCGCCTTCGAGGACGGCGAGGACGACGCGCGGGCGGCCGAGCGCCGCCTCGCCGAGTCGGGCCTGGACCAGTGGGCCGTGGACAACCTGCGCACCTACGTCACCGAGCAGACGGCCGCGACCGCGCAGGTGCCCAGCGAGAAGACCATGATCGTGGAGCGCTTCCGGGACGAGCTGGGCGACTGGCGCGTGGTCCTGCACTCCCCCTACGGGATGCCGGTCCACGCCCCGTGGGCGCTGGCGGTCGGCGCGCGCATCGACGAGAAGTACGGCCTGGACGGCTCCGCGATGGCCGCCGACGACGGCATCGTGCTCCGCGTGCCCGCGATGGAGGAGGAGCCCCCCGGCGCCGACCTGTTCATGTTCGACCCCGAGGACCTCGACGCGATCGTGACCGAGCAGGTCGGCTCCTCCGCCCTGTTCGCCTCCCGGTTCCGCGAGTGCGCGGCGCGCGCCCTCCTGCTGCCCCGCCGCGACCCCGGCAAGCGGACCCCGCTGTGGCAGCAGCGGCAGCGCTCGGCCCAGCTGCTCGACGTCGCGCGCAAGTACCCCAGCTTCCCGATCATCCTGGAGACCGTCCGCGAGTGCCTCCAGGACGTCTACGACCTGCCCGCCCTGCGCGGCATCCACGAGCGGATCGCGGGGCGGCAGATCGCGGTCCGGGAGGTCGAGACCTCGGAGCCCTCGCCCTTCGCCAAGACCCTGCTGTTCGGCTACGTCGGGCAGTTCCTGTACAACACGGACGCCCCGCTGGCCGAGCGCAAGGCCGCCGCGCTGTCCCTGGACCCCTCGCTGCTCGCCGAGCTGCTGGGCCGGGACGAGCTGCGGGAGCTGCTGGACCCGGACGTCGTCGAGGAGACCGAGGCCCAGCTGCAGCGGCTGGCCGAGGACCGGCGGATGCGCGGCGCCGAGGGCCTCGCGGACCTGCTGCGGCTGCTGGGTCCCCTGAGCGTCGAGGAGGCGGCCCGGCGCCTGACCGAGCCCGACGCCGCCGGCGCGGCCGCCGAGGAGCTGGTCGCCGCGCACCGGGCCATCCGGGTGCGGGTCGGCGGCGAGGAGCGGATCGCCGCGGTCGAGGACGCCGCCCGGCTGCGCGACGGCCTCGGCCTCCCCCTGCCGATGGGCGTGCCGGCCGCGTTCATCGAGCCCGTCCCGGACCCGCTGGGGGACCTGGTCTCCCGGTACGCGCGCACGCACGGGCCCTTCACCACCGCGGAGGCCGCGGCGGCGCTGGGGCTCGGGCGGGCCGTCGTCGAGACCGTGCTGGAGCGCTTCGCCGCGGACCGGCGGGTGGTCTCGGGCCGGTTCGTGCCCGCCGAGCTGCTGGCCCGGCGCCGCGGGGACGCCCCGGGCGAGGAGGCCGAGGAGTGGTGCGAGGCGGGGGTGCTGCGGACCATCCGGCGTCGTTCCCTGGCGAAGCTGCGCTCGCAGATCGAGCCGGTCGACGTCGCGACCTACGCCCGGTTCCTGCCCGCCTGGCAGCGCGTGCGCGCCGACGGCTCCGCCGAGGACCCCCGGGTGGGCGACGCCGACGGGCTGCTGACGGTGATCGACCAGCTCGCCGGGGTGCCCGTGCCGGCCTCCGCCCTGGAGACGCTGGTGCTCCCCTCGCGCGTGAAGCGGTACTCCCCGGCGATGCTCGACGAGGCGATGTCCGGCGGCGAGGTGCTGTGGACCGGCGTCGGGACCATCCCGGGGCAGGACGGCTGGGTCGCGCTGCACCTGGCCGAGTCCGCCGACCTGACCGTGCGGCCCGAGCCGGCGATCCCCCTGGACGACCTGAGCGCGGACGCCCGGGCGGTGTACGCGGCGATCGGCGACGGCGCCGACTTCGTCCCGCGCATCGCCGCCCGGGCCGGGTTCTCCCTGGCCAAGACCGGGGACGCGCTGTGGGAGCTGGTCTGGGCGGGCCTGGCCACCAACGACACCGCGGCGCCCCTGCGGGCCTTCCTCGACGGCGGGCGCGGCGCGCACTCCCGGCCCAAGGCGCCCGCGCGGGCCCGGTCCGCGGGTCGGCGCGGGGCGGGGCGGATCGCGACGGCGCGACGCGGCCGGGCCCCGGGCCTCGGCGGCGCGGCCGGCGGGCTGAGCGCGACCGGCCCCACCGGCTCGATCACGCCCGGGATGAGCGGGCTGACCCCGCAGCGCGAGCGCGAGCTCTCGGGCCGCTGGTCCCGGGTCAGCGCGTTCCTGGACGAGGAGCCGCTCGAGGAGACCGTGCGCGCCGTGGCCCTGGCCCAGCTCATGCTCGACCGCTACGGCGTGCTGACCCGCGGCGCGGTGGCCCAGGAGGAGACGCCGGGCGGGTTCGCCGCGGTCTACCAGATCCTCGCCGCCCAGGAGGACCAGGGCGACGCCCGCCGCGGGTACTTCGTGGACGGCCTGGGCGGGGCGCAGTTCGCGGCGCCCTCGACCGTGGACCTGCTGCGCTCCTCGATGATCGACGAGCAGCTGGAGGGCTCCGCCTCGACGCCGCGCACCCCGCAGGTGCTGGTGCTGGCCGCCACGGACCCCGCCAACGCCTACGGCGCGACGCTGTCCTGGCCGGACCCCGTGCCGGCGGCCGAGCTGCTGGGCGGCGCCGACGACGACGGCCGCCTGGCGCGCCCCGGCCGCAAGGCGGGTGCTCTGGTCGTCCTCGTGGACGGGCGGCCGGTGCTCTACGTCGAGCGGGGCGGGAAGACCATGCTGGCGTTCAGCGCGGACGCACGGGACCTCGAGCTCGCGGCGCCCGCGGTGGCCCGGGCCGTGCGGCTGGGCGCGGTGGACAAGCTCGTGGTGGAGAAGGTCAACGGGCTGGGGATCCTCGAGCGGGTCTCCGGGTCGCACGAGGGGCCGGACGCCCTCGGCTCCCTCCGCCAGGCCCTCGTGGACGCGGGGTTCTACACCACGCCGCGCGGCATCCGGATGCGCCGCGAGGCCGGGACCCGGTGAGGCGGGGATGACGCCGGCGCCGGGGCTCGGGCCGATCTCCCGCGCGCTGGGCCGGGCCCTCACGACCCACGCCGACCGGCGGGCCGCCCACCGCGCCCCGCGCGAGGAGGGACCGGGGTGACGCTGCACCGCCGCGCCGACGACGCCGCCCGGGCGGGGCGGCCGGCGGAACGCGAGCGGAGCCCGGCCGACCGTGCCACCGCGGCGGCGCGGCCGGCGGGATCCGCTACCACCTCGACGTCGGCCGCCTCGGCTCGACGCCGCCCACCGGCCTGGTCGTCTACCTCGACGGCGACTACTGGCTGCCCTCGCTCTCCCGCTTCCACTCCCCGCGCGGCCGCACGATGCGGGCTCGCGGCGGCCGCGGCGGAGCACGGCGCGGCGCTGCTCGCCGTCGACACCCCGACCGCGCCGTCGGCCTCGCCGGGTTCACCTGGTGGGTCCGCCACCGGGAGAACGCCGAGGCCCTCGTCCGCCTGGTCCGGCGGGTCGCGCGGGAGCTGCCGACGCCGCCGGGGCGCGTGTGGCTCATGGGCTACTCGGGCGGGGCGGAGCTCATCGGCTTCGAGCTGCCCCGCCTGGTCGAGAGGCTCGCTCAGGGGGCAGGGGGTGCGGGGCTGGACGGGCTTGGGATCTGCGGACGACGAGGGCTCGCCGCCCCGGCCCTCCGGGTCGCGGGCGCCGTCATGGTCGGCGGCGGAGGACCGTCCGGCGACCCCGGTCCGCCCCGGCGAGGCGCCGCGGGCCTGCCGCTGCTGTGGTGGGTCGGGGACCGCGACGGGTCGCCCGCGGGTCCCGCCTGGGCTGGTCGGCGGCCGCGGCGGCTCGGCGGGGCGCCCGGGCCTACCGCGGGGCCGGGTGGGCCGGCGTCGTGCTCCGGGTGGTCCCCGGGCCACGCACCGCTCGTACGACCTCCCCGCGATCCTGCGGGAGAGCCTCGCCTCCGGCGGGCCGGCGGACCGCGGCTGAGCTGAGCCGCGCGCCGGGCGGCACCGGGGTGCGCGGGCCGGCCCCGTCCACCGGCCGCGCGGCGTTATCACTCACGGCGTATCTCGTGGCGGCGCGCCCCGATGCGGGTACTGTGAGAGTGAGACCCGTCACGGGGAAGCATCAGGGACGATCCCCCGCCCGTCCCTCGACGAGCCGACCGGCTCGGAAAGGAACACTCGTCATGAACCACCGCCCGGAACGCTCCCGCAAACAGGTGCTGACCGTCTTCATCCTGACGATGGTGGTCGGCGCGGTCGCCGTCATCCTCATCGCCACCGCGACCAGCGCCTCCAACCTCTGGATCATCCCGGTCGTGATCGTCGTCGTGCTCCTGCTCGCCGGGCTGATGTTCTACGCCACCGGGGGCAAGAAGTCCAAGGAGCACCACCGGGGGCCCTGATCCTCCCCGGCCGGCGCCCGCGCGGGAGGCCCGCTCCCCGAGGGGAGCGGGCCTCCCGCCGGTTCGGGACGGGGCGCGGCGGCCGCGGCGTCAGTCCTGCGCGTCGATCCGGTGCTTCTCGAACTCCGCGTAGAACTCGGCCTCGGCGGGCTCCGGCCGGTCCTTGCCGTTGAGCAGCCGGTGCCAGATCGGGTAGTAGGCCGGCAGCTGCGTCGCCGCGGTGATGCGGTCCCGGGCCTCCGCGGGGAGGGCCGTCTCCCCGGCATCGAGATCCTCCGTCAGGTGCTCGAACCTGCGGGCGGCGACGACGATCCCGTTGACCCCTGGCCGGTCCATGAGCCACGAGATGACTACCTGCGGGATGCTCCAGCCGAGGTCTCGGGCGATCTCGTCGAGCAGCTCGATGAGATCGTAGGCCCGGTCCCAGTCGGTGACGTGGGGCTCGGGCCACCCGGCGCCCTGCCGTGTGTCCGAGGGGGTCTCCCGCCCGCGGCGGACCTTGCCGTTGAGCAGGCCCTCGCCCAGCGGGCTCCACCCGAAGGTCGCGACGCCGAGGTCCCGAGCGGCCGGGATGATCTCGTACTCGGCCTCCCGCGCCTCGGGCGTGTAGTAGACCTGCTGGGACACGGGCCCCTCGAGGTGCGCGAGCTTCGCCTCGTACACGGTCTTGGCCAGCTGCCAGCCGTTGTAGTTGGAGACGCCCCAGTAGCGGATCTTGCCCGCCCGGATGAGCTCGTTGGCGGTCTCGATGCTCTCCCGGATCGGAGTCTGGCCGTCCCAGGCGTGCAGGTAGAGCAGGTCCAGGTGGTCGGTGCCCAGGCGCTCCAGGCTGTCCTCCACGGCGCGGGTCAGGTGGATCCTGCTGGAGCCGCCGTCGTTGGGCCCCTCGCCGGTGGGCATGCGGGCCTTGGAGGTCAGGACGACGCGGTCCCGGTCGGAGCCCAGCGCCCTGCCGACCACACGCTCGGAGTCGCCCGCGGAGTACAGGTTGGCGGTGTCGATGAAGTTGATGCCGCGGTCCAGGCACTCCCGGATCGCGCGCGACGCCTCCTCGACGCCCACTCCGGCGATCTTCTCGAAGCCGCCGCCCGAGCCGTACGGAATGCAGCCCAGCGCCATGCGGGAGACGAAGAGCCCGGAGCTTCCCAGTCGTGTGTAGTCCATCAGCTCATCGTCGTGGCGGACTCGAGGGTCGGTCAAGGGGGGGGGCGGGCCTGGAGACCGGCACGGCCGGGCCTGGCCCGGGCGCCGGCGTCATCGGCCCGGACCCGGGCACCAGCGCGGTCGAGCCCGGGCGCCAGCGCGTTCGGGCCTGCCTCCGCGGCACCTGCTCAGCCGGCCAGCGCCTCGCGCAGCTCACGGCGCTCCAGCTGCCAGCCCATCCAGGGGCTGAAGGCGGCCGGCACCGCGCGCACGGCCGCGACGGCGTCGCGCGCTGGCACCCAGCTGATCTCGCAGACCTCCGCGGGGCGCGGCTCCGGGGTCGACGCCGCCCGCGCCACGTACACGGGGCAGAACTCGTCCTCGACGATACCGCTGGCGTCCACTGCCCGGTAGGAGAAGTCCGGGACCACCTCGCGGATCTCGGCCAGCTCCAGGCCGAGCTCCTGGCGAGCGCGGCGGGCGACGGCCGCGGGGAGGTCCTCACCGGGCCCGGGGTGCCCGCAGAGGCTGTTGGTCCAGGTGCCCGGCCAGGCCTTCTTCCCCAGCGCGCGGCGGGTCAGCAGCACGCGGCCCTCGGCGTCGAGGACGTAGCAGGAGAAGGCGAGGTGGCGCGGGGTGTCCTCCGTGTGGACCCCGGCCTTGGGGGCGGTGCCCACCGGGCGGTCCTGGTCGTCGAGGAGGACCACCAGCTCCTCCGAAGGTTCCGATGCTGCGGACGGGGATGCCGCCGCCGCGCCGGCGGCCGGAGCAGCGCCGGCGGCCGGAGCGACCTCGGCGGCCCGCGCGCCGTCGGCTCCCGGCGTCGCGCCGCGGGCCCCGGGCGCTCGGGGGTCGTTCCTGGGATCGCTGCGCACTGGGTGCCTCTTCTCGACGTCGTCCGGTGGGTCCGGCCCGCGGCCGTACCCCGCGAGCGCCCCTGAGAACACTACCGAAACCCCAGGCGGGGCGGAATATTTTGACGCCGCAGCGGTGGAGGGTTCACTCTTGACCTTCGTATAATAATCTTCACGTCGCCGGCGGTGGCAGCCCCGCCATCCGGCGTCGTGCCGTCGCACCGATGCCCCCGCATCCGGACCGCGCGGCTCTCCATCGAAGGAATTCCCATGTCACTCGGGCTATTTCGCACCAAGTCCATCGAGCAGAGCATTCGGGACACCGAATCGCCCGAGCACAGCCTCAAGAAGAACCTGGGAGCGCTGGACCTCATCGTCTTCGGCGTCGGAGTCTGCATCGGCGCGGGCATCTTCGTCCTCACGGGCACCGCCGCCGCGACCAACGCGGGACCGGCCATCGCCCTGTCCTTCGTCATCGCCGGCCTGGCCTGCGGCCTCGCGGCCCTCTGCTACGCCGAGCTCGCCTCGACCGTGCCGGTCGCCGGCAGCGCCTACACCTACACGTTCGCCACGATGGGCGAGCTGCTCGCATGGATCATCGGCTGGGACCTGATCCTCGAGTTCACCGTCGGGGCCGCGGCCCTGGCGACGTCGTTCAGCCAGTACCTCAACGTGGTGCTGGCCGGGACGCCGCTCGAGATCCCGACGGCCCTGGCCACCGCCGAGGAGGGCTACCTCAACCTCCCGGCCGGGCTGCTGGTGCTGGGGCTCACGGTCGTCCTGGTCACCGGCGTCAAGCTCTCCAGCCGCATCAACCAGGTGGTCACCGCGCTCAAGCTCGCGGTGGTCCTCGTGGTGATCGTCTCGGGCGTCTTCTTCATCAAGGTCTCCAACTGGGTGCCGTTCATCCCGCCGGCCGAGGGCGCCTCGGGCGAGCAGGGCAGCGCGCTGCACCTGCCGCTGGTGCAGACCATCTTCGGCATCGAGCCCAGCGTCTTCGGCGTCGGCGGCGTCTTCGCGGCCGCGGCCATGGTGTTCTTCGCCTTCATCGGCTTCGACATCGTCGCGACCACCGCCGAGGAGACCCGCAACCCGCAGAAGAACATGCCGATCGGCATCTTCGGCTCCCTCGCCATCGTGACCATCCTCTACGTGGCCGTCTCCCTGGTCATCACCGGGATGCAGAACTTCCGCGACATCGACCCCGACGACGGCGCCCCGCTGGCCACCGCGTTCGTCCAGGCCGGGCTGCCCTTCATGGGCGGGCTGATCGCGATCGGCGCCTGCATCGGCCTGATCGTGGTGTGCATGATCCTGTTCCTCGGCCAGACCCGCGTCGGCTTCGCCATGGCCCGCGACCACCTGCTGCCCGCCTACCTCGGCAAGACCCACCCGAAGTTCGGCACGCCGTACCGGTTCACCATCATCGCCGGGGTGTTCATCGCGATCCTGGCGGCGTTCCTGCCGCTGTCGACGCTGGCCAACCTGGTCAACATCGGCACGCTCTTCGCCTTCGTGCTCGTCTCGATCGGCGTCGTCGTGCTCCGCCGCAAGCGCCCGGACGTCCCGCGCGCCTTCAAGGTCCCGTTCGTCCCGGTGCTGCCGGTGATTTCCGCGCTGATCTGCGTCTACCTGATGATGAACCTGACCCTGGAGACCTGGATCCGCTTCGTCATCTGGCTCGCGCTGGGCATCGTCGTCTACTTCGCCTACTCGCGCCGGCACAGCCGCCTCAACCCGGCCAACGGGACCCAGGAGGAGCTGCACGAGGGCGCCTCCGGCACGCCCCGCGCCTGACCGAGCCTCCCCAGCCCGCCGATGGCCCGCCGCCCCCGCCGCAGCCGCCCGTGCCCCCGCGCGACGGCGTCTCCCCCACCCGGGTGCGTCTGCCGCGCGAGGGGCGCTGGGCGTGCCTCGCCGCGTTCCTCACCGAGCGCTTCCCGCCGTACGACGCCGGGGCGACGGCGGCCCTGTTCGCCCGCGGCGACGTCCTGGGGCCGGACGGCGGCCCCCTCGGCCTCGACGCCCCGTACGAGCCCGGTGGGCACGCCTGGGTCTTCCGCCCGCTGCCCCCGGAGGCCGGGCCCCCGATCGAGCTGCCCGTGCTCCACGAGGACGAGCACCTCCTGGTGGTCGACAAGCCGCACGGGCTGGCCGTGACCCCGCGCGGCGCCCACGTCCGGCGCACCGTGGTCACCGCCCTGCGCGCCTCCACGGGCAACGGGCTGCTCACCCCGGCCCACCGGCTGGACCGGCTGACCGCCGGCGTCCTGCTGCTGGCCAAGACCCGCGAGGCCCGCGGGCCGCTGCAGGCCCTGTTCGAGACGCAGCGGGTGGCCAAGGCCTACGAGGCCCTCGCCCCGCTGGACCCGCCGGGCGCCCCGGAGGTGCCGCGGCACCCGGCCGCCCCGCTGGAGCTGGCCTCCCGCATCGACAAGCGCCCGGGCGTCCTGCAGGCCCGGGAGGTCGAGGGGCCGCCCAACGCGTTCACGGCCGTGAGCCTGCTCCGGGAGGTCCCCGGGGCCGCGGGGCGCCTGGGGCTGTACCGGGCGATGCCGCGCACCGGCAAGACCCACCAGATCCGGGTCCACCTGAGCTCGATCGGGCGCCCGATCCTGGGCGATCCCCTCTACCCGCGCGTGCTGCCGCCCGAGGAGGCCGCGGAGCTGCCCTGGCTGCAGCTGCTCGCCCGCGGGGTGTCGCTGACCCACCCCCTCACCGGCGAGCGGCTGAGCCTGCGCTCGGCGCGTACGCTGGAACCCACGGCAACCGAGCAGCAGCGACCACCAGCGCGGGAGGCACCATGACCCCAGACCCCACGGCACCCGGACCGGACGTCCCCGCGTCCCGGCGCGACGCCGGCCCCGGCACGGCCGCGCCCGGCCCGGCCGACCCCGGCTCCGCCGCGGACCCGCGCCCACCCGCGCGGGCCGCCACGGGCGGGGCCGCGCCGAGGGCGGAGACCCGGCGGCGGACCGGGGCCGTCCCGAGCGCCCGCGGCGGGCGGCCGCCTCGGTGACCAGGCTCTACGTCCACCGGCTCCTGGGCGTTCCGGGGACCCTCATCGCCCGCTCCTGCGTGCCCCCGCGCGAGGGTCTCGCCGCGCGCGCGACCCGCTGGAACTACTGGTGGCAGGCCCACCTGCTCGAGGCGATGGTCGACGCCGGGGAGCGCGAGCTCGCCCTGGGCCGCCCGGACGAGGCCGCGCTGTGGCTGGACCGCGGCGGGCGCCTGCTGCGCGGGATCCGCTGGCACAACCTCGGCAGCTACACGAACTCCTACTACGACGACATGGCCTGGCTGACCCTCGCGGCCCAGCGGCTCAACGCCCTGTCCCGCCGGGCCACGGGACGCGGGTCCGCGATCGCGCAGGAGGCGGGCCGCGCGCTGTACCCGCGGCTGGCCCGGGCCCTCACGCCGGAGCTCGGCGGCGGTGCGTTCTGGAACACCGCCGAGGACTACAAGAACGTCCCCTCCACGGCCCCGATCGCGATGGCGCTCGCACGCGCCGGCCGGCACGAGGACGCCGCGCCCCTGCTGTCCTGGCTGCGCGAGAACCTCTTCGACGAGGAGCGCGGATACCTCGACGGGATCCGCCTGGTGCCCGCCCGCAGCGGGGAGCGGGTCCCGCAGGTCGATCGGAGCGTGCACTCCTACAACCAGGGCACCGTCCTGGCCGCGCACCTCGAGCACCCCGCGGGGGACCTGCGGCACGCGGAGCAGATCGTGGCCGCCGCGGCGCGGAACCTCGCGGTCGACGTCGAGGTGGAGGGCACCACGGTGCGCGTCCTGGACACCCGCGGCAGCGGGGACGGTGGCCTGTTCGCCGGCATCCTGGCCCGGCACCTCGCCGCGGCCGCGCAGGACGAGCGCCTGGCCGCGGAGACCCGCGCCACGGCCCGCGACCTCGTGCTGGCCACCGCGGAGATGCTCTGGAGCGGGCGCCGCGAGTACGACCCGGACCTGCCGCTGAACGAGATCGGGGTGGACGTGACGGAGATCCGGAACAGCGCCGTCGCGGTCTTCTCCCCCGACGCCGCCCGGCACTGCTCCGATGTGCTGGGGGCCGGCGTCGGCGCGGAGCTGTCCTCCCAGGTCCAGGCGTGGACGATCCTCGAGGCGGCCTGGCGCCTCGAGCGGTGAGGAGCCGCCCGCTATTCAGCGGGTAGCCGAACCTCGCCGATTTCGGCCCGCGCGGCTAGGTGGGCCGCCCGCGGGTGAGATAGAACCGACACATGAGCAGTGTACGTACCCCGGATCCCACGCCGGGCTGGCTTCCCGAAGAGGAGCTCGCCCAGGCCCGCCAGCGCCTCCCCATGGTCTACATCCAGGCCATCCCCGTGGTCCTGGACCCGCTGGGGAACATCACGGAGGTGGGGCTCCTCCTGCGCCCCAACGAGGAGGGGACCATGGTCCGGTCCTTCGTCTCCGGCAGGGTGCACTACCGCGAGACGGTGCGCGCGGCCCTGCTGCGCCACCTCGAGAAGGACCTCGGGCCCCTGGCCATGCCGCAGATGCCCTTCACCCTCGCCCCCTTCACGGTGGCCGAGTACTTCCCGGCGCCGTCCCAGTCGGGGCTCACGGACGAGCGGCAGCACGCCGTGGCCCTGTGCTACATCGTGCCGGTCACCGGGGACTGCGAGCCCCGGCAGGACGCGCTGCAGCTGTCCTGGCTGACCCCGGACGAGGCCGTCAGCCCCTCGATCCAGGAGGAGTTCGAGGGGGGCGCCGGCGACCTCGTCCACCGCGCGCTGGCCCACGCCGGCTGGGGCCGGTGCTAGCGGCCGCGTAGGCAACCGGGTGGGCCGAACGGGGCGTCCCCGGGCCGGTGTCGAGTCGGACGGGTCGTCGCCGAACGGGTCGTCGCCGGGCCGGCGGCGGACCGGGTCGACCGCCTCGGCGTCGGGCCTCCCCGGACCGGGTGGCCGGCGCCATGACGGCCGTCGCAGACCGCTCTCCCCTCGACCCCCTAGGATGTACGGGTGCTAGATACGACCTTCCCCAGCGACCAGTTCGGCTTCCGGATCGGCGCGCGCCTGACCGAGACGGTCGGCGCCGACTCCTCGGCCGACGCCCGCGCCCGCAACGACGGCGGGGAGTTCCTCGGCCGCACCGGGGTCATCAGCACCCCGCACGGCGAGATCCGCACGCCCGCGTTCATCCCGGTGGGGACCAAGGCCACGGTCAAGGCGGTGCTGCCGGAGTCGATGCGCGAGCTGGGCTCCCAGGCCCTGCTGGCCAACGCCTACCACCTGTACCTGCAGCCCGGCTCGGACGTGCTCGACGCCGCAGGCGGCCTCGGGTCCTTCATGAACTGGCCCGGCCCGACCTTCACCGACTCCGGCGGCTTCCAGGTGATGTCGCTCGGCTCGGGGTTCCAGAAGGTCATCGACATGGGCACGGTCTCCGGGGCGGCCGGCGCGGACGGGCGCCCCCTGGGGGACGACGACGTCGCGGCCGGCAAGCTGCGCATGGCGCACGTGGACGACGACGGCGTGACCTTCAAGTCCCACCTCAACGGGGACCTGCACCGCTTCACCCCGGAGGTCTCGATGGGCGTGCAGCACCGGATCGGGGCCGACGTCATGTTCGCCTTCGACGAGCTGACCACGCTCTACAACTCCCGCCCCTACCAGGAGCAGGCCCTGGAGCGGACCCGACTCTGGGCGCTGCGCTGCCTCGCCGAGCACCGCCGGCTGACCGAGGAGCGCTCGCACCGGCCCTACCAGGCGCTGTTCGGCGTCATCCAGGGCGCCCAGTACGAGGACCTGCGCCGCACGGCCTGCCGCGACCTGGGCGCGATGGGCTTCGACGGCTTCGGGATCGGCGGCGCGCTCGAGAAGGAGAACCTGGGCACGATCGTGCGCTGGTGCAACGAGGAGCTGCCCGAGAACAAGCCGCGGCACCTGCTGGGCATCTCGGAGCCGGACGACATCTTCGTCGCCCTGGAGAACGGCGCGGACACCTTCGACTGCGTCTCCCCCACGCGGGTCGCGCGCTCGGCGGCGGTCTACTCGCCCGACGGCCGGTTCAACGTCAACAACGCCCGCTTCAAGACCGACTTCGGCCCCGTCTACGAGGGCTGCGACTGCTACACGTGCGCGAACTACTCGCGCGCCTACCTGCACCACCTCTTCAAGGCCAAGGAGCGGCTCGCCGCGACCCTGGCCTCGATCCACAACGAGCGGTTCATCGTGCGCATGGTCGACACCGCGCGCGAGACCATGGCCTCGGGTGACTACTTCGCGTACCGTGACGAGTTCATGGGACGCTACTACGCGAGTTCCCGGGGCTGAGAAAGGCACCTCATGAGCATTCTGGCCACGGTCCCCCCGGACCACATCGTCTCCGTCTCCGCCGACGTCGCGGCCTCCCCCGCGGAGGTCTTCGGCGCCTTCGTCGACCCCCTGCGGCTGGCCGGCTGGTACGGCCCCGAGGGGTGGCTCGTGCCCGTCCACACCATCTCGCTGGACGCCCGCCCGGGCGGGACGCTGCGCCTGGTCATGGTCAACCACGCCGATCCGAGCCAGGCGGTCCCGATGTACGCGACCTACGTCAGCGTCGTCGAGGGCGAGCTGCTGGAGCACCGCGAGTCCCTGCCCGGGCCCAACGGCGAGGCGACCGACGCGAGCGTGTTCCACCGGATCGAGTTCCTCGAGCGCGAGGTCGAGGGCCGGGCCGGGACGCGCGTGGTCATCAGCCAGGGTCCCATGCCCCCCGAGATCCACGAGACGGTGGCCGCGGGTTGGCGCTCGGCGCTGCGCAAGCTCGCCGCCACCGTGGAGTCGCAGGTCCGGACCGCATAGGGGCGGCGCGGGACGGCAGGATCCGGCCCGCATAGGGGCGGCGCGGGACGCCGGGTCCGCCGCGCCCCGGAACGGCCCCGTCGGCACCGCTCCGGGCCTACCCGGCCCGCTTCCCCCCGCGGCGCCCGATCAGGCGCAGGATCGGCAGCGCCCGCGTGTCCGCCTCCCGCTCCTCCGTGGTGCGGAACAGCAGCACCAGCGCCAGGCCCACGGCCGCGCCGATCGCGGTCTCGGCCATGCGCGCCGTCAGGATCTCCTGGGTCGACGTCGGGTGGGCCAGCTGCAGCATCAGCAGCGCCAGCGGCGTGATGAACAGCAGCGCGAACCCGTAGTTGCGGATCACGAACAGCTCGGCCAGGAACTGGAAGAGCACCACGTAGACCACAAGGTGCCACTGCTGCAGGCCGGTCGAGAGCACGAAGGCGGCGACCAGGATCCCGCCGAAGGTTCCCACCACCCGGTGGATGCCGCGGTACAGGCGGGCCGCGACGTCGGGCGCGGAGATCGGGGCGACCGCCGCGACCATGGCCCAGTAGAAGTGGCTGAGCCCCGAGGCCTCGCCGAGCACGCCGGCGATCAGCGCCGCGCCGGCGTACAGCAGCCCCTGCCGCGCGATCTCCCGCGGGGGCATGACGAAGCGCGCGGCCACGGGAGAGACCGGGCCGCGGTGGCCCTCGCCGATCAACCGGGCCAGCAGCCCCACGAGGAGGCACCACACCACCGACAGCGCGGCGACCGCCAGCCCGAGGCCGAGGTCGGCGGAGGGCGGCAGGCTGCCGATCGCCCCGGCCGCGAAGAGGTAGAAGATGGCCCCCGGCGGCTTGAGCCCCAGCATCGAGCTCACGACGGCGCCGACGCCGCCCGCGAGCGCGACCACCGGGATCACGACCCACGCCGAGGCGCCCGTGAAGGACAGCAGGGCGCCCAGCATGATCATGGCCAGCAGCAGGCCCCCGGCCTCGCACTGGTGGCGGAAGCGCTCGCGCAGGGGTTCCTGGCGCCCGTAGATCGCGGTGAAGGCGCCGAAGGAGGCGAAGATCGTGAGGTCGGGACGCCCCAGCAGCAGCATCGCGACGAGGGGCACGGCGATGCTGACCGCGATCCTGAAGGCGGGGACCTGGTCCGATCGACCGGGCGAGAAGGCGAGCAGCTGGCGGATGTGACCGGTGGGCACGGGGACGGGGGCTCCTTGTCTGACGGGGCGCGGCGAGACGCGCCGTTTAATAGTAAGTCCATCGCCCCACATCGGCGGACGCGAGCTTGTAGCTTTAAACCATGCCCCGCGGAACCCCCCTCGCAGACGATCCCCTCGATCTCTGGCGCTCGATCGCCGAGCTCAGCCCGAGGGCCCTGCCCGAGCCCGGATTCGCCCGGCGCGACGTGACCATCAAGGACTACCTCCGGGACCACCGCTTCCCCTGGGATCCCGTGACGGGCCACCGGGACGGCCGCGGGACCTGGCGGCACACGGTCTTCGCCGGGCTGCTGCCCTACCGGACGCTGCTCGTGAGGGCGGGTCTCGCCTTCGACGCCGACGGCGCCCGCACCGGCACCGGCCCGTCCTCCCGGGACGACCGCGCGGACGCCGCGGGCCGCCCGGCGCCCGGACCCGGTCCAGAACCCGATCCCGCCCCCGGGCCCGCCCCCGGAGGAGCGGACCCCTACCGCATCCCCTCCTCGGACCTGACCCCGCTCCTCGCGCTGCAGGTGGATCAGGACGGCGTCGTGGACGTGGGCACGCTCGCGGTCTCCCGCGCCTGCTGGGCCGCGCTGGCCCTCTCCGGCTTCGGCCGGGCCGTGACGGACTTCGGCTCCGACTCCCGGACGTGGCGCGAGGCGATGCTCGGGACGCTGCGGGCCCGCGGGGTCCGGCTCTCGGACGGGTCGGGCGGGGGTTCCCGCGCCCTGGAGCGCGCGGACCTCGTGGAGCTCGTCGAGGAGACGCACCGGGTCTTCGAGGCCGGCGCCCTGCGCAGCGAGCGCATCGTGAACTCCCCCGTCCGGGTGGCCAGCCTGCGGACCGACGGCCCGACGGCGCGCATCCCGGCCCTGCCCCTGATCGACCACCCCGCGGCCGCCGCGCTGGACGAGGCCGCCCGCGGGAGCCGGTTCCGCCAGGCGGCGGCGGGCCTGCTGGGCATCGAGGCGCCCGAGGTGCGGGAGGACGTGGCCGCCGCGCCGCGCCTGATGTACTCCGGCGTCGCGCCGCGCGAGCTGCCCCTGGGCGTCGCCGAGGCCGAGGGGGCCTCCGTCGCGACGCAGTTCTCCGTCAACCGCGCCCTGGCGGAGCTCGGCGGGGACGAGGGTCTCTGGTCCGTCCCGGCCTCCCTGGTCCACGGCGTCGACCCCGCCCGGGCCCGGCGCATGCTCGTGGCCGCGCTCCTGACCCGCCGGGGCGCGCCCTCGCCGACCTGCCGGACCCCGCCGAGGCCTTCGACCCCGAGCCCGCGGCGTCGGCCGGTCACCGCTCGGTGCACGCGCTGCACCCGGACCTCGCGGGGTTCGGCGTCGTCAGGGCCCGCCCGCTGGAGCGGGTCCTCGCCGGGCGGGGCGGCTACGGGGCCCGCGTGAGCCTCCTGCCCGGGATGGAGGAGGCCGGGCTGTACCCCGGGCTGGTCCCGGGGGAGGCGGTGGACGCGGTCGACGCCGTCGACGCCGTGCTCGGAGCCCTGGAGGAGCGCGAGGGCGCCCCCTCGCCGGCCGAGTACGAGGAGTGGGACCGGCTCGCCGCGCGCGTCGTCGAGAGCCAGGATCGCGTCGAGGCGCTCCTGGCCGCCCGGCAGCGCTGCCACGAGGTCGTGCCGATGCTGATGCGCGCGCAGAACACGATCAGCCGGACCGCCCGGCAGCTCGGCGGCGTGCGCGGGACGGAGCAGGCCCTCGAGGAGGAGCTGCGCGCGGCCGAGGCCGAGCACCGCGCCGCCTGGGACCGCACCAGCGAGCTGAGCGACGTGATCGCCGCCCACCTGGGGGCCGCGCCGGGAGTCGTCCGCCGCACGGTGACGCTGGGCCGGGCGGGGCCACCCTGGCGCGCGCGGCTCGAGGAGCTGCGGGACCGTCGGGCGGAGACCCAGCGGACCGAGGAGGCCTCCCGCGCCCGCCGTGACGCGCTGCAACGCGAGCTGAGCCGGGCGCGGGCCGACGCGGAGGCCCTGCGCGAGGAGCTGCAGGAGTCCGCCGCGACCGTGCGCTCCCTGCAGGACGAGCTCGCGGCCTACCCGCACCGGCGGCACGCCGTGGACCAGGAGTGGCTTGCGGGCGACTGGCAGGAGGACACCGCCTCCGCGCCGTGGCTCGACGCCGAGGTCCAGGCCGCGCGCGTCGAGGCGTACCGCAGCGCGGCGCGGCTCCACGGGCTGGTCCTGCGGCTCCAGACCGCGGAGGTCCGCGCGGGCCTGCTGCTCGCCCGTGAGCTCCTCGGCGCCGGGGCGGAGCAGGCGCCCGACGCCGCGGCGGCCGGTGAAGACGCCGCACCCGACGCTGCGGCGGCCGGCCGGGACGCGGCCTCGAGGCCGCACCGACCGGCCGGGACGTAGCTCCCGACGCCGCCGCGGCGGCCTGGGAGACGCTGCTCGCGGTCTTCCCGGAGGTCGACGTGCCCGTCGAGCTCCTCCGCGGATGCTCGCCCGCTCGGGCACCACCGGCTGGACTGGCTGATCGTCACCGAGGCCGACCGCGTCGGGCCCGGCGTCGCCTACGCGGCGCTGCGCCGAACCCGGCGGGCCGTGATGCTGCCGTCCCCGGAGGCCGGGCGACGCCGCGCCCGCGGGCCGGCGGACGGACGCCGTGAAGCGGCCGGGAACGGGCGCCGCACGGAGCGCGGCACCACGCCCGGCACCACGCCCAGCCCGGTGCCCGGCACCGCGCCCGACGCCGGGGCCCCGTTCGAGCACCCGACCCCGGACGTCCCCCGGACCGTGCTCTACCACGTCCCCCCGGAGACCGCCCAGAGACGCCTGGCCGAGATCGCCGGCTGCTCCCCGGACTGGGCTCCGGCCTGGACCGATGCGCTATCGTTGGCTCGGCGGCAGTCGCGTCATCCCGCCTAGATACGGCGGCAACCACGAGGAGAGGCAGGGTGGTCGGAGCATGATGGAGCACGGCATGCCCACGCTGAGCTCGACGCCCCTCCGGCGCCTCGGGCCCTGGACGGCGCTGTTCAAGCACACCCCGCTCTACTGGGCGGGCCTGCTGGTCGTCTGGGGCAGCGCCACCGTCGACCGCCTGGCCCAGGACATCGCCGGCGCGCCCTCCACCCTGCACGAGGCCCTGCCGCTGATCCAGACGATCTCCTGGCTGGTCCTCGTGGCCTACTCGGGCTTCCTCGTGCTGCTCTGGCCCCGGGCGGAGAGCTTCCCCGACCTGCCCTCGGGGCTTCCCCACCGCCTGGTGCGCGCCGTGCCGCCCACGGTCATGACGGTCGTGTTCCTCACCGTCATCCAGGCCGGCGTCGTCCTCATCGAGCACCTGGCGGGGTCGGTGGGCCCGGAGCGGCCGCTCGTCGCCGCCACGGTGTACGGGCTGGAGGCGGCGAGCGGTGCGGCGGCCTTCTGCGCCCTGATGGTGGCCGCGGCGTCGCTGGCCTCCCGGATCCGCTCGCGGGCGCTGTACGTGCTCCTGGGCTGGGCGGGCTACCTCGCGGTAACGGCCGTGCAGAGCCTGGTGACGACGCTGGTGATCTCCCCCGGCGGCGGCAGGTTCTGGAACGGCATCAGCGCCGACGGCTCCGGCATCAACGTCTACCTCAACGCCATCCCTCTGCTCTTCCCGTCCTCCGTCCCCGGCCGGGACGCCCTGAGCACGGGGGCGCCCGAGATGCTGAGCGTCGCGATCAACCTCGTGGTCACCGCGGCGTGTGTGGCGATCGCCGTGAGCCGTGCGGCGGCGGAACGGGCCGAGGAGCGGCCGGCGGGCTGAGGTTCTGCCGGCGGGCTGATCCGGTCCCGCCGCAGGTCACGGGCGTCATGCGTCAGGGCACGGCCGGGCCGTCCGGCAGGCTTCCCGTACACTCGGACGGGTGAACTTCTCCCTGCTCAACATCCCGTGGTTCCCCGGTTGGGTCGACGGCATCATCTTCGCGCTGGACATCATCATCCGCATCGTGGCGTTGTGCTGGATCCCCTACAACCGCAAGCCCTCGGTGGCGTTGGGCTGGCTCATGGCCATCTTCCTGATCCCCTACGTCGGCATCGTGATCTTCCTGGTCATCGGCTCGCGCTACCTGCCCAAGAGCCGGCGCGAGCGGCAGTCGCGGATGAACGAGCTGATCCGGGAGCGGATCGGCAACAAGCCCATCCTCGGGGACCAGGGCCACCTGCGGGAGTCCGACGTCGCCGCGGCGATCCTGAACTACCGGCTCGGCTCCCTGCCCATGGCCGGCGGCAACCGCTTCTCGCTGCTGCCCGACAACCACGAGGCCATGAAGGTCATGGCGCGCGCCGTCGACGAGGCGGAGGAGTACGTCCACTTCGAGTTCTACATCGTCGCCTACGACTCCTCGAGCGCTCCCCTGCTGGACGCGCTGTTCCGCGCCCACGCCCGCGGCGTGAAGGTCCACATCCTGATCGACCACATGGGCTCCGTGGGATACCCGGGGTACGCGCAGCTGGTCAAGCGCCTGGACCGGGAGGGGGTCTCGTGGCGGCGGATGCTGCCCCTGCGCCCGTGGCGCGGCGAGTACCAGCGCCCCGACCTGCGCAACCACCGCAAGATCCTGGTGATCGACGGCGAGGTGGGCTTCTCCGGCTCGCAGAACATCATCGACCGGTCCTACAACAAGAGGGCGAACCTGCGGAAGGACCTCGCCTGGAAGGACCTGATGCTGGACATCCGCGGGCCCATGGTCGCGGAGCTCAACGCGCTGTTCATCTCCGACTGGTACGCCGAGACCGGCGACCTGCTCCTCGACGAGGTCGACCAGGACCTGCCCTCCCTGGACTCCGGGGTGATGGCCCAGGCGGTGCCCTCGGGGCCCGGGTTCGAGACGGAGAACAACCTGCGCCTGATCAACCACCTGATCTACAACGCCGAGCGGCGCATCATCATCTGCAGCCCGTACTTCGTCCCCGACGACTCGCTCAAGATGGCGCTGACCACCGCGGCCCAGTCGGGCATCGACATCACGCTGATCGTCTGCGCCAAGGGCGACAAGTTCTTCCCCCACTTCGGGCAGCGCTCCTACTACGCGGGCCTGCTGCAGATGGGCGTCAAGATCCAGCTCTACCCGGCGCCCACCGTGCTGCACACCAAGTTCATGCTGGTGGACGACGACGTGTCCCTCATCGGCTCCTCCAACATGGACCAGCGGTCCTTCTCGCTGAACCTCGAGGTCTCGATGCTGATCCTGGATCCCCAGATCAACGCCGAGGTGGACGAGCTGGCCCGGCAGTACATCGAGGTCTGCGACGAGGTGGACTATGCGCAGTGGCTGCGCCGCCCGCTCTACACCAAGGCGACGGAGAACGTCTGCCGGCTCACCTCGGCGCTGCTGTAGGGGCGGGGCGGCACCGCGACGGATCCGTCGTCAGGTCGGCCCGCGGCGGGTCAGTCGAGCTGCCCGTGCCGCCAGGCGCCCGCGGCGGACTCCAGCTCCTCGGCGGTGGTGATCAGCCGGCGGGAGGCGCGGGTCAGGCGCGCTCCGACGCGGCTCGAGCCGGGGTCCGTGAAGAACTCGCTGGCCCGGGCGCCGGCCTCGGCCCCCGCCGGGTGCACCGCCACGTCGTTGCGGTCGGCGGCCACCGCCTGGCCGAGCGCGACGACGCGGCAGAAGGCCGCGAAGCGCTCGAGGGCGACGTCGAACTCCCCCGTGTACGCCCCGGTGAGGATCGCGTCCACGGTGCGGCACAGCTCGTCGGCGGCGGGCGGGTCCGCGACCCCCGCGACCACCCGGGCGACCTCGGCGCTGCCCTGCCCGAGCTCGTAGTACCGGCCCACGACGTCGGGATTGCGGCGGACCGTGTCCCGCAGCGCGTAGATGCGCCAGAGGGCGCCGGGCAGAGAGACGCCGGGGGCCTCGGCCCACATCTCGGCGATCGCGTCCAGCCCGTAGTGGTCCGTGAACTCCACGAGGCGCGCGGTGACCGCCGGGTCGCTGGTGCCGCGGCCCTGGCACAGGATCGCCCAGGCCGACGAGTGCGCGGCCTGCGAGATGGTCTCCGGGTCCTCGCCGCCCTCCCAGTGGTCGAAGAGCTGGGGCGAGAACTTCACGGGCTTGTGGTGGCGTTCTGTGGAAGACATCGGTCCCAGCCTACGCCTGTCGCCCGGGAGCGCGCCCGGTGCCGACGGCCCGCACCGTCCTGTCCGGCGGGCCGCACCCAGCTGGCGGGCCTCACCGCATCCGGCGGGCCGCATCGCACCCGGCGGCCCGCACCCCGTCCAGCCGGCCTCACCCCATCTGGCTGGTGCGCAGGCCGATCTCCCGCAGCTGGTGGCCCACCTGGCGGTACCCCTCGCGCGCGATCGCCTGCCAGACCAGCAGCGCGAAGGCGGGGTCCTCCCGGTCCAGGCGGTCCAGGACCGCGGCGGGGAGCAGGAAGTACTCGACGTCGTCGAGCGCGGTGACCCGCAGGATCTGCCGGTCGGAGAAGCCCAGGCAGCCCTCGCCGAAGGTCATGCCCGGGGACAGCTCGCCCACCGTCAGCTCCTCGCGCGCGGCGTCGCCGCTCGGCCGGTCCCCCGCCTCGTCCATGCGGACCGGCAGGCTCTGGCGCACCCGCCCGGAGATGATCATGTGGATCCCGGCGAAGTCCTCGCCGGGGGTCAGGATCTCCTCGCCCTCCCGCGCCTGGCGGCGCTCGAGCAGCCCGCCCAGCCGCTGCCGCTGCTCCGCGGAGATGTGCGCGGCGAGCGGGCTGTCCAGCAGGCCCACCCGCTCCGGCCGGCTGTCCTCGGAGCCGTAGCGCTCGATGATGAGGTCCTCGGCCCAGGCCGCCGCGCTGTCCTTGGTGTCGAAGGTCCGGATCCCCTCCGGCAGGGGCAGCAGGCCCTCCGGGTCCACCACGACCAGCTCCCTCCCCTCGCCCGCGAAGCTCTCGCGCAGGTTCCGGAAGATCTCCGCGGAGGCGTCGAGCACCTTGCCCACGCGCCGCCCGTCCACGATCACGGTCACGACGTCGCCCTCCACCGCGTCGATGATCGCGCGCACCGAGGAGTCCACCGCGGCGAACATGAGGTCCCCCTGCAGCTCGACCACCATGGCCCGCGCCGCGTACTCGTCCAGCACGTCCTGCGCCTCCTGGTTGCGCCGGACCTGCGAGGGCGACTCGGAGACGGGGTAGACGCCGCGGACGGTCGCCTGGGCGGCGGCGGTCGCGTGGGCGAAGTGCAGCTGGAGGTCCCCCGCGAGCCGGCGGCAGGTCTCGACGCCGCGCACGCTGCTGCCGTGCTCGTCCAGCGGCGGCGAGTACACGGCCAGCCCCATCTCGCCGGAGAGGACCGCGATGATCCCGCCCCCGACGCCGGACTTGGCCGGGATGCCGACCTCGGTCATCCAGTGCCCCGAGTCGTCGTACATCCCGCAGGTGGACATGACCGACAGGACCCGGGCGTTGACCGCCGGCGTCGCGGCCCGCACGCCGGTGACCGGGTTGACGCCGTTGTTGGCCAGCGTGGCGGCCACGAGCGCGAGGTCGCGGGCGGTGACCGAGATCGAGCACTGGAGGAAGTAGTCGTCCAGCGCCTGCTCGACGTCGCCCTCGATGATCCCGAAGGACTTCATGAGGTAGCCCATCGCGCGGTTGCGGTCCCCGTAGCGGCTCTCCTGCCGGTGCGAGGCCTCGTCGACGTGCAGCTCCCGGCCCGCGAACCGGCCGTAGGCCTCGAGGATGCGCGCGGCCCGGCCCTCCCGGCCCGGGTCGATGAGCGCCGTCGTCGCGATGGCCCCGGCGTTGATCAGCGGGTTGTCGGGGCGGCCGTTGGTCTGGAGGGAGATCTCGTTGAAGGCGTCGCCGGAGGGCTCGACGTCGATCCGCTCGTCGACGAACCCGAAGCCGTGGTCCTCCAGGGCGATCGCGTAGGACAGCGCCTTGGAGATCGACTGGATGGTGAACTCCTGGCCCGCGTCGCCGACCTCGTAGACGTGCCCGTCCACGGTCGCGATCGCGATCCCGAACCCGTCCGGGTCGCCCTCCGCCAGCACCGGCGTCGAGTGGCTGGGCTGGCCCTCGTCCAGGGTGCTGATCTCGCGGTGGACGGTGCCCAGGTACTGGCTGATCGGTGACTCCATGCCCCCAGCCTAAAGGGCCGGGACGGGACCGGGGGAACGACGCCGGGCGCCCCCTCCCGAGGCCCCGCGACGTTCGCGGGGGTCCGCCCGGCTCGTGTACAGTGGGAGTGCTCTGCACGCCGTCGCGTGCGGGCGTGCGCCTCTAGCTCAGTTGGTAGAGCATCGGACTTTTAATCCGTGGGTCGTGGGTTCGAGCCCCACGGGGCGCACAGACGAGGATCCCGTTCCGGCCATGGCCGGGGCGGGATTTTCTGCATCCTGAGCGGGAATCTCGATCGGTGCTGAGGCAACGGGCCCAAGAAGGTCGCCGACAGTGATGCCGAAGTAGCCAGCAATCACTGCCAGGTCATGGATCACAAAGGCGGTCTTGCCTTTGAGGCGCGTCGAGAGGTTTGGCTGTGAAATTCCCAAGGCCCCAGCCAGCTCAGTCTGACTGACTCCCTTCCGGGCCATCCAGGCTCGCACCTCATCTCGAACTGCAAGTTCGAACTCAGAGATGCCCTCTGCGGAACGTCGTCGCATCTCGTCCTCCTCATCGCTTGACGGCTAGCTGATACGACCAGCGTATACACAAGACGATACAAGTGCAATATACGTTTTGCATATAGACTTTTTTCGTATACCGTTGCTCCCATGACGACAGCACTTGAAGTCGGACTCAACGTCCGCGCAGTCCTTGCACGGAAGGGCTGGTCACAGGCCAAAGCAGCTGAGGCCATCGGCATGAGCCGCGTGGCGTTCAGTCATCGGATCAACGGGAAGTACCCGTTCAACGTGAAGGAACTAGCTGATCTGGCGAGAGCTCTCGGAGTCTCGTACAGCTCTCTGGTCACGATCCCAGAGGAAGGAAAGCGCGATGAACGAGCAGATTGAGCACTACGAGACGACCCTGGTTGATGAAACCGAACAGCTGACCGAAGCACAGGCGAGTCGCCTGACGAAGGAGATCCGCAAGGGGCTGTCCAGCACTCATCACCTGATCCGCATGGCGTGGGAGAAGCGCGCGTGGGTCTCGCTGGGGTACGAGAGCTGGGACGCGTATTGCTCGGATCAGTTCGGAGATCTGATGCTGACGCCGCCGAAGGAGGACCGTACAGCTACCGTCGCTGAGCTGAGCGAGTCAGGCATGAGCCTTCGTGCGATCGCGTCAGCTACTGACCTCTCGAAGAATACGGCGGCACGCCTGCTGAAGCAGGCCGAGGACGAAGGGCTGGTGGATGCCCGGGAGGACCGAGTCGGTGTCGACGGCAAGGTCTACGCGTCGCCGAAGCCTAAGCAGGAGAAGAAGGCCTCTGCGCCCGCTCCTGAGTCGGAGGCCTCGGAGGGGAAGCTGGATGAGCTCGATGAGTCGATGCTCGACATGGACGCCGATGACATCGGGATCGAGGGGTTCACCGCTGCACCGGAGACGGTATCTGCTACTCCCGACCTCAGCGTTGAAGATGCACTGGAGGAAATCACTTTCCCCGGCATGGAGACCGCCGAGGACACGGTGGAGGACCACGGTCTCGAAGAGGTGATCGAGAAGGTCAAGGCCGCTGAGATCTCGATGAAGTCCTCGTTGGAAGCCTCCAGCATGAAGTACGCGCCGGAGGAGATCACCGACCGCATCGTGGGCGTGCTGACGAGCTCCCTGCTGGCCTCTGCCGGGATGCTCGACTGCTTCCGCCTGAACCAGGCTCCGATTACCCAGCCGTCAATGATCTCCAAGCACCTCGAGGTCGCGGTGGCAACGCTGGACCGCGTAGTGGAGCAGCTGAGGAGTGATGCAGATGCCTAGCAGTCACAGGCGTGAAAAAGCGGAGGCCGTCAATCCTTTGACCGAGACGACGACCCCCGCCCAGTTGAAAACCACAGCAAGAAACCGGGCCCAACTGCGCTCATCCTACCAAGCAGGAGATACCCCCGTGTCGAAGTCTTCCGGCCCTCGGATCAACCCGGACTCCCGGTCCACGCTCTGGCTGACCGTCGTGCTGATCTGCACACTCGGGCTGACGTCGTTCATGGTCAGCTTCAACGGCCTGCACGATGTTGCCGGGTGGGTCGGTTTGCCGGTGTGGATGCGCTGGGCGGTGCCGGTGTTCATCGACATTGCGATCCTGGCGTACTCCATGGCCGCGGTGATCCATCGTTCTCGACAGGAGAAGGTCTGGCCGACCTGGACGACGCTGGGAGCCTTCACTCTGATCTCGGTGATCGCCAACGCAGCGCACGCGCTGGCGGCCGGCGAGACGGAGACGACTATGCAGAGCTGGATCGGTGCTGGCATCGCAGCCATGGCCCCGGTGGCGGTCTTCGCCGCCACGGAGGAGATCTCGCGTCTGGCCTTTGCCGCGGCACCGGCGCTGCCGGAAGTCGTCGCGGAAGCGGAACCGGAGGCCACGGAAGCGGATGACGACGCTGCGGAAGATACGGCGGCACCCTTGCCGCTTGCCGAGGTGCCAGCGGAAGCGACCCCGGCGGAAGCACCGGTGGTCGCGGACGAGCAGCGGCCCGCTGATCGCCCGGTCTCTGCACCGGCAGCACCGTTGCGGAACGAACAGGCGGCATCTCGCATCTTTGACCCTCAGCCGGCTACTCAGTTTGCGTCTTGGAAGCCAGGCGAGCCCGTGAGGGAGCCGCAGGGGCCCGTCAAGGACGTCCCGGGGCCGGTTGAGCGGCAGGGGCAGAAAGAGCCGGCGGAAAGCCGTTCCGCCCCGGCTGAGCCTGCTCCTTCCGAGTCGGATCCTGATGGTCTGGTCGCGTGGGTGAAGTCCCAGCACGCGGAAGGCGTGGCCGTCACTGGGAAGATGGTCGGCGCGTTCCTCGGCAAGTCCGACCGGACCGGCCGGAACCGGCTCACCGCTCTGAAGGAAGAGCGGCCGGAACTGTTCGAGCTCGAGGAGGCGAAGTAACTAATGTCGATCGCGGCCACCAGTTGGGTGTTCACTCACTCCCTGAAGCCAGCGCAGTTCGTCGTCCTGTTCTCCGTCGCTGACGAAGCAGAGTCGGACGGCGCGTGCTACATGGGCCAGAAGAAGCTGGCTTGGAAGGCTGACTGCTCCGTCCGCACCGTACAGCGGCAGCTGAAGGAGTTCGAGCAGATGGGTCTCCTGCACATCGAGCGTCGCTACCCGGAGTGGGCACGAGGTCGAATGACAGATGCCATCGTGCTGCACCTGGATCAGGCCGGCACCAAGGGGGCCTACCCCGGCCAGGCCGAAATCAAGAAGCAACAGGATGAGGATCGCCGCCGTTACGAGGTGCCCGTCGATGTTGTCGAAGATGGGCCTGACAGCGCTGACGCTGATCTACACGACAATTTGTCGCCTAGATGCGTTTCGCCTAGTCAGGATCAAGGCGACATTCTGTCACCTAGACCGATCTACCCGACAGTTTCGAACGATCTAGGCGACATTTTCGAGTCCAAGGACTCGGGTGCCTTAAAAGGAACGCGTGCGCGCTTAACCCGTCAGTCCCGTCAGTCTGAGAACGATTCGAACTCGAAGACGGAGCCGGCTGCGCCGGAGACGGACGGACAGACAGACGAGGATTCCTCCCCGGCGAAGGTCTGCCGGGGCGTGTCCCTGGATCAGCTCCGCGGCCGTCTCGGTTCGGTGCTGTCCGGAGTCTCCGATGAGCAGCTCGAGGTCATGATCTCGATCGTGCTGGATCGGGCCAGCGGGCGGGTCAAGTCTCCGTTGGCGTTCGTCGCCGCCGGGATCAACCGTGAACCGGCCGAGCTGCGTTCCCAGGCGGAGGATCTGCTCACGGTCAAAACCGGGGCCACCGCGGCGGACTGGGATGACTTCCTAGCCGATGAGGTTGGTGCTCAGCTGGCCGAGACCAGCGGCACGGCTGCATTGCGGACGTGTCCGGTGCACCAGATCGACCACCTCGGTACTTGCCCGTCATGTCGTGCCGATTCCCTGGCCACGCAGCCCGAGGACGCGGTGTCGGGTGCCGCTGATGGCCGCACCTACCGAGAGCAAGTGCGGCAGCAGCGTGAAGCTCGAAGAGGAGCCTCGTGATGAAGACCTACAACAACAGCTGGACCGAGGAGATGCTGACGGCTTGGAAGCAGACCCGCGGCACGATCTACTCGGTGCTCAACGGCAGTGGGCGAGCCCGTGACGTCGACGATGTCTGGCAGAAGACCTGGCTCGCCGCGGCTGAGAACCTCGACGCCTACGACCCCTCACGGGGAACGTTTCGGCAGTGGATCGGGGGCATCGCTGACAAGCAGGCCCGCCGGCACGTGAGGGACGACTACCGACGGAACCGGCTCGACGACGAGATCGAGCACGCTGCGGACTCCGGGATCACCACGGTCTACGACGTCGTGGCCGAGAGCTCTGCCGAGCAGGTCGTCGCCCGGCTCGGGGACTGGAACCACGCCTCCGAGGTCCTGGCCATGGTCCGCCAGGTGATGAAGCCGGAGCTGTTCGAGCGGTCCATGCACCTGATCGTGGCGTGTGAGGGCGACGTCGCACGCGCGGCGAAGCAGCTGGGTGTGCAAGCGCCGGCACTGCGGGATTCGCACCGCAACGTCATGGACATGGTCCACGTCGTGGATAAGGCGCTGCGGTTGCACTGGAACCGGCGCGAGCACGGGGCCGCCGGGAGCTCGGTGAAGGTCCGTGACCTGCTGGCGTGCCTGCCGCATGAGGACGAGGCGTCCCGGGTGTGGCAGCAGGTCATCACCCGCGCGGTCATCGTCGCCGGTGGCTTCGCCCAGGTCACTCCTTCGCAGATCGCCGGGCTGATCGGGTGGTCTGAGAGCTATTGCCGGCAATGCCTGAAGCGCACGGCGCATCTGCTGATGGTTGCCCGCTCGGTGATCGAGAACGGCCGACTGGACTGACTGATCCCCACGAGTACTGGCGGGAATACTGTGTATGAAGCTTTTCAAGAGGAACGAAGAGGAAGTCCCCCAGGACGAATACGCTCCGGAGGGGAACAAGCTCCGCGACTACTTCGACAGCAGCAAGGACCTGATCCAGGATTTCAGTGACTGGATCTCAGGTTCCCGGTGGCGTGCGGCAGCTATCGGCCTGTTGACCATCGTCGTCGCCGTGCTGTGGTGCCTGGGGATCGTTTACCTGATGGGTGGCTCCTCCAGTAACGATGAGTCGGGGTTCACACCGGTGGAGAACGGCGTGGAGGTCGATGAGCACCAGCACAGCCATGGTGAGGCCACGCCATGAGCATGGCCGGGAAGGCCGCGAAGTTCGGCATCAAAGCGGCCCTGCTGAAGCTGTTCGGTCCGATTTTGGCGTTCTTCGGTGTCGCCCTGCTGCTGTTGGCGTTCATGCTTTTTCTGCTGATCAATGCCGGGCTCTCCGGGGGTGCGGAGCAAGCCGAGTCGGAATCACAGCGGGTGGAGACGGCCGGCAACTCCTGCTCGATCACTTCCGAGGAAGGCGAGGGCGGTGACGCTGAGGGGAAATCCACGAGTGTTCCCGCGGAGTATGCCGAGGATGTGAAGAAGGCTTCGGAGGAGGCGGGCATCCCTGAGCAGATCATCGCAGCACAGATCCAACAGGAATCGCAGTGGGATCCGACGGCGGGTTCGCATGCCGGTGCTCAGGGTATCGCGCAGTTCATGCCGGCCACTTGGGCCACCTACGGTGAGGGCGGAGACATCCACGACGGGCACGACGGGATCGCTGCTCTCGGGCGCTACATGAAGGACTTGAAGGGGCAAGTCTCCGAGCAGGCCGGTGATGATTCAGATGAACTGATCCGGCTGACTCTCGCGGCCTACAACGCAGGTCCCGGCGCTGTTCACCAGCACGATGGAGTGCCGCCCTACGACGAGACGCGGCACTATGTCGAGACGATCACCGGTAACGGGCAGACGAAGTTCTCCGAGGATTGCAGCCCGAAGGGATCCGCCACGGCGTGGGACGGGGACCTGGGGGACGGTGAATGGACGAACCCCTGCCCGGGTTGCCAGTTCACGAGTGGGTACGGCCCCCGTAATGTCCCTGGCCTACCTGCCTGGGCGCAGAACCATGTGGGAGTTGATCTGGCAACACCAGGTGCCGGCAACAGCAATGGCACGGACATCATCGCTCCCACCGATATGACCGTCGTGGGTTTCCTTGCCGATGACGGGTGCGTGATGACCCGACAGAAAGAAGGACCCGGGTTCTTCTTCGCGTTCTGCCACATGAACTCCAACGAAGTCGAAGACGGCCAGGAGCTCAAGCGCGGCGACATCATCGGCGTGGAAGGCAACACCGCCGGCGGCGGCGGTGGAGGCGTAGCCACGCACTTGCATCTGGAGATCTACGATCCGGAGTCCCCGGACCCTCCCATGCCATACAACGACCACAACATTGATCCGGAGCCGATTCTGAAAGAGAAGGGGGCCTGGCCCGAATGATGACCACCACGAAGAAGATGATCGTGCCTGTGATCGGGCTGGCGGTCCTGGCGATAACCGGGTGCGGCTCCTCAGAGGAGGAGGCCTCGGAGGCCTCACCGTCACCGAGCGAGATGCAGGTGGCTGATGGGCACTGCATGGACGTTGACGCGGCTCACCGAGACGACCCGGATTCCGTCGGGTACACGGCGGCCTCGGTGATGCACTGCTGGGACTCGACGATGGACGCCACGATGACCGACGCTGCACTGCGGGCGGCGCCATTGATGAGCGAGGAGTGGGCGGCCCAGCAGACGCAGCCGGAGCGCAACGCGATCCAGGGCCAGTTCAGCGCCGCGGCCAAGCACGAGGCTTATTCGGTGCCCGAGGTCTCCCGGACAGGCGGAGACGTGGACCAGAACGTCGATTACGACAAGGTCGCCCGTGGGTTCACGATCGAGTGGGAGTGGCAGGGCCGCGACGGCGAGACCGTTCCCGGGGGCAGCGCGCAGATCATGGTCTACATGGAGATGCACAGCGGGAAGTGGGAGGTCGTGGGTCATCACACGACCACGGTTCAGGAGGAGGACCGGTGAGACAGCGGGAGCGAGAGGCAGGTGTCCCAAATGGGACACCTGTAGGTGCAGGCCAGCGCCGCCGTGCCCGGTGGCCGTGGCTGTTGTCTGGCCTTGTAATTACCCTCGTCGTGCTCGTGGTGGTGGGTTCCCTGATCTTCGATGCCGGCCTACGGGCGGGGAGGGAGCAGAGGACAGTTCCATCTGCTGCACCGTCGGAGAACGTCACCAGCTCGTCCTCCGCGAGTCCCACGTCAACCCCGACGGCGACGGTGTCGTTCCCCGCGATGGATTCCGTTCAGCGTGGTTCGCCCGAGGGCGTGGCGCGTGCTGCGGTGGCGTCGCTGACCACATGGGACACCGTCCAGGATGCGTCCGAGCATGACGCGGTCGACCGCTCCGGGCCGCTGTTCAGCGGGTGGCTCGAGGGACAGCAGAACGGGACGCAAGAGACGAGCTCGCGCTGGGCAGAGGAGCTCGTGGAACAGGGTGCGTTCACGGAGCCGAAGATCAGCGATTATGACATCGCCTCGGAGTACAAGAATCCGGCGTTGACCTCCCCCACGGCCGATACCGAGGGGCGCGAGGTTCGCCCCTACCAGTTCTCTGCGCGGTGGGATTGGATCCGTGGGGATGGTTCGCCGGCGATCCAGTCCGGAGAGCGTGTGTACACGGTCTGGGTTGTGGAGGAGTCGCCAGGCCGGTGGTCGGTGCTCGAGTATTCCTACCGGTAGCAGTCGACACGTCGAAGGGGGACACCAGTCATGGTGTCCCCCTTCGACGTGTCCGGGGCTAGAACATCACCCGGTAGCCGACGTAGAGCCCACCGAGGATCAGGAGTACCCCGCCAAGCTTCGTGGTGAACAGGATCGTGAGTATGACGCGGAGGATCCCCAGGCCGACTTTGAAAAAGATCAGGCCGATGACGACTGCCGCAGCTAGCACCACTGCGTTGATAGCGATAAGTGAGCCGAACATTTCGTCAATCCTCCGTTGCAATTTGCAATACCAGATTAACATGCGGGCTGATCTGCCTCCAGATTGTTACACCTTCTCCTGCCTTACGAGGAGCATGAGCCGGAGCAATAACTCCTGAGTCCGTGGACGCACGGGCATTCATGGAGGAAGGAGGATCAGTTGATTCTCGCTGCGGCTGGAAGAGATTCATCCCTCGAGCTGCCTGAGCTCACCAGTTGGGTCGGGATGATGCTCGGTGCATGTTTCCTGGCGATCGTGCTTGGTCTGGTCATCGTCTGCGTAGGCGTTGCTTTCAGCAAGCAGGGCAAGAAGCTGTTCGGGGTCCACTGGGACCCCCTAGACATCGCCAAGGCCGGGGCTGGGGCTGTCATCCTCGGGTCGGTTTCCGGCGCGGTCCTGTGGGGCTCCCAGCTCTACGCGCCCGCGAAGATGACCGAACCCGAGCGTGTCACCCCGGCCTACGAGACCGTCAACGACTGCGAGCCAGTGAGCTTGAAGACCGCTGACGACCTCGAGAAGACCAAGGCCGTGATCGGCGAGAGCAGATTCGAAGAACAGAACGATGTTCATTTTGACTTTGACGGCGACGGGAACATTCTCAGCGGCGACGTCGCGAAGAACTACAACGTTGAGCTGCATTTCAAGCCCCAAAAGGGTGGAGATGAGTGCTCCGAAGAGTTGGACCCGTGCTACCAGGTCAAGGTGAATTACAAAACCAAGGGAGATTTCCTCGGAATGGAACGCGATGAAGACGCGTGGTGGGAAGCCAACGGTTACGACGCAGCGACGTGTGGCCCTCCGAAGAAATTCTGAATCCCGAAAGCAAATCTCAATTCAAGGAGAAATCTCATGAACGCTCTCGCTACCGAAATTGTCATCGGCGCGAGTCGGGCCGGGTCGCTGATGGCCGAGGCCTACGACCCCGGTGTCACCCCTGACGGTGGCGCGCCGTGGATGGCCACGGGCCGGACCGTCGTCGGATACATCGCCGCGACTGCGCTGCTGGGCATGGTCGCTGTGCTCATCGTTGGCGCCCTGCTCTTGGGGATCTCCAAGATCTCCCACAGCGGTCAGCTGCAGCAGATCGGCGTCGGCGTCATCCTGTGGGGCTTGGTCGTCTGTGCCATCATCGCCGCCGCTTCCGGACTCGTCTACTGGGCCTCCGGCCTGGCCATCGTCTAGAAGTCGCGTCGCTATAGAAGGAGGTGAGAAGCAGATGGCTTTCGATTTCAAAGCGATCTTCGACGATTCCGGGGAGAGTTTCTTCGGTGTGATCGAGAACTTCGCCGTACAGGCGAACCAGTTCTTGGTCGACGCCTTCTCCGCTAGCGACGTCGACGAGTCCTGGTGGGCGGCTGTCCTTGGCACGGCCAGCAACGATGGCGTGCTGATGATGTGGATGCCCGTCGTAGCGCCCATGATCGTGCTGCTCGTGGCCCTGCAGGTGGTGCTCTCGGTCTTCCGGGGATCATCCATCGGCTTGGCCCGAGCAGCATGTGGGGCGTTCTTCGGCATCCCGATGACCTACATCATGGTCTGGATCGTGCAGATGTTCACCGCGGGCATGGACGAAGTCGCGGCGTACATCCTCGACCGTGGCGGGGATCAGAACATGGCGGTGTTCATGAGGATCTTCGGCATCCAGATCACCGACGGGAAGCTCACGGGCATCCAAGAGAACTACTTCATGTGGCAGGGCGTGATGGACAAGTCCGGCGGCTGGGTGCTGATCGTTCCGCTGCTGCTGATGTTCCTCATCTGGGGATTGTCTCTCGTACTCGGATTCGTCATGGCCCTGCGGTCGATGGGGATCATCATCCTGTCTTCGCTGGCCGGCTGGGCGGTGTCGTCCCTGGCCTTCGAGGTCACAAAGAGCTGGTTCGGGTCCTGGCTGAAGATCGTCGTCGGGCTCGGCCTGGCCAAGCCGTTCGCGGCGGGGCTGATCGTTCTGAGTTCCACCGTGTTCAACTACGCCGATTCCGGGATGCAGTTCGCCGCCGGTATGGCCGGGTTGGTCCTGGCGATCGCCATGCCCTTCGCGGCCGTCAGCTTCGTCAGCTTCACCGCCGCCGGTGCGGTTAGCGGGCAGGAACAGTCGCTGGGTCGAGCAGCAAACGCTCCCATTCGGGGGCTCGGTCGTGGTGCCGGGGCGCTGTCCCGGCTGAGGAAGAGGTAATTCATGAGTACACAGTCCGAAGAGTACGAGCTCGACACCGTTACATTCCCCCGCAAGGAGAAGCGTGGGATCATCCTGGGTCTGGACCCGGCGCCGTTGATCGCGGTGAGCATCGACATCGTCTTGATCCTGCTCATCTCCATCGTGGTGCCGTTCCCCTTCGGGATCCTGCTGGCACTGTGCCTGATTCCGGTCGGAGCATTCCTCGGCTGGGCCCGGTACAAGGGCAAGCACCTGTTCGAGTGGATGGGTATCGGGAAGCGTCACCTGCAGCGCAAGCTCTCTGGCCAGAACACCTACGCTGCGGCGGGGCCGGATGAGGACGCTAATGCAGAGCGGAGGGCGTTGGAGAAAGCCCGGAAGGAGGACGAACGGGCGGAGAAGGAGGCCTTGGAGTGGGAGGAGGAAGTGCCCGCCAAGACTCCCCCGCCGGTTCACATGCGTCTCCCGGGCGCGGCGAACGAGCTGAAGGCCTACCGCACTGTGAATGGTGACGGTCTCGTTCATGATCCGATGCACCACCGGGTCGTGATCACCGCGCGGCTGAAGTCTCACAACTTCACCCTGCAGGACGACACCGATCAGGCAGAGATCCTGGACCGGTGGGCCAACGTCCAGGACGTCATCGGTGCCCACCGGGTCGTGGAGCACATCGTGCCCACCGACGTCACCACGGTGGCCACCGGTCAGCAGATGCAGCAGTTCTACGAGGACGCCGCGCGGCGCGGAAATGCCGGAGCGAAGCTGAACCCCGTGGCCCATGAGGGATACATGGATCTGCTGAGCCAGAACGTGATGACTCATCACCCGCAGTACCTCACCTTCGCGCTGCGGATCCCGGAGATGCGCGATGAGATCAAGAGCAACGGCGGAGGCATGGCCGGTCTGCTGCGCACCACGGATTACCACATGGGGACCTTGGAGGCTGATCTGTACTCCAACGGGTACGAGATCGACCACTGGGTCGGGGTAGACGAGCGGCTGGAACTGCTCCACGAGGCGTTCAGCCCTGAAGCCATCGGCTTGCTGGAGGGTGTCTCTGGGAGGGGAGGCCCCCGTGGAGCGAAGCGATTCTGGGACCACCTGCGCGTTGACAACGTCTGGCACCGGGCCTTCGTCATCGAGGAGTGGCCGCTGAAGCCGGTCCGCCCGGGATTCATGGAGAAGCTCGTGCTGGACCTGGAGTTCCGGCACAGCGTGAGCCTGCTGCACAAGCGCGGCAACGATGAATCCGCGCTGCGCAAGATCAACAACGAGATCAAGGACGCGGACAACGCCGAGAACATGGCGCGGCGGATGGGACGGCGCGTCTCGCGTGAACAGGAGCGAGAGCGCGAGGACCTCGAGTCGCGTGAGGACCAGATGGTCGGCGGCGCTTCGGAGACCGCCTTCCGTGGCTTCGTGACGATCACGGCCGATTCGAAGGACCAGCTGGAGCAGTACACGCGGGATCTCCGCTCGGCGGCCGCCCGTGCATCGTTGCGGATCGAACCGGCCTACGGGCAGCAGTTTGAAGCATTCCTCGCCGGAGCGTGCCTGCTCGGTCTCGGCGCGGACAAGAGGTAAAGGGGACACTGATGACGAACCAGCCCAATGAGCTTCCGGAAGAGCTCGGCATCCTGCACTTCCATTCACGTGAAGACGAGAGGGACGAGGCGAAATCCGACCGGCTGCAGGTGCGGAAGCTGCGCCGCCGGTATGACCGCGAGGTCAAGCGGCAGCGGATCAGCTACATCCCCGGCCGCCGGTACGACGCCGGCGGCGCGAAGCGGAAGTGGAACTTCCGCGGGGGCCTCGGAGTTTCCGGCCGGCTGCGTCGCGCTACCAGCTTCGTTGCCGCCGGCGCGTACCCGTTCGTCGCTTCCGGAAGTCTCGGAGTTCCGGGTGTCTGCATGGGAGTCGATGAGTCCGGCGGTGGCGGGTTCTACTTCGACCCGTGGGAGCTGTACAAGGCCGGGGTCATCAAGGGCATGTCGATGGTCATCATCGGCTCCGTCGGGCAGGGGAAGTCCACCTGTGTGAAGTGCCTGGTCGCGCGCATGGTCCTGGCCGGCCGACGTGCCCTGATCATGACGGACAAGAAGGGCGAGTGGTCGAAGGTCGCTGACTTCGTCGGCGGCAAGTCCATCACCATCGGTTCCGGCATGAAGCACCGGATCAACCCTCTCGACGAGGGCCAGCGGCCGTCCACCGATGAAGAGGGCCGACAGATGACCGACGAGGCGTGGCGGCAGCGCGTGCGCGCCCGGCGGCTCGCTCTGCTGCGCAGCATTGCCGGGATTCTGCTGGATCGGAAGGTCACGGCGAACGAGGACAAGGCGCTGCGGCAGGCTCTGGACGTTGCCGTTGCCGCAGCCGCGGAACGTGCGGAAGCGGCCATTGCCGCTGCCGCACAGCGGGCGGAAGCGGAGGAGCGGACCGAGCACGAGGTCCAGGCGTTGCGCACACCGGTCATCCCCGATGTGCTTGAAGCGCTGGAGGCCCCGACGGAGAAGTCCCAGAGCAAGAAGGCTCTGCTGGAGGGTTATGAGTCGATGGAGGCCACGCTCTCGCGCATGGTCGACGGCGACCTGCAGGGGATGTTCGATGGCCCCTCGACCATCCAATTCGACGCCGAGGCGCCGATGATGGTGTTCAACACCCAGGCGCTGGAAGGTCTGTCGGACGAGGCACGGAAGATCGTCTACGCCTGCACCCAGACGTGGGCCGAGGCGGCGGTGACCTCTCGGGACTTCGGCCAGCGGGTCATGGTCTACGAGGAGGGCCTGGACTCGCTGAACGATCCGGGCAGTCTGCAGCGGATGGTCGCGCAGTGGAAGCTCGCGCGTGCCTACGGCATCTTCAACATCCTCGTCTTGCACAAGCTCTCCGACCTGGACATGGCCGGTGACGTGGGCTCCAAGACCCGTGCCCAGGCACTATCGCTGCTCGGGGACTCGGATATTCGCGTGATCTATCACCAGAACTCCGACCAGAAGAACCAGACCAAGTCGACGCTGGGGCTGACCTCACGTGAGTGGGAGAAGATCGAGGGCTTCACGGAAGGCCGCGGCCTGTGGAAGTTCGGCGGGCTGGGGTTCGTAGTGCGCAACATCCGCACCGCTCCGGAGATCCCGATTTTCGACACGGACAAGCAGATGAACATCGACGACTCCGACGAGACCACTGGCGAGGACCACGCCGAGGATCTGGTTCCCGCCTGAGCGGGGATCAGGGAGGGAGAGCATCATGAACCAGAACAACGGCAACGTCGGCGGGATCCTCCTCACGGCAGCACTGATCCTGGTCGCTGTGCTGCTGGGAGGCCCCTGGCTGATCTTCGGGCTGGCCACCTACTTCGCGTGCGGAGCCTGGACCAACTACGGGCTCCGGGAGATCTTCTCTGGGTATGCCGGCGGTCTGGACGTCTCCGGGCTGGAGGGGCACACTTGCCTGCCCTCGGCGGGATGGTCCCGCGGGGTCGCCATCGCCTTGGTGATCCTGATCTTGGTGGTCGTCGTCGTGACGATCCTGGCCTGGCACGCGTGGACGCAGTCCGATATCAAGTTCGTGCGTGATCTGAAGGACCGCGAGGGCATCGCGAAAGGCCGAGAGGTTCGCCGGAAGGCCGGTCGCAAGGCACTGAAGCAGAGAGCGAAGTCGATCCGGCCCACCCTGGATAAGCCGCGACTGCAGGATGTAGGACGGACTCTGGGCAGCTCGCACTATCAGCAGGTGTGGCAGTCCATGGAGGACTCCGTGATTCTTCTGGGCCCGCCGCGCTCCGGTAAGGGCTTCTACATCATCATCAACGCGATCCTGGATTCTCCCGGCGCGGTGATCACCACCTCAACCCGCGGGGATAACGTCGCTGCAACGCTGGAGCTGCGCAAGAAGATCGGTCCCTGTACCGTTTTCGACCCGCAGGGCCGCTCCGGGGTGAAGTCGACGTTGAAGTGGTCCCCTTACCAGGGCTGTGAGACCGCCGCCGGCGCCTCTAAGCGGTCGCAGGTGCTCATCGGGGCGTCGGGGCTGGGTACGTCGTCGAACAACCAGGAATGGGCTCAGCAAGCCGAAATCATCCTGATGTATCTGCTGCATGCCGCGGCACTGGGGAGGGTACGCGTTGCGGAGTTCACGAACTGGTGCCAGTCCCCGGCCCTGGCCGGGGATGCCGTGAAGATCCTGAGCGAGGCGCCGGCGGCGACGCCGGGCTGGGCGGAGAATCTGCGCAGCGAGGTCGAGTCGGATGCTCGGACCCGCGGCAATAAGTGGATGGGCGTGACTGGAGCGACGGCCGGGCTGACGATCCCGGAAGTGGCCGAGGCGCTAGATCCGGGCCCCGGTGAGGAATCGCTGGATCCCCGGACCTTCATCGAGCAGAAGGGCACCCTCTACCTGGTCGGGTCGAAGTCCGGGGGCGCGGCGATCGCACCGTTCCTGGTGGCTCTGATGGACGAGATCGTCGACGTCGGCCGGGAGATGGCCTTCCAGTTGCCGGGGAACCGCCTGGACCCGCCGATGGCGCTGGTCCTGGACGAGATCGCGAACATCGCGCCGTGGAAGCAGCTGCCGACGATCATGGCCGACGGCGGCGGCGTGGGCATCTCCACGCTGGCCGTGTTCCAGTCCCCCGCACAGGCTCGTGGCCAGTGGGGCGAGCAGGACGCCCAGGCTCTGATCGACAGCGCGATCCTGCAGATCCAGCTCGGCGGGTCGAACAATGACACGGAGCTACGGCGATTCGTGGAGCTGGCAGGCCAGCGCGAGGTGAAGCAGAAGCAGAAGTCATGGTCGAACCAGGGCACCACGCACTCGAACAACCTCCAGGACAAGCAGGTGTTCACCGTGGCCGAGCTGCGGCGCATCCCCTCCGGGTGGGGCCTGCTGCTGAACCGGAATGCTCGCCCGGTGCTGATGAAGATGGTCCGCTGGATCGACCGGAAGGACGCCAAGGAGATCAAGGCCTCTCAGCGGGCCTTCGAGGATCAGATGAAGCAGGCTCGGGTTGATAAGGCCCCGCCGGCATCGGTGAGGTCGTGAAGGTCCAATGGGTAGCTCCCTTCGACGCAAGCACGGTGCGGCAGCCTCCGCGTATCGCGAGGGCTACCTGCACTCCCCCGCCTGGCAGCGCTTCCGACGCGAATACTTCGAAGCGATCGCCGCGGCGGGGAAGGTCCCGGTCTGCCAGGTTTGCCTCCGACGCGGAAAAGACGAGAACCCGTTGGATCTGCACCACATGTCCTATGACCGGGTCCATCAACGCTCGGACGGACGGTGGGTCTCGGCAGAACGCCCGGAGGATGTGATCCTGATCTGTCGATTACATCATCAACGACTTCACGAGATCCTCGATTTTTCCCGCTCCTACCGGGGGTGGTCCAGGCATCGGGCCTCGATCCGCATCATCACCAATATGAGAGACGAAGTGAGAAGGAACCAGCCCTCATGATCCACGGCAAGACCACCTGTTTCCTCTGCCAGCGGCCCTACCGTGACGGGGCTCGGTTCCCAGTGGAGATCGACGAGAGCGAGCAGGTCTTTATTGACCTCAGGTGTCACGACGCAGTCACGAACCTCACCAGAGCACAGGGGATCTCACGTTGGGACGCCGTCGTGCAGCTGATGGATCGGATCGAAGCGATGTTGCTGGGGCATCCCGGAGAAAGGAAGTAACGATGGCACTGGATTGGTCAGCACTGAAGCCCGTCGAAGAGAAGGAGGAACGAGACGCCGCGGCCGGTGAGGCTGAATGGGATGACATCGCCGCGCAGGAATCCGCCGGCGACGTGGGCGCGTTCCTCGACTCCTCACTCGATGGGGCAGACAGCTCCCAGCCGCGCTTCTTGGGGAAGCGGTGGCGCGAGATCACCGACCCCGTGGAGAAGCGCGAGGCGTGGGGTTGGTTGCGGGAATGGGTGGACTGGTTCGTCCTGGACTACAACCTCTCGACCGCTCTGGTGCCACCGTGCTGGTTCAAGCATCGGGAGCTCGTCGCGGAGCTGTGGGCGGCCGCCAACGCCGAGTACAAGGTCTGGGAGGAGGGCGCGGCCTCGGTCATGCCGCTCACGTCCTGGCACAACTACTTGCCTGGGGTGTACGAGCGGCTGAAGAACTCCTCGGCTCAGCGGTGTGTTTCCGCGAAGAAGCACAATCCCCCGCCCGAATACGGCACCAGCCGAGAGCCTGGAGCTCTGCAGGTCGACGAGGCCCTGTGGGCCGATCATCTCGTGGAGGTTATCGACATGGAGGACGAGCTCGAGGCCGGGCAGTGGCGCATGGTCATCGCAGATGAGCAGGGCAACGTCACCAGTAGTGAGCCCGTGACGGTTGGGGCAGGCGCCGAGCCCTCTCCGATGTTCGTGCGTCAGCCGTATCTGGCCTTCGATGGTGAGGGCCAGCCCCGGGCCACGGCGGCGGCGGTGGGCGAGAACCTGACCCGGTCGTGGTGGGAGTACCGCGAGCACGAGACCGACGAGTGGGTGCTGCGCATGAGCTCCATGCGCGACATCAGCCAGACCGAGACGGAGGAGTAGATCATGGCTGAGGAACTGGATCACGACTACGAACAGCTGCTCGAGGAGCTGTTCGTCATGGCCGTTGAGTCCGCGCGGAAGCTGAAGATGAAGGCTCCGAGCAAGGAGCGGATGAAGCAGGCGTTTAAGGACCCGGACTGGGCGCCGAAGGACAAGTCCGAGTGGGACAAGCACGTCGAGGTGAAGAACGAGGACGGTAAGCGCGTCGGCTTCGTCGACACCGAGGACCCGATGGTCACCAACCTGAAGGACCTCTCCCCGGAGGGGCTTCACTCGGATGAGCGTGATGCCACCAGACGTGGCGGCGGGGAGATGATCAACGTCGGCGGCGATCACTGGGTGCTGGCTGAGACCGTGGCGGAGAAGAACAAGCTGCGCGGCGGGACCCTGACCGACCGGGAGACTGCGCACGACTGGCTGCAGGAACACGGATGGTCGGTGGTGACATCAGAGACTGAGATCGACGACGTCGATCCCGGCAAGGCCAGCTTCATCGACGGCGCCGATGTCGTTGTGCCGGAGACCGTTCCGGAGGCCGTGGTGCACAACGCACGTGTGGAGACCTCCCCGACGACGAACACGCGCGTGGCCGGCGCGGCGAACGTCAACGGCGCGGACGTCTCCGGGTGGGACGAGATCGAGGCCGACGTCGAAAGCTACGGTGCCGCGCCGAACGATCTGCCGCCGGATACCGGCCCGCAGCGGAAGGCCTCCCCCAGCGTGCAGGCTGAGCCGGCCAGGCCGCAGGCGAGTCCGTCGATGGACTGACCGACGGACTGGTCTTCGTGGTGAGGATGAGCCGCCTACCCCGCTGGGGTGGGCGGCTTTTCTCGTACTGGCTGGTACGTAAGTCACTGTCGAATCGGGCCGGCCGGGGCAATAGGTCATGACAGACATCACCGAGGAGAGGAGCTCTGTCATGGCACGACCGAATATCAACGACTTCCGCGTCACCGGGAACCTGGTCAAGGATCCCGAGGCGGTCCAGTTGAAGTCCGGGAAGCGGCTGACGACGTTCACGTTGGCGGAGAACAACCGGCAGTTCAACCGCGAGGCCCAGCAGTGGGAGGACGGGGAACCGAACTACTTCGACGTCGCCGTCGACGCTGACAGCTCGCGGCTGGGGAATCTGGCGCAGAACGTGGGCGAGAGTCTGCACAAGGGTGATCGGGTCTCCGTGGAGGGCAGCTACACCGCCAGCCCATACGTGAACAAGAACGGTGAGGCGGGGATCAACCACAAGATCTGGGCCTCGGAGGTCTCGCCGTCGCTGATGTTCGCCTCCGCGGATCTGCACCAGAACCCGCGGGCCGAGACCTCCCCGAGCGCGCAGGCCGAGACGGCCACGACCTGGGAGGCCGCGCAGCCGGGATCGGGCGGGCCTGACATGGGCTGATACCCGCCAGGGAATGTTTGGTTCATCACGACAATGAGGGGCTTGAGAGGGCAACCAGGTGATTGGTTGCCCTCAAGAGCGCGTGAAGGAGTATCTAGAATGGCCGGAAACGATCAGGGCCAGGGCGACCTGTTCTCGCAGCTACCGGAAGGACACGACGATGAGGCGAAACTACGAGGCGAATCCGGGGTCGGACCCGCAGCAGGTTCAGGACAGCGTGGAGGAGGCCCTCGCCGCGGAGGCCAGGGAGTGGGAACAGGACCCGGACCGGTGGATGCGGATCGGGGAGGATCCGGTAGACGAGGCCCCGCTGGAGGAGACCATGGAGACGCTGTACCCGGGGGCGACTCAGATGGACCTGGTGCGGTTGGCGGCGTTAACGCAGCGGCAGGAGCTGCTGCTGCAGCGGGCGTGGATGGTGGATCTGGCGGATCGGCCGTCGATGACTCCGCGGCCGGCGGTGGAGACGACGCCGCGGCTTCAGGCCTACCTGCAGGGGCTGATCGAGAAGGTGCAGACGCTCTAGCCGGCACGCCGCGACAGTTCCCGACGCCGACGAGCCTGCTGGTGCCCTCGGGGGCGAAGGCGCGAGCTCGGGCGAACCTCGACGCCGTCGAAGTGCTGCGCGAGCTCGAGGAGCAACGACGCTACGCCACGGCGGGAGAACAGGACATTCTTGTGCGGTTCTCCTCGTGGGGCGCGTGCCCCCAGATGTTCGAGGACCGCGAGGACTGGGCGGAGCTGCAGCAGCGGATGCAGGAGGTCATGACCGCCGAGGAGATTTCGGCCGCGCGGATCGCCACGATGAACGCCCACTTCACGGACCCGCTGATCGCCCAAGGCCTATGGGGCGCCATGCACGAAGCAGGCGTAGTGGAAGGCACCGTGTTGGACCCCGGTTGCGGAGTGGGGAACCTGCTGGGCCACGCACGGCAGCACGGCAACTGGGCGGGGCAGGACACGAGAACTTTCCACGCCGTCGGGGTGGAGCTGGACCCGTTGAGCGCGAAGATCGCCGCGGCGCTCTACCCGCAGGAGACGATCCGCTCCGAGTCGTTCGAGAACACGCGGATCCCGGCCGGGGCGGTCTCCGCGGCAGTCGGCAACGTCCCGTTCGCGCAGTACCGGCCCTACGACCCGATCGACAACCCGGAGAACCTCTCCCTGCACAACTACTTCATCCACAAGTCGATGAAGCGGATGGCGCCGGGCGGGTACGGCGCGTTCATCACAAGCAGCTGGACCATGGACGCGAAGAACACCACCGCGCGGGCCGCCATCGCGGAGCACTCGGACCTGGTGGGCGCGGTGCGACTACCCAACGGCATCTTCCAGCGCGTGGCCGGCGCGACGGTCCAGAGCGACGTGCTGGTCTTCCGCCGGCGCGAGGAGGCGACGCCGCCGAACCGGGAGGCGCAGCAGAGCTGGGTCGGCGCCGGCTCCGAGACCGGCGAGCTCGACGGAGAGCAGGTCACGGTCCCCACCTCGAGGTACTTCCAAGAGCACCCGGAACTCGTGCTCGGGACCCCGGAGCTGCAGCGGATCGGGATGGCCCAACAGCCGGCCCTGGTCGTGGCCGGTGGTGAGGTCGAGACCGTCTCCGCGCAGATGTCGAACCTGCTGAAGCAGCAGATGGCCACCGCGCGCGAGACCGGGCTGGGCTACGCCCCGGTGCTGGACCCCGAGGTCTCCACCGCGGCGTTCGCCCCCGGCGGGTTCGTCGAGCCCGGCGACGTCGTCGACGCGCGCTTCGAGGGCCAGGTCCGCGTCGACGAGGCCGGGACGGTCCAGCGCCTGGCCGGGGACATGACGTGGAAGCAGGTGCCGGCCACCCGCGGGGTCAGCGAGGCCGAGCGCCGGGCCCTGGTGGGGCTGAAGGCACAGGTGCGCACCGTGATCGACCGGCAACAGGCCGGCGAGGAAGTGGCCGAGCCGCTGCGGGTTCTGCACGAGCGGTACGACCGGTACGCCGAGGAATACGGGTCGATCAACCGCTACCAGATCACCCGCGGCGCCGTGCCCTCGGACTCATCGGTCGCCCGGGCGGTCGAGCGGCAACGGAAGAAGTGGGCGGAAGGGTTCACGGACCTGACCGCTGCCGAGCGGGCGGAACTGCAACCGGACGAAGAGCTTGCCGCGCAGTGGCGGGCGGAAGCGGAAACGCCGCGGGAGGACCGGAAGCGGCAACCGCACCTGAGCTTTCTCCGATCTGATCCTGACTACGGGAAACTGCTGGGGCTGGAAGTCTTCGACGAGGAGAACCAGCAGGCGCGGAAGTCCGGGTACTTCGCGGAAGGGCACTTCCGGCCGGTCCTTTCCGCCCGGTCCGCGGAAACGGCAGCCGACGCCCTGGCGATCACGTTGGACGAGGGCCGCCACGTCGGCCTGGCACGAGTCGGGCAACTGCTTGGCGTCGACGAGGAGACCGCGCGGCAACGGCTGGGCGAGCTCGTCTTCGATGACCCGCAGACCGGGGAACTGGTGCCGGCGGTGCGGTACCTCTCCGGGGACGTGCGCGAGAAGCTGCACGTGGCGCGCGAGGCCGCGGAGGGCAACGACGCCTACGCGCCGAACGTCCACGCCCTGGAGCAGGTGGTGCCGCCGTGGGTGAGCCTGGATGCGGTGGCGATGCAGCCCGGTGTGCAGTTCGTGACGCCGAAGCAGTACGAGCAGTTCAGCGAGGACGTGCTCGGTGCCTCCGCGACCATCGACCATGCCCCCGGCGCGGAAGGCGGGTGGCTGGTCGAGCAGATCGGCCGCTCCCGGCTGAGCGCGCGTGTGCGCTACGAGTTCGGGACCGAGAAGGCCAACCCGAGCTGGATCCTCGGGCGGCTGATGAACAACACGCCGGTGACGATCACCAAGACCGTGCTGGTCGACGACAAGGAACGTCGCGTGCCGGATGAGAAGGCCACGGCGCTGGCCCGGCAGAAGGCCAGCGCGCTCTCCGCGGCGTTCGTGACCTGGGCGAAGGCCGTCCCGGAGCGGAAGGCGGTCATCGAGGAGCAGTACAACGCTCAGATGAACGCCTACGTCCCGCCGAACTACCAGCAGACCGGGGACGAGCTGGGTCTGCCGGGCCTGGCCACGGACAAGGAGCCGCACCCGTACCAGCGGGAAGCGGTCGCGCGGATCGTCAACGAGCCGGCGGTGCTGCTGAACCACGTCGTCGGCGCCGGGAAGACCGGGTCGATGATCATGGGCGCGATGGAGCTGCGCCGGACTGGGGTGGCGAACAAGCCGTGGGTCGTGGTCCCGAATCACCTGGTGGATCAGGTGACCCGCGACTTCGCGCAGTGGTACCCGGCCTCGAACGTGCTGACCATCGAATCCGGTGCCGACGCGACGGAGCGGCGACGCTATGCGGCGCTGTCGGCGGCCGGGGACTGGGATGCGGTGATCTGCCCGCAGTCCACGTTCTCGAAGATCTCCGTCTCTCCGGGCAAGCTGCGTCGATGGCTGGAGGAGGACCTCGAGCAGCTGCACGAGGACAAGCGCAAGGCAGCTGCTGAGTCCGGAGGCAAGGTGCGGGTGAAGGCCCTGGCCGGGGCGATCAAGACCGCGGAGAAGCGCCTGGCGCGGATCCAGTCCGGCAAGGACGTCGGGGTTCCGTTCGAGGAGACCGGGTGCGACTACCTGTTCATCGACGAGGCGCACCACTTCAAGAACCTGCGCCGGCAGTCGGCGTTCCAGGAGCTGGACAACCCCGGGTCGGACAAGGCCACGGACCTGGACTACATCCTGCGCACCCTGCGGGAGATGAAGTCCACGCGCGAGGGATCCACGACGGAGACGCCGGCGGTGGTGACCTTCGCGACGGGCACGCCGGTGGCTAACTCTTTGGCCGAGGAATGGGTGATGGGCCACTACCTGCGCCCGGACCTGCAGGAGAAGTTCGGCGTCGGGTCCATCGGGGACTTCGGGACGACGTTTACGCGCGCGGAGGACTCCGTGGAGGTCAAGCCCTCCGGGGTCGGGTTCCGCATCGTCAACCGGGTCGCGGCGTTTGCGAACGTCGAGGCGATGATGCAGATGCGCTCGGTCTACACCTCCACGGTCACCAAGGACCAGATCCCCGGGCACATGCCGGCCGTGGCCGACGGGAAGATGCGCGCGGTGGAGCGGGAGGCCTCCCCCGCCGTGCAGGACTACGTCGCGGACCTGGTGGAGCGGGCCGAGAATCCTGGGCAGGACGACTATCTGGTCGAGATCCTGGGCCGGGCGCGGAAGGTCGCCCTGGACCCGCGCACCGTCGGGCTGGAGGCCGAGGAGGACGGCGGCCGGCCGCGCTCCGTCGCCGAGGACGTCATGCGCATCCATACCCGCACCGCGGAGCGGACCTACCTCGACGCCGAGGGGAACCCCTCGGCCACGCCCGGCGGGCTGCAGCTGCTGTTCTGCGACATGGGCACCCCGGGCGGGGCGAGCGGGTTCAACATGTACGAGGCGATCCGCGACGAGCTCGTCGAGGCCGGCATGGAGCCGGGACGAATCGCGTTCATCCACGACGCCCGCACGGACTCCGAACGGGGTGAGCTCTTCGCGCGGGCCCGGCGCGGGGACCTGTCGGTGCTGATCGGCTCCACGGAGAAGATGGGTACCGGCATGAACGTGCAGGACCGGGTGACCGCGGTGCATCACGTCGACATCCCGTGGCGGCCGGCGGACCTCGAGCAGCGGGAAGGCCGGGCGTTCCGGCAGGGGAATCAGAACGCGGAGGTTGAGGTCGTCTCGCACCTGACCTCTGGGACGTTCGATGCGTACATGTGGCAGACGATCGCGCGGAAGTCTTCCGCCCTGGATCAGCTCAACCGCGGCACGGCCGGCAACACGGTCGAGGACATCGGCAGTCTGACGATGAGCTCGCAGGAGATGGTCGCTGCCGCTTCCGGTGATCCCCGGATCGCGACCTGGCTGGAGCTGAACAACGAGGTGTTGCAGCTGGAGAACCTGCAGCACGCGGAAGTCGGCAACCGGCAGTCTTTCGAGCGTGGCATCGAGGCCAGCCGGCACCAAATCGGCCAGTTGGAGGGCTTCGAGCAGTCTCTGGAAGCCGCGCGCGGCAAGGTGCCGGCCGGGGATTTCCGGATGCAGGTCGGAGCGGAAGTCTTCGACAACCGGGCGGAAGCCGGCAACCGACTCGTGCAGGGCCTGCGGCAAGCGGCAGTGAAGCTGCGGGAGGAACCGAACCAGCGCTTCCGCGTGGCCCGAGCCGGCGGGCTGGTCCTGGTGGCTTCTCACGAGCAGGCCGCGCGCGGCCGCGCGGTGCACCTGAGCTTCGAGGGCGTGCAGGGGGTCTATGACCGGGTGCTCTACGATGACCTGCTCGAAGGCAACGTCTCGGGCCAGGGCTTGGCCAGCCGCATCTGGAATCGCGCGACCGGGGTGGATGAGAAGCTCGCCGAGGTCCGGCAGAGCTTGGAGGCTGCGCGGGCCGAGCTGGTCGACGTCGAGGACGCCCTGGACGGGAACACCGGGTTCTCTCAACAGGAGCGGCTGGACGAGGTGCTGTTGGAGCGGGACCTGCTGGGAGCTCAGCTGGGCCTGGAGGCACCGGATTCGATGACTGGTCAGGAGCCGGAGAGCGAATTCCTCGACGATGACGAGGCCTGGAAGCTCTACGGCTCCCTGGAGGAGATCGAGGGCGAGGATCAGCTGCGCGACGGCGACGTCGTGGAGGTGACCAAGGGCGGCGGTGGTTTCAGCACTGGTATGTACGTGGCGCGCCGACTCGATAACCACCTGGTGCAGCTGCGCCCGGAGGACAGCACCGATGAGGAGGACTGGACCCGGCTGACCTACAGCGTGTCCTGGTCCATGGTGCGCCGGCAACGCTCCGCACTGTCGCCCTGGGACGAACGCGTGCTGGCCACCACCGAGGCCGACGAGACGTATACCGGCCGGCAGCTGAAACGCCGGCAGAACATCGAACCGTCAGGCCAGGTCATCGTGCGCGGGCGGAGGTTCGACGGCGAGAGCGAGCTGGCGGAGCCGGAGATCGTCTCGGGCACGCTCGTGGCCGTGGACGCGGCACCGCTGGCCCCGGTCGTGACGCTCATCCCGGAGGGTGAGCAAGAACAGCAGCGGTTCAAGGTACGGGCCAACACGAGCGAGCCCGTGATGATCCGGCCCGACGTCTACGATGCCGAGGAACTCGCGCGTCAGGCCGCGGAAGCAGAAGCTGAGCAGGAACGGCAACGCAACCGCGTGAGCATCGGTCGCGCCCTGCCGGGGGATGTGCTGCTGGAAGACGTCGACGACGTCGGGGAACGCGGCTGGACCCTGGATGCCGACGGCACACAGTTCGTGGAGCCGGAGAGCGAACGGACGCTGGGAGGAACCCACCGCCGGTTCGCCGCCTTCGACGGCGCCGTGCAACCAGGGCGGAACCTGAGCGAGGAGGAGCAGGCGGGCCTGTTCGGGAACTCCTTGGAGGACGTATCAGCGTCTGATGTGCGCGTTGGGGACGTGCTCGATGGGCGACGCCTGGACTCCAAACGCGGCGTGGCCGGGGACGTGGTCATCGTCGCCGTCGACGGATACAGCACCCTGGAGCTGCGCTACCGCGCGGTCGAGGACCCGCCGTGGGAGCAGGCCACGGAAGTGAAGAAGCGGGAGGACACCAAGGTCGGGCCCGTGAAGCACCGCCGGTTCGGGGCGCTCTCGCACACCGAGAAGGTGATGCTCGCGACCGACGCCGACCAAGTGCCCGTGGAGCGGCTGGACGAACGGGTGAACGGCTCGTGGGTCATGGTCAAGGACACCACCGAGGGCAGTGGCCGCGGCGCCCAGGCGTGGGTGACCGGGCGCCTGGAGGGCGTGAACCATGACGGTCCGCCGAAGAAGCGGTGGATCGGCACGCGGGAGATCGGCCCGGATCGCACGACGCTGTTGAACCTGAGCGTGGACGGGCAGGCCCGCGAGGTCCAGTTCACCTCGCCGCGGGAGGAGGTGATCGTACTGACCGGGGCCTACCCGGGGGAGGGCATCGACTTCCGCGGCGTGGCCGTGGAAGCTGCAGCTGCGGCGGCCGTTGCCGCGGAACAGGCCGCAAGCTCCGAGCTGTCAGGCTTCGAGCTCGGCGCGGCGGCACCGGAAGAACTCCTGTTGCCGCCGGCAGCGGAAGCGGCAGAGTCCGCCGCGGCAGCCTCAGAAGTCGGGACAACACCGGAAGCAGCCGCGGAACCTCCTGCCGCCGAGCCCGAGACCGCCGCCGTCGAGACGGACGATGCCCCTGGGAACGAGGAGGACGCCTCGCCGTCGGTGGAGGAGCCGTCCTCCACGGCGGAGAGCCCGGTGGAGGCCGGCGCGCAGGCTGAGCCGGCCTTCGAGGAGGACCTGGAGGTCGACGAGGTCCAGCCCGGTGATCGCGTGCGCGTGTCGGGAACCGATGCCATCAGCGGCGGCTCGATCGACGAGGTCGAGGGGACCCTGCTCGAGGTGACGGAGGGGGCCGAGGAGGAAGCCGGCACGATCTCCGTGCAGGACGAGGCCGGCCAGACGCATCACGTCCTCGCCGTGGGAGAGAAGCTCGACGTCCCCCGCACGGGCGAGGATTGGTCTCGGCCAGGTGATGATCGGCAGCTACGCTCGGATGGCCAGTCGCTGACCACAGCGCAGGTGCGGCCCGGGGATCGTGTCCGCTCCCCCGGCGGCAGCTGGCACGAGGTGTACGACGTTCAGCGGTTCAACGGGCAGTTCATCGACATCACCGCGATGGGTCAGGATCACGTGATCAGCACGGCGCGGTTCCACGCGAGGGATCGACTGCAGGTGGACCCCTACCCCGAGGCCGAGCAGCTGGGGACGATGAAGATCCGTCAGGCGCGCAGCGTGCGCGTCGGCGATGTCGTCGACGTCGGGGACGTCGGCGGGGAGGTCCTCTACGCCGCGTCGTTCGACGACGGCGTGACGGAGTATCAGCTGCTGACGGAGCAGGACGAGTTCATCCATCAGCGCTGCTACTCGGAGAACCCGGTCGGGGTGCGGATGCCGCTGTGTGCTGAACCGCGCTCCGGGATCCGCGGACCTGGTGAGGCGGTCCCGGTGCGGTCGTTGCAGCCGGGCGACCTGATCCACACGCGCGCCGGCGCGGCGCCGGCGGTGGTGAACCGGGTCGAGGAGGCGGAGGAGACCGTCTCGGTGCGGTATCAGCTGCTGGGTGACAAGCTCTCGCCGCCGAGGAGCCTGGTTAAGGGTTCCGGCGAAGGGGTGAAGATCTACTCCCGCAGCGAGGTGGCGACCGAGCCGCCCGTGCCACGGGCCGCGGCGGGTCCGGGGCCGGAGGTGGCGGCGGTGATCCCACCGGCTGGGCCTGGCATGGACTGAACCGGCTAGGCAGATGAGGCGATGCCCTGCACCTTCGTGGGTGCAGGGCATCGTCGTGTCCGGGGCGGTGACGAGGTCATCCGAGCTCGGGCGCGCGGTGTTGCTCCTGTACGGCGGGGTCTTCCACTTCGGGCATGTCCGGGTAGTCCTCCGGGTTCCACTCGGTCTCGCTGATCGCAGCGTAGAGGTCCTCCCAGTCGATCTCCGGTGCCGGCAGCTGTTCTTGCTCCTCCTGATCTGCCGTCTCGAGGATGCGCTGCAGCCGGTCCCAGTAGAACGACAGGCGCTTCTCCGACTGGTTCGGGGCCTCACCCAGGGGAGTGTCCGCGTCCTCCTGATGCGATAGGGCCCGCCACTGCAGGATCTCGCGTAGCGCCGTCGGGTGCTCGGCCTTGGCCTGGATCAACCATGGTTCGTCTTTGTCCAGGTGCATGATCTGCTGGGCGCGGGCGTCGATCTTGCCCATCATCTGCTGCTGCACTTCGGCTTCGTCCGGGGTGGTGTGTTCGGTCGGGACCACCAAGAGCCGCGGCTTCTCCTCCTCCCCCAGTCCCCGCAGCTGCGCCACCGCCTCCGGGATCGTCTGCACCGACTTGGGCAGCGTCTCCAGGTCGACGTCGTGATCCTTCACCAACCGGACCAGTTGTTGGATCGGCTGCTGGTCCGCGGAGTCCATCGGTTCCTCGCCGGTGGTCTCGCGGATCCAGGTGTAGGCCCGGCGGGTCGCTGAGACGGTGAGCACGTAGTCGAGCTCGTTGGTGCTGCGGCCGAGGTCGTTGGCCCATCCGTGTTCGGCGTCTTCCTGCTCGTGGGCGGTCAGGTCCGTGTCGGAGTGCTTGATGATCCCGGCCAGGGTCTCCAGGGGGTTCTCTGTGGCGATGGGGCGCATCATCTTCCACGGGTCCGGGGTGCCCTGACTGGCCGCGTCCTCGTCGGGAGTGTTCAGGTAGACCCGGTTCGATTCCTTCCCGCGGGTCATCGCCACGTACAGCGACTCCCGAGAGAAGGATTCGTCGGCGGTGACGTGGCCGGTGTCCACGGTCATCCCCTGGGAGCGGAAGACCGTGCACGCGTAGCCCAGCTCCACGGATTCGGCGAGGTAGTCCTTGGGCAGGGTGACCTCAGCACCGGTGTCCTCACGCCGGGCGGTGACCTCCCCCGAGTCGGCGATGTTGGTCAGGGTCATGCGGGTGCCGTTCTTGATGTAGTCCCCGTTCTCATCCAGCAGGGTGCGCTGGTTCATCCGCGCGAGGATCGTGTCTCCGAGGTAGCCGGGTCCGTAGCGCAGGGCGACTTCCTGGCTGGGGTCGACGTCGCCGGATTCGACGCGGTCGGTTTGGGCGCGGTCGTTCAGCGCCTGGACCTGATCTTTGCGTGCGGCGATCAGCACGGAGGACTTCCCGGCGTCGATGTCGGCTTGCCAGGAGGTGTAGGCGGCTTCGAGGGCGTCGTTGGAGATGTCGATGCGCCCGTTCTCGAAGTAATCCTTGACGACCGTGCTGGACTGCCCATCGCGCAGCTTCAACGTCGTCGCGGCCTCCCAGTCGCTTTTGAACCGCCACACCGAGGTGAGGTTCGCGGCGCGCTGGGAGCGTTCCATCCAGCCGAGGAACCCACCGGCGTCGACCGCGTCGAGCTGCTTGGGGTCCCCGACCAGCAGCATCTTCGCTCCCGCGGCCTTCACCTGCGCGTGCAGCTGGTGTAAGTCCGCGGTGGAGGACATCGAGGCCTCGTCGATGATCAGCAACTGACCCTTGCGTAGCTGGTACCGGGACTGGTCCGCGATCGTATCGGTCAGCCGGGTCCGGGTCGCATCCAGGGCCGCGGACAGCTTCGCCGAGTCCGGGTAGCGCTGGACGCGTTCCTCGAGGTCGTGCAGCTTCCGGGTGAGGTTCGCGTAGCGCTCGGCGCGCTGGGCCACACCGGGGCCGACGGTCTCGTAGAGCCATTTCGCGGTGTTGTCGGTCTCCACGCCGAGGTCCTTGGCCAGCACCTGAGCTGCGGCCGCCGACGGGGCGAGGCCGATGATCGAGTCTTGACCGTGTTCGGCTTCCCAGGCGGCGCGTAGTCCGGCCAGGGTGGTGGTCTTGCCGGTGCCGGCGGGTCCGATGATCGCGGAGATCTCGGAAACATCGACGGCGACGTCGTAGGCGGCTTTCCGCTGGTCGTGGGCGAGGGTGTGCCCGTCCTTGGTGCGGAACTCCTCGAGGATCTGTTCCGCCTGGTCCTCATCGGTGAGGTGCGCGCCGGTCTTCGCGTCGGCGGCGACCATGAGGTCGTTCTCGGTGCTCATGATCTCCTCGGTCGTGAACCTCCACTCACTCGGAGTATCGAACGCGGAATGCCCGTGGATGCTCAGCCCCTCCTGGGTGAGGTGATCGAGCTCGTAACGCTGCGGGGTCAGCTGCACCGCCTGGCCCAGGGTGATCCGGGTGATGCGCTTGGCGGTGGCCTCCCGGTCGGCCAGGGAGCGGAACCGGACCGTGGCCATCAGCCGATGCGCGGAAGCGGCCACGTTCGCCTCGGTGAAGGTGGGGTGGTTCTCCGAGACTCGCGCGAGGACGAAGGAGGAAATCTCCTCCAGGGCGGCGTCGTTGAAGTCCGCGGCGGTGAACTGGGTGTGGTCCATACCGGTGGCCGCGGCAACGATCTTCGCCGGGGTCAACGAGAGCTGCCGCGCGCGGTTCTGCCACTGGGCCAGGCGCAGCTGCAGAGACTCCTTCTCCTGGGGCTTGCTGTTCCGAGTCTCCAGGGTGGCCTGCTGCCGCAGCTTGATGATCTGCGCCTTGGAGATCGGGCCGGCATGGGTGGCTTCCCGCTGCTCGATCAGTTCGTCCTTGCGTGCCTCAATGGCCAGGGAGCGGGTGGAGAACTCCGCGATGAGCGCATCCGGGATCCCGGTGAGCTCCACGCGGCGGTTCTTGTAGACGACGTCGCTCTCGCTGACCTGAGCGATGGGGTCCCGCTGCTCAGCGACCGCGCCGACGGTGGTGGCGAGTTCGTCGTAGAGGGTGGCGTTGTACATCTCGGAGATCGCCACCGTCCATCGGTGCAGGGTGTAGGAATCCAGGGTCACCCACTTCCCGTCCGAGACTCGCTGGACGCGGTTGGCGATCACCGCGTGGGTGTGCAGCTGCGGGTCACCCTCGCGGGAGTCGAAGTGGTCGAACAGCGAGGCGATCATCCCCTCCACGGGGACCTTGACGATGCCGCCGTCGCCGGCGCGGGACTGGATGACGTTGGCCTCGACCCAGTCCAGGCAGGTGCGGGTCGCGCGCTGGTGCGCGGCATGGACCTTCGCCTGCGTGGACGCATCCGCGACGGCCCAGAGGGCGGAAACGGACTTTGGCACCGAGAAGGTCAGGTCGAACCCGCCGACCGGCTTCCGCGTGCTCTTTGCCGCCTTGCCCATCGGCGTCTTCGCACCTTCCGGAGCCGTCGCGGAAGCGATCGGCTTCTTGCCCAGGTGCTGGCCAGTGGCAGGATTCTTGCCTTCCTCGTAGAGGGAGACGGCATCCTGCTGGGTCACCGTCGCCCCGGAAGCGAGCCCGACGGTGGCGGTCCCTTTGCCGTACCAGCTCCCGGAGGGGTCCCCGGAACCGGTGTAGTAGTTGGTCAGCTGCTTGGGCCTGTTCCGGGTGTCCCCGGTGGCGATGCTGGACAGGTAGTACTGGATGCTCATCCGTGAGATGGAAACGGTCATTTCCGCGGGGCCTTCTTCCGGTCGTCGGCGGCAACGTCTTTCCGGAAGCGTTGCCAGGTGGTCAGGATGGAGCGGTCGTGGGCGTCGAAGGTTTCCGGTTTCCGGTTCCGGAAGTACTTCCGCGCGAGGTAGTCCCAGTCGCGGACGATCTTCCGGATTCGGGTCTGCTCGGAACGCAGGGCTTCCGCTGCTTGCCGGGCGTAGGTATCGGCGCCGGCCATCTGTTGCCGCAGCTTCTGCTGGTTGCCCACCTGGGACTCCAGCTCACGGATCCGGTCAGCGGCCTGCCCGAGCTGGGCTTCCGCTGCTGAGAGTTTCGCGTCCTGCTCGCGCTTCTGCTCAGCGGCGCGGGCCTCGATCTCGTCGACGGTGCGCCGCGCGACCTCGATCCGTTCCTCGGCGTGCTCGGCCCGGCGCTGGTACTTACGGCGCGTGTGATGCAGCCGGCTGGTCAGCCGCCGCAGTTGCTGGTTCTCTCGACCAGTGCTGAGGAGCTGGGTGGAACGCTGTTGGTCCTCATCGGCAGTGCGGGGCCGGTCCGGCATTGGTTGGCCGCGGCGACGTCGATTGTCGGCCCGATTCCGGCAGGTCTTGGAGCAGTAGATCTGCCGGGCCGGTGCGCCGACGGGCAGGGATGTGCTGCAGGTCAGGCACGTTCTGAGGCTGGTGGTCATGCTGTGTATTGGTCAGATGAGCCCCGGACCGTCAGTCAGATGAGCCCCGGACCGGGGATCAGATGCGCCCACGGATGTGGGCGCGGTGCATTTCAATGCCAGACGTGTGTACAAATCTGGTGGTTGGTTCTCGTCTTCTGCTCGTCAGCTCTCTCCTGTGCTGGTGGGCTGGTCTGCTGGAGCTGTCTCGTTGTGCGGGTGCTGCTCCTGCTGGTGGGTGGGTCTGCTGGTGCTGACTCGTCCTGTGCGTGGTGCTCGTGCTGGTGGATGGTGGGCTGGTGCTCTTGGTCTGCTGATGCGTTCGCGTCTCCTGCTTGGGCGAGCTCGTCGGGAAGGTGCGTAGGTCTGCGGGAGGTGAGTCCTGCTGGTGCGGCTGAGGAGGGTGAGCCTCGCGTGCTCGGGGAGCTGCATCTGGGCGTGTGTTCGCGCGCTCGGGTCGGCCCTCGGTCGTCCGGGTGGGCTATCGCCCCACCCGGACCGCCGGCCCGCGACCGGGCTGGGGGTAGGCCGTCCACGGGCGGCGATCCAGGAACCGTCCTTCCCAGCGTGAAGGTGCCTCGCCGCCGGTGGGCGGACGAGCCGGCATGGGTCCCGATGTCCACCTGGGTGCGGGTCCCCACGACCGCGAAGCGGTGGGGGTCGTGGGGAGCCGTGCACAGGTGGACAGCGGGCCGCGCCACGCCACCCCGCTGGGACCAGGAACCCGACCACCGCGGCAGCCGCATCCGCTCTCGGGGGCGGAACCCGGCAAGGCCGTCCACCGGCGGCGTGTCCGGCAACCGGAAACTCTTGAGACCAGGCGGAAGCCAGCCGCCGGTGGGCGGGCGGCAACCCGACGCCCCTTCCTTCCGCGGCAGCCGGAAGGTTCCGCTTCCACCCCGGGGACCGGAAACCGGCAATGCCACCGCTTCCACGCGCACACCCGGCGCCAGGGCGCTTCCGCCAACCGCCCCCTCGGGCGGTTGCCGCCCAGCCCGTCCACGGGCGGCGATTCCGGGACCGGACCTTCCGGCGCGAAGGTACCTCGCCGCCGGTGGTCGGGCGGAACGGCACGGGTCCCGATGTCCACCTGGGTGCGGGCGTCCCAGACCGCGAAGCGGGTAGGGTCTGGGACGGCCGTGCACAGGTGGTCAGCGGGCAACGCCACGCTCCCGAGCTGGCACCAGAACCCAACCGCGACGGCAGCCGGCCTCACCGTCGACGAGGTGCTCGGCAAGGCCGTCCACGGGCGGCGAGTCCGGAAGCGAGCCTCTATCGACCAGGCCGAAGCCAGCCGCCGGTGGGCGGGCGGCACCACGACGCCCCTTCCAGCGGCAACCGGAACTCTTGTCCCCCACCTCGAGGACCGGAACCGCCCTCGTCTCCGCAAGCACAAGCACACTCGGTGCCAAGGAACTTCCGGCGCCGCGAGGCGGTGCCGGACAGAGTCCGTCCACAGGCGGCGATTCCGGAACTGGCCCTTCCGGCGTGAAGGCGCCTCGCCGCCTGTGCGTCGGACGGTCCCCTAGGGCCCACTGTCCACCTGGGTGCGGGTGTCCCAGGCCGCGAAGCGGGTAGGGTCTGGGACAGCCGTGCACAGGTGGTCAGAGGGCTGCGGGCTGTTTCCGAGCTGGGACCAGATCACGATCCCACTGGTAACCGGCCCGCCGTCGGCGACGCTTCCGAAGAGGCCGTCAACGGGCGGCGCGTACGGAAGTGAGCCTCTATAGAGCATGGCCGAAGCCAGCCGCCGGTGGGCGGGTGGCACCCCGACGAATCGCACCGGACCTCTCTTGTGAGCGAAACCAGCGCTGAGGAGGACACGTCAGGGAGCAAGGTACTTCCTGGGCCTAGGCTTAGTTCATGTCTCTCTCCCGTACCGAACGTTTCAACCTGAAGAGCAAGATCTGTGACGCCATCACAGATGACATCTCGTGTTCGACCCCTCGTTTGAACATGCTGTTAGCGGAGTTCGGACTCCAGGCAGTGGACTGGGGTGAAAACTCGTTGGAGTCGGTGCTTGGACCTGTCAAGGATCAAGATCTGCTTGAGCTTGGTCAGACAGTCCTTGGCCAGGATGCCGATGAACTGCGTGAGGCGATGTCCGAAGCTGAGTTTGGTAATTGGAATCCTCAGCAGGTTCGGCTGTTCATCTCGCATTCTGCACATCACAAGGGATTCGTCGCAGATGTCGCCAGCCGTCTAGCCGTAATCGGTGTACACGGGTTCGTAGCCCACGAAGACATGCGAGCTTCTATTCCATGGCAGAACCAGATTGAGGAAGCACTACGCACCATGGATGCCTTCGTTCTACTGACCCACCCCGAGGTCAACGACAGTGCATGGTGCCACCAGGAGGTTGGATGGGCCTATGGGCGGAGCGTCCCGCGCTATGCCATTCGGATGGGCGGGGATCCTCAGGCCTTCATCGCATCGCCCCAGTGGAACTCCCATGCTCAGAGCTCGGCTCGTGAGGTGGCCGAGGATATTGGCAACTGGCTCTCAGGCATCGAGGAGCTTGGTGAGACCATGGCGGAGGGCTTATTCAGTGCCCTGGAGCAAGCCACGGACTACCTCAGCGCTGGTGCCACGGCAGAGCGGATTGCCATGCTGTCTCGTTTGTCCGATGAGCAGTGGGAACGGCTGGATAGGGTCTATTGGAGCAACGATCAGGTCTATCGCTGCGGGCTGGTGTATAGGGCTCTTAGGCCCTTCTATGGTGAGCACGATCGCGATTTCCCACCGCCCAAACCCGCGCAGCAGCAAGACTGATGCCAGCAGAGGTGGGACATGATCTCACGTGTGCTTCGTACGACTTGATTCGGGGATCTCACCGATCTTGTCCGGGCGGAAGCCGGACCAGTGGTCGCTCTCGGTGACGACCACCGGAGCCTGCATGTATCCGAGGGCCTTGATGTGCTCGAGGGCCTGAGCGTCCTCGGTGACGTCCACGACGTCGTAGGCGACGCCGCGCTTGTCGAGGGCGCGGTAGGTCGCGTTGCACTGGACGCAGGACGTTTTGGTATAGACGGTGATGGCCATGGTTCTCAGTCCTTCAAGGGGTGAGGCTCCGCGGACTCGCGTGGGGCGGAGCGTCAGTAGTTGTGTTGTTGGTTTCCGCGGAGGGAAAGGTTCGTAAATCGCCCTCCGCGGGCAGGCGCTAGCGGGGCTCGGTCGACTCCGCTTTCTCGCCGAGGTAGCGCTGGCAACCGGAGCATCCGTAGAAGGTGCGCACGAGATCTCCGTCGGGCCACTGCGAGGTGTCCACGCAGGAGATGATCGGCTCGTGGGTGCCGGTCCAGCTGGTGCGTTAGTTGATGGGTTCGGCTTTGATGATGAGGTTGTGCTCGTACCCGAACTGGAACTGCCCGCCGGCGTCCTGGACGCTGGGCCCGGAGCAGGTGATCAGATACAGGGCAGGGTCTCCGGAGGCGCGGAATAGCTCGTCCTCGGGGAGGTGGTCCTGGTCGACGGTGTAGAGGTCGGTGACCTGGTAAGCGTGGGTCTGGCCGTCCTGGTCGCTGGCATAGACGACGTTGCAGGCGGATGCCTCGTGCAGGTGCCCCCAGGGGGAGAGCTCGCCGCCCTGGTCGGACAGCGCGCCGGGCGCGTAGTCGACGTGCCCGGCGAGCACGGTGGCTCCCTGGTCGTGTCCGACGGGCATGGAGGGTGAGTAGTAGATCCCGTCGGGGGCGTCAGGCAGTTCCACGGTGGTGCCCTGGGTGGGGGTGAATGCCGCCGCGGCGTCGAGGCCCGGCATGGCCCATTCGTTCGGGTTCAGCTGCGGGTCCTGTTCCTCGGGGGCTGGGCAGCTCTCGTCCTGGAAGGTGGCTTCCGGTTCCGGGGCGCGGGCGAGGCCATCGTCGTCGACGGAGACGGTCTCGGTGCTGGCGGCCGGCTGTTGGTGGGGGTTGCCCCACAGCGCGGCGCAGGAGATGACAGCCACGGCTAGAGCGATCAGGCCGGCGATGATCAGGGTGATCTTCGTCCGCGGGCTGTGCTGGGTCGCTTCGCTGCTCATCGTGGCTCCTGGTGGAAGTGGTGGGTAGAAGAAGGGCGTGGGGCGGGTCGCTGCCCCCACGCCCTGGTTCTGCTGCGTCCCGGTGTTACTGGTGCTGCTCGGTCCTGCGGTGGCGAATGTAGAACGCGCCGATCAGGATGGTCGCGGTACCAGCGCCGGCGGCCAGTAGGCCGAGGTTCGCCGGGTCGGTCATCGCGGTGGCCTCGACGGGGCCGGCGTTGCCGGTGTCGAAACCGCCCTCGGGGGCTTCGACGGTGATTTCCGCGGCGGAGGCCTGCTCGTCAGTCACCGGCTGCTCAGCCGGAGCGGCAGGCTGGACCGGTGCGGCGGCCGGAACCTCTGCCGGTGCAGGAGCGGCAGCGGCAGGCTGCTGATCCTCCTGCTGGATGGGCGCGGAAGCGGCAGGTGCCTGCTCGGGGACGGCAGCCTGGTGGTCGCCGACCGTCTCGGCAGGCTGTGCCGGCGCCGGTGTGCTGGGCTGCGTCGGCTGCGCGGGAGCGGCCGGGGCTGTTTCCGGCTGGGCGGGGACAGCGGCAGCCGGTTGCTGAGGCTGAACCGGGGCTTCCGGCTGGGCCGGCTGCTGCGGCTGGGCGGGGATCTGGGGCTGCTGGACCGGAGCCTCGGGCTGGGCCGGTACTTCCGGTGCCACGGGGGTTTCCGGCTGGGCCGGAACCTCAGGTTCCGCCGGGGCCTCGGGTTCCGCGGGGACATCCGGCTCGGCGGGAACTTCCGGTTCCGCGGGGGCTTCCGGCTCGGCCGGGGGCTCCGGATCCGTGCCGCCGCCGTTGCCGGGGGTCTCGCCGGGATCCGTGCCGGGGTCGGTTCCGGGATCCGTGCCCGGCTCCTCGCCGTCACCTGGGTCGATCGGGTCCGTGCCGGGGTCCGTGCCGGGCTCCTCCGGGTCCGTGGGGTCGATGGGAGGAGTCGGCTCGCCCGCGCCGGGGTCCTCCTGCAGCAGGGAGGGCCCCTGGGCGGGCTCGGCGGCGTTGGCGGCACCCATGCCCAGCAGGGTGATGCCGGTGGCCGTGGCGGCGACCGGCAACAGCAGGTGCGGCTTGTTACTAGGGATGCGGTGGCGTGCTGTGTACTTCATGCTGTGCTTCCTTCTACTCGTTGATTTCGATGGTGGTCAGGTGGTCTGCGTCGACAATCAGGGCGTGCTCATCGCTGAGGACGCGGACCCCGGCCTGGCCCTCGTCGAGGGTGATGGTGTGGCCGTTGGCGGTGAACCGCTCCCCCGCGGTGAAGCCGTCCTGGCCGGGCTCGAGGCCCTCGCCGGCGTCGGAGACGTCGCTGGTCTTCCCGTCGGCGGTCACCACGGTGTCTCCGAGGAGGAAGGCGCTGCCGGTGCGGGTGGCGCGGGTGGTGTCGTCGCGGGGGGTGGGGATCGTGGCCTCGGCGCGAATGCTCCCGTCGGAGGGGTCGTGGGTGGCGAGGATGCTGTCGTCTCCGTCTTCCCAGAGCACGGCGACTCCGCCGTCATCGGTGGGCCCGGCCCAGGAGGTGAGCTCTGCGGCGCCGGAGGGCGCTTCGATGATGGCCTGATCAGTCACGGAACCGTTCTCGGTGGCAGTGATGATGTCTCCGCCGCCGCGGTTGCTGGCCCAGAGGGCGTCCTCGCCGGCCTGGCCGATGTAGGCCGCGCCGTCGCGGGGCTGGCTGAAGGTGCTCAGGCCGTCGGCGGTGAGCACGTCGACCGGCTGGGAGGCGTCTGCCGGGAGGTAGGCGATGGTGCCGGCGCGGCTGAGCATGCGCTGATCCTCGGGGGCAGCGTCGGTCTCGGAGCACGAGATCTCGTCGGCGTCGCGGGTACAAAGCTGCGGGGTGTCTCCGGAGATGTAGAAGCCGTTGGTGCCGTAGGGGTAGATCGGGTCGTCGGAGACGGTGGTTTCGATGGTGTCGATGGTGGTGCCGTCGTCGACGTCGATGAAGCTGTAGCCCTCGGAGGTCGCTGCGGCGATGGTCTGGGCGTCGAGGGAGACGCTGGGGTCGGTGGCCTGGGAGATCTGCTGTCCCCATTCGCCGACGGCACTGGCCTCTGGGCCGTTGGAGCCGAGGAACGTGACGGTCCCGATCCCCCCGACGAGCAGAAGAGCTGCCGCGGGGGCACCTGCGAACATCAGGACGCGCTTAAGTCTCTTGGGTCGCTGGGCACCGTCGTCGGTATCTTCGTCAGGCTCTGGCTCGGGGGTGGGCTCGTTGAAGCCGAGGAGGGCATGGAGTCCGTGCTCGTGAGCATCGTCGGCTTGTTCCTCAGCTGCCCCCTCGGGGGCGTCGGATTCTTCATGCTCCTGCTCTTCGTCGACGTCGGCCTCGTGCGCTTGGGCCTCCTCCGCCTCCTCGGCGGCGAGTTCGGCGGCGATGATCTCCTCCGGATCCGCGTCCGCTTCATCGTCAGCTGTCCCATTTGGGACAGCTGCCTCATCCGCTTCGGGCTCGGCTGGACGGTAGGTTTCCAGGGCCGGCCCGTTCGGCGTCTGGCCCTCGACCCGCAGCGTGAGCTCGATGCCCGTGGCCTCGGCGACGTGGTTCAGACGCTTGCGTGCAGTCTGGGCGTCTTTGAAGTGAGCCAGCGGCCGCGGCGTGCCGGTCTTAGTGAGGTACCAGTCAGTCAGGAACACGGTGACGTCAGGAGTCGAAGTGTGGCCGGCTTCCTGCCAGGTGCGGTCTCGGGCGATGTCATAGCAGCCGAGGAAGGTGCCATCGGCGTCCGTGACGGCGGTGGTCAACGTGTGCTCGTGGATCATGGCCTGCTGGGCGAGAATCATGATGATGTCGCCCCAGCTCGAGCACGGCACTGTGGTGCCGTCGATGCGGAAGCTCATGCTGGCCGGGGCCAGGGTGAGCTGGGCGTTCTCGGTGTCCACGGTGGTGTCCTTTCGATTGCTTCACGGGGTATTCACCGCGTCATGCCGGGGTTGTAAGTCAGCGTGCGATGGGCGTGAAAAAGGGGCCGCACCTGGATCGGTGCGGCCCCTTCGAGGTGTTGGTGGTCTAGTACGGGTTCTCGTTGACGATGCCCGGCTCCTCGCCGGCGGTGGTGACCAGCTCCTCGAGGTCTTCGGACTCGGAGTCGGCGTTGTCCATCCACCAGTGCGCCCTGGTGATCAGGCGTGCCGGTTCGAGGATGCGCTGCTCGAACTCGTCCTCGCTCAACTCGGCGTCTTCGCCTTCGGTGAGGTCGGAGTGGGCGTGGACGATGAGGTTGTTCCGCAGAATCGGGGCCCACTTCAGCTGCGCTTCGGTTCCGTCAAGATCCGGCAGACCGAGAGCCTTCTGGTTCTGCTTGGCGTTCTCCAGCTGCTTGGCCTGGTACTCGTCCTTGTTGCTGTCCCTCCAGCACTTGCGGCACTCCGAGTTGCCGAGCCAGTTGGCGAAGCCCTTGCGCTCACCGGCGGGCTTATCCGAGAGGTCGCGGGTCTCGCTGTGACCGCAGTTGAACTTGATGTCGAACTTTGTGGGGACTGCCATGGAATGCTCCTAGTTCTGGTCGTCGTTGGGGGTCTGTGCGTAGATGCGGGATATGAACGATGAGGACTTACCAGACCTCGGCTCCCCGATGGCGGTCGCGTACTCATCGAGGCTCATTGAATAGAGCGGCGTCATCTTGGTCTGCGGCCTGTCGATGTAGGTGCCAAGGTCACCCTTCGGATCCGCGGTGATGATGCGTCGGGCCGTCGTGTCGTGGCTGCACATACGGTTGTGGATCATGCTCGGCCTCCTTGGGGAGTGATGTTCTCGCTGTCACGGGGTATTGCCTGCAGGCGGGGGTGCGGTAAGTCAGGCAGGGAAGCGATAGCGGAAAGCAGCGCCGTGTCGTCGACGGCGACGTAGGCCTGGGTGGTCGTGATGTCCGCGTGGCCCAGTAGCTCCTGGACCGCGCGCAGGTCACGCAGCTTGGCGTAGGCGGAGGTGGCGAACCAGTGGCGTAGCTGGTGGGAGGTGTAGCCGGGTCCGAGCAGCTTGGAGAGCCGGCGGCCGACGTAGTCGGGGTGCCGGCTGCCGGTGAACCGGCCGGGGAAGTAGTAACCGGTGGTCTTCAGGTCCAGGTAGGGGGTGAGGTGTTCGTGGATGGGGATGACGCGCTGCACGCCGCCTTTGCCGGTGATGGTGAACCAGCCGTCCGTGCGGTCCTCGGTGCTCAGGGTGGCGATCTCGGTGCGGCGCAGTCCGGCATAGGCGCCGAGGAGGATCATCAGTTCGTCTTCGGTGCTGGTGGCGCGTTCGAGGGCGGCGTGGATGACCTGGTCCGGGGTGGGGCGTGCGCGTCGGCGTGGGACGGTGACGTTGAGTAGATGTTCGGTGGGGTCATCGGGGCGGGCGTCGGCCACGCGCATCCAGTGGAAGAAGCGGCGTGCGGAGGCGAGGGCAGATTTCCTGGTCGACGGTGACCAGTCGGGGTTGGCGAGCCAGGCGCTGATCTGTTCGGGGCGGATCGAGGTCGGGGGCTGGTCGTTGAGGCTCTGCCGGAGGTGGTTGATCCACCAGAGGCGGGTGGTGATGGTGCCCCGCGTCCGGCCGGCGGCTTCGAGCCAGTGCGCGAATCGGGTAGTGGCGGTGCTCCAGCTCATGGGCTGAACGGGGGTCTCTTTGTCAATGATTTTGAACATTTGGTATGCGGTAGCACTGGCGTCTGAGGCGGCTGTCGCACCCGTGGGAAAAGAGTCATAAATGGCGGCCGCAGGGTGGAATATGATACTCCGGTGCCCCTTGAATCAGTCTACAAAACGACCGTTTGATGAGACTGGCGGCGGGGCCGCAGATCGGGCCTGAAATGATCCGATCTGGTGTCTTTTTACTGTGTCTGTAAATGGCGGCGTCTATAAACTTACGAGCGGACTAAGTTTCCGAGACGGGAGGGGTCATGACGAGTTTCGGGTATGCCCGGGTGTCGACGGCGGACCAGAACACGGTGGATCAGGAGCGCATGCTGCGGCAGGCCGGCTGTGAGCTGGTCTTCCGCGATGTCGCCTCTGGAGAGCGCGCCTCGAGACCAGGGCTTAACGAGATGCTAGCAAGCCTCGGGCATGGGGACTCCGTCACCGTGGTGCGCCTGGATCGACTGGGACGGTCAATGCTGCACACCGCCTCACTAGTGGATAAATTCCGAAACGAGGGTGTGAGCTTCCGGTCACTGAACGACGGCATCGACGCGGGCACACCGGCAGGGGGCCTCATGATCGGACTGCTGGCCTCGATCGCGCAGTACGAACGGGAGCTGATCCGCGAGCGAACTACGGCTGGATTGAGGACCGCGCGAGCTCAAGGTCGATACGGCGGGCGACCTCGGGCAATCGACGGCCCACTGGGCAAGAGGTTACGAGAACTGATCGACCGCGGCTTTAGGCCCCCAGAAATAGCGAAGCAGGTTGGCGTGTCCCGAACGACAGCCTACAAGTACGTTCAACAGATCTCGAAGGAGAGATCGCTTGATACGTAGTGCCGCGAGGTGACCCATCAGGATGCTTGGATTGGAGGTAGAAAGTACGCCAAGAATAAGATTATGCATTCGAAAATTTGTACGCTAGAACCATGACGATTTCATACCGATTCAAGGCCCTTGGCCTTCCCGATCACCTCTCGGCCGTTACCACCAGTGCGCGCCACCTCTCCGAAGCGGATGAACCCTATGCCGCACTGAGCCGCCACCATCAGGCGTCGACCACCTTCCAAGGAGATGTCCTAAGATTCTGCGCCACGCGGCGTGAACGGCTCCTTTCGTCGTGGATCATCGCTGTTCTCATGCTCTTCAGCGCGATTTTGCCGTGGTTCACGATGGATGGGTTCTGGCCGTCCCTGGTGTAGTTCCTTTTCTTCAGCGTCGCTACGGTCGCAGTGGTGGTCGTAACGACCTGGCGGTGGCTGCCGTATTCGCTGGCTAATCAGGTGCCCACGATGAGAGTCCCACCGGAGGTGTACGCGTACATTCTCGATCGACCGGATGACGAGCGGAAGTCCCCCCGAACGACCTAGCATGCCTGGACCATACTCGAATATAAGTTCTAGTATGGCGGCATGACCCTGACCACACACGCCCCGTCCCGACCACCGCCTGCGGCGCGCTGCCGGCGCTTCCCACCGGGATCACCGCCATCGAGTGCGGGTGGCCAGGACTACGCGACGGACCGGCTGGACTTCGTCGAGATCCTCGTTCGTGACGCCGGGGCCACCTACGTGATCGCTGTCGAGGGTTCCTCCTTGCTGGACGCCGGGATCGCGCACGGGGATCTGATAATCGTTGACCGGGGCCTGGAGCCGGTACATCACGACATCGTGCTCGTCGACGACGACGGGACCGTCCAACGCTTCCTGCGCCAGACACCGCAACGAGTCTATGGCGCGCCGGCGATGCCGCCGCAGTTGAGCACGGCCTTGAACGCGGGTGTGGGGCGTGATCGCCACCTGCCTGCACTGGCTACGCGCTGAGGACTGGGCCGCACGGCCCACGTCGGGCCCGGCCGATGGTCCGGACCTCGAGGCGCTGCTAGTCCGCTGGGCATGATGTGCATCTTCCTGACACCGAACATGTCGTAGTTCTCGCGGTGCACGTCGGTGATCTCCCTTTTACTTACCACCTCGTCGCAATGAGCGCGAGTGGACGGCGGGCACATCTTGCGGGCGTAGTAAAGTGCTCGGAGCGATTTGGGTCCCGACTTCCCCCATGGTCCGGCAGATCGGCTCGATGCCGAAATGGTCCTTATGCTCGTTGATGAAACGGTGGGTCAGCGGGAGGGCTGGTCGAGGTCCGCCGCGAAGAAAGCCGAGGCCGACTGCAAGATCGCGTTCGCACACCGCCGTTCGCGGTCTCTTTCCCGAGGTCCTAGATCCGCTGGGCATCGGCCGTCGTGGCCCCGGACCGCTGGCGGGCATCGACCTGGGCCTGACGGCCCCAGCCTCGCAGGGCCTCGGGGAGGGTGACCCCGAATCTGGTCTAGGACCCGGCCAACCGCGCCACGCTGGGACTCGTCGCCATCTTCGAGATCGTCTGAGACCATGGGGGCACACTCATGAAGCTCGGTCGGGTACTTACGTGGTGCAGGCATGACAGGGAAGTTCCTTTTCCGCGGCTTTCACGGCCTCCATCACCCCCCGGAACCCAGCAGAAGGCTTTCCATGCCCGCCCGATCATCGACTTCGATAGGTCAGTGCATTCGGCCTCTTCGCTCGCGACTAGTGCATCACGTTCGCAGGCGTAGACTCCAACCTCGCCACAACCACGTCCTCCATCTGCTCCGCCGTCACCGTCGCCGCCAGGGTGTGGATCATCGACAAGCCTCTCCAAGCGACGCCACAGAAACCGAGACCGCCATTTCCCGGCCGTAGGATGACTGACCCCACGCGTGCGGCCAGTACCGTGTTCGCGTCCCCTCGCGCGCACACCAACACAAACCGTGACCGTAATCCCTGCGCCTGCGACGAATTGCGCGGATGACTCCATCGAAGAAGCTGCTCACGGTCGTCAACGGTCAAGACCAGATCAGATTTTGAACGCCTAGTTCAGGCCATACTTCATTCAACGATACAGATAATGAATTACTGGCGCGAGAAACTAGTTTCGGGCCTTAAGAAAGAAAGTTCCGATACCACTGAACAAAAATACTCCAGTAGCCGTCAAGCCGACGAGCCATATGCCTAAGTTACTCGACGCAAGAGTAGTCGCAACGAGAGGAGCGAACCCACCGACGACTCCTGCAAATTGGATAGCCATACCGGCAGTGGTTGCACGCGTAGTCGAACTCATCGACTCCATAAAGAACGACGGCGTCACACCATTAAGTGCAGCATGTCCAAGTCCGGCGGTCGCAACCATTGACAAGAATACCAGCGGAACGATTCCAGAATGGACTGCCAGGAAATATAGCCAAATGAAGAGGCAGTAGGCTAAAAGACCGGTAATCATGACGCGGCGACGACCGATTCTATCGGATAAGACTCCCCAGAATGGATTCATACACATCGCGGTCAGTGCTGCACCAGCTACAATCCACAGCATCGTCGAGCGGTCCACGCCCGCCGAAACCGCATAGGTGATTCCGAACACCGTCAACAAATACCATCCGACCTGAATCGAACAGTAAACAAGAAAGGCTCCAGTCAGCGGACGAGTCTCCTGGCGGAACATTTTCACCAGAGGCGTCCGGTTCGAGTTGACCTGTCCCGGATTTTCCGGGAGTGACTCAGGTAGATTTCGGCGAATATAGATCGCAACAAAGACAATCACTGCGGAGAGAAGGAAGGGCACACGCCAGCCCCACGAGTGAAACTGTTCATCCGGTAGGAGTGCCACTAAGGCGAATGCTCCAGAAGCCAGCACAGTACCAGCCTGCGTTCCAGCCGTAGAAAACGATGAAAAAAAGCCCTTCCTACCAGCACTCGCGTGTTCGACTACGAGCGCCATGGCCCCGCCCTGTTCCCCACCAATAGCAATGCCTTGAATCACGCGAAGGGAAACCAGAAGCAGCGGAGAAATGTCACCAATTGCATCGTAATCAGGGAGGAGTCCGATCAGAACTGTTGATCCACCCATGAGATACATAGTCCAGAGCAGTGTCACGCGACGGCCTCGAGTATCAGCTATATGCCCGAAAATTGCGGCACCAATAGGTCTGGTCAAGTAACCCACTGCAAACGTTGCAAACGAAAGCGCAGTTCCCACCGCGGGCGAAGCATTCGAGAAAAATAGCGGAGCAAATACGATTGCCGCAGCCGACCCATAGGCCACCAGGTCGTAAAACTCAACAGTACTTCCTAGAAACGTCGCCAATGCGGCTCGACGAGATGTTCTTTGACTCTCCGACGAGACTTCTGTGTTAGCTGAACCCATGCGAGGCCTTTCTACCTATGCGCCCAAGACCCACAGCCTTGATGAATCAAGCGTACGACTCTCAGATGAGCCACCATCATTGGGAACATGCCAAATTCAACCATGTATTTAGCACAACTAACTACAAGTTACCAGACCTTCCACGGGCAACCAGGATCCGCTGCCAAACGCCCGGCGCCCGATCACAGAATTCTGGGAATGCGCCCTGCCAACGATTCGCTACTCGGAGCTTCCTGCTCCACCGATGGGCCTCGGAATCTCTCTAGATGGGCCACCGATTTCCAAAGTTCTCTTCTTGGCCACCATCATATAGAGCCTCTCGTACTCGGCGGCGCACATTCCGCTTATTTCGCTTCCTTTAGGAATATATGGCTTTGATATGGTAATCTTGGTCATCTGCGTGAACGGGAATCGAAGTTCTGTTGCTGGAGCAATGTCCCCGAAGGTCATCCCTCCCTGAACAAAAACCTCGACCTTCTGCCCCTCGAGACTGACCATCTGCAGGTGTTCGATGATCCGCCCTAATGCCCAGATATGTTCGTCTTTCAAATAAAAACTATACTCTCGAGTCCTGCGCGTACGCTGAAATCGTATGAACCCCATATCTCACTCCCGTCTAATACCACTCTCTGAATCGTGGAACTTTCTACGCCTCTCAAGTCGTGACAAAAGTGCACGTTAGCAAATTGCCAATATCTGCTATTGCAAACCCACGACTCGCCCGTTCAGGTGAATTCATCTATTTTGACGATTTCTACCGGAAGGAGCTTAATCGCTTTTATGATTCATGCTCCCAGGAGCGGAGCCCCTCGACCAGGACGTCGAGCGCCTTCCCCAGCAGGTCCTCGCCGATCGTCAGCGGGGGCAGCAGGCGGATCACGTTGCCGTAGGTGCCGCAGGTCAGGATCACGACGCCGCGCTCGAGGCAGTAAGCGGCGACCTCCTTCGCGGCGGTCGGGTGCGGTGCCTTCGACGCGGAGTCGGAGACCAGCTCGATCGCGAGCATCGCCCCGCGCCCGCGCACCTCGCCCACGACGTCGAGCTCCTCCGCCAGCGGCTCCAGCACCTTCCGGGCCTGGGACTCGATGGCCTTGGCGCGGCCGTTGAGGTCCCACTCCTCCATCGTCTCGATCGAGGCCAGCGCGGCGGCGCACGCGACCGGGTTGCCGCCGTAGGTGCCGCCCAGGCCGCCGGGGCCGACGGCGTCGAGCAGGTCAGCCCGCCCGGTCACCGCGGAGAGCGGCATGCCGCCGGCGATGCCCTTGGCCAGGGTGATCAGGTCCGGCACCACGCCCTCGTGGTTCACGGAGAACCACTCGCCGGTGCGGCAGAAGCCGGCCTGGACCTCGTCGGCGATGAACACGACGCCGTTCTCGCGGGCCCACTCGGACAGGCGCGGCAGGAAGCCGTCCTCGGGCACGATGAACCCGCCCTCGCCCTGGATCGGCTCGATGAGGATCGCCGCGACGGTGTCCGCGCCGATCTGCTTCTCGATCTGGGAGATCGCCCGCTCGGCGGCCTCCTTGCCCCCGATCGGGGCGGGCTCGCGGTAGGGGTAGTTCATCGGCACGCGGTAGACCTCGGGCGCGAAGGGCCCGAACCCGGACTTGTAGGGCGCGGCCTTGGCGGTCAGCGCCATCGTCAGGTTGGTGCGGCCGTGGTAGGCGTGGTCGAAGACGACGACGGCGTTGCGCCCGGTCGCCGAGCGCGCGACCTTCACGGCGTTCTCCACGGCCTCCGCGCCGGAATTGAACAGCACGGTGCGCTTCTCGTGGTCGCCCGGGGTCATCTCGTTGAGCTTCTCCGCGACGCGGACGTAGCCCTCGTAGGGGGTCACCATGAAGCAGGTGTGGGTGAAGTGGGTGGCGGACTCCCGCACGGCCTCGACCACCTTGGGCGCGGAGGCGCCCACCGAAGTCACGGCGATGCCGGCGCCGAGGTCGACCATCGAGTTGCCGTCGACGTCGACGATCACGCCGCCGTCGGCGTCGGCCGCGTAGACCGGCACCGAGCTGGCGACGCCGCCCGGGACGACCTTGGCGCGGCGCTCGGCGAGCTCCTGCGAGCGGGGGCCGGGGAACTGCCCGGTCAGGCGGATCTCCTGGGGGAGGCGGTAGGTGATCTC
>NZ_JANAFB010000014.1:70209-81529 GCF_024199905.1 Rothia santali
AGACCGGCACCGAGCTGGCGACGCCGCCCGGGACGACCTTGGCGCGGCGCTCGGCGAGCTCCTGCGAGCGGGGGCCGGGGAACTGCCCGGTCAGGCGGATCTCCTGGGGGAGGCGGTAGGTGATCTCAGACATGGTCGGTGCTTCCTTTTCGCTGATGAGTTCTGTGGTGGACGGGCCGCGACCCGGGCCGCCGACGTCGAGGTCGGCCGCCCGGGTCGCGCTCCGGCGGGGGCGGGTCAGGCCGTGAGGTCGTGCATCACGTGCTTGACGCGGGTGTACTCCTCGACGGCGTACTGCGAGAGGTCCTTGCCGTGGCCGGACTCCTTGAAGCCGCCGTGCGGCATCTCGGCGGCCAGCACGACGTGGGTGTTGACCCACACGCAGCCGAAGTCCAGGTCGCGGGAGACCCGCATCGCGGTGCCGTGGTTCGAGGTCCACACCGAGGAGGCCAGGGCGTAGCGGACGTCGTTGGCGAGCTCCACGGCCTCCTCCTCGGAGGAGAAGCCCTGGACCGTCAGCACGGGCCCGAAGGTCTCGTCCTGGACGATCGCGTCGTCCTGGCGCACCCCGGAGACGACCGTCGGCGCCACGAAGAAGCCCTTCTCGCCCAGCTGCCTCCCGCCGGTCTCGACCACGGCGTGCTCGGGCAGGGCCTTGAGCTTGTCCATGACCGTGGTGAAGTGGTTGACGTTGTTCAGCGGGCCGAAGTAGTTCTCCGCGTCGTCCTCGGAGCCGGTCGCGGTGTCCTCGGCGGCCGCGACGAGCAGCCGCGTGAACTCCTCGCGCACCGACTCCTCCACCAGCACGCGCGTCACGGCGGTGCAGTCCTGGCCGGCGTTGAAGTAGCCGAAGTCGGCGAGCATCCGCGCGGTGCGCTTCAGGTCGGCGTCGGCGAACACCACGGCCGGGGCCTTGCCGCCCAGCTCGAGGTGGGTGAGCTTGAGGTCCTCGGCGGCCGCCTGGGCGACCGCGCGGCCAGCGCGCACCGAGCCGGTGATGGCCACCAGGACGGGCGTGCGGTGGCCGACCAGCGCGGCGCCCACCCCGCCGTCGCCCAGCACGATGTTCACGACGCCGGCCGGGAAGATCTCCGCGATCAGCTCGGCCAGCACCAGGGTCGACTCCGGCGTGGTGTCCGAGGGCTTGAGCACCACGGTGTTGCCGGCGGCCAGGGCGGGGCCGAGCTTCCACACGGCCATGTCCAGCGGGTAGTTCCACGGCGTCACCTGGGCGACGACGCCCACCGGCTCGCGGCGGACGTAGGAGGTGTGGTCGCCGACGTACTCGGTCGCGGCCTTGCCCTCGAGCGTGCGGGCCGCGCCGGCGAAGAAGCGGAACTGGTCGGCGCCGCCCACGATCTCCTCGGAGGTGATGGTCGCGCGCGGCTGGCCGGTGTTGCGGTGCTGGGCGTCGGCCAGGCGCTCGGCGTTGGCCTCCATCGCGTCGGCGAGGTCCAGCAGCATCTTCTGCCGCTCGGAGGGAGTGGTCCGGCGGAAGGTCGTGAAGGCGCGCTGGGCGGCCGCGAAGGCGGCGTCGATCTCCTCGGCGGTGGAGATCGGCGCCTCGGCGACCTTCTCGCCGTTGACGGGGTTGACGATGTCCAGGACCTCGGTCGCGGAGGAGTCGACGAACTCGCCGTCGATGAAGTTCTTGAGTCGGGTGGCCACGGTGCTCTCCTGTGGTGGTCGGTGCTGACGGGGGCCGATGCCGGCGCGGGGAGGGGCGGCTGCCCGCCTCCCCCGCGCCGGCCGCCGCCTCCTCCACCAGCACGATCGCGGCCTGCGTGGCCTCGGCGAACGCGGGGTCCCCGTATTCCGCGACCCACGCCCCGTACGGGTGGCCCTCCACCGCGGCCGCGCGCCCGGCCAGGTCCGCGCCCACCTCGGCGTAGATCCAGAAGCAGGGCAGGACCGCGGCGGCGCCGACCTCGTACGGCTCGTAGGCGCACGCCGCCATCAGGGTGTGCATGTAGCCGCGAGTGGTCGGCGAGGGCGCGCTCGGGCGATCGATCCCCGCCAGCGCCGGGTCGCTCATGAGCTGGGAGTGCAGCGCCTTCTCCTCGGCCACGGCCGTCTGCGCGCTGCCGGCCCAGAACTCGGCGGCCGCCGGGGTGGGGGCCCTGCTGGCCAGCAGGGCCATCGCCCGCGAGTAGCCGGAGAGGTAGAACGAGTCCTGCTGGAGGTACTCGACGAAGGTCTCCGGCTCGAGCGTCCCGTCGGCCAGGCCGGTCAGGAAGGGCAGGGACCGGACGCGGCCCATGATCTCGGCGGCGTCGGACCAGAGGGAGGCGGTGAAGGCGCCGGTCTCCCAGCGGAGCGGGCGGAGGGGGGCGAGGGTCTCGGGGTTCACGGGGATCTCCTGAAGGGGTCGGGCGGATGCGGGGCGGCGGTCAGCGCAGGGTCTGCGCCAGGTGGTTGACCGGGCCGTGGCCGGCCTCGGGCGTGCGGGAGAGCCGCCACGCGGCGCCCTCGGACAGGGCCCGGGTGAGGAACTCCTTGCCGGAGCGGACCGCAGCCGTGAGGGCGGCGTCGTCGAGCCCCGGGGACTCGAGCCCCGGTGACGCCGTCCCGCTCGACTCGGCGCCGGCGGGTGCGCCCGCCGTCCGCGCCCGGGCCGCGAAGGCCGCCACGGCCGAGGAGAGGGTGCAGCCGGTTCCGTGGGTGTTCCGGGTCGCGACGCGGGGCGCCGCCCACTCCAGGACCAGCGGCGCGGCCCCGTCGCGGGACAGGGCCAGGACGTCCACGGCCTCACCGCGGTCCAGGTGCCCGCCCTTGAGCAGGACCGCGCGGGGGCCGAGGCCCAGCAGCTCGACCGCCGTCTGGCGCATGCCCGCGACGTCGTCCGCCTCCTCGACGCCGCCCAGCAGCGCCGCGGCCTCGGGCAGGTTGGGGGTCACGACGTCGGCCAGCGGCACCAGCTCGTCGATCAGGACGCGCGCCGCACCGTCCTCGAGGAGGGCGTCGCCGCTGGTCGCGACCATGACGGGGTCCAGCACGAGCGTGCCGAGCTCGGGGCGGCGGGCCGCGAGCACCCGGGCCACCGCCCGGACCGTCGCGGCCCCGCCGAGCATGCCGATCTTGGTGGCGTCCACCGGGACGTCGTCGAGCACCGCCTCGATCTGGGCCGCGCAGAACTGCCCGGGCACCTCCAGGACACCCCGCACCCCGACCGTGTTCTGGCTGGTCAGCGCGGAAAGGCAGGCCATGCCGTAGACGCCGAGCGCCGAGAAGGTCTTCAGGTCCGCCTGGATGCCGGCCCCGCCCGAGGGGTCGGAGCCGGCGATGCTGAGCGCGGTGGCGGGGCGGGCCCCGGCCGTCATCGCCGGCCTCCCGCCGCGTTCAGGGCCGTGCGGGAGGCCCGCAGCAGCGCGGCGGCGGCCGCCCGGGGTCGGGCGCCGCGGCGATCGCGGAGACCACGCACAGCCCGTCGACCGGGACGCCCGCGAGCAGCGACGCGCTCGAGGCGCCGATCCCGCCGATGGCCACGCTGGCCAGGCCGCCGGCCCGCGCCAGCTCCGCGCACTCGGCGACCCCCTCGGCCCCAGCGGCGCGGCGGCATCGGTCTTGGTGGGGGTCGCCCAGACCGGGCCGATGCCGACCAGGTCCGCGAGCCCCTGGCCCACCGCGCGGCGCGTCTCCTCGGGGGTGGAGACGCTGAGCCCCACCATCAGGTCGGGGCCGAGCGCGGCGCGGGCCTGCTCGACCGCGGCGTCGGACTGGCCGACGTGCACGTGCAGGCCCAGCTCCGCGGCGACGGCCAGGCGGTCGTTGACCACGAGCGGGACGCGGCGCCCCGTCTCCTCCTCGGCGCCGGCCAGGGCGGCGGCGCAGGCGCGTGCGAGCCGCTCGAAGGCGGCGTCGTCGGCCTGCTTGTCCCGCACCTGGACGACCCCGACGCCGCCCAGCGCGGCCGCCCGGACCACCTCCGGGACGCGCTCGGGGCCGCCGCACAGGGCGGTGTCGGTGACGAAGTACAGGGAGAGGTCGATGCCGGCGGGGATCATCGGGCGCCCTCCGCGGCGGACGGGAGGCCCGCCTCGTGCTCGAGGGTCACCAGCTCGGCGACGCCCGCGCCGTCGAGGGCGTGGATCGCGTCCAGCCACTCGGCGTGGAAGGAGCCGGGGCCGCGCGCAACGCGGCCGGCCAGGACGCCCGCCGCACCGAGGTGGGCGTGCGCGGCGAGCACCGCCGCGTGCCGGGACAGCCCGTGCGCCCGGGCCGCGCCCAGGTAGGCCGCGACCGCCGCGCCCAGCGAGCAGCCGGTGCCGATGACCAGCGGCATGAGCGCGTGACCGCTCGTCAGCCACGTGGTCCCCTCCTCGGAGATCACGACGTCGCGCTCCCCCGAGACCGCGACGACGCCCCCGGTGCGCCCCGCGAGCTCGGCCGCCGCGCCGAGGGCGGCCTCGACCGGGTCGGTCGAGTCGACCCCGCGGCCGCCGGCGCTGCGGCCGGCCAAGGCGGTGACCTCGCTCGCGTTGCCGCGGATCGCGTCCGGGCGCAGGGCCAGGACCTCGCGGGCGAACTCGGTGCGCGGCGGCAGCCCGCCCACGGCCACCGGGTCCAGGACCCACGGGATGCCGGCCGCGTGGGCGACGTCGAGGGCCGCGCGGTAGGCGAGGAAGTTCTCCGCGGAGGGATTGCCCACGTTGACCAGGACGCCGTCCGCCCCCGCGGCGAACAGACCCGCCTCCTCGGGGCTGTCCACCATGGCCGGGGCGGCCCCGATGCTCAGGAGGACGTTGGCGCTGATCTCGCGGACCACGGAGTTGGTCATCGCGTGGACCAGGGGATTCTGCCGACGGACGGCGTCGACGCACTCGACGATGGCGTCCGGGCCGAGGGGTGGGCGTGAAGTCGTCATGGTGACGGTCCCTTCGCTAGTGCTGGCTAGATCAGGTTCAAAGGGTGTGATCTCAGCCCCGGCCTGCGCGGGGCACCCCTTGTCACTGGCGCGGGCGGCGTCGTCGCGCCCGCTGCCCTCCAGCCTAGCGATCCGGCCCGCGGGACGACGTATTTCACTCCCGGCATGCCTATCCACAAGAGTTACCCACAGTGTGGAGAACTTACACGGGCGTGGTTCGTGATAGCCGTCATGAGACGGTCGATGCGCTCTGGGAGAACCTCGGCGGCCTCCGAGGTCCCGCACGGCGGGGGTTTGGAGTGCTCTCGGCGTATACGACGAGAGGCATGTGGACGGCGAGGGCCCTTCGACCCCCACTTTTCCAGCACATTCATCCACACCTGTGGATAAATCTCTGCACAATCCGTGGAGAACTCGGCGGTACATCCCGAGCGCCTGTGGACGATTGTGGATAAGCTGCGGTTTCTGTGGACGACGCCCGCGGGCCGGACTGGGGTGCGCACCACCGCTCCGATCCGCATGATCCCGGGGTGGAGAGGCGTACCGCGCTCCCACGGAGGGCCTCGCGGCGCAGAGTGTGCACAGCTCTTATCCACAGGTGACGACGCGAGGCGCGGCCCGTCCACACCGATGGTGTTCGAGCCCTCCCGGCACCGCGAAAACCCCGGCTTCATCCGCTTTTCATGCCGCGGACACCCCCTCGTCGCGAAATCGCCTCGCAGACGTGTTCGATGTATGCACACCGATACCCACAGATGTGGATAACCTTCTCCACCGGTGTGGAGCACTGCGACCCGTAGGCCTGCGCCTCCTCCCCGGGGTCCATTGGGTTGATAGGGTGACGAGTAACCAGCACCTGTTAGCTGCGTCACGATGCGGGGGTCTCGTGGGCGACGCCGACGTCGCCGGGACGGCACGCGGGCCCTCAGCATCCGTGGGCCCTCAGCTTCCGGGTGCAGCGCCGCACCGACCGTCAGAAGGGACGCCATGACCGCCTCGAACACCCTCTCCACCGTCCGGGTCACCTCGTCGGAGGAGGTGGGGTACGTCGTCGCCGACGCCGCCCGCGCCTACGCCGCGTGGAAGCGCACCCCGCCCCGCGAGCGCGCCCGCGTGCTCGACGCGATCGCCGACGCCCTCGACGCCGCGGCCGCAGCCCTCGTCCCCATCGCCCTGCGGGAGACCCGCCTGCCCGAGGACCGCCTGACGGACGAGCTCACCCGCACGACCTTCCAGATCCGCCTCTTCGGCGAGACCCTGCGCGAGGGCGGCTTCCTCGACGCCCGCATCGACCACGCGGACCCGGAGTGGCCAGCCGGCGCCCCCCGCCCCGACCTGCGCCGGATGAAGGAGCCGCTGGGCCCGGTCGCGGTCTTCGCCGCGAGCAACTTCCCCTTCGCCTTCTCCGTGGCCGGGGGCGACACGGCGTCGGCGCTCGCCGCGGGCAATCCCGTCATCGTCAAGGTCCACGCCGGCCACCTGGAGCTCTCCCGCGCCACCGCCGAGGTGGTCTCCGCGGCGATCGAGGGGGCCGGGGCGGACCCCGCGATCTTCTCGCTCGTCTACGGCACGGAGGCCGGCCGGCTGATCGTCACGGCGCGCGCCGTCAAGGCCGCCGGCTTCACCGGGTCCATCCCGGGCGGCCGGGCGCTGTTCGACCTCGCCCAGAGCCGCCCCGACCCCATCCCCTTCTACGGCGAGCTGGGCAGCAACAACCCCGTCTTCGTGACCCGCGGCGCCGCCGAGACCCGGGCCGAGGAGATCACGGAGGGATTCATCGAGTCGGTCACCGGCCGCATGGGGCAGATCAGCACCAAGCCCGGGACGCTGATCGTCCCCCGCGAGTCCCGGATCGTCGAGCTGCTGCGGGAGGCGGAGCTGCCCGGCGCGGCGCCGATGCTCAACGACCGCCTGCACGAGGAGTACGAGCGCACGCTGGCGCAATTCAGCGCGCGGCACGGCGTCGACCCCCTGCGCGGTGGCCGCTCGGGCGCGGTGCGGCCCGGGGCGGACCCCGCCCCGGCCATCCTGATCACCCAGGCCGACTACCTGCGGGCCAACGCCCGGCAGCTGCTGGAGGAGTGCTTCGGGCCGGCCTCGCTGGTGGTGACCTACGGCGAGCAGGACGACCTCGCCGAGATCGCGGCGCTCTACCCGGGCCAGCTGACCGCCGCGGTCCACTCCGAGCCGGACTGCGACGTCGAGGGGCTGCTGGAGGTGCTCGCGGAGAAGTCCGGGCGCGTGCTGTGGAACCAGTGGCCCACGGGCGTGTCCGTGAGCTACGCGCAGCAGCACGGCGGGCCCTACCCCGCCTCGACCGCGCCGGGCACGACGTCCGTGGGCCCGGCCGCGATCGAGCGCCTCCTCCCCCCGGCGGCCTACCCGGGCCTCCCCCAGGAGCGCCCGCCCCAGCCGCTGCGCGACGACAACCCGTGGGGCTGCCCCGGCTGGTCGACGGGCGGCCCGAGAGGGCCTAGCCGCAGCCGGGCCGCCGGGCCGGGCCGGGCCACCGGGCCGGGCCGGGCCATCGACCGGGACGCCTGTCAGCCTGGCCAGGGCGCCCGTCAGCCTGGCCGAGGCGACGGGCAATCTGGCCGGGGTGCCGGGCGCGGCGCCCCGGCGCGCCGCGGACGTCAGACGTGGATCTCGCCGCGGACGCGCACGGTCGCCCGGCCGCCCACCCAGACCTCCCGGCCGTCGTCGTGGATCTCGACGCGGCCGGCCCGCCCGACCTGGCCGCCCTGGGCCGCGGTGTACCGGGCAGGCACCAGGCCCCTTCCCCGGAGCCACTGCGCGATCGAGCCGTTGAGGCTCCCGGTGACCGGGTCCTCGCGGCCGATCGCGAAGGCGCGCACCTCATAGGCCGTCTCGGCGCCCTCGGGCTCGAGGCCGACGAGGCCGAACTTCAGCCCGTGGTCGTGCGAGGAGACGGCGGCGCGGCGCACGGCGTCGGCGTCGCGCAGCTGCAGGATGCGCCAGCCCGGGCCGTTGTCGCCCCAGGCGGCCGCGACGACGTCGTCGGCGGAAAGCTCCAGCAGCGCCGCGACCTCCTCGACCTCCGCCGCGGAGAGGGGGCCCTCCCGGAGGAGGGGCGGTGTGGCGAAGGAGAGCAGATCGCCCTCGCGGCGGACGGGGACCAGGCCCGCCTCGCACTCCTGGACGATCTCCGCGCCCCGGGCCGGCTCGTGCCCCAGGTCCAGCCAGGCGCGGGCCGTGCCCAGGGTCGGGTGGCCGGCGAAGGGCAGCTCGCCGTGGGGCGTGAAGATCCGGACGCGGTAGTCCGCCCCGGGGCGCGTGGGGCGGAGGAGGAAGGTCGTCTCGGAGAAGTTCGTCCACGCGGCGATGCGGGCCATCTGCTCGGCGCCGAGGTCGTCGGCGTCGGCGACGACGGCCAGCGGGTTCCCCGTGAAGGGACCGGTGGAGAAGACGTCGATCTCGTGGAACGGCAGCGTGGTCATGGCATCCTCTCGGTTTGGGCTCGGGACCGATGCTAGCAACGCTCCGCTATCATGGGCTGGCGGCGCGGGCACGGGTCGCCGAGGCAGGACGAGGGTTCGGGAGGGCACCATGGACGACGCGGCGCCGGAGGATCCCCTGGCCCTGGAGAGCCAGATCTGCTTCGCGCTCTCCCTGGCCTCGCGCAGCATCGTGGCGGCGTACCGGCCGGTGCTGGAGCCGCTGCGCCTCACCCACCCGCAGTACCTGGTCATGCTCGCCCTCTGGGAGCGCGACCCCCTCTCGCTCAAGGAGCTCAGCCGGAAGCTGGGCATGACCCCCGGCACCGTCTCCCCGCTGGTCAAGCGGTTGGAGACCCTGGGCTACGTGCGGCGCGAGCGGCACCGGGACGACGAGCGATCGCTGGCGATCCTCCTCACCGACGCCGGGCGCGGCCTCCGCCGGCGGGCCGAGTCGATCCCCGGGACCATGATGGAGCGGCTGGGCATGGACGTCGAGGAGCTGACGACCCTGCACGCGAGCATGCTGAAGCTGATCGCGGCGGCCCGCGCCTCGGGGGACCTGCCGGGCTGACACCGTCGGGTGCGGAGGGCCGGAATCCTCGTCACGAGGCGCAGATGTCCTGCCGCGTACTACGCATTTTCGGAGGTTTGCTTCCGGTCATCGACTCCGCCGCTCTCCGGTCCGTCGGCGCGCTCGCCTCGGCACCGCGGGGCTTCGATCGGGTGACGCGCTCGCTTCGGCACGGACCGATCTTCGGAAGGAAACCTCCGAAAATCGCTAGCACGCGGCAAGACACACTGCTCCGACGCCGCACGGGACGTCCCGGCGGCGCTCAACTCGGGCAGCGCTCACCTCGGGCGGCGCCGGGATCCGCCGGCGGCTCAGGCGTCCTGGCTCTCGCCTCGCCAGCGACTCGGGCGCCCTGCCCTGGCCCAGCTGCGGATCAGGCGCCCTGGTCCTGGCCGCGCAGCCACTCGCGGTGCAGGGCGCGACGCCGGTCGTACTCGCGCTTCTCGCGCAGCCGGGGATCGCTCGCGGAGCTGCCCTGCGGCGGCCCGACGACGTGCAGGAGGAGGAAGATCAGGCGGGACCTGATGCGGAAACCCCAGGTGAAGGCGTCGTCCCCAGTCGGCTTCTCCACGTTTCCATCCCCTCGGCTCGGTCCGCGCAACGTTTTGTGCACCAATCATTAGTGTACCCATCGCGGCCGCGTGAGGCGTGCACCTCCGGATTCGCACTAGTCAACGCGTTGTCACGAATCGAATTAATGGCGTCCGGTACTGACCCGCGGCCCCGTCGCGCACTATCCTCGGCCTCAGCGAGCCGATCCCGACCCGCCCCACCACCTCTCGGCCGGTCGGCGCCCGGGCGCATCGCACAGGAGCGGCTCCCCGAGAATTCCCGGAACGGAAGCCCCGCCATGATCTCCACCGTCATCTCGGACGTCCTGTCCGCCGTCATCGGCAACTACATGACCAGCTGCTTCGTCCTCGGGCTCCTCGTGGCCGCGGTGCGCGTGGCCCGCCTGCGCGAGGGGCGCACGGCGTCGGCCGTCAGCGGCATCTTCCTCGACACGTTCCTGCTCTACGGCCTCGGGGTCGCGATGGCCATCAACTTCGTCATGCACTCCGTCTTCGGGGACTTCGCGGCGCGGACGATCGGCTGGGCGCAGTCGCCGTTCCAGCTCGAGCTCGCCCTCTCGAGCCTCGCCTTCGCCCTGGTGGCGATCATGGCCTACGGGCGCGGCGCGCAGCTGCGGGCGAAGGCGGCGGTCGTGATCGGCGCCGTGATCTTCGGCCTCGGCGCGGCCGGCGGCCACATCTACCAGTCGGTGGTGAACCACGACTACGCCGTGAACAACACCGGGCTCCTGCTCGTCAGCGACATCGCCATCAACCTCATCGGCCTGGCCTTCCTCGTCTGGCACGCCGCGGCGCGGCGGTCGGCGCGGGCCGAGGAGCGGGTGGTCGCGGCGGAGACGCTGCCGGCCGCCTGAGCGCGCCCCGCGACTCAGCAGGCGGCCAGGACCCGGCGCATCGCCGCGCTCTCGTCGCTGTCCACCGTGAGGTGGTACTTCGCCTTCACGTGGATCTGGCGGCCGACGTACTCGCAGCGGTACGCCGCGTTGCCCGGGAGCCACTCCGCGGCGCTCTTGGCGCCCTTGGAGTTGTTGGTCGGCCCGTCGACGGCCAGGAGGTTGTCCGGATCGTTGAAGAACTCCACGCGCTCCGCCTCGTCCCAGGCGTACGCCCCGGAGTACCACGCCTGCGCCGCCGCGACGACGTGGTCGATCTGCACCTCGGAGGAGGTCTGCGCGCCGCGGGTGAAGCGGATGTCCTCGCCCGTGTAGGGGTCCTTCAGCACGCCCGTGTCGACGCGGCAGCCGTCGGAGGCCACGACGTCGTCGAGGTCCCGCTGCAGGATCTCCTGGCGGGTGTCGCAGGAGTCGCCGTCGAGGTCGCCCCAGCCGCCGCCGAACCGCTCCCGCTGGTACCCCTCGCGGACCTCGGCCGCGACCTGCAGGCCGTCCAGCTCCCGCAGGGCCTCCTGGGCGCTCAGGGAGGTGGGCTCGGGGGCCGCCTGCCCACCCGAGAGGTCCAGGTCCCCGGTGGCCCACCGGATCGCCAGGACCACGAGGAGCACGACGCCGACCAGCGCCATCGCGATGACCCGGTTCTGGCGGCTGACGCGGCCGCGCGGGGCGCCGCCGCGGCCGGAACGCGGAACGCCGCCGCGACCTCGGATCGGGCTGCGGCGCGGGCCGCCGCTGCGGCCGTTGGTCCGGGGTGACACGGGCGGGCTCCTAGTGCGATCGCTCGAGAAGACGGGACGGACGTCCCGTGGACATCATGGTATCCGGGCCGGGGCCCCGCGCCTCCTCCCCCGAGCGCACGGCCCTCCCTGCGAGGGCACGGCCCCTTCCGGCAGGCCCGCCGCGGCGGGCACCGGTCGACGGCGGGCGCCGGCCCGGCCCCGGCCCGTCTCTCTTTCCCCTCG
>NZ_JANAFB010000015.1 GCF_024199905.1 Rothia santali
CGGGTCCGGCTATCAGGGCGCGGACTCCGGTGACGGGTCTGGTTACCAGGGCGCGGATACCGGCTATGGGTCCGGCGACCGGGGCGCGTCGTCGAGCTACGGGGCAGGCGGATACGGGACCGGCGGGGGCTGGGGCGGCGGGGGGGGGCCCGGCCCGCGCCGGGGGGGCGCCCCCCCCCGGCCGCGGCCGCGGGGCCCCGCGCTCGGCAGGGGACGGCGGCGGCGGCGGGCCGGGGCGGGAGCGGCCTAGTGGTCGCTGCTGGAGGGCATCGCGAAGGACGCCCCGGACACGTGGGTCGGCTCGGGCCAGCGCTGGGTCACGACCTTGCCGCGGGTGTAGAACCGGACGCCGTCCGGGCCGTACATGTGCAGGTCGCCGAACAGCGAGTTCTTCCAGCCGCCGAAGGAGTGCCAGGCGACCGGCACCGGCAGCGGCACGTTGATCCCGATCATGCCGACGTTGACCTTGCGCTGGAAGGTCCGCGCCACGGCGCCGTTGGAGGTGAACACCGCGGTGCCGTTGCCGTACGGGTTGGCGTTGATGATCTCGATGGCCTCCTCGAGCGACTCGGCGCGCACGACCACCAGGACGGGACCGAAGATCTCCTCCTCGTAGGCGCTCATGGTCCGCTGGACCTTGTCCAGGATCGTCGGGCCGACGAAGAAGCCGTCCTCGTGGTCCTTGACCACCAGGTCGCGGCCGTCCAGGACGACGGCGGCGCCGTCCTGCTGCGCCTCGCCCACGATCCGCTCGATGCGCTCCTTCGAGGCCGGCGTGATGACCGGGCCCATGTCGGCGTCGGGCTCGGTGCCGTCGGCGACCTTGATGCCGGCGGCCAGGTCCTTGACCCGGCTGACGATCTCGTCGGCGGCCTCGCCCACGGCCACGGCCACGGAGATCGCCATGCAGCGCTGGCCGGCGGAGCCGAACGCGGCGGCGTTGAGGTGCTCGGCGGCCATGGACATGTCGGCGTCGGGCATGACGACGGCGTGGTTCTTCGCCCCGCCGAGGGCCTGCACGCGCTTGCCGTGCTGGGTGCCGGTCTCGTAGACGTGCTTCGCGATCGGCGTCGAGCCGACGAAGGAGATGCCGTCCACGTCCGGGTGGGTCAGCAGCCCGTCGACCATCTCCTTGTCCCCGTGGAGGACGTTGAAGACGCCGTCGGGCAGGCCGGCCTGTTTCCACAGCTTGGCGAGCAGGCCCGAGGCGGAGGGGTCCCGCTCGGAGGGCTTGAGGATGAAGGCGTTGCCGGTGGCGATCGCGACGGGCGACATCCACAGCGGCACCATCACGGGGAAGTTGAACGGCGTGATGCCGGCGACGACGCCGAGCGGCTGGCGGAAGGAGAAGACGTCGATCCCGGTCGAGACCTGGTCGGAGTACTCCCCCTTCAGGGACTCGAAGAGGCCGCAGGCGAACTCCACGACCTCGAGGCCGCGCTTGACCTCGCCCTTGGCGTCCGAGAGGACCTTGCCGTGCTCGGCGGTGATGATCGCGGCCAGCTCGTCGGCGTGGGCGTTGACCAGCTCGCGGAACGAGAAGAGGACGGCGGAGCGCTTGGCCAGCGAGTAGTCGCCCCACTTCTCCCCCGCGGCCTTGGCGGCGGCGACGACGGCGTTCAGGTCCTCCTGGCCGCCGAGGTGGAGGCTGCCGGAGACCTGCCCGGTCGCCGGGTTGTACACGTCCTGGCGGCGCTCGCCGGTGCCGGCGGTCTCCGCCCCGTCGATGAAGTGCAGGATGTCAGTGCTCAATGTTCTCTCCTAACCGAGCAGCGGGCGCTGCGTGGACTTCTTCTGTGCGTAGGTCTGGTGGGCCTCCTGCGTGGAGGCGAGCTCCGAGGTGCCGGTGACGGGGACGTCCCACCACGACTCGGAGGAGGGCGCGTCGACCAGCGGGTCCGAGTCGACGTGGATCAGCACGGGGCCGGAGCCCTCCGGCTCGGCCTTGGCGCGGGCCACGGCGGCCGCGAGGTCCTCGCCCACGGCCTCGCCGGGTTCGACCCGGATGACCTTCACGCCGAGCGACTCGGCGTTGGTCGCGAGGTCGATCGGCAGCCGCTCCCCGGCGTCGAAGCTCTGGCGCTCCTCGTCGTGGAACCGGTACTGGGTGCCGAAGCGCTGCGAGCCCAGGGACTCGGACAGCGCGCCGATCGAGGCGTAGCCGTGGTTCTGGATGAGCACCACGATGAGCTTGATGCCCTCCGCGACCGCGGTGACCAGCTCGGTGTGCATCATCAGGTAGGAGCCGTCGCCGACCATGACGACGACGTCGCGCCCGTCCCCCTCGTGCAGGCTCGCGCGCTTGACGCCCAGCCCGCCGGCGATCTCGTACCCCATGCAGGAGAACGCGTACTCCACGTGGTAACCGTACGGGTCCTTGACGCGCCACAGCTTGTGCAGGTCGCCCGGCAGGGAGCCGGCGGCGCAGATGACGACGTCGCGGTCGTCCATCGCGGAGTTCACGACGCCGATGATCTCGTTCTGCGAGGGGATCGGCCGGTGGCGCTCCGCGAACGCGGCGTCGGCGATCCCGTCCCAGCGCTCCTTCTCCTCGCGCACGCGGCGCTCGAGGTCGGAGCCGACGCGGTAGCCGCCCACGGCCTCGTTGAGCTTCAGCAGCGCCTTGCGGGCGTCCGCGACCACGGGCACCCGGGTGCCGTGCTTGAACGCGTCGAAGGAGGCCACGTTGACGTTCACGAAGGCCACGTCCGGGTCCTGGAACGCCGTGCGCGAGGCCGTGGTGAAGTCCTCGTACCGGGTGCCGATGCCGATGACCAGGTCCGCCTCGGCGACCAGCGCGTTGGAGGCCGTGGAACCGGTGGACCCGACCGCGCCCAGGCACAGCGGGTGGTCCCAGTCCATGACGCCGACGCCGGCCTGCGTGTAGGCCACGGGGATCCCGGTGGCCTCGGCGAAGCGGCGCAGCTCCTCCACGGCGAAGGCGTAGTGCACGCCGCCGCCGGCGATGATCACCGGGCGCTTCGCGGAGCGGATCGCGTCCATCGCCGCCCGGATGTCCTCGTCCTCGGCCTCGGGGCGGCGGATGCGCCACTCCCGCTCCGCGAGGAACTCCTCCGGGACCTCGATCGTCTCGGCCTGCACGTCCTGCGGCAGGGCGATGGTCACCGCCCCGGTCTCCACCGGGTCGGTCAGCACGCGCATGCCGTTGAGCAGGGCGGAGAACAGCTGCTCGGGGCGCCACACCCGGTCGAAGTACCGGGAGATCGGGCGCAGCGAGTCATTGACCGTGACGTCGTAGGCGTCCGGGCGCTCGAGCTGCTGCAGCACCGGGTCGGTGGCGCGCGTGGCGAAGACGTCCGAGGGGAACAGCAGGGTCGGCAGCCGGTTGGTCGTGGCGAGCGCGGCGCCGGTGACCAGGTTGGTCGAGCCCGGGCCGATCGAGGTGGTGATGCCGTAGGTCGCCCGCCGGCGCACGTGCCGGGCGTAGCCCACCGACTGGTGCACCTGGGCCTGCTCGTTGCGGCCCTGGAAGTAGGGCATCAGCGCCGGGTCCTGCTCCTGGTACTGGCGCAGGGCCTGGCCGACGCCGGCCACGTTGCCGTGGCCGAAGATGCCGAACATCGCGGGGATGGTCCGCTCCCGGTACTCCTGGGTCCCGACGCGGTCCACGGTGTACTGGCTGCTCAGGAACTTCACGAGCGCCTGGCTGACCGACAGGGTCTGGGTGGTCATGGTGTCCTCTCTACTTCCGCAGCAGCGACGCGGCGGTGGAAACGGCGGCGGCGACGTCGCCGTCCTCGGGGTACAGCAGGGTCCGGCCCACGGTGAGGCCCTGGACGCCGGGCAGGGCCAGCGCGGCCTCCCAGGTCGCGAAGATCTCATCCGGCGCGCCGGAGGGGTCCCCGCCGAGCAGCACGGTGGGCATGGTCGTGGCGGCGACGACGCGCTCCATCTCCTCGACCACCGGCAGCTTCATCCAGGTCCGGGCGCTGGTCTCGCCCAGGCCGGCGGCGATCGCGGCGGACTTCACGACGGCGTCGGGGCTCAGGTCGTTGACGATCCTGCCGTCCCGGGTCTCGGAGATGAACGGCTCGACCATCGCGTAGAGCCCCTCGGCGGCCAGCTCGCTCACGGCGCGGGCGGTGGCCTCCAGGGTGCTCACGGTGGCCGGGTCGCCGTAGTGGATGCGGGTCAGCATCTTGCCGCCGTCGGCGCCGATGCGCTTGAGCGCCGCGGCGGTGTGGCCGGTGAAGCGGTCGTCGATCTCGTTGACCAGGCCGGTCAGGCCGCCGCGGTTCATCGAGCCGAAGACGAGCTTGCCGTCCAGGGCGCCGAGCAGCAGCAGGTCGTCGAGGATGTCCGGGGAGGCCAGCACGCCGTCGACCGCCGGGTTGCTCAGGGCGGTCCGGAGGCGGTCCAGGAGGTCCCCGCGGTGGGCCATCGCGTCCGCCCGCCCGCGGACCGAGAGGGCCCCGCGGGCCGGGTGGTCCGCGGCGACGATGAAGTTCTGGCGGCCGTAGACGACGCCGGGGTGGCGGGGCCGCGAGTCGGCGGCGCGCTGGACGGCGTCGGGGTCCTCGAGGCGGATCCGGGTCAGGTCCTCGTAGCGGTGGACGTCGGTGCTCATGCCTGGAACCCCCGGCCTCGCTCGTCGAGGAGCTGGAGCACCTCGTCACTGGTGGGCATGTCCTCCGAGCAGGCGATGCGGGAGGCCACGATGGCGCCGGCGGCGTTGGCGAAGTCCAGCACGTGCTGCAGCTCCCAGCCGGCGAGGAGGCCGTGGCAGAAGGCGCCGCCGAAGGAGTCGCCGGCGCCCAGGCCGTTCTGCGTCTCGACCGGGACCGGCTCGGAGACCACGCGCGTCCCGGCGGTCTTGGCCAGCACGCCGGCCGAGCCCATCTTGACGACGGCGATGCTGACGCCGGCCTCGAGCAGGCGGTCGGCCTGCTCGTCGGGGCTGCCGTCGCCCACGGCCACGGCGCACTCCTCGCGGTTGCCGATCGCGATGCTCGCATGGCGCAGGTTCTCGCGGACCTGCGCGGTCGCGTCCTCGATGGAGTCCCAGAACATGGGGCGGTAGTCGAGGTCCAGGATGGTGTGCCGGCCCTCCCCCAGCTCCTCGCGGGGGCGGGCCTCGTGGGCGCTCAGCTGGGCGGAGCGGGCGGGCTCCTGGCACAGGCCGGTCACGGTGGACCAGAAGATGGTCGCCTCGCGGACGGCGTCGACGTCGACCTCCTCGGCCCGGATCTGGAGGTCCGGGGCCGTGGGGAAGCGGCCGTAGAAGTACAGGGGGAAGTCCTCGGGCGGCTGGATCGCGCAGAAGGTCGCGGGGGTCTGGAGGCCCTCGACCGGGCTGACGTGGGCGTCGTCGACGCCGTAGCGGGTCAGCTCGCGGTGCAGGTACTCGCCGAAGGGGTCGTCGCCGGTGCGGGTGATCACCGCGGTGCGGCGGCCGTGCTTGGCGGCGGCGACGGCGACGTTGGAGGGCGAGCCGCCCAGGTACTTGCCGAACGAGGTCACGTCCGCCAGGCCCACGCCGATGTCGTTGGGGTAGATGTCGACGCTGATGCGCCCCATCGTCAACAGGTCGTAGCTCATGGGCTGGTGGATCCTTCCGATCGTCCGTCGCGTGGGCCTCGACGCCGGCCCGCGCGGGGAGCGCGGAGGGCGGCGTCGTCGCCGTGCCGGGAGTGACCCGGCCAACACTCATCAGTCTGCCCCGTGCAGTTTGTCCTGTCAATCTTTGTCCGCACAAAACGGGTCCGGCGCGTCGCGTCGCGTCCGCCCGGAGCGCCCCCGCTGCCGCCGACGCGGAGATCACACCGCCCGACCCGCCGCGGCGCCCTCCCGGCGGCTAGGGTGGTCCAGGACGCCGGCGGCCGAGGGGCAGCGGGCGGGAGCCGCGTCGAGGGAGGATCGTCATGGAGCAGCTGGACCTGAACGCCACGGCGGGCATCTGGACGGAGCTCATCGCCGAGGGGCGCCTCGACGCCGTCGCCGAGCAGGCCGCGAGCCTCTCCCGCCCCGACCTGGTCCGCACCCTGGAGCGGCTGCCCGTCACCGACCGCGCGGTGGCCTTCCGGTTGCTGGCCAAGGACGAGGCCCACGCGGTCTTTGAGCGGTTCGACGACGGGCTGCGCGCCGAGCTGTTCTCGAGCCTCCGGGACGACGACGTCGTGCGCCTCTTCGACGCCCTGGACCCCGACGACCGCGTCCACCTCATGGACGAGCTCCCGGCCGGCGTGACCCACCGCCTGCTCCAGCGGCTCTCCGAGGAGGAGCGGGAGCTGACCGCCCCGATCCTCGGCTACGAGCGCGGCGTCATCGGCCGCCGCATGAGCACCGAGTACGTGCGCCTGCACCCGGGGCACTCGGTCGGCGACGCGCTGACCCTGGCCCGCCGGCGCGGCGACGACGCGGAGACCATCTACGTCCTGCCTGTGGTCGACGACTCGCTGGTCCTGGTCGGCGTGGTGGGCCTGCGCGCGCTCTTCCTGGCCGGCTCCGACGCGCTGGTGGCCGACCTGATGACCGCGCCGATCTCGGTCAGCGCCCACGACGAGGAGGAGGCGGCCGCCCGCCGCTGCGTCGACGCCCAGGTCCTGGCGGTCCCGGTGGTCGACCGCGAGGACCGCCTGGTCGGCATCCTGACCTTCGACGACGCCGTGCGCATCATCCAGAGCGCCGAGGACGAGGACGCCTCCCGCGCGGGCGCCTCCGAGCCGCTCGGCCGCCCCTACCTGAGCACCCCGATCACCCGGCTGGTCCGCTCCCGCGCGGTCTGGCTGTTCTTCCTGGCCATCTCCGCGGCCCTGACGGTGGGCGTGCTCGACTACTTCGAGGACGACCTCGCGCAGGTGGTCGCGCTGGCCTCCTTCATCCCGCTGCTCATCGGGACGGGCGGGAACACCGGCTCCCAGGCCGCGGTGACCATCACCCGCGCGCTGGCCGTGGGCGACGTCAGGTCCCGGGACATCGGCCGGGTCCTGCTGCGCGAGGTCCGGGTGGGGGCCGTGCTGGGACTGACCCTCGGCGGCATCGCGTTCCTCGTGATCCTGGGGGTCTCGCTGTTCTCGGCGAGCTACACCGCGCCCATCGGGCTGACGGTGGGGATCTCCATGCTCGCCATCTGCGTCCTGGCGGCCTCGGCCGGCGGCGCGATCCCGTGCATCGCGAAGTCGCTGCGGATCGACCCGGCGGTCATGTCGACCCCCTTCATCGCGACCTTCGTGGACGCGACCGGGCTGATCGTGTACTTCCTCGTGGCCAAGGCGATCCTGGGGATCTGAGGGGGCCGCGGGCCGGCGCCGCTAGCCCCCGGAGGTCAGCTCGCGGTAGACGGTCTCGGCCGTGCGGCGGGCGAAGTCCTCGTCCAGCTCGTTGGTGGTGGGCAGCAGGAGGCGCGCGAACAGCGGGCCGATCAGCAGGTCGCAGATGTACTCGGTGTCCTCGGGCTCCCGGGCGAGCTCGCCCCGCTCCACGGCGGCCGTGATCGCGCCCCGGATCACCTCGCGCCGCGGGGCCACGAACCCCAGGCGGTAGTGCTCCCGGATCTCCAGGTCGCCCTGGGTCACCGCCAGGATGCCGAGCACGCTCCGGGCGAACGTGGGGTCCGTGAACATCCGGAAGCCCTTGACCTGGATGGCGATCAGGTCGCCCAGCAGGCTCCCGGTGGGCTCGGCCTTGCGGCCCCCGAAGCGGGCCATCAGGATCTCCAGCGCCAGATGGTCGATGCTCTGGTAGCGGCGGTGAAAGGCCGCGCGGGTGGTCCCCACCTGCCGCACGAGCCGATCCACCTTCAGTTCGGAGTACCCGCGGGTCGCGAGGGTCTCCTCGGCCGCCTCCCGCAGGGCGCGGCCGATGGCCGGGTCCGCGGGGCGACCCACTCTGCCTGTCGAAGTCATAGGGCTAATTCTTAGCAGAACCGCTGGTGAGCGGGCGATGAGTTTCCAGCGAGTGAGCTGTGTACGGCGCGGTACGGCCCGCGCGGGTCCGCCGCCGGCGGCGCGATGCGGCGCCGCCGGGGCCGCGAGCGGCCGACCCCGCTCAGTACAGCGCGATGCGCGCCGGGGCGGGGAAGATCTCGTCCAGCGCGGCCAGGTCCTCCGCGTCCGGGACCCAGGAGGCGGCCGCGGCGTTGGCGCGGACCTGCTCGGGCGACGTCGCGCCCGCGATCACGCTGGCCACCTGCGGCCGGCTCGCGAGCCACGAGAAGGCGACCTCGACCGGGCTCAGCCCGCGCTCCTCCGCGAATCCGACGAAGCGCTCGATCTGCTCCCAGTCCGTGGACTCCAGCAGCTCGCGCTTGGAGTGCGAGAGCCGGGACCCCTCGGGCGCCCGCCCCTTCCGGTACTTGCCGGTCAGCAGGCCGTTGGCCAGCGGGAAGTACGGCAGGACCCCGACGCCGAAGCGCTCGGCGGCCGGCAGCACCTCCAGCTCCGCGCGGCGGTCCAGGAGGTTGTAGTGGTTCTCCGCCGCGACGTAGCGCGCGCCGCCGGAGGACCGGGCGAGGTGCTCGGCGTCGGCGATCTGCCAGCCGGCGTGGTTGGAGTGGCCGAGGTAGCGGACCTTGCCCGCCCGGACGGCGTCGTCCAGGGCGGCCAGGGTCTCCTCGGGCGGGGTCACGCCGTCGGGGGTGTGGTAGAAGTACAGGTCGATGTGGTCCCGGCCCAGGCGCTCCAGGGAGGCCTCCAGGGCGCGGGCGACGTAGCGGCGGGAGCCGCGGGCCCCGTGGTCGGCCCCGTTGGCGCCCTTCATGTCCATGCCGAACTTGGAGACGACGACGGCGTCCTCGGCCGCGCTGCCCAGCCGGCCCAGGGCGCGGCCGAACATCCGCTCCGAGGTGCCGGGCTCCCTGCCGTAGACGTCGGCGACGTCGAAGAGGGTGATGCCGGCCTCGAGGGCCGCGCGGATCACGGCGTCGGTGCCCTCCTGGCCCTCGGTGGGGGTCCCGGCCCGGCCGAGGTTGTTGCACCCCAGCCCGACGCTGGAGACGATCAGCCCGGAGTCGCCGAGCGGGCGGTAGGCGGGGGACGCGGCGTTCTGACGTGAGCTCATGCTTCCCACCCTAGCCCCGGACGCGGCTCCGCCCCGGTGGGCGCCGCAGGGAGGGCGGCGCCCACCGGGGCGGACCGTGACCGTGGACCGGTCTGCGCCGGACGGATCCGGCGCTCGCTCGAGAGCAGTGCGTCCCCGGCCCGGAAGAAGCCGGGGACCTCGAGCCGGGCGCGCCGCGAGGGCGCGCCGGTCTAGGAGGTGCCGGCCACCGGCCGCACCAGGCCCTTGGGCCGCGGGGGCGCGTAGGTCCGGACCTTGGAGGTCTTCAGGCCCATGCTGACCAGCGACTGCGCGATGTTCACCGCGGCCGCGACGCCGTCCACCACCGGGACGCCGGTGGCCTCGCGGACCGCCTCGTCCAGCCCGGCCATGCCGCCGCAGCCGAGGCAGATGACCTCGGCGCGGTCCTCCTCGACGGCGCGGACCGACTCGCGGACCAGCGCCTCGACGGTGCGCTCCCGGTCCTGCTCGAGCTCGAGCACCGACAGCCCGGAGGCCCGGACCGAGGCGCAGCGGGCGGAGAGCCCGGCCAGCAGCAGCCGGTCCTCGATCAGCGGCAGCGTCCGGTCCAGGGTGGTCACCACGGAGTACTTGTGGCCCAGGTACATCGCGGTCGAGGCCGCGGCCTCGGTGATGTCCACGACCGGGACCTCCAGGAGCTCCTGCAGGCCCTCCCGGCCGTGCTCGCCGTAGCCGGCCTGGATGACGGCGTCGTACTCGCCCTCGTAGTCCCGGACGGCCTCCTGGACGGCGACGGCGGCGAGGTAGGACTCGTAGTTGCCCTCGACCGACTCCGCGCCGAAGGCGGGGGTGATCGGGACGATCTCGGTCCCCTCCGCGGCGGCCGCGCGGGCCGCCTGGGCGATGGCCTCGGTCATCGAGGCGGTGGTGTTGACGTTGGCGACGAGGATGCGCACGGTGGTTCTTGCCTTTCGGTCGGGAACGGGATCAGTGGTGCGGGACGACGGCAATGGACTCGCCGTCCACGGCGCGGAACTCGCGGGAGCGGTCGGCGATCGCCAGGTAGATCACGGCGGACAGGATCGCCCCGATGAACCAGGAGAACCCGGAGACCACCGCGAAGGCGGGCACGAGCGCCAGGACCAGCGCCACGACCGCGGCCGGAATGAAGGCGCCGATGGCCTTCATGTTGAAGCCCCGCTTGTAGGCGTACTCGGCGTTGGGGTCCTCCGAGTAGAGGGCCAGCACGTCAACCTTGCCCTTGCGGACGAGCCAGTAGTCCGCCATGATCACGCCGAACAGGGGGCCGAGCAGCGCGCCCAGGCCGCCGAGGAAGTACACGATCACCACGGGCGAGTTGTACAGGTTCCAGGGCAGGATCACCAGGCCGATGATGGCCGAGATGACCGCGGCGCGGCGGAAGTTCAGCACCTTCGGGAACAGTCCGGTCAGGGTGTAGATCGGGGCCACGAAGTTGGCCATGAGGTTCACCGCGATGGTCAGGATGATCAGCGCGAGGCAGGCCAGGACCAGCAGGAACGTGTTCGGGATGGCGACGACGACGTCGGTCGGCGACTCGATGACGGTGCCGTTGAGGGTGTAGGACCCGCCGGACAGGACCACGACGATGCCCGCGAAGAACAGCATGTTGATCGGGATGCCGAAGAAGTTGCCGCGGACCACCGACTTCTCGGAGGGGGCGCCGCGGGTGAAGTCGCAGAAGTTCAGCACGAAGGTGCCGTAGATGACGACCCACAGGGCCGCGGACTGGAAGATCTCGACCCACATGGCACCGCCGGTCAGCGAGTCCTCGGTGGCCCAGTGGATGCTGCCGCCGGTCTGGACGAAGATCCAGATGGCCAGGGCCAGCATGGTGATCAGGATGATCGGGCCGGCGAAGGCCTCGTAGCGGCGGATCATCTCCATGCCGAAGCTGACGATCACGATCTGGACGACCCAGAGGACCAGGAAGGAGATCCAGCCGAGGGTCGAGAGGCCGAGGATCGAGTTCTCGTCCAGCGGGGCCAGGCCCGGGGCGAGGGCGATCAGGAGCACGCGCAGCACCATCGAGGCCAGGTAGGTCTGGATGCCGAACCAGACGACCGCGACGCCGCCGCGGACGATCGCCGGGACCTTGGAGCCGTGGACGCCGAAGGCGATGCGGCTCAGGACCGGGAAGGGCACGCCGACCCGCTCGCCCATGAACCCGGAGAGGTTCAGCAGCAGGAACAGGAAGACGGCGCCGAGCAGGAAGGCCAGCATGATCTGCCAGCCGCCCAGGCCGAGGGCGAAGAGCCCGATGGCGAAGGCGTAGTTGCCGAGCGAGTGCACGTCGTTGGCCCACAGGGTGAAGATGCTGTAGGCGTTCCAGGTCCGGCCCTTGCGGGTGGTGGGGGCCAGGTCGCCGTTGTAGAGGTTGGGGCTCACGCCCGTGGGGATGGGGACGGTGGTGCCGGGGACGTGGGTGATGGCGTCGACGGCGGGGTCGCCGGTGCCCCACGGCTCGGCGTCGTTCAGGCGCACGTGGTGGTGCTCGTGGTGCGACGCGTCGCTCTTGGGCTTCTGGGTCATGGTGGGACCTTCCTCTGACGCGGAGGCGGGCAGCGCCGTCCGGGTAGGGATCTGGAAGGCATCGGATCGCGGGGGCCGGAGAACCGGGGGCCGTTTTCACGATGCGGAAGAAAACTTTTCCTATGAGAAAATGTTACGTGTGGCTCAGGACACGGTCAAGCGGGGATTCTCCCGGGACGGGTGCCGCTGCGCGCGGGGTGGGCACGGAACGGCCGCCGGGGGAACATCATAGTCCCCCGGCGGCCGTCGCGCCCGGTCAGGGCGGGTCGAGGATCAGGCCTCGCCGCGCCGGATCAGGCGCCCGGCGGGCTTCTCGAAGTCCACCTCGGCGCCGCGCAGGAACGTGCGGCGCACGCGCCCGGAGAGCGCCTTGTTCTGATAGGGCGTGATGGGGTTCTTGTGGTGCAGCTTGCCGGCGTCGACCACGAAGCCCTCGTCGGGGGCGAAGATCGCCAGGTCGGCGTCGTACCCCAGGGCGAGCTTGCCCTTGGAGCGCAGGCCCGCGCGCTGGGCCGGCTTGGTCGACATCCACTTCACGACCTGCTCGAGCTCGACGCCGCGGCGTCGCGCCTCGGTCCAGATCAGGGCCAGGCCCAGCTGGAGCGAGGAGACCCCGCCCCAGGCCACGCCGAAGTCGCCGTTGTCCAGGTCCTTGAGGTCCAGGGTCGAGGGCGAGTGGTCGGAGACGATGAAGTCGATCGTCCCGTCGATCAGGCCCTCCCACAGCAGCTCGCGGTTGCCGACCTCGCGCACCGGCGGGCAGCACTTGAAGGCGGTGGCCCCGTTGGGGATCTCCTCCGAGAGCAGCGTGAGGTAGTGCGGGCAGGTCTCGACCGTGAGGTCCAGCCCGTCCTCCTTGGCCGAGGCGATCATCGGCAGCGCGTCCGAGGAGGACAGGTGCAGGATGTGCGCTTTGGCCCCGGTCCAGCGGGCCCGCTCGATGACCTCGGCGATCGCGAGGTTCTCGGCGCCGCGGGGGCGCGAGCGGAGGAAGGTGTCGTAGACGTCGCCCTCGGGCTGCGGCGCCCGGTCGATGGCCCGGGAGTCCTCGGCGTGGACGATCATCAGCGAGTCGAAGGTCTTGAGCTCGGCGAGGTCCTCCTCGAGCTCGTCGGCCTCGAGGTGCGGGAACTCGTCGACGCCGGAGTGCAGCAGGAAGCACTTGAAGCCGAAGACGCCGTCGTCGTGCAGCGAGCGCAGGTGCTTCTTGTTGCCGGGGATCGCCCCGCCCCAGAAGCCGACGTCGATGAACGACTGGTCCTGCGCGAACAGGCGCTTGTACTCCAGGGCCGGGACGTTGACGGTCGCGGGGATGGAGTTCAGCGGCATGTCCAGCACGGTGGTGACGCCGCCGGCGGCCGCCGCGCGGGTCGCGGTCGCGAAGCCCTCCCAGTCGGTGCGGCCGGGCTCGTTGATGTGCACGTGGGTGTCCACGAGGCCGGGGAGCAGGGTCTCGTCCTCGGCGAGGTCGATGCTGCGCTCCCCCACCAGGCCCGAGCCGAGCGGCTCGATCGCGACGATCTTGCCGTCGCGGACGCCGACCTCGCGGGCGGCCAGGCCCGCCGTGGTCATGATGCGCTCGCCGCGCACCACCAGGTCGAACTTGCGGTCGTCGCCGGCGAAGGTGCCCTCGTCGGTCGCCCCGGCGTGGGGGCGGTCCTCGGCGCGCTGGGCCGGCAGGCCGTGCTCCCTGCGGTACTCCTCGATGAGGCCGCGGATGCGCTCGGGGTCGTTGACCCGGTCGCTCACGGAGAGTTTGCGGGACTGCTCCTCGTGGGAGGCCTCGTCCAGGGAGGCGGGCTTGGTCGCCGAGCGCGACGAGTCGTCCTGCGCCACGGCGTCGGGCGAGGCGGGAGCGGGGGCGCCGTCGCGCTGGGTCTCCGCGCGGGCGGCGGCCTCGAGCTGCTGGGCCTCGGCGCTCTCGGCGGCGTGCTCCGCCGCGGCGTCGCCCTTCTTCGGCTGGGCCCCGCCGGACGCGGAGTCCCCGCTGCCCTTGCGGGACGAATTCTTCTGTGACATGGCTTCCTCTTCCATCGATCAGTGCCGGCGCCCGCGCTCAGCGGGCGTCGGCGGGGTTCAGCAGCTCGGGCAGCTGCTCGCCGATCCGGGCGCCGACCCGTTCCAGCAGCTCACCGGCCTCGGACATGCTCCGGGCCGGGTCCGGCTCCAGCTCGGCTAGAGCATACAGTCCGGCGAAGCCCGCCTCGCGGACCCGCTCCGCGTCGAGCAGGCTGCGCCCGCAGACCGCGAGCACCGGGATCCCGGCGCGGCGCGCGCAGGCGAGCACCCCCATGGGGGTCTTCCCGTGCAGGGACTGCTCGTCCAGGCTGCCCTCGCCGGTGACGACGAGGTCCGCCCCGGCGATCCGGTCGGCCAGGCCGACCAGCTCCAGGACGACGTCGATCCCCGCCTCGCGGTGGGCGCCCAGCCCGGCCAGCGCGGCGAAGCCGACGCCGCCGGCGGCCCCGGCGCCCGGGCGGCCCTCGAGGCGCTCCTCGGCGAGGCCCAGGGCCTCCCCGAGGAGCCGGGCGTACCGGGCCAGCCCCGCGTCCAGACGGATCACGTCCTCCGCGTCGGCGCCCTTCTGCGGTCCGAAGACCGCGGGGGCGCCGTGCTCGCCCAGCAGCGGGTTGTCCACGTCGCTGGCGAGCACGAACTCGGTCCGGGCCACTCGGGGGTCGAGCCCGGAGGCGTCGACCCGTTCGAGGCCCTCGAGGGCGCCGCCGCCCACGGGCAGCGGTTTCCCCGCGACGTCGTGCAGCACGACGCCGAGGGCGTTCAGCAGCCCGGCGCCGCCGTCGGTGCTCGCGCTGCCGCCGACGCCGAGCACGACGCGGGTGGCCCCGGCGTCGAGCGCGGCGGCGATCAGCTCGCCGGTGCCGTAGCTGGTGGCGCCCAGGGCGTCCTTCCGCCCGTCGGGCAGGAGGTCCAGCCCGGAGGCGGTGGCCATCTCGACGAAGGCCTCCTCGCCCCGGAGGGCGAAGGCGGCGGTCACGGGCTCCATGGTGGGCCCGTGGACCTCCGCGGTGCGGCGCTCGAAGCCCGCGGCGAACGCCGCCTCCAGCGTCCCCTCCCCGCCGTCCGCGACCGGGATCGTCTCCACCTCAGCGTCCGGGGCGACCGCGCGGATCCCGGCGGTCAGGCTCCTGCCCACCTCGTGGGCGGTCAGGGATCCCTTGAACTTGTCGGAGGCCACGACGATGCGCGTGGTCCCGCTGGTGCTGTGCGGCATGATCACTCTTTCGGTCCGGTGGACGGTCGGCGAGGGGCACTGGTCCGGCGGCGGCCGGAGCGGGCTGTCAGTCGAGCATCGCGATCGCGGTCGGGGCGTCCTCGCCGCGCTCGGCGAGGGCCTCGAACTCGGTCACGTTGTCCAGCTCGGTGCCCATCGAGATGTTGGTGACCTTCTCGAGGATGACCTCGACGACCACCGGCACCTGGTGCTCCTCCATGAGGGCGCGGGCCTTGCCGAACGTGTCCTGCAGCTTCGACGGGTCGGTCACGCGCAGGGCCTTGCAGCCCAGGCCCTCGACGACCTTCAGGTGGTCCACACCGTACCCCTGGGTCTCGGGGGAGTTGATGTTCTCGAAGGCCAGCGACACGTTCTGCTCCATCTTGAAGCCGCGCTGCGACTGACGGATCAGGCCGAGGTAGGAGTTATTCACCACCACGTGGATGTACGGGAGGTTGAACTGCGCGCCGACGGCGAGCTCCTCGATCATGAACTGGAAGTCGTAGTCGCCGGACAGCGCCACGACCGGCTGCTCGGGCTTGCCGCGCACGACGCCGAGCGCCGCGGGTCCGGTCCAGCCCAGCGGACCGGCCTGGCCGGCGTTGATCCACTGGCGGGGGCCGTAGACGTGCAGGAACTGCCCGCCGGCGATCTGCGACAGGCCGATGGTCGAGACGTAGGTGACGTCCCGGCCGAAGGCCTCGTTCATGTCCTGGTAGACGCGCTGCGGCTTGATCGGCACGTCCTCGAAGTGGGTCTTGCGCTGCATCGTGCTCTTGCGCTGCGCGCAGTCCTTGGCCCAGACGTCGTAGTCCGGGACCGAGAAGTCGTCCTTGCGCTCCTTGGCGACCTGGAGCAGGATCTCCAGGGCCGCGCCGGCGTCGGAGACGATCCCCAGGTGCGGGGAGAACACGCGGCCGATCTGGGTCGGCTCGATGTCGACGTGGACGAAGGTCCGTCCGTCCATGTACTTCTCCAGGCCGCCGGTGTGGCGGTTGGCCCACCGGTTGCCGATGCCGATCACGAAGTCCGACTCGAGGAAGGTCGCGTTGCCGTAGCGGTGCGAGGTCTGCAGGCCGACCATGCCCGCCATGAGCGGGTGGTCGTCCGGGATCGCGCCCCAGCCCATCAGCGTCGGGATGACCGGCACGTTGAGCAGCTCGGCCAGCTCGACCAGCTTCTCGGAGGCGTCGGCGTTGATGACGCCGCCGCCGGCCACGATCAGCGGGCGCTCGGCGGCGAACATCAGGTCCAGTGCCTTCTCCGCCTGCAGCCGGGTCGCGGCGGGGCGGTTGACGGCCAGGGGCTCGTAGGCGTCGATGTCGAACTCGATCTCGGCGAGCTGCACGTCCAGGGGCAGGTCCAGCAGCACCGGGCCGGGACGGTCCGAGCGCATGAGGTGGAAGGCCTTCTGGAAGGCGCCGGGCACCTGGCCCGGCTCCAGGATGGTCATGGCCATCTTGGTCACCGGCTCGGCGATGTCCGCGATGTTGATCGCCTGGAAGTCCTCCTTGTGCAGCTTGGCCACCGGCGCCTGGCCGGTGATGCACAGGATCGGGATCGAGTCCGCGGAGGCCGAGTACAGGCCGGTGATCATGTCGGTGCCGGCGGGGCCGGAGGTGCCGACGCAGATGCCGATGTTGCCGGCGGCCGAGCGGGTGTACCCCTCGGCCATGTGCGAGGCGCCCTCCACGTGGCGGGCCAGCGTGTGCCGGATCCCGCCGTGGGCGCGCATCGCGGAGTAGAACGGGTTGATCGCGGCGCCGGGCAGGCCGAAGGCCTCGGTCGCGCCCTCCTTCTCGAGGATGAGGGCGATGGCGTCGACGGTGCGCATTCTGGTCATGGTCTTTCCTTTACGCCTGGTCCTCGGCCTCGCGGCCGGAGAGCTTGAGGACCTGCTTGAACAGGCCGGAGTGGTCGAGCGAGCCGTCGCCCTGGTTGACGGTGGAGGCCACGAGCTGGGCGACGAGCGCGCCGAGCGGGATGGCCACGTTGGCCTCGCGGGCGGCGGAGGTCACGATGCCCATGTCCTTGTGGTGCAGGGCGAGGCGGAAGCCGGGGTCGAAGTTGCGGTCGAGCATCTTCTGGCCCTTCTGATCCAGGACCTTGGAGCCGGCGAGCCCGCCGCCGAGGACCTTCAGGGCGGCGTCGGTGTCGACGCCGTAGGCCTCGAGGAAGGCCACGGCCTCGCCGAGGACCTGGATGTTGGAGGCCACGATGAGCTGGTTGGCGGCCTTGACGGTCTGCCCGGAGCCCGAGGGGCCCACGTGCACGATGGTCTTGCCGACGCCGTTCAGGACCTCCTCGGCCGCGGCGAAGTCCTCCGCCGAGCCGCCGACCATGATGGACAGGACACCGTCGATCGCGCCCTGCTCGCCGCCGGAGACCGGGGCGTCCAGCGGGCGGATGCCGGCCTCGCGGGCGGCCTCGGCCAGGCGGGCCGCGACGTCGGGGCGGATGGTGCTCGCGTCGATCCACAGAGCGCCCTGGGGAGCGTTGGCGAACACGCCGTCCTCGCCGGAGACGACGCCCTCGACGTCCGGGGAGTCCGGAACCATGGTGATGACGACCTCGGCCCCGGAGACGGCCTCCGCGACGCTGCCGGCGCCCTGCCCGCCGGCCTCGACGAAGGCGTCCACCTTGTCCTGGCTGCGGTTGTAGCCGGTGACCTCGTGACCGGCGGAGACGAGGTTCTTGGCCATGGGGAGGCCCATGATGCCCAATCCGATGACTGCGATCTTGCTCATTGCTCTGACTTCCTTCGTGGATCCGTGGGGGATGTGCTGGGGGTCCGGGGCCGACGGCGTGCCGCCGGTCCCGGATCGGGGGTCCGGCTCGCGGACCGGGGTCCGCCCGGGCGGACCGGGGTGGGGCCCGACTCGGCGGACCGGGGTGGGGTCCGCCCGGGCGGGCCGGGTCCGGCCTAGCGGACGGAGACCGCCGCGCGCTGGTCGGCGGGCAGCCAGGCGAAGGGGTCCTCGCCGGTGGCCTTGTACTCGAGGCCGATGACGCCCGAGTAGCCGCCGCTCTGGGCCTCGGAGATCCAGCGGGCCAGCGGCAGGTCGCCGGTGCCCGGCTCGCCGCGCCCGGGGGCGTCGGCGATCTGGATGTGGCCGAACTTCGCCGCGTGCTGGGAGATGACGGCGTCGACGTCGTCGCCGTTGACGGCCAGGTGGTAGAAGTCCGCCAGCAGCTTGACGTTCTCGATGCCCTCGGCCTGCAGCTTCTCGATCACCGCGAGCGCCTGGGCGGCGGTCTTGATCGGGTAGGCCTCGGTGCCGCTGACCGGCTCGAGGAGGACGACGCCGTCCACCCGCGCGGCGGCCTTCGCGGCGGCGGCCAGGTTCTCCAGGGCGACCTCGTCCTGCTGCTCGGCGGGGACGTCGTCGGTGCGGTTGCCGTAGAGCGCGTTGAAGGCCTTGCAGCCCAGGCGCTCGCCGATGCCGACGGTCACGTCGATGTTGTCCAGGAACTCCTGGCGGCGGCTGACCCAGGAGACCAGGCCGCGGTCGCCGCCGGGCATGTCGCCGGCGAAGAAGTTGAGGCCCGTGAGGGAGATGCCGGCCGAGGTGACGGAGCGCTCGAAGTCGGCGACGTCGGAGTCCGAGGGGACGGCCTCCTGGAAGGGCCACCAGTACTCCGCCGCCTCGAATCCGGCGTCGCGCACCGCCTGCGCGCGCTCGAGGATCGGGCGATCGGTCAGGAGGATGGAGGCGTTGACCGTGTACGGGGCTGCGGGAAAGGCGTTCATAGTGCTCACTTCCGGGATGGGCGCTGGATGGACGGTGGTGGCCCGAGAGCGAAACTTCCGCTTCGGCCATTGAGATTTTCCGCTTTATGGAATATCAATGTTGCTATACGGAATACTGTACGACGAGGTTGTGATGGGGATCAAGTTCCCGCGCCGGTGGATTCCACCGCCCGCGGGTTCTCGCCCACCGGCCGCGGGTCGGTATCGTTGAAGGCGTCCGGAGCTACCTGCCGGTACGAGGCGGCTCGGACACGGAAAGGACCATTGATGACTGTGGAGACCAAGACCAAGGGCGGATCCGGGGTGCAGTCGGTCGAGCGCGTCTTCGAGCTGCTCGAGACGATCTCGAACGCGGGCGGCGAGATCTCGCTGAGCGACCTCGCCTCCGCCTCCGGCCTGCCGATGCCGACGATCCACCGGCTGCTGCGCACCATGGTGGCCCTCGGGTACGTCCGGCAGCTGCCCTCCCGCCGCTACGCGCTGGGCGCGCGCCTGATCCAGCTCGGGGAGACCGCCGGGCGCCAGCTCGGCTCCGCCGCGCGCGGCGAGCTCATCGCCCTGGTGGACGACCTGGGCGAGACCGCCAACATGGCGGTGCTCGACGGCGACATGATCGTCTACGTCGCCCAGCGCCCCTCGCCGCACCCGATGCGCATGTTCACCGAGGTGGGCCGCCGCGCCCACACGCACGACACCGGCGTCGGCAAGGCCATCCTGGCCCAGCTGCCCGACCAGGAGGTCCTGCGGATCGTGACCAGCGCGGGCATGCCGGTGCACACCGAGCGCAGCCACGCGACCACCGACTCCCTCCTGGCCGACCTCGCGGAGATCCGCCGCCGGGGCTACTCGATCGACGACGGCGAGCAGGACCTCGGCGTCCGCTGCTTCGCGGTCGCCGTCCCCGACTCCCCCACGCCCATGGCGATCTCGGTCTCCGGACCGATCACCCGGGTCAGCGAGGACTTCGCGAACCGCGCGGTGCCCGCCCTGCAGGCCTCCGCGCGGCGCATCTCCCGGGAGCTGCAGCCGCAGTGAGGCCGGCGGGCCGCACCGGCCTGCCGGAGCCGCCCCAGCCTGCCGGAGCCGCCCCGGCCCGCCGGACGCACCCGAGAAGCGCCGGACCCCACTGGGGTCCGGCGCTTCTCGCATCGGAGCTGGGACGGGCCCGGGGGACTCTCGAGTCGGGCCGACCGACGCTTCCACTCCTCGCGCCGACCCGCGAGCGGAGACGCCCCGCCGCGGGTCGGTGAGGACCCGCGGCGGGGCGTGCCGCGGAGGGGGGAGACATCCCTCTCAGCCCGCACGGGGCCTAGTGCTCCTCCCCCGGCGGCGGCACCCGCCTGATCTGCCCCGTCTCGAGCGCCTCCCGGACGGCCTCCGGGCTGGCGACGGGGACCTCGTGCCCCTCCTTGTCCATGAGCTTGCCGCCCTCGATGTAGTCGCCCTCCCGCAGCGCGGTGAGCTCCATGGTGCTGACCATCCGGGCGGGTCCCGCGGAGAACACCGACGACCCCTCCGTGTTGCCCCGCTTCAGGACGTTGAACACGATGTTCAGGAGGATCGCCATGATCGCCGCCGAGCTGATGCCCGAGTGGAAGATCGTGTAGAACCACTCCGGGAACTGGTTCCAGATCGTGGGGGTCACGATCGGGAGCAGCCCGAAGCCCAGCGAGACGGCCACGACCACGAGGTTGAGGTTGTTCCGGTACTCGACCTTGGCCAGCGTCCGGATGCCGCTCGCGGCGACCGTGCCGAACAGGACAATCCCGGCGCCGCCCAGGACGGGGTACGGGATGGCCGCGACGACCCGGCCGATGATCGGGAACAGCCCGAGCACCAGCAGGATCACGCCGCCGGCCGTCACGACGAACCGGCTCCGGACCCCGGTGATGGCCACCAGCCCCACGTTCTGCGCGAAGGCGCTCTGCGTGAAGCCGTTGAACACCGGCGCGATCGTGGAGGCCAGCATGTCGGCCCGGAGACCGTTGGCCACCCGGCGCGCGTTCACCTTGGTGCGGGCGATCTCGCCCACGGCCAGGATGTCCGCGGTCGTCTCGGTCATGATCACCAGCACGACGATCACCATCGAGATGGTGCCCGCGAGCGGGAAGGTGGGCAGACCGAAGGCGAAGGGCTCGGGGAAGGCCACCACCGCGCCGTCGCCGACCTTCGAGAAGTCGGCCATGCCGATCACGGCCGCGATGACCGTGCCGATCACCAGGCCCAGCAGGATCGACAGCCGCGAGATCGCGGCGTTGCCGACCTTGGACAGGACCAGGATGATCAGCAGGGTCAGCCCGGCCAGGCCGACGTTGGCGACGCTGCCGTACTCCGGGGAGTCGGCGTTGTTGCCCATGATCCAGTTGCCCGCCACGGGCAGCAGCGACAGCCCGATGGCGGTGATGACCACCCCGTTCACCACGGGTGGGAAGAAGCGGACGACCATGGCGAAGAAGGGCGTGATGACCAGGCCGATCACCGAGGCGATCAGCACGGCCCCGAAGGCGGCCGGCAGGCCGCCCCCGCCCGTGACGATGGCCACCAGCGTGGCCACGGACGCGAACGACGTCCCCTGGACCAGCGGGAGCTGGGAGCCGAAGAACGGCACCCCCACGGTCTGCAGGATGGTCGCGAGGCCCCCGACGAAGAGGCAGCATGCGATGAGCAGTGCCACCTGGTCGGGGGACACACCGGCGGCGTTGCCGACGATGATGGGCGGGGCGATGATCCCGCCGTACATGGTCAGGACGTGTTGCAGTCCGTAACCGAATGACTTTCCGATGGGTAGGCGCTCGTCCTCGGGGCGAGCGGGTGCCGCGGACACGTTCTTGTTCCTGACGCGGGCAGAGTGCATGGGAATCTCCTGAAGGCAGACGCCGACGGGCGGGCGAGCGGGTCAGACCCGCCCGCCGGCCAACGAATGGGTCAGCAGAAGCCGGGGATGAGTTCCCAGACCGCGGAGGCGTCGTCGGAGTCCTCGCGGCGGACGGTCGCCTCGATGAATCCGTACGGCCTGTCGTCCGCGTGGAACACCACGTTGGGGTTGTCCAGCCCGCAGAAGGAGAGGTCGATGACGAAGTGGTGGTTGTTGGGCAGCGAGAGCTTGATCTCGGCGATCTCGGGGTGGGCCTCGAGGACCGCCTTGCCCATGTCGAACATGGTCTGCTGCAGCGCCGAGGAGTACTTCTCCCCGAACTTGGCCAGCAGGATCGAGGTGACGTCGTCGTACACGGCGTTGTAGTCCACCTCGGCGCCGTCGGCGAAGCGCCAGCGGGCCTTGACGTCGGTGGACATGATCCGGTCGTTCGTCTCGGCCAGCGTGGTGTACCGGTCCTTCGGGTAGCCCTCGAAGCCGGACTGCGTGGTCTTCAGGACCGTGAGGTCCTGGACGCCGGAGACCACGGTGCGGCGGTCCCCGTCGGCGACGACGACGGCGGTGCGCACCTCCCGGTTGTCGCGCACGAACGAGTGGTCGTGGTCCTCGATGCGCTGCCAGCCGTACTGTTCGGCCTCCCAGCGCCCGCCGGAGACCCAGTCGAACTCGCCGGTGAAGTGGTCGGCCAGCCGGAGCAGGAACTCCTCCGGGGAGCCGACGCGCTCGCGGGCGAACGCGTAGATGGTGTTCTTCTGGGTGTCGGTGGCGACGACGTGCTCGTTGTTGCCCTCCGTGTGCGCGGAGAGGAAGTCCCCGTGCAGCTGGGAGGAGACGTTGAGATCCTCGATCGAGTGGCGCTCCGTGTCCCTGCTGACGCGGACGACGCGGACCTCGGCCTTCCCGTACTGGTTCTGGCCCAGGACGATCTTGCTGCCGGAGGGTGCCTCGGACGACGTGACGGGCCGTGACGAGGCGGGGGTGGTTTCGGTGACCATGGGGGTTAACTCCCTCGGTATGTGGAATATGCGAACGGACTGATGAGCAGCGGGATGTGATAGTGCTGCTCAGGATTCCGCAGGGAAAAGGCAAGAGAGACGAAGGGGAAGAACGTCTCGACGCCCTCCCGCTCGAAGTACTCACCCGTGGCGAATTCGATACGGTAGTCACCCGCATCGGACTTTTCGGGGCCAAGGTCAGAGACCCGGCCGTCCGCATCCGTCATTCCGCTGCCGATTTCCGTCCAGCCCTCGGCCCCGAAGGCCTCGAGCCGGACGCTCACACCCTCCGCGGGCTTCCCCGCGGCGGTGTCGAGAATGTGGGTGGTGATGTGGCTGGTCATCGCGCGACGATCCCTTCCAGGCGCAGGACGGCGATCTGTCGCAGCTGCTCCGCGACGATCGGCGTCTCCTCTTCTTCGGTGTTCTCCAGGCGGCGGGTCAGCTCGGCGAGGATCTCCTCGGCGTCGCGGCCCGCGGCGCGGATCAGGAAGACCCGGCCGAAGCGCTCCTCGTAGGCGAGGTTGCCGGCGCGCAGGCGCTCGGTGACCTCGGCGTCGATCCCGACGCCGGCCTGCTCGGAGCGGGACAGGGAGGCCTCGGCGCTCCCGCCCTCGGCGCGCTGGCCGATCCGGGGGTGGTGGGCGAGCGCGCCCTCCACCTCCTCGCCGGTGAACGGGCTCGCGGCCTGGCCGGCCGCGTCGAGGAGCCCGTCGACCGAGTCGTAGGGGCGCCCCTCGAGGACCTCCGCGACCCACCGGTCGACGTCGACGCAGGGGCGCACGACGGCGTCGGCCTCCCGGGCGTCGAGTGCGTTGAACTCCTCGAGCTGCATGAACCCTCCTGGACGGTCGCACCGGGGCCTCGGGCGCCGGCGCGGATCGGTCGAATGACTGAGCCATCATTTCCAAAATGTGGAACTTTAGTTCCACAATCAGGAGTGTAGCCCGCATCACAGGCTAGTTGTCAATATCGTATCGACCGGCTATTTCATCCAGGTCACACCGCTGTTTCGAGAATTTCACCCGGGTGACGATTTAGCGGGTCCGCGCGGCCGGGGAAAGTCCGTGACGCGAGCGTCCCGCCCGGAGCGAGGCGGCTCGCGGCGCGGGTCGACTCTCGGCGCGGGTCGATTCGACGCGCGGTTCGGTTCGAGGCGCGGGGCGGTTCAACGCGCGGGGCGGGTCACTCGCAGCGCGGCGCCAAGCTCAGCCGCGCCCCAGGAAGGGCATTCCGGTCGCGGTGAGGACCATCGAGTCCACGGTGCAGCTCGGGGGGAGCGAGGCCATGAACAGGATGGCGCGCGCGGCCTCCTCCACCGGAAAGGTCGGCTCCACGCGCATGCTGCCGTCCGCCTGCCGGGCCCCGGTGGCGGTGCCGAGCTCCTCCATGATCTCCGTAGCGGTGTTGCCGATGTCGATCTGCCCCACGCTGATCCCCGCCTCGCGCCCGTCGAGGGACAGGCTCTTGGTCAGGCCGGTCATGGCATGCTTGGTCGCGGTGTAGGCGGCACTGTAGGGGCGCGGGCTGTGCGCCGAGATCGACCCGTTGTTGATGATGCGCCCGCCGCGGGGCTCCTGCGCCCGCATCCGGGCGAAGGCGGCGCGGGAGCACAGCATGGCGCCGGTGAGGTTGACGTCGACGACCGCTCGCCACGCCGCGGGATCCAGCTCGTCGGGCGGGACCGTGGGGCCGAAGGCACCGGCGTTGTTGACCAGCAGGTCGACCCTCCCCCAGCGGCGCACGACGGCGTCGAACAGCGCCTCGACCTGGTCGGCGTCGGCGACGTCGGTGGGGAGCGTCAGCGCGGCGTCGTGCCCCGCCGCCGCCTCCTCGAGGGGCTCCGGGCGGCGGCCGGCCAGCGCGACCCGCCACCCCGCCTCGAGCAGCGCGCGCGCCACCGCACGCCCGATCCCGCTGCCTGCCCCCGTCACCACGGCCACTCGCTCCATGAGCCCTCCTCCGCGGGCCGGCGACCGTCGCGCCGCGCCCCTTGAATTTTCATTGGTCAGAATATAATATCCGTATTGTGGAAACGAGGCATGAGTCACACGGCTCGCCTCCCTCATTATTCAACGCGTTGCTCCAGGAGGTACGCCATGACCACGACCGATCAGCAGACCGGTGAGACCGCTCCCGCCGTCGCGACCAGCCCGGGATACGCCATCACCCTGCGCATCGAGTGCCCGTCCACCGGCGGGGCCACCCGTGCCCTGACCACCGCCGTCGGCGAGGCCGGCGCCGATCTCACCGCGCTCGACGTCGTCGAGTCGACCCACGACAGCATGGTCGTGGACCTCAGCTGCAACACCGCCGACGAGGCCCACGCGAAGCGCGTGGCCGAGAGCATCGAGGGCGTCGAGGGCGCTCACGTGCACAAGCGCAGCGACCGCACCTTCCTCATGCACCTGGGCGGCAAGCTCTCCGTCGAGCCCAAGGTGCCGCTGCGCAACCGCGACGATCTCTCGCGCGCCTACACCCCCGGCGTCGCGCGCGTCTGCATGGCGATCGCCGAGAACCCCGAGGACGCCCGCCGCCTGACCGTCAAGCGCAACACCGTGGCCGTGGTGACCGACGGCTCGGCCGTGCTGGGCCTGGGCAACATCGGCCCCGCCGCCGCGCTGCCCGTCATGGAGGGCAAGGCCGCCCTGTTCAAGCAGTTCGCCGGCGTCGACGCCTGGCCCGTCTGCCTGGACACCCAGGACACCGAGGAGATCATCAGCATCGTCAAGGCGCTGGCGCCGGTCTACGGCGGCGTGAACCTCGAGGACATCGCCGCGCCGCGCTGCTTCGAGATCGAGCAGCGCCTGCGGGACGAGCTGGACATCCCCGTCTTCCACGACGACCAGCACGGCACCGCGATCGTGGCCCTGGCCGCGCTGCTCAACGCCCTCAAGGTCGTGGGCAAGAAGATCGAGGACGTGCGGATCGTGCTCTCGGGCGTCGGCGCCGCCGGCCACGCGATCATCAACCTGCTCCAGGCCCAGGGCGCGCGGGACATCGTCGCCTGCGCCCGCAACGGCGCACTGCACCGCGGCGAGCACTACGACGACGCCCACCGCGAGTGGATCGCCCAGAACACCAACCCCTCGGGCTTCTCCGGCTCGCTCAAGGAGGCCGTGCGCGGGTCCGACGTCTTCATCGGCGTCAGCGCCCCCAACCTGCTGGACGAGGACGACGTCGCGGCGATGAACGACGGCGCGATCGTTTTCGCGATGGCCAACCCCAACCCGGAGATCCTGCCCTCGGTGGCCGCCAAGCACGCCGCCGTCGTCGCGACCGGGCGCAGCGACTTCCCGAACCAGATCAACAACGTCCTGGCCTTCCCGGGCCTGTTCCGCGGCCTGCTGGACGCCGGCGCCAAGGACATCACCGACGCGATGCTGGTCGCCGCCGCCCGCGCCATCGCGGAGAGCGTCAGCGAGGACGAGCTGAACCCCAGCTACATCGTCCCGAGCGTGTTCAACCCCGAGGTCGCGCACCGCGTGGCGGAGGCCGTGGAGGCCACCGCGCAGCGCCACGCTTAGACCACCCGTACCCACTACCGAGGAGACTCGCATGACGATCGAGATCACCGACCGAAACCCCGTCGAGCGCGCCGGGGAGATCCTCACCGACGACGCCCTCGCCTTCGTCGAGAACCTGCACCGGCGCTTCGCCCCGCGGCGCGCCGAGCTGCTCGAGAAGCGCGCGGAGCAGCGCCGGCGGGTGGCCGACTCGGGCACCCTCGACTTCGACCCCGAGACCCGCGAGGTCCGCGAGGGCGACTGGAAGGTCGCGCCCGTGCCCCCGGCCCTGCAGGACCGCCGCGTCGAGATGACCGGCCCCGCCACCCCGGCCAAGATGGCCATCAACGCGCTGAACTCCGGCGCCAAGGTCTGGCTCGCCGACCTCGAGGACGCTAGCTGCCCGACCTGGGGCAACGTGATCGACTCGGTGCTGAACCTGCGCGACGCCGCGCGCGGCACCCTGTCCTTCACCTCCCCCGAGGGCAAGAGCTACGCGCTGCGCACCGACGCGCCGCTCGCGACCGTCGTCGCCCGCCCCCGCGGCTGGCACATGGACGAGGAGCACCTGCTGATCGACGGGACGCCCGCGGTGGGCGCCCTGGTCGACTTCGGCCTGCACTTCTTCCACGTCGCGCAGCAGCTGATCGACAACGGCGAGGGCCCGTACTACTACCTCCCGAAGATGGAGAGCTACCTCGAGCCCCGCCTGTGGGCCGAGGTGTTCGCCGCGGCCGAGGAGTCGCTGGGGATCGAGCGCGGCACCATCCGCGCCACGATGCTCATCGAGACCATCCCCGCGGCCTTCCAGATGGAGGAGTTCCTCTACGAGCTGCGCGAGTACGCGGCCGGCCTCAACGCCGGGCGCTGGGACTACCTGTTCAGCATCATCAAGTACTTCCGCGACTCGGGCGACCGCTTCGTCCTGGCCGACCGCTCCGCGGTGACCATGACGGCGCCGCTCATGCGGGCCTACACCGAGCTGCTGGTCAAGACCTGCCACCGCCGCGGCGCGCACGCGATGGGCGGCATGGCGGCGCTCATCCCGTCCCGCAAGGACGAGGAGGTCAACAAGGCGGCCTTCGAGAAGGTGCGCAACGACAAGACCCGCGAGGCCAACGACGGCTTCGACGGCTCCTGGGTGGCCCACCCGGACCTCGTGCCCGTGTGCAAGGAGGTCTTCGACGGCGTCCTGGGCGAGAAGCCGAACCAGGTGGACCGCCTGCGCGAGGAGGTCGAGGTGACCGCCGAGCAGCTGATCGACGTCCCCTCCGCCGGCGACCAGCGCACCGAGGCCGAGCTCCACGCCAACCTGTACGTGGCCATCGCCTACACTGCCGTCTGGCTCTCGGGCAACGGCGCCGTCGCGATCCACAACCTGATGGAGGACGCGGCGACCGCGGAGATCTCGCGCTCGCAGATCTGGCAGCAGATCCAGAACGGCGTCGTGTACACGGACACCGGCAACACCGCGACCCGCGAGCTGGTGACCGAGGCCCTCGAGACGCAGAAGCAGAAGCTGCGCGGGGAGGTCGGCGACGACCTCTACGAGCGGTTCTACGAGCCGGCCGCCGGCATCGTGGCCGACCTCGCGCTCTCGGACGACTACGCCGACTTCCTGACGACCCCGGCCTACGAGTGGGTGGTCGCGAATGGCCGCTGAGACCGGGACGACCGACGCGCCCGTCGCCCTCGACGGAGCGCTCTACGAGGAGCTGGACTCCCGCCTCGCCGTGACCGACGAGGCCCTGGCGGGCAGCTATCCGGGCGAGGCGGGGAACCGCCAGCCGGTGCACACCGTCTACGTGCGGGCCGACCGCTACGAGGACGGCCTCGCCGCCGACTGGGGCCGCCAGGCCCTGGAGCTGGCCGAGCGGCACGGCGGGATGCGGGAGGTGTGCCGCGTCGTCGGGATCGAGGACGCGCTCGCCGAGCGGATCGCCCCGCTGGTCGAGGCGAAGCTGCGCGCGGAGCCCATCGAGGACCTGCGCATCGACTTCGAGGACGGCCTGGGCGCCCAGCCCGACGACGTCGAGGACCGCCTGGCCGTGGAGTCCGCGCGCCGCCTGGCCCGCGAGATCGCCGAGGGCACCGCGACGCCATTCGCGGGCCTGCGGTTCAAGTGCCTCGAGGAGGACACCCGACGCCGCGGCCTGCGCTCCCTGGACCTGTTCCTGGGCACGCTGATCGCCGAGGGCGGGCTCACCGAGGGCCTGATCATCACGCTGCCCAAGGTCAGCACGGTGGAGCAGGTCGAGGCGATGGTCACCGTGTGCGAGCGCCTCGAGCGCGCGCACGGCCTGGAGCCGGGCCGCCTGCGGTTCGAGGTGCAGGTCGAGACGCCCCAGCTGATCCTGGGCGCCGAGGGCACCGTGCCCGTCGCGTCGATGCTGCACCGCGCCGACCGCCGGATCACGGCCCTGCACTACGGGACCTACGACTACAGCGCCTCGCTGCAGATCGCGGCCCAGTACCAGTCCATGGAGCACCCGGGCGCCGACTTCGCCAAGGCGGTGATGCAGGTGGCGGTGGCCGGCACGGGGGTGACCCTCTCGGACGGCTCGACCAACATCCTGCCCCTGGGCCCGGACGAGGACGTGCACGCGGCCTGGCGGCTGCACGCGCGGCTGATCGGCCGGAGCCTGGAGCGCGGCTACTACCAGGGCTGGGACCTGCACTGGGCCCAGCTGCCGACCCGCTACATCGCGACCTACGCGTTCTACCGCAGCGGGTTCGACGCCGCGGCCCTGCGCCTGCGCAACTACGTGTACGGCACCGAGGGCGCGATCCTGGACGAGCCGGCGACGGCGCGGGCCCTCGCCCGGTTCATCCAGCGCGGCTACGCGTGCGGCGCGCTCTCCGAGGCGGAGGTCGCCGAGTCCTGCGGGCTGGACCCCGCGACGGTCGCGGCGATCGCCCGGCCCCACTCGGAGACCCGGCCCCTCGGCGACGACGCCGGCTCGCTCCCCACCGGGGACCGGCCGGGCACGCCCGGCGCCGGGGCTGACCCTCGGCGACGGCCGGCGGACCCGCCGGCCGTCGCCCACCACTACCTCGCCGCCCCGTCGATCCGGTACGGGGCGGCTCGTCAATTCACCAAGGACGTTGAACCATGGCTTACTACAACAGCAAGGGCGGCCTGCCCCCGCAGACCCAGATCACCACCGACCGGGCGATGTTCACCGAGTCCTACGCGGTCATCCCCAAGGGCGTCTTCAGCGACATCGTCACGAGCCTCCTGCCGGGCTGGGAGTCGACCCGCCTGTGGGTCATCGCCCGCCCGCTGAGCGGCTTCGCGGAGACCTTCTCGCAGTACGTCGTCGAGGTCGGCCCGGGCGGCGGCAGCGACGACCCCGAGACCGAGGCCGGCACCGAGGCGGTCCTCTTCGTGACCAGCGGCTCGGTCACGGTGACGATCGACGACGAGGAGCACGTGCTGACCGAGGGCGGCTACGCCTTCATCCCGCCGTCCTCGACCTGGAAGCTGCGCAACGAGACCGGCGAGCTCGCGAACTTCCACTGGATCCGCAAGGCCTACCAGCCCGCGCCCGGGATCGACGAGCCCGAGCCCGTCATCGCCAACGAGAACGACATCGCGCCCACGCCGATGCCCGACTGCGACGGCGCGTGGTCCACGACCCGCTTCGTCGATCCGACGGACCTGCGCCACGACATGCACGTCACGGTCGTGACCTTCGAGCCCGGCGGCGTCATCCCCTTCGCCGAGACCCATGTGATGGAGCACGGCCTCTACGTCCTGGAGGGCAAGGCCGTGTACCGGCTCAACCAGGACTGGGTCGAGGTCGAGGCCGGCGACTTCATGTGGCTGCGCGCCTTCTGCCCCCAGGCCTGCTACGCGGGCGGTCCCGGCAAGTTCCGCTACCTGCTCTACAAGGACGTCAACCGCCACATGCCGCTGACGCTGAGCCGGTAGCGCCGAACCGGAGCGCGCCGAACCGGGCGCGAGCTGAAGCGGATGTGAGCCAAGGCGGTCTTGAGCCAAGGCGGTTTCGAGTGGAAACGCTTCTTGAATTGAGGCGCTTTCGAACCGAGGCGGTACCGGTCTAAGGCCGCAGCGAGCGGAGGGGCCGATGATGTGCCCACCAGAAGGCCCCCGGATGGAGTCCATCCGGGGGCCTTATCGTGTGCGTCGCTTGCGGCTTGCGGCTTGCGGCTTGCGGCTTGCGGCTTGCGGCTTGCGGCTTGCGGCGACCATACCCTGTCAGCGGCTAGGGATTTTCGGAGCTATAGTTCCGAGGATCTCGAGGATCGCCCCGACCCCGCGGTTACTCCGCTCGGTGCCAAACCGGATGGAATATTCCGATTGGTGCATCTTCAGCCGAAGTATCGGGAGATGCGTCCCTATGGACGCTGGGATCCCCGGAAGCAAAGCTCCGAAAATCGCTAGTTCACGGCACCCTGTCGTGGAAATTTCACGTCATTCCGCCCATCGGAAACGGGCGGTCCTAACTCCGGCCCGTTGGCCCTCCGTGCCTTCGGCGGAACCGACCACTCCACCGGTTCTGGCACGCTTCCCCTCCGCCCCGCACGCCCCGTGGGCCCGTGACCGTCTGGTCGCCACATCGACACCACCCCGTCCGCCATCAGTGCGGCGGACGGGGCGGGACCGACCCCGCGCGGGCGGCGGGGCGTCGTCGGGCTCAGGCGTCGACGCCGAGGTCCCGACGCAGCTGGGCGACGTGGCCGTCCGCGCTCACGTAGTAGCCGGCCTGGGCGATGCGGCCGTCCTCGTCGATCACGAAGGTGGAGCGGAGCACGCCGGTGCGGGTCTCGCCGCCCACGGTCTTCTCGCCCCAGGCCCCGAAGCGCTGGGCCACGGCCGAGCCCTCGTCCGAGAGCAGCCCGTAGGTGAGCCGGTACTCCTGCGCGAACTCGGCGAGCCGCTCCACGGAGTCGCCCGAGATGCCCAGCACCGTGTACCCCGCGGCGGTCAGGGAGGCGAGGTTGTCGCGGAAGTCGCAGGCCTCGGTGGTGCAGCCGGGGGTGAAGGCGGCGGGGTAGAAGTAGAGGACGGTCCTGCCGCCGGCGAGGTCCGCCAGCGACGTCGTGCCGCCCTCGGCGTTGGGGAGGGAGAAGTCGGGGGCGACGTCGCCCGGGGTCAGCTGGTCGGTCATGGTGCTCCTCGTCCGTAGGCGTCGTCCGCGGGATGCGCGGACCCGCCCATTGTGTCAGCCGCGTCACAGCACGGGATAGGGATTCTCACGAGGTGGAGCCTGCGGCGGCCGACGCCGTGCCGGGCGAGCCCGCGGTGCTCCTGGTCACCTTCCCGCCAGACCCGCGGGGCGAGCCCGCGATCCGTACTAGAATCGTCTGCGCCGCGGCCGACCACGGCACTTCACCCCCTTTGAGTATCTACGGATTCAACGAATGACTTCTGAGAACACCGCGGCTCCGAGCCGTGCCCCCCGTCCCCGCGGCGACCGCCCCGCCGGCGGGCTCGACCGCTTCTTCAAGATCTCCGAGCGCGGCTCGACCCTCGGCACCGAGATGCGCGGCGGCCTGGCCACGTTCTTCGCGATGAGCTACATCGTGGTGCTGAACCCGCTGATCCTCGGCCTGGGGGCCGACGGCGCCGGGAACGCGCTCGGCATCGACCGGGTAGCGGCCGCCACGGCCCTCGTCTCGGGGCTGATGTCCATCCTCATGGGCATCCTCTCCAACCACCCGTTCGCGATGGCCGCCGGCCTGGGCGTCAACGCCTTCCTCGCCGCGACCATCGCGACCACTCCCGGGCTCACCTGGCCCGAGCTCATGGGGCTCGTCGTGTGGGCCGGGATCGTGATGTTCCTGCTGGTCCTCACCGGGTTCCGGACGGCCGTGTTCAACGCGGTGCCCGCCTCGCTGAAGACCGCGATCGTCGTCGGCATCGGTCTGTTCATCTCCTTCATCGGCTTCGTCAACGCTGGCTTCATCCGCCGCATGCCGGACGACGCCGGCACCACCGTCCCCGTCTCCTTCGGCGTCGGCGGCGAGCTGTTCGGCTGGCCCATCCTGGTGTTCCTCGTGGGGCTCTTCCTGACCATCGCGCTGATGATCCGCAACGTGCGCGGGGCGATCCTGATCGGCGTCATCGTCTCCACGATCCTCTCGATCGCCATCGAGACCGTGGCGCCCTCGGGCCCCTCGACCGCGAACCCGGCCGGCTGGTCGCTCGTGGTGCCCGGCGTCCCCGAGTCGTGGTTCGGCCTCCCGGACCTCTCGCTGATCGGCCAGTTCAGCTGGTTCGGCGCCTTCCAGTCGCTCGGCGGGATGGCCGCCTCGCTCATGGTCTTCGCGATCCTGCTCTCGGTGTTCTTCGACGCGATGGGCACCTCGGTCGGGCTGGCCACCGAGGCCGGGAACATCACGAAGGACGGGAAGATCCCGGCGATCAACCGGGTGCTCGCGGTGGACGCGCTGGGCTCGGTCGCGGGCGGCGGGGCGTCGTCGTCCTCCTCCCAGATCTTCGTGGAGTCGGCGACCGGCATCGGCGAGGGCGCGCGCACCGGCCTGGCGCCGGTGGTCACCGGGGCGCTGTTCCTGGTCGCGACGTTCATCTCGCCGCTGGTCAACATCGTGCCGTTCGAGGCCGTGGCTCCCGCGCTGGTGATCGTCGGCTTCCTCATGGTCCGCCAGGCCGTGAACGTCGAGTGGAACGACTGGGGGCTCGGCATCCCGGCCTTCCTGACCATCGCGATGATGCCGTTCACGTACTCGATCGCGCACGGCATCGGCGCCGGCTTCGTCTCCTACGCCTTCATCCGCCTCGCGCAGGGGCGCGGCCGGGAGGTCCACCCGCTGATGTACGTCGTCTCGGCGGCGTTCCTGCTGTACTTCGGCATGGGTGTCATCGACGGCTGGATGCACTAGCGTGGCCCCGGCTCCCGATGACTCGGCCCGCTGCCCCTGCGGCACGGGCGAGGTCTACGGCGCCTGCTGCGGTCCCCTGCATGCCGGGGACCGCGAGGCCCCGACCGCGGAGGCCCTGATGCGCTCGCGCTTCTCGGCCTTCGCCGCCGACGACGCCGCCTACCTGCTGCGCACCTGGCACGCCTCGACCCGCCCGGCCGAGCTGGAGCTCGACGCCTCGATCCTGTGGCAGCGCCTCGAGATCCTGGACGTACAGGGCGGCCCCTTCGACGACGCCGCCCGCGTGCGCTTCGCGGCCCACTACCGCTCACGCCCCGGCACGCCGGCCGAGGAGCGGGTCCGGGGCGTGCAGCGGGAGGACAGCGGGTTCCTGCGCGAGGGCGGCCGGTGGTTCTACGTGGACGGCGTCGCCGACCGGGACTGACGATCCTTGGGGACTGTGACAGACACCATGAGAAGTGAGTCTCCAGGAAAATACCAGGAATCGCACAGCTGGTTATAGTTTTTTGAGTGAAAAAATCTCCGTTCTGCGCTCTTGTCCTCCTCGCGAGCCCTCTGTTCTTGACTTCCTGCGGTGATTCCGCAGATGAGTTCAGAGAGCCCCTCGCGGTTTCGCCAGCCTCAGAATCGCCCTCCCCGGAACCCGATCCGATGCGCGGCAAGCCCGAACCCATGAGCTTGGGTCAAGAGGCCGTAGTGACGGATCAAAACGACGACATGATCTACCGCTTCAAGGTGAATTCGATCCGGCTGAACGACAGCTGCCCGAACAATCCGCTGGACCAGTACGGTTCCCTCGATCCAGTCAATGGGCACCTCATCAGACTGACCATCGAAGAACAGGTGGGGGACCTCTTCCAGTCCCAGGACGAACTGGTTGCCGAAATGGCGGACCTGGGGCAGGGAGTCAATCACTTCAATTGGAGGTTCGTCACGGAAGCAGGGACGACCACCAACGAGATCTCGACTCCGATCACGTACAACTGCCTGGGGCCCGGAGAGGAACTCCCCGGCGATCTGGGCCCCAACGAGCAGGCGATCGGCGAGGTGATCCTCGATCTCCCAGGACAGACGGGCACCTTGATCTACCAGGACCCCCTGACCCGCCAGAGCTTCGAATGGCAGGTCAAGTAGGAGCCTTTGCTCACCGCTGATCCGCCGCCGTGACCGCCCTGCGGGATCGCCACGACATGATCGCCAGGGCCGAGGCCGCGGAGAGGATCGACGCCGCGGAGGCGAAGCTGCCGACGGACAGGAACGAGAACGACGAGCCGATGGACCCGGCGGAGCCCAGAGAGCCGATGGATCCGACGCTGAGCGTCGAGTTCACGGACCACAGGCTCAGCGTGCTGTTCCTCGAGCCGATCGACAGGCGCGAGCCGCCGCGGCTCAGGGCGGGGTGCTTCAGAAGACTGCTCATGACCCGAATCTAGTCCCTGCGCGGCTCGCTGCCCAGGGCCAGGCGGCGTGCCCACTCCTCGTCCTTGTACTGAGCGGGCACCGCGCCGCCCAGCAGCACCCGGCCGAGCGCGGCGGCGGCGTCGTCCCCGGCGCGCGGCAGCGGGGAGTCCGAGGCCAGCAGGACGATGTTGCCGTAGCGGCGCCCCTTGAGCATGGGCGGGTCGGCGATGCAGGCGACGTGCGCGAAGACCTCCCGCAGCCCGGCGATCTCGGCCCGGGCCAGCGTCAGGCCCCGCCCGTCCCCGCAGTTGGCCACGTACAGCCCGCCCGGGGCCAGCGCGCGGCGGACCTGCGCGAAGAACTCGACCGTGGTCAGCGGGCCCGGGGTCACGGCGTCGGCGAAGACGTCCCGGATCACGACGTCGCGGCTGCCGTCCACGAACCCCTCGGTCACGGCGCGCGCCTCCCCCACCCGGATCTTCACGCGCGGGGCGCGGGGGATGTCGAACTGCTCGCGGACCAGCGCGGCCAGCCGCCCGTCCAGCTCGACGACGGTGTTGCGGCTCTCCGGGTACACGTCGGCGAGGTAGCGCGCCATGGAGCACGCGCCGCCGCCGAGGTGGGTGATCCGCAGCCGGGCCGGGTCCAGGTGCGCGCCCACGAAGGACTCGACACCGGCCGCGAACCAGCGCATGTACTCGAAGGCCAGCTCGCGCGGGCGGCCGAGCACCACGTGGCTCGACTGCACGCCGTTGACCATGACGAGCCACGCGCCGTCCTGCCCGTCCTCGTCGATCAGCTCCGCGGTGCCGGTGTCGATGAGGTACGTCCCCGCGGCCGGGCCGGCGGGGACCGGGTTCGCGGCCGCCGACGCCGCCTCGCCGCCGCGCCCACCCTTCGTCTTCTTGCCCATGGGCTCCAGCGTAGCCGCCCGGCGGGGGCCGCCCGGGCGCCCTGTGGACAACCCGGCGGGCCGACGGGCCCGGCGTCCCTCCTCCGCGACGCGGCGTCCACAGATCCGGCCGACCCCTTGCGGCGGCCCGCTCGGTGGTCGACAGTGAGGGGACAGGACGCCACGGGGCCGTGGTCCCGGCGTCGTCCCGCCCCGCTCCGGCGCAGCCCGGCCGCGGGGCACCGTCCGCCGCCCGCCCACTCCCCGAGGAGCGACCCATGACCACGCCCTTCTCCCCCGACCAGGCCCCGCACGCGGCGGCCCTCCGCGGCCTCGCGCTGAGCGCCGGCGGCGGCATCGGGTACAGCACCGACCCCGTCTTCGCCTGGAACCGCCGGCCGGCCGAGGGCCGCCGGGTCTGGCTCGTCAGCGGCGGCGGCTCGGGGCACGAGCCCATGCACGCCGGCTTCCTGGGCGAGGGCGGCATCGACGTCGCCGTGCCCGGGGAGGTCTTCACCTCGCCCCACAACGGGCAGGTCGTCGCCGCCGTCGAGCACGTGGCGGAGCCGGGTGCCGAGGTGCTGCTGATCGTCAAGAACTACACGGGGGACGTCATCAACTTCGCGATCGCCCGCGAGCGCCTGGAGGCGAAGGGCTACCGCGTGGGCACCCTGGTGGTCGACGACGACCTCGGCAGCGAGGGCGCGGAGGTCGGCCGGCGCGGAACGGGTGCGACCGTGGTGCTGGAGAAGGTCCTCGGCGCCGCCGCCGACGCCGGCCAGGGCCTCGAGGAGCTGCTGGAGCTGGGCCGCCGGGTCGGGGCGAGGACCCGCTCGCTCGCCGTCGCCCGGGCCGCGCACACCCGGCCCGGCGGGGGCGAGGGCTTCGCGGTGGAGTCGGGGAGCCTGGAGTACGGCGTCGGGATCCACGGGGAGACGGCCGCGGAGACCATCGCGGACCCCGGCGTCGGCAGTCTGGTCGATCGCATGGTGGGCGAGCTGCTGGGCGCCCTGGGCCACGACGACGCCGCGGACGGGACCGGCTACGTGGTCATGGTCAACGGGCTCGGCGGGGTGAGCAATCTGGAGCTCTCCCACGTCGCGGCGGAGGCGGCCGAGGCCCTGCGGGCGCGCGGCGCCGGGCTCGCGAGCCTGGCCGCCGGGACGTTCATCTCGGCGCTGGACATGCGCGGCTTCTCCCTGACGCTGACGGCCGCCGACGACGCCGCGTGGCTCGGCTACTGGACCGCCCCGCACGCGACGCCGGGGCTACCGCACCCGCGGGCGGCGGAGGAGCCGGTGGGAGCGGACGTGGCCGGCTCCGACGCGGCCGTCTCCGACGCGGCCGGTTCCGACGCTTCGGCCGGGCCCTCCGGGGCGCCGGGCCGCGACGCCGGGACGGGGGCGCGCGGTGGCGCCTCCTCGCCGTGGCTGGACGCCCTGGCCGAGCGCTTCGAGGGGCACCGCGCGGCCCTGGACGCCCTGGACCAGCGCTCCGGGGACGGCGACATGGGCACCAACATCGCCCACGGTGTGCGCCGGGCCTCCGAGCGCGGCGCGGAGGGACCGGACCGGGAGCTGGAGGCCCTCGCCGGCGCGTTCCTGGACGAGGTGGGCGGATCGAGCGGCCCGCTGTTCGGCCTGGTCCTCTCCGAGTTCGCCCGGGCGGAGCGGCGGGGCGAGGGCTTGCGCCGCGGCCTGGAGGCGGTCCAGCGGGCCGGAGGGGCGCGGCCGGGCGACCGGACGATGCTGGACGCCCTGGCCCCGGCCGCCGAGCACGAGGACCTCGACGCGGCCGCGGTGCGCGCCGCCGTCGAGGGCGCCGAGGCCACGAAGGACCTGCGGGGACGCCGCGGCCGGGCGAGCTACCTGGGCGACCGGGTGCTCGGCTCCCCCGACCCGGGTGCTGTGGCGATGGCGCTGATGCTGCAGGCGGTAGCCGAGCACGACGGCGTCGACCTCGCGGGCGTGGATGCCGCGATGCTGCTGGGGTGAACGGCGTCAGCCCTCGCCGTCGAGCGCCTTCTCCAGCCGCTCCAGCTTGCCGGTCAGCTCTCCCGAGTAGCCGGGGCGGATGTCGGCCTTGAGGACCAGGGAGACGCGGGTGCCGTACTCGCCCACGGCCTCGGTGGCGCGCTTGATGACGTCCATGCACTCGTCCCACTCGCCCTCGAGGGTGGTGAACATGGAGTCGGTGCGGTGGGGGATCCCGGACTCGCGGACGATCCTGATGGCGGCGGCGACGGCCTCGTGGACGGAGGCGCCGGCGCCCTCGCCCCCGGACGGTGCGACGGAGAATGCGAATAACATGCCCCCAGCCTAGTACCGGGGAGAGCGATCTCTCAGCCGGGTGCCGCCCTCGCGCACCTAGAATGGGGACCGGATTCCCCGTGCCGCTCGAGGTCCGGTCCGGCCCCCACGCCCCGCTGTCCCGCGCGAGGCCCGGCCCCGCCCCTCGCGCCGCACGGTGCCCGAGCACGCGCCGCCCCCTCGACCGCAAGGACGATCCCCCATGACCACCGGCATCTTTCTCGAAGCGCTGACCCCCCGGTCCGGCAAGACCCTGGTCTCCCTGGGGCTCGCCGACTCCCTGATCCGCCGCGCCGACCAGGTCGGCTACTTCCGCCCCGTGCACCTCGGCGAGACCCCGGAGGAGGATCCCGGCATCCGGCTCATGCGCGAGGCCTTCAACCTGGACGCCTCGGCCGCGCGCGGCGGCGTCCCCCTGGCCCGCTGCCGCGAGATCCTCGCCTCGGGCGACCAGGACGAGCTGGTCAGCGCCTCCCTGGCCATCTACTCCGAGATGAGCCAGCAGTTCGACGTCATCATCGTCGACGGCACGGACATGCTGGCCGCGAGCGCCGCCAGCGCCGAGTTCGACCTCAACGCGCGGCTCGCCAACAACATGGGCTGCTCGGTCGTGGCCGTGATCAACGGTTCCGACGCCGAGTCGGTCGAGGACATCGTGACCTCGGTCGAGGTGGCCCGCTCGGAGATGCACACCGCCAAGTCGGACCTGCTGGCCGTCGTCGTAAACCGGGTGGACCCGGCGATCGCGGACGACGTCGCCGGCAGCATCCCCGTGGGCCGCCGCGGCGGCCGGGCCTACGTGATCCCCGAGGACACCGCGATCTCCCACCCGACCGTGGACGACGTCGTCCACGAGCTCCGCCTGGACAGCGACTTCCCGATGTCCCTGGACCGCGACATCCAGGCCGTGAAGGTCGCCGCGATGACCGTGGGCAACTTCCTCGAGCAGATGGCCGACGGCGACTTCGTCATCACCCCGGCCGACCGCTCCGACGTCGTCATGGCCACCCTGGCCTCGGCGCTCTCCCCGAGCTTCCCGGTCCCCTCCGGCCTGCTGCTCTCCGGGGACCTGCAGACCAACCCGACCACCTGGGACCTGATCCACGCCGCGCCCTTCCCGGTCCTGCGCTCCCCCGTGGACACCTACTCGGCGGCGCAGGCCGTGGGCGCGGTGCAGGGCGAGCTGCGCGCCGGCGCCCCGCGCAAGATCGCCGCCGCGCTGGGCCAGTGGTCCCGCCGCGTGGACGACAAGGAGCTGCTGGGCCGCCTCGAGCTGCCCCGCCCCGCGACCATGACGCCTCTGCGCTTCCTCCACCAGCTCATCGAGAAGGCCCGCTCGGACCGGCGCGGGATCGTGCTGCCCGAGGGCGAGGACGTGCGGGTCCTGCGCGCCGCGGAGATCATCCAGCGCCGGGACTTCTGCGACGTGACCCTGCTGGGCCGCGAGGCCGCGGTGCGCGAGCTCGCGCAGTCCGAGGGCATCGACCTGACCTTCTCGACCGGGGAGCAGGCCCCCGCGCCCGGCAGCGTCCGCCTCATCGACCCGGCCGATTCCCCGCTGCGCGAGACCTACGCCCAGGAGTACGCCCGCCTGCGCTCCCACAAGGGCGTGAGCCTCGAGGATGCCCGCGAGCGCATGCTCGAGGGGGCATACTTCGGCACCATGATGGTCCAGCTGGGCGACGTCGACGGCATGGTCTCCGGCGCGGCGCACACCACGGCCAACACCATCCGCCCGGCCCTGGAGTTCGTCAAGACCAAGCCGGACGTCAAGATCGTCTCCTCGGTGTTCTTCATGCTGCTCGAGGACCGCGCGCTGGTCTACGGCGACTGCGCGGTCAACCCCAACCCCGACGCCGAGCAGCTCGCGGACATCGCCCGGGCCAGCGCGCAGACGGCGCAGGAGTTCGGGGTGGACCCGAAAGTCGCGATGCTCTCCTACTCCACGGGCGGCTCCGGCTCGGGCGCGGACGTGGACAAGGTCCGCGAGGCCACCCGCCTGGTCCGCGACGCCGACCCCGCCTTCGAGGTCGAGGGCCCCATCCAGTACGACGCCGCCACCAACGCCTCGATCGCGGCCTCCAAGCTGCCGGAGTCGCAGGTGGCCGGGCGCGCGACCGTGTTCGTCTTCCCGGACCTGAACACCGGCAACAACACCTACAAGGCGGTGCAGCAGTCCTCCGGCGCGGTGGCCGTGGGGCCGGTCCTGCAGGGCCTGCGCAAGCCGGTCAACGACCTCTCCCGCGGTTGCACCGTGGACGACATCGTCAACACCGTCGCGATCACGGCCATCCAGGCCCAGACCGCCTGACCCGCCCCACGCCTCCCCCCAGGAAAGGACCCCCATGCTCGTCCTCGTCATCAACTCCGGCTCCTCCTCGATCAAGTACCAGGTCCGCGAGGTGACCGGCGCCCCCGCCGGGTCCGCGGCCGACGCGGCGGCGGCCCAGGTCGCCGGCGTCGAGGACGCGATCCTCACCAAGGGCCTGATCGAGAACATCGGCTCCTCCGGCGCGGTGGCCGATCACGCGGAGGCCCTGGACCTGCTCGCCGCCCGGCTGGACGAGGAGCTGAATGGCCGGGAGATCGACGTCGTGGGCCACCGCGTGGTGCACGGCGGCGAGCGCTTCTCGGAGCCGGTGCTGATCGACAACGAGATCGTCCGCACCATCGAGCGCCTCGCCCCGCTCGCCCCGCTGCACAACCCGGCCGCGGCCCTCGGGATCCGCGCGATCCAGAAGAAGTGGCCTCACCTGCCGCAGGTCGCGGTCTTCGACACCGCCTTCCACCGGACCCTGCCCGAGCGGGCCTGGCGCTACGCGATCCCCGACGAGCTCTACCGCCTGCGCGGCATCCGCCGCTACGGCTTTCACGGCACGAGCCACGACTACGTCACCGGCCGCGCCGCCGAGCACCTGGGCGTGCCGCGCGAGGAGCTCGACGGCGTCGTCGCGCACCTGGGCAACGGCGCCTCGGTCACCGCGATCAAGGGCGGCGCCTCGGTGGACACCTCGATGGGGTACACGCCGCTGGCGGGCCTGGTCATGGGGACCCGCTCGGGCGACGTCGACCCCTCGGTGCTGACCGCGCTGATGACGGGGCCGGACGCGTACGACGCCGAGCAGATCGACCGGGTGCTGAACAACGAGTCGGGGCTGCTGGCGATCGGCGGCAGCAACGACATGCGCGAGCTCGTGCAGCGCGCCGAGGGCGGCGACGAGAAGGCGCGGCTCGCCCTGGAGATGGCGGCCTACCGCCTGGTGAAGTACATCGGCGGCTACCACGTGGCCGTCGGTGGCGCGCGGGTGCTGATCTTCACCGCGGGGATCGGGGAGAACTCCGCGCCGTTCCGCCGCCTCGTCGTCGAGGGGCTGGGCGCGCTGGGCGTGACGCTCGACGAGGAGGCCAACGCGGTCCGCTCGGACGAGATCCGGGAGATCTCCGGGCCGGACTCCGCCATCACGGTGCTCGTGGTCCCCACCGACGAGGAGCGGGCCATCGCGGAGGCGGCCGTGGGGCTCGCCGGCGACCGGGGCTGAGGCCTCCGGGGCGGGAGGGCCGGGACCCGCGAGTCGGGCGGGCCGATGCCCGTAGCCCGGGTTCGCGAGCCGGGCGGGCCTCCCCGCCGCTGCCGGCCGCCCCGCCGCCACCGGGTGACGCGCCGCGACGAGACGGTCAGATGCCGGGCCCGCGGCGTCGTGCGGGGATAACGTGGGGAGCAACGTGTCGGAACCAGCCGGAGGAACCCCATGTCGAACTACCCCACCGGGCAGGGCCCCGAGTCGAGCTTCCAGCGCGACTCGCACCGCTACGGCGGGCCGGGGACCTCGCCCGCCGAGGAGGCGCTGCCCCGGGATCCCCTCCCGGACGACCTGAGCAACGGTTGGGTCCCGGAGGACTCGCGGCAGCGGGCCCGCAGCCCCTTCCCGCCCCCGGCCCTGTTCTCGACGCAGTCACTGCTCGCGGAGTCGCTGCGCAAGCTGCTCCGGCACCCCGGCGAGATCCCCTGGCTGATCGTGGGCTTCTGCGTCACGCTGGCCGGGTACACCTACTCGCTGTGGATCCTGTTCTTCCAGGTCCTCGTGGCCGACACGCTGCGGGACAGCAGCGACCCCTACCTCCAGGAGCAGGCCGAGCGCCTGACCTCCAGCACGATCGAGCAGATCCTGGCGATCATCTTCCTGCTGCCCCTCATCATCTTCTTCAGCCGCGGCATCATGTACGCCCAGCTGCGGATCTCGGGGGTCCGGATCTCCCCCACGCAGTTCCCCGAGGCGTACCAGATGCTCGTCGAGGCGGCGACGGCGGCCGGGCTGCGGCGCGTCCCCGACGCCTACGTGGTGCTCGGCAATGGCCTGATCAACGCGTTCGCGGCCGGGCACGGCCACCGCCGGTTCGTGGCGGTGTACTCCGACCTCTTCGAGATCGGCGGCAGGGCCCGCGACCCGGAGGCGCTGCGCTTCATCATCGGCCACGAGGTCGGGCACATCGCGGCCGGGCACACCTCCTACTTCCGGCTCCTCGGCCTGTCCTTCTTCGCGCAGGTCCCGGTGCTGTACTCGGTGCTCTCCCGCGCCCAGGAGTACACGGCCGACAACTTCGGCTACCGCTACCGCCCCGGCGGCGCGCGCGGCAGCATCCGGGTGCTCGCGGCCGGCAAGTACCTCAACGCGGAGGTCAACTTCGACGAGTTCGCGGACCGCGCCGTCTACGAGCGCGGCCCGTTCGTGTGGATGGCCAACCTGGGCGGCACCCACCCGGCCCTGACCTGGCGGGCGCACGCGCTGCGAGACCGCTCCGCGCCGGGCCGCCTGATCTGGCGGCCGCGCTTTAACCCGCCGGCGACGCCGCTGTCCATGGTCCCCGCCGCGGAGGCCGCCGAGCTGTGGGCCGACCCGCAGCAGGGTGAGCGGTTCATCGCGGCGTACCCGGAGAGCGTCGGGAACCAGCACTGGGGCGTCAACGAGACCGTCGCCAAGGTCCCGGCCGAGCAGCGCGACCGCCGCATCCCGGACCTGCTCGACACCCGCTGGGCCGCCCGGGCCGCCGCTTCCCGGGCGGGCCCGGGGATCCCGGCGCGGGCGGGCCGGCGTCCGGCGGGCCGGCGGGTCCGGAAACCGGCCGGCCCACGTTCGGCGAACCGGCGGGACCGGAGGCCGGCGGGCCCACGTTCGGCGGACCCGCGGGACCGGAGAGCGGCGGGCCCACGTTCGGCGAACCGGCGGGACCCGAGGCCGGTGGGCCCACCCCCGGCCGTCCCGAGTCCGGCGGACCGACCTCCGAGGGCTCGACCGAGGATGATCCCGGTGACACCGGTTCCGGCACCCGGCGCCCCTGGGACCCGCCGCAGGGCTGAGGCTCACGACGCCCGGGCCCCTAGAATGGGCTGAGGCACCCGACGACGCCGCGGGCGCCGCGCCGCCCGCCCGACGTCGAGGGATGACCCATGAGCTCACAGACCACCTCCCGGCCGCGGGGCCGCCCCAGCGCGCCGGTCCTCTCGCGCGAGCGGATCACCCGGGCCGCCATCAGGATCGTGGGCACGCGGGACTACCGGCACCTCACGATGGCCGCGCTCGCGCGCGAGCTCGGGGTCTCCACCTCGGCGCTGTACAACCACGTCTCCTCCAAGCGGGACCTGCTGGTCATGATCCAGGAGAGCCTCAACGGCGAGATCGACTGCTCGAGCTTCGAGACGAAGCCGTGGCACGAGGCGCTGTGGGACTGGGCCGTCTCCTACCGCCTGTGCTTCATCCGGCACACGGCCCTGATCCCCGTCATGGCCGTGCTCCCGGTCGCCGACTCGCCCCGGACCCTCGAGATGTACGAGCGGGTCACCCGCGGCCTCGACGAGGCGGGCATCCCGGAGGACCAGACGGTCGACGTGATCGTCGGCATCGAGGCCTTGGTCTTCGGCGCCGCCTACGACGCCTCGGCGCCCCAGAACATCTTCGACCCGGGCGGCCGGGCCGACCTCGCCCCCGTCTTCACCCGGGCCGCCGCCCGGCGTCCGGCGGACGCCCGCACCGCGGCCGACCGCGCCTTCGAGCTGGCCCTCGGCGCCCAGATCGCGGGGCTGCGCGCGCGCTTCGGGACCGCATGACGGCGCCCGGTCCGCATCTCCTGACGCCCTCGCTCCGCACCGCGTGAGGACTTCCGACCCGCACCCCGTGACGCTCTCGGTCCGCGTCACCGCCCACTGGGCCAACGGCTGGCTACTGCGCGCCTTCGCCCGGCCGTTCCTGGTCGTCGACGGCGTGGAGCGGCCGGTGCGCTGGGCGGAGCCGGCCGAGGTGGAGGCCGCGGGCGACGTCGTGCGCCTCGGGGCCGGCGTCCGCTACCGCCGCGCGGACCCCCTGGGCGGCTGCGAGCCGGAGACCCTGGAGCTGGGCGGCGCCGAGCCCCCGCGGGAGGTCGAGCTGCGCAACGGATTCCTGAACCACACGCCGTTCCGGGTGGTCCGCCGGCGCTGACGCTCTCGGTCCTCCTCGGGCAGGTAGCAGTCGCCGGTCGTCACCGAGGTTACCCCAGGCGCCGCACGGCGCTACCCCAGCGGCGGCGTCCGCCCCGGCGTCGTCCGGCGCGCGCCGGTCGCCTCGAAGGCGGCCGCGACGCGCAGGAGGCGCTCGTCGTCGTAGGCGCGGCCCGCGAAGGTCAGGCCCACCGGCATCCCGATGTCCGGCAGGGTGCCCATCGGCACCGTCACCGTGGGGACGCCCAGGTGCCGCCACACGAGGTTGCCGTTCGCCACCCAGACGCCGTTGCGCCAGGCCAGGTCCGCTGCGGCCGGGTTGACGTCCGCGTCCGCGGGGCCGACGTCGGCCACCGCCGGGAACGCGAGGACGTCGAGGCCCAGCTCGTCCAGCCACTCCTCGAGGTCCGCGCGGCGGGTTTGCTCGAGACCCCGCAAACCCTCCTCCAGGCCGGGGAGCCCGGTCAGCGCGCGGCCGTCGAGGCGGCGGGCCAGGGCCGGGTACTCGGCGACGTCGTCGTCGAAGCCGTCGTAGCGGTCCGGCAGCGTGCCCTCCTCGTGCGGGAAGATCCGGGCGCCGTCGACGCCGGCCAGCCGGTCCAGGGCCGGGTCGCCGTTGGCGCGCAGGAAGTCGTCCCAGGCCCAGGCCGAGAGGTCGGTGATCTCGGTGCGCAGGTACTCCGGGGAGACGAGGCCGCGCGTGGCGACCGTGGGCGCGCCCGGCCGGTCGCCCTCGTAGCGGGAGACCACCGGGAGGTCCGTCTCCTCGAGAGCGGCCCCGGCCGCCGTCAGGTCGGCGACGGCCGCGCGCCACAGCCCGAGCAGGCTCGGGCGGGGGACGATGCGCCGGCCGGTCGGGCCGCCGATGCCGGGGCTCTCGGCGGTGCCCGCGGCCTCGTCGGTCCCGAGGAACATCCGCGGGGCGCCGATCCGCAGCCCCGCGAGGACCTCCTCGGCCGCCGCGCGGTCCGGGGAGCCCAGGGCGCGGTAGGAGGCGGGCCGGACCTCCGAGGCGCGCGGGATCTCAACCCACGGCTGGGCGCGCCAGAAGTCGCCGCGGGGCTCGGCGTCGTCGGCCACCACGACGTCGAGCACCTCGAGCAGGTCCCCCATGGTCCGGGTGTGCGGCACGACGACGTCCATGGTCGGCACGAGCGGCCAGTTCCCCCGGATCGAGATCACCCCGCGCGAGGGCGTGTAGGCGCACAGCGCGTTGTTCGACGCCGGCGCCCGCCCCGAGGACCACGTCTCCTCCCCCAGCCCGAAGGCCCCGAAGCTCGCGGCGGTAGCGGTCCCCGAGCCGTTGGAGGAGCCCGAGCCGAACGCCGAGGTGAGGTACGCGGCGTTGTAGGGGCTCTCCGCGCGGCCGTAGACCCCGCGCTGCATCCCGCCGTTGGCCATGGGCGGCATGTTGGTCAGGCCCAGCAGCACGGCCCCGGCCGCGCGCAGGCGCCCCACGGCGAAGGAGTCCCACTGGGCCGTGAGCCCGGCGAAGGCGGGCGATCCGGCGGCCACCGTGAGCCCGCGCGCCTGGAAGCTGTCCTTGGCGGTGTAGGGGATCCCCTCGAGCGGGCCGCGGGACTCGCCCCGGGCGCGGCGGCGGTCCGACTCCCGGGCCTCGGCGAGGGCCTCCGGGCTCATCACGACCATCGCGTTGAGCCGGATGCCGCCGGTGTCGTAGGCCTCGATGCGGTCCAGGTAGGCGCGCGTCAGCTCCTCGCTGGTGGTCCGGCCCTCCTCCAGCGCCGCGCGCAGCTGCGGGATGGTCGCCTCGACGACGTCGTAGGCCATGTCAGGCTCCCGTCCGCTCGGTGCCGGCCTCGCGGGGCGCCGGCTGCTGCTGGGTGATGCAGTGGATGCCGCCGCCGAAGCGGAAGACGTCCCGGGCGTCCACGACCTCGACCTCCCGCCCCGGGTAGGCCTCCGCCAGGATGCGCGCGGCCTGCGCGTCCCGCTCCCCGCCGAAGCCGCAGAGCACGACGACGCCGTTGGCCACGTAGTGGTTGATGTAGGACCAGTCGACGAACTCGCCGTCCTCGACGATGGTCTCCGGGGCCGGGACGTCCACGATCCGCAGCGGCTCCCCCGCGGCGTCGCGCTGGCCCTCCAGGAAGGCGCGCAGCTCGCGGGTGACCGCGTAGTCGGGGTGGGCGGGGTCGTCCTGGCGGTGCAGGAGGATCGCGCCCGACGCCGTCGGGGCCGCCACGATGTCCACGTGCCCGCGGGTGCCGAACTCGCCGTAGTCCCGGGCCAGCCCGCGCGGCAGCCACACCGCGTGCCGGGTGCCGAGGCGGGCGTGGACCTCGCGCTCGACGTCCTCCGCCTCCAGGCCCGGGTTGCGGCCGTCGTCGAGCTGCACGGTGCGGGTCAGCAGCACGGTGCCCGCGCCGTCGACGTGGAAGCCGCCGCCCTCGTTGACCAGCTCGCTGGCGATCCGAGGCACCCCGGCCGCCTCGGCCATGGCCGCGCCGACGTGCTGGTCGTGCTCCCAGGCCGCCCAGTCCTGGGCGCCCCAGCCGTTGAAGACCCAGTCGACGCCGCGGACCGCGCCGGCGGCGTCGTGGACGAAGGTCAGGCCGGAGTCGCGGGCCCAGGCGTCGTCGAGCGGCACCGTCACCAGCTCGACGCCGTCCGCGGGCAGCGCCGCGCGCGCGGCGGCCTCGTCCCCGGGCGAGACGAGCATCCGGACCGGCTCGTAGCGGGCCACGACCGCGGCCACCCGGGCCCAGGCGGCGCGGGCGGCGGCGAGGCCCTCGGAGCCTTCCGGGCCGAAGGTCTGGTTGGCCGGGGGGAAGGCCATCCAGGTGCGCTCGTGCGGGGCCCACTCGGGCGGCATCGCGGTCCCGGGGGACGCTGACTCGGTCATGGCTGTGTCCTTCCTCACCTAAATGAACACTATTCATTAGGCGGGACGGGAGCGGTCCTGTCAAGAGGCACGGGCCGGCCCGATCCCGCCGTCGCCGCCCCCACCGCCCTTCCGCGCCGCCCCCGGCCGTGCTAGAGTCGCCGTCGTTCGTGTCCCCTCACAAAGGCGATCCCGTGAAGAGTGCCCCTCTGCGCTGACCCGCTGAGCACCCGCACCCACCCGCCGCGCCAGGCCGGTGCCGCTCAGCATCCCATCGAGCTGAGAGGGGCACCACCATGCCCGCGTCCACGAACACCCTTTCCTTCTCCTCCCTGAGCCTCACCTGGCCGGACGGCACCCCGTGCCTCCGGGAGCTCGACGCCGTCTACGGCGCCGGGCTGCACGGCGTCGTCGGCGCCAACGGCTCCGGGAAGACCACGCTCGCCCGGCTGCTGCTCGGCGAGCTCGCGCCCACCTCCGGCACGGCCGCCGCGCCCGCCGGAACCCGCGTCCTGCGGCAGGACCTGGGGCTGCGCACCGCCTCCACGGTCGGCGAGCTGCTGGGGATCGCCCCGATCCTCGATGCGATCGAGGCGGTCGCCCGCGGGGAGGTGGACCAGCGGCACTTCGACGCCGTCGGCGAGGACTGGGACGTCGCCGAGCGGGCGGTCGCGGTCCTGCGGCGCGAGGGCCTGACCGGGCTGGTCCCGGACGGCGGGCCCGGGGGCCCGGGCGACCCGGAGGCCGCGCTCCGTCGCGGCGTGGGCACCCTCTCGGGCGGCCAGGCCGTGCGCGTCGCCCTGGCGGGGCTGCGCCTGACGAGGCCGGACGCGCTCATCCTGGACGAGCCGACCAACAACCTCGACGCCGCCGCCCGCGCCCGCTTGGCGGCGCTGCTCGACGAGCTGCGCCGCCGCATCCCGATCCTCGCGATCAGCCACGACCGCGCCCTGCTGGAGACCTGCGACTCGATCAGCGAGCTGGCCCCCGCCGGCCCGCGGGACGAGGCCTCCGGCCTGCGCCGCTTCGAGGGCGGCTACTCCGCGTGGGAAGCCGCGATCGAGGCGGAGCAGCAGACGGCACGACGCCGCGTGCGCGAGGCCCAGGCCGACGCCGACCGCGAGAAGCGGGACCGCATGGCCCAGCAGGTCAAGCAGAGCCGCGACGAGCGGCGCGGACGGAAGTTCGAGCAGACCAAGCGCAAGCCTCCCATCGCGATGGGCAACGACAAACGGTCGGCCGAGCGCAGCTCGGCGCGGGCCCGCGCCCTCATGGCCGAGCGCGAGCGCGCCGCCGAGGACGCCCTGAGCACCGCCGAGGAGGGCCTGCGGGAGACCGCGGAGGTCTACCTGGACCTGCCCGAGACCTCCGTCGGGGCGCGCACCCGCGTCCTGGAATTACAACTCTCCGCGGAAGGGCGCGCGGACGACGACGCCGCCCGGGCCGCCGGCCTCGGCACGGAGGTCGAGCACCCGATCGTCACGGGCCCCGAGCACCTGCGCCTGGCCGGCTCCAACGGATCGGGCAAGACGACGCTGCTGCGGCGCGTCGTCGCCGCCGGGGACGCAGCCGGGTCCGGGGGCACCTCCACGGCCGGGGGCGCAAACGCATTCCGGGTAGGGGAAGCACCCGGGCCGGGAGAGGCATCCCGGCCCGGAACCACCGAGGCGCCGCACCTCCCCGGCCCGAGCTACCGGGTCGAGTCCCGGATCGGGCGCGTCGGCTACCTGCCGCAGCGGATCGAGCTGCCCGGGGATCTCACGGTGCTGGAGGCCGTGGCCGCGGCGAACCCCGTGGCCGCCGAGCAGGAGCTGCGGGACCGCCTCGCGCGCCTGCTCTTCCGCCGGGACCGGGTCTTCGCCGCCGTGGGCTCGCTGTCCGGGGGCGAGCGGTTCCGGGTCGCGCTGGCGAGGATCCTGCTGGGCGACCCGGCGCCCCAGCTGCTGATCCTGGACGAGCCGACCAACAATCTGGACCGGGCGACCGTCGACTGGCTCGTGGGGGCCCTGGCCGGGTACCGGGGCGCGCTCCTGGTGGTCAGCCACGACGAGGACTTCCTCGAGCGCGTCGGCGTGGACCGCACGGTGGACCTGGACCGCGTCCGGGAGGCGGCGGAGCCGGCCGCCGCGGAACGCCGGGAGGGAGCGGATCCGGCCGAGGGCGCGGCTCCGGCCGTGGGAACGGACCCGGCCGAGGAGCCGCGTCGCCCCCGGCCCTGACGCGAACCGCCCCGGCGGCTGCCCGGTGCCCGGCCCTACAGCAGCGGCCAGGGCACCCGGTACCCGCCCGTCTCGTCGAAGGGCAGGATCGGGTGCTCCAGGAGCTCCTCCGCGCGCCGCTGCAGGGCGACCTGCTCGGCCGGGAACAGCAGCTCCTCGAGCTCGCCGGGCAGCTCGTCCACGAGCCGCGCGAGGTCCCGCAGCAGCGGATCCGGCACGTCCCTCCCCGCGAAGTCCCAGATCACGGTCCGCAGCTTGAAGGGCGCGGAGAAGCACAGGCCCTGGTCGATGCCCCAGACGTGGCCGTCCGCGCCGCGCAGCACGTGGCCGCCCTTGCGGTCGGCGTTGTTGGCGACGACGTCGTACACCGCCATCCGCAGCAGGTCCCCGTGGGCCTCCGGGCGGGAGTCGTGGAGGGTGAAGTAGTGCTGGTGGGGGTCGTGGTCGACGAAGCGCTGCACGGACCCCGGCCCGAACGGCCCGTCCTCCCGCAGCACCGTGGCGGGCACGACCCCCCACCCGAGGGCGTCGGAGAGCACGTACGCCGCCCGCTCGCGGCGGTAGATCCGCGGCGGGAAGTCGCGCAGCGGCCGCTCGCCCTCCTCGGGCTTGTAGACCGCGAGGGCCTGGCACGCGCCGTCGTCGACCCGGACCAGCATCGCGGAGTTGCTGCTGGCCTGGATCAGGCCCATCAGCTCGATCTCGCCGGTCCCCAGCAGCTCCTCGGCGGCGGACTCGGCCCCGGTCACGACGGGACCAGGGGCGCCAGCGCCCCGTCGGTCGAGTTGACCCGCAGCACCGACGGCGCCTGCCCCGGGTGGTAGGCGATCACCGAGACCGAGCACGGGTCCACCACGATCCGCTGGAACAGGTCCAGGTGCGTGCCCAGCGCGTGGGCCAGGACGGCCTTGAGCGGGTCGGCGTGGGAGAAGCACACGACGACGCCGCCCGGGTGGGCCTCCCGCAGCCGGTCCACGGCGTCGACCGTGCGCGCCTGCATGTGCGAGAAGCTCTCCCCGTCCGGGAACCTGAACGACGACGGCGCCCGCTGCACCGTGGACCACTCCGGCAGCTTCGCCAGCTCGGCCAGCTCCCGGCCGGTCCAGTCGCCGAAGTCGCACTCGACGAGGCCGGGCTCGATCCCCGCGGTCAGACCGGTGGCCCGCTCGGTGGGCGCGGCGGTCTCCCGGGTGCGCTCCAGGGGCGAGGCGTAGACCGCGCTGACCGGCACCCCCGCCAGGCGCCCGGCGACCGACTCGGCCTGCTCGAGCCCCCGGTCGGACAGGTGCAGGCCGGGCGCGCGGCCGGGCAGGACCTTGCCCGTGGTGGGGGTCTGCCCGTGGCGCACGAGCATCATGATGGTCGGGCGCTGGCGGCCCTCCTCGGTACTCACCCGTCCCACGCTACTCGCGCGGCCCGGCCCGCGCACCGGGTCCGCGCGACGTCGTCCATATTCTTCACCGACGGCGGAGGCCTCTTTCCAGCGGGTGAGGACAGGTCTAGCGTTGGCGGTGTGACTGAGCGCCCTAACATCCACACCCTCGGCGAACTGCGAGCGGCGGGCTACGCGCACCGCCCCCTGCGCCACGAGATCCGCGAGAACCTGCTCGCCGCCCTGTCCGAGGGCCGCGACCCGTGGACCGGCCTGCACGGCCTGAGCGACACGGTCCTGCCCCAGGTCGAGCGCGCCCTGCTCGCCGGCCACGACATCGTCCTGCTGGGCGAGCGCGGCCAGGGCAAGACCCGGCTGCTGCGCACGCTGGCGGGGCTGCTGGACGAGTGGTCCCCCGAGGTGGAGGGCTCGGACCTGCACGAGCATCCCGAGGACCCCCTGACCGAGGCCACGCGCGCCCGCATCGCCCTGGAGGGCGAGGACCTCCCGATCGTGTGGCGGCACCGGGACGAGCGCTACGTCGAGAAGCTCGCGACCCCGGATACCTCGGTGGCGGACCTGATCGGCGACGTCGACCCCATCCGCGTCGCGGAGGGCCGCCGGCTCGGCGACCCCGAGACCATCCACTTCGGCCTGATCCCCCGCGCGCACCGCGGCATCGTGGCGATCAACGAGCTGCCGGACCTCGCCGAGCGCATCCAGGTCTCGATGCTCAACGTCATGGAGGAGCGCGACGTGCAGATCCGCGGCTACGTGCTGCGCCTGCCCCTGGACGTGCTGGTCGTGGCGTCGGCCAACCCCGAGGACTACACCAACCGCGGGCGGATCATCACCCCGCTCAAGGACCGCTTCGGCGCAGAGATCCGCACCCACTACCCGGTCGAGCTCGAGGACGAGATCGCGGTGACCCGGCAGGAGGCCGAGCTGGTCGCCGAGGTTCCGGACACCCTCCTCGAGATCCTGGCCCGGTACACCCGCCTGCTGCGGGAGTCGCCCGCGGTGGACCAGCGCTCGGGCGTCTCGGCCCGCTTCTCGATCGCCGGCGCGGAGACCACCGCCGCGGCCGCCCTGCGCCGGGCCGCGGTGCACGGCGAGGAGCAGGCGGTCGCGCGCCTGGTGGACATCGAGGCCGCCGTGGACGTCCTGGCGGGCAAGATCGAGTTCGAGTCCGGCGAGGAGGGCCGCGAGATCGCGACCCTGGAGCACCTGCTCCGCCGCGCCACGATGGACACCGTGCAGGCCCGCCTGCGCGGCATCGACCTCGGCCCGCTCATCGAGGCCCTGGACGGCACCGTGACCGTCAGCACCGGCGGCGACGTCCCGGCCCGCGAGTTCCTGGACGGCCTGCCCGCGCTGGCGGAGGACGACGACGCCCCCCCGGCTGGCGGCAGCCCGGACGAGCGTCCCGGCGGCTCGGCGGAGGACGACGCCGCGGACGCGCCGACCCAGCCGGACTCCCCCGGGTCGCGCGGCCCCGCCGACCTCTACGACCGGCTCGCGGAGCGCCTGAACGCCACCAACCCCGGCCAGCGCGCCAACGCGATCGAGCTGGCCCTGGAGGCCCTCTTCCTCTCCCGGAAGATCTCCAAGGACGCCGACGCCGAGGGCACCGTGTACGGCTGAGGCCGGGCCCCGGCGCCGGGGCCCAAACGCCGGTCCTCAAGACCCGGCGGCCGGGTGCCGGGCCGCCCAACCCGGGCCGGGCCCTCGGGCGGCCGGACCCGGGCCACGCCCGCCGCGCCCCGCGGCGGGCACTCAGAGCAGAAGGAGGGGCCGCGATGGCCGCTCACCGCCACTACAGCCGATACGGCCGCTACTCGGGCGGCCCCGACCCCCTCGCGCCCCCGGTCGACCTGACCGAGGCGCTCGACGCCGTCGGCCGCGACGTCATGGAGGGCTACTCGCCCCGGGAGGCCCTGCGCGAGTTCCTGCGCCGCGGCGGCCGGAACCAGCGCGGCCTCGACGAGCTGGCCGGCCGGGTCAACCAGCGCCGCCGGGAGCTGCTGAAGCATCACCGGCTGGGCGCGACCCTCGAGGAGGTCAAGGGCCTGCTGGACCAGGCCCTGCGGCTCGAGCGCGAGGAGTTCCTCCGCGACGCCCGCATGGACCCGATGGACCGCCAGTTCCGCGAGATGCGCCTGGACGACCTGCCGTCCTCGACCGCGGCCGCGGTGAGCGAGCTCGCCGACTACGACTGGGCCTCCCAGGGCGCCCGCGAGGCCTACGAGCAGATCAAGGACCTGCTGGGCCGGGAGATGCTGGACCAGCGCTTCGCCGGCATGAAGGAGGCCCTCGAGAACGCCACGGACGAGGACCGCGAGCGCATCGGCGAGATGCTCGGCGACCTCAACGACCTCCTGGCCAAGCACGCCCGCGGCGAGGACACGGACGAGGACTTCCGGGAGTTCATGGACCAGCACGGCGAGTTCTTCCCGGAGAACCCGGAGTCGGTCGAGGAGCTGATCGACGCGATGGCCCAGCGCGCGGCCGCCGCCCAGCGGATGATGAACTCGATGACGCCCGAGCAGCGGCAGGAGCTCATGCAGCTGTCCTCCCAGGCCTTCGGCTCCCCCGAGCTGATGGCCCAGCTGGGGCAGCTCGACGCCAACCTCCAGGCCCTGCGCCCCGGCGAGGACTGGTCCGGCTCGGAGCGCTTCGGCGGCCAGGAGGGCGTGGGCCTGGGCGACGGGACCGGCCTGCTGCAGGACATCGCCGACCTCGACGCCCTGGCCGACCAGCTCGGCCAGAACTACCAGGGCGCCGGGCTGGACGACATCGACCTCGAGGCGCTGGCCCGGCAGGTGGGCGACGACGCCGCCGTCGACGCCCGCACGCTGGCGGAGCTGGAGAAGGCCCTGCGCGAGTCGGGGCTGCTGGAGCGCGCCTCGGACGGCTCGCTGCGGCTCTCCCCCAAGGCCATCCGCCGCCTGGGCAAGACGCTCCTGCAGGACCTCGCCCGGCAGCTCAACGGGCGGGCCGGCGCGCGGGAGACGCGCCTGGCCGGGGCCGCCGGGGAGCCCACCGGCTCCAGCCGGGCGTGGCAGTTCGGCGACGTCGAGCCCTGGGACGTCACGCGCACCATCACCAATGCGGTCCAGCGGACCGTCGCGGAGGGCGGGTCCGCGGGGCACGGGGTGCGGCTCACGGTCGACGACGTCGAGGTCCAGGAGACCGAGGCCCGCACCCAGGCCGCGGTGGCGCTGCTGGTGGACACCTCGTTCTCGATGGCCGCGCAGGGCCGCTGGCTGCCCATGAAGCGCACGGCCCTGGCCCTGCACCACCTGGTCTCGACCCGGTTCCGCGGCGACGCCCTGGAGCTGATCACGTTCGGCCGGTGGGCGCACAGCATGGCCGCGGAGGAGCTCACGGCCCTGCCCCCGGTCCACGAGCAGGGCACCAACCTGCACCACGGGCTGCTGCTGGCGAGCCGGTTCTTCCGCAAGCACCCCTCGATGGAGCCGGTGCTCCTGGTGGTCACCGACGGCGAGCCCACCGCGCACCTGATGCCCGACGGCGAGGCCTACTTCGACTGGCCCCCCGCCCAGCACACGCTGGAGCTCACGGTCGCGGAGCTGGAGAAGGCCGCGCGGTTCGGCGCCCACGCCACGTTCTTCCGGCTGGGCGATGACCCCGGGCTGGAGCGGTTCCTCGCCGCGATGGCGCGGCGGGTGGACGGGCGCGTGGTCGCACCGGAGCCGGACGACCTCGGGTCCGCGGTGCTGGACGAGTACCTGTCCGCGCGGCCCTGACGGCCGCCTAGGGCCGCTCGTCCAGCGCGCCGGCGCGCACCATCTCGACCGCGCCGTGGACCGCGCCGACCCGCACGGCGTCGGCCCCCAGCTCGGAGACCTGCACCTCGAGCCACGGCGCGTAGAGGTACCCCGCGATCCGCTCGCGAGCCGCGCGCACCAGCTCGCCGGCCGCGGGCGCGATGCCGCCCGAGACCACGATGCGGTCCAGGTCCAGCGGCCCGGCCAGCGCGACGCAGACCCGCGCCAGGATGTCCGCGAGGCGCTCGACGACGCCGGCGGCCACCGCGTCGCCCGCCGCGGCGGCGTCGAAGACGTGCTTGGCGCGGATCTCCCCCGGAGCGCGGTCCGCCAGGACGGTCCGCTCCCCGCGCTCGACCGCCTCCCGCGCGAGCCGGCGCGCCCAGGCCGCGAGGCCCTCCGCGGAGCCCACGCCCTCCACGAGCTCGAGCATCCCCATCTCGCCCGCGCCGCCCCGGGGCTGGCGGAGCAGCTCCCCGTTGAGCACCAGGCCGGCGCCGAAGCGCTCCCCAGAGAGCAGCGCCGCGAGCGAGCTCTCCCGGGCGGCCGGGTCGCGGTGCAGCTCGGCGAGGGCGGCCAGGTTGGCGTCGTTCTCGATCGCCGTCGGCCAGCCGCGCTCGAGGCCGAGGGTGCTCAGCTCCGGGTTCATCAGCGTCCAGAACTCGTTGAGGCCCTCGGGCGAGCGACCCTCGGCGTCGACCGGGGCCGGGACCCCGATCACCATCGCCCCGACGCCCTCGGCCGGCACCCCCGCCTCGGCCAGGGCGGCGTCGACGGCCGCGAGGATCTCGCCGCGGCGCTCCTCGCCGCCCACCTCCTCGTGGCCGAACTCCCGCTCGGCGCGCGCGAGCTCCTCGCCCCGCAGGTCGGCGACGGCGGCGCTCACGCGGTGCGGCCCGGAGTCGACGCCGACCACGAAGAGCGCGCCCGGCCGGAAGGCGTAGCGCAGGGCGGGGCGTCCCTTGGAGTAGGAGCCCACCTCCCGGGCGTTCTGCAGCGCCTCGAGCCACCCCTGCTCGGCGAGGTCCTTGCACAGGGCGAGCACCGTGGAGCGCGTCAGGCCGGTGGCCTCCATCAGCTCGGTGGCCGTCGCGGGCCGCCCCCGCCACATGTAGTCGAGCACCTTCCGGGCGTTCATGCGGCGGAGGTACTGGGAGGAGCTGCTCTCGCTCCGGGCGTGCGCGGTGACCATGGGGCTCCTTGTGACGTCGTCTCCGACTCATTATTGCGCAGACTACATTTAGTGCTTATATTTAGTTCCGACAGATAGTTATGTGTCCCACGTCATACGGAGGTCCCATGCGACGAGAGGCGAGCGACGACGCTCACCGGCTCACCCGCCGCGCCCTGCTGGGCGGCGGCGCCCTGGGGGCGCTGGCCGCCGGGCTGAGCGGCTGCGGGGCGGGCGGCGGCGCCGGCGGCGCGCAGGAGATCACGCTCTACCAGAACAAGCGCGAGGCCATCGACTTCTTCCGCGGCCTCGTCTCGGAGTTCAACGAGGCCCACAGCGGCCGCATCCGCGTCATCCACGACACGACGCCGGGCAGCCTCTCCGCGCAGTTCGCCCGGAGCACCCCGCCCGCCCTGGGCGCCTACAACTACAACTTCGAGATGTCCCGCTTCCAGGAGCGCGGCGAGCTCTCCGACCTCTCCGACCTCGCCGAGAAGGCCGACATCCGCCCGGCCGTGCAGGACCTGGTGGACCAGTACCCCACCTACCCCGGGCGCACCAGCGTGATCCCGTACTCGATCATGGGCTCGGGCGTGCTGTACAACCAGGAGGTCTTCGAGCGGCACGGGCTGGAGGTGCCCACCACCTACTCCGAGTTCCTCGAGCTGTGCGGGACCCTGCGGGACGCGGGCGTCACCCCGATCTACCAGACCTCCGGGGACGCCTGGACGCTCGCGCAGGGCGTCACCGACTACGCGATCGGCGGGATGCTCGACGTCGCCGGCTTCTTCGAGCGCCTCCGCGGCCAGGGCGACGCCGCGGGCCCCGACGCCGAGGTCTCCTTCTCCCATGCCTTCCGCGAGCCCTTCGAGCGGGCCCTGGAGATCCACTCCTTCGCCAACTCCAACGCCGCGAGCCGCAAGTACGGGGACGGCAACGTGGCCTTCGCCCAGGGCGACGCCGCGATGTACTTCCAGGGCCCCTGGGCGCTGACGGAGATCGACACGATCAACCCGGACGCCCGCATCGGCGTCTTCCCGCTGCCCATGACCGAGGACCCGGCGGACCGCAAGATCCGCGTCAACCTGGACCTCGCCCTCTGGATCCCGGAGAGCATCCCCCACCCCGACGCCGCCCGGGAGCTGCTGGACTTCCTCATCACCCCGGAGCTCGCGGACGAGTACAACCAGGCCAACCTCGGCTTCGGGGTGCGCAACGACTCCCCGCCCATCGCTGACCCGCGGATGAACGACCTCCAGGGGTACGTGGACCGCGCCGCGTTCTACCAGGGCGCCTCGGTCTCGATCCCCCGCACCATCCTCTACGAGAACTACGTCCAGGGCGTCATGACCGGCGACAGCGTCGAGGGCATGCTGCGCACCCTCGACGAGGACTGGGCGCGCCTCGCCCGGCGCCAGTAGGACCCACCACCGCCCCCGCGGGGATCGCCGAGGATCCCCGCCGACAGGCAAGGACCACTTCCATGTCAACAGCAACCGAACAGATCGCCACCACGCGGGCCGACGGCTCGCGGGTGAACCCCGGCCGCGGCCGGGGACGGCGGAAGGTCGAGGGCGTCTTCTACCTCTTCCTGCTGCCGGTCCTCGCGCTCTTCACGCTGAGCATCACGCTCCCGGCCGTCATGGGGATCTTCTTCAGCTTCACCGACTCGGTGGGGTTCGGGGAGTTCAACGTCATCGGCTTCACCAACTACGCCGTGATCTTCAGCGACCCGGCGATCCTGCGGGCCTACGGCTTCACGATCGGCGTCGCGCTGTGCTCGGTCGTCCTGGTCAACGTGGTCGCGCTGGCCCTGGCCCTGGGCCTGACGAGCAAGATCAAGGGCAAGACCGCCCTGCGGACCATCTTCGTGCTGCCCATGGTGGTCTCCGGGATCATCATCGCCTTCGTCTTCCGCTTCATCTTCGCCAACAGCCTCCCCGCGGCGGCGACGGCGCTGGGGATCGGCCCGCTCGAGGAGTCGCTGGTCTCCAACCCGAGCCTCGCCTGGGTCACGATCGTGCTGGTCACGGCGTTCCAGGCGGCACCCCCGGCCATGCTGATCTACATCGCCGGGCTGATGACCATCCCCCGGGACGTCTACGAGGCCTCCGCGATCGACGGCGCCCGCCCCTGGCAGCAGTTCCGCCACATCACCCTCCCGCTGGTCTCGGGCTACGTGCTGATCAACATGATCATCGGCTTCAAGGACTTCCTCAGCACCTACGAGATCGTCGTGGGGCTCACCGACGGCGGCCCGGGCACCTCCACGGTCTCCGTGGCGATGGCGATCTTCCGCGGCTTCGAGCGCGGCGACTACGCCTACCAGATGGCCAACTCGACCATCTTCTTCCTGATCACCCTCGCGATCGCACTCATCCAGCTGCGCGTCACGCGCGGAAGGGCACGGTTCTGATGACGATGCAGACCACTCTCGACACTCCCGGCGGCGACGACCCCGCCTCCTCCCGGGAACCCCTCGCCTCCTCGGAGCAGGTCCGCCCGACGCGGCGCCGCAGCTCCCCGGCCCGGACGTGGATCGTCACGATCCTGCTGGTCCTCGGCGCCTGCGTCGTGCTCCTGCCGTTCGTGGTGGCCGTGTCCATGGCCTTCAAGACCGAGGCGCAGGCGGTCCAGGGCCAGGCGTTCGCGCTGCCCTCCCCCTGGAGCATCGAGGGCTTCCAGCAGGCCTGGACGCTGACCAGCTTCCCCCGCTCCTTCGCGATCTCGCTGGTCGTCACCGCCAGCGCGACCGTGGGCACCGTGCTGCTCAGCGCCATGGCCTCCTACGCCATCTCGCGGAACTGGAACCGCCGGCTCTTCCGCTGGTCCTTCTTCTACCTGCTGGCCGCGATGTTCCTGCCGTTCCCGGTGCTCGCGCTCTCGCAGGTGAAGCTGACCGGCATGGTCGGGCTCGCCAACCCGGGCGGCGTCGTGCTGCTGCACATCATGTTCCAGATGTCCTTCAGCGTCCTGCTGTTCACCGCGTTCCTCCGCTCGCTGCCGGAGGAGCTGGAGGAGAGCGCCAGGATCGACGGCGCCTCGACCTGGCGGACCTTCTGGACCGTGGTCTTCCCGCTGATGATGCCCATGGCGGCTACGGTGGGCATCTTCGCGATGCTCAAGGGCTGGAACGACTTCATGATGCCGTCCATGATCATCGCTGACCCGGCGCTGCAGACCCTGCCGGTCATCCAGCAGGTCTTCCAGGACCAGTTCAGCAACAACTACCACGTCTCCTTCGCCTCCTACCTGCTGGCGATCGTGCCCGCGATCTTCGCCTACGTCCTGTCCCAGCGCTGGGTCATGTCCGGCCTGACGCAGGGCGCGATCAAGTAGGCCGCGCCCCCCGAGCACCCCGAGATTTCCCCGTGACACCCCGAACCGAGAGGACAGCATGACCGCCGAAGCAACCCTGAGCACCGCCCCGCAGGCCGCGGCCACCCGCTCCGACGCCGAGTGGTGGCGTCAGGCCGCCGTCTACCAGATCTACCCCCGCTCCTTCGCCGACGCCGACGGCAACGGCATCGGCGACCTGAAGGGCGTGACCTCCCGGGTCCCGTACCTGCGGGAGCTGGGGATCGACGCCGTCTGGCTGAGCCCCTTCTACCCCTCGGCGCTGGCCGACGGCGGGTACGACGTCGACGACTACCGCGACGTCGACCCCAAGATCGGCACGCTCGCCGACTTCGACGAGATGACCGCCGCCCTGCACGCCGCGGGCATCAAGCTGATCGTGGACATCGTCCCCAACCACACCTCGGACCGCCACGAGTGGTTCCGGGAGGCGCTGGCCGCGCCGAAGGGCTCGGCCGCCCGGGACCGCTACATCTTCCGCGACGGCCTGGGCCCCGACGGCGCGCAGCCGCCCTCGGACTGGACCTCCGGCTTCGGCGGCCCCGCCTGGGAGCCGGTGGGCGACGGCCAGTGGTACCACCACTTCTTCGCCCGCGAGCAGCCGGACCTGAACTGGCACAACCCGGAGGTCCGGGAGGACTTCCTGAGGACCCTGCGCTTCTGGTCGGACCGGGGCGTGGACGGCTTCCGGGTCGACGTCGCCCACGGCCTGAGCAAGGACCTGCCCGAGAACCTGCCCACCCAGGCCGAGCTGGACGCGCTCCCGGTGGACGGCAACCACCCCGTGTGGGACCGCGACGACGTCCACGAGATCTACGCCGAGTGGCGCCGGGTCTTCGACGAGTACGACCCGCCGCGGATCGCCGTCGCCGAGGCCTGGGTGGCCACCGACCGCCGCCCCGCCTACGCGAGCCCGGAGGGCCTGGGCCAGGCCTTCAACTTCGACCTGCTGGGCGCCCCCTTCGAGGCCGGCCCGTTCCGGGAGATCGTGACCTCCAACCTGGAGCTCGCCGAGCGCTCCGGCTCCTCGACCACGTGGGTGCTCTCCAACCACGACGTCGTGCGCCACGCGACCCGCTACGGCCTCCCGCCGGAGCCCGCCCGCCGCGCGGAGGACGGCAGCCTGCCCGCCGAGTCCGACGCGACGCAGAAGACCGGCACCACCTGGCTGCTGAACGGCGGCCGCGAGCCCGAGCTCCAGGCCGAGCGGGGCCTGCGCCGAGCCCGGGCGGCGACGCTGTTCGAGCTGGCCCTGCCCGGCAGCGCCTACCTGTACCAGGGCGAGGAGCTGGGCCTGCACGAGGTCGCGGACATCGCCGACGAGGACCGCCAGGATCCGACCTACTTCCGCAGCCCCGGCGTGAGCGTGGGCCGGGACGGCTGCCGCGTGCCCCTGCCGTGGAGCGCCGAGGGCGAGTCCCTCGGCTTCGGCGGGGCCGCGCATATTCCGCAGCCGGAATGGTTCGCGGAGAGCTCGGTCGAGCGCGAGGAGAGCGACCCGGCCTCCACCCTGAGCCTCTACCGGACGGCGCTCGCCCTGCGCAGCGAGCTGCAGACCGAGGAGCGGCTGGAGTGGGTCGAGACCGGGGCCGCGCAGGTGCTCGCCTTCCGTCGCCCCAACGGCTGGGCCTGCGTCACCAACTTCGGCCGGGAGCCCTACGCGCTGCCGGAGTCGCTGCGCGGCGAGGTCCTGGTGGCCAGCGCGGCGCGGGAGGCCGACGACGTCGTGCCGGGCGAGGCGACCCTGTGGCTGCGCGCGTGAGGCGGGACCGCGGCTGACTCCGCGGATCGCCGCGGCCGGCGGCGGTGCGGCGGATTGAGTCGCCGCACCGCTGCCGGCGGCGGCCGATGAGCTGCACGGATACCGGGCCGGCGCATAGTGTTGTCCTCACCAGCGACGGACGCCATGCGCCGGCCCGTCGCGTGTGCGCGGGGCCTTCGCCCCGCCCGTCCGAGAGGAGGAGGCCCGTGGCCTCGTACGCCAACGGCAGGATCTCCCACTGGATGGACCGCCTCGGGCCGCCGGGCGGCGTCGCGTTCTCCAACAACGTCGCGTTCTCGCCCGGCGCGCCGCTCCCCCGCCCCGACGAGGTCCAGGACCTCGTCGTCGTCGGCGGCGGGCTGACCGGACTCTGGACCGCCTACTACGCGGCGCTCGAGCACCCCGAGTGGTCGATCTGCGTCCTCGAGGCGAGGCGGATCGGCTACGGCGCCTCGGGGCGCAACGGCGGCTGGCTCTCGACCCTGATCCCCGGCAACCGCGCCGTCTACGCCCGGGCCGAGGAGGCCCGGGGCCGCGATGGCCGGGAGTCCGTCCGAGCCTTCCAGCGGGAGATGTTCCACGGCATCGACGAGACGCTCGCCGTCCTGGAGCGCGAGGGGATCGACGCCGCCCAGCACCGCGGCGGCCAGCTCCAGGTCGCCACGACCCGCGCGGGGATGGAGCGCATCCGCGCCTCCCACCGCGCCGACCTCGAGCACGGCTACGAGGAGTCGGACCAGCGCCTGCTCGACGCCGCGGAGGTGCGCGAGCGGATCGACGTCGTGCCCGCGGTGGGCGGCCGGCTCACCACCCGCACGGCCCGGGTGGACCCGGCCCGACTGACCCGGGGCCTCGCGGAGGCCGCGGCCCGGCGCGGGGTGCGGCTGTGCGAGGGGGCCGAGGTCGCGCGCGTGGACCCCGGCGTCGTGACGACCCGCCGCGGACCCGTCCGCGCCCGGACCGTCATCGTCTGCGCCGAGGCCTACGCGGGCTCGATCGCCGGGCCCGTGCCCGGGCTCGGGCCGCGCGAGGTCATCCCGGTGAATTCCGCCATGATCGCCACCGAGCCCCTCCCCGAGCGGGCGTGGGACCGCATCGGCTGGGAGGGGCTGGAGTGCCTCAACGACGCCGCCCACGCCTTCGTCTACGCCCAGCGCACGGCCGACGGGCGGATCGCGATCGGCGGGCGCGGCTCCCCCTACGCGTTCGGCTCGGGGACGCCGGGGGACGGCGTCGTCGACCCCCGGACCGTGCGGATGCTGCGGGAGCGGCTGGAACTGTTCTTCCCCGGTGTCGAGATGCCGGTGGCCCACGCCTGGCGAGGCGTCATCGGCGTGACCCGCGACTGGTGCGCGGGCGTCCACTACGACGAGCGCACGCGGATCGGCTCCGTGCGGGGTTACGCCGGTCACGGAGTCACCGCGACCAACGTGGCCGCCCGGACCCTGCTCGACCGGGTCGCCGGCCGCGCCACGGCGCTGACCCGCCTGCCGTGGAACGACCACTCCTCGGGGCGCTGGGAGCCGGAGCCCGTGCGCTGGGCGGGGGTCCACGGGATGTATCGTCTATTCGGCGCCGCCGATTCCTGGGAGGAGGCGAGGCGCTCCGAGAAGACATCCATCATCGCCCGCATCGGGTCACGACTCGCAGGACTCACCGAATGAACACACCACCCCATCGCACCGATCCCCCCGGGCCCCCGGGCCGTCGCACGCCCGGCGAGCGCACCGCTCGCACGCCCGGCGACGGCACCGCGCCCCGCCCTGCCCGGCGCGCCCCCCCCCCGCGACGGCCCCGGCCGCCCCCACCGATCCCCCCGCGGAAGACCGCCCGGGGGGATCGCCGCGTCTCCCCCGCGGCGTGTGGAGCATGGCCTTCACCGAGCTCTGGGAGCGCTACTCCTTCTACGGGCTGCAGGGGATCCTCTCCTTCTACCTGCTGTACTCGCTGGCGCAGGGCGGGCTCGAGGTCGAGCCGGCCGCCGCGGCCGGGATCGTCGGCGCCTACGGCGGCTCGGTGTACCTGTCCCAGGTGATCGGGGCGTGGCTCGGCGACCGCCTGCTCACCCCGCGCACCATGGTGCTCAGCGGGGCCGTGATCATCACCGCCGGCCACCTCGTACTGGCCTTCGGCCCCGGGTTCGGCGGACTGGCCGTGGGCCTGGTGCTGATCGTCCTGGGCACCGGGGCGCTGAAGACCAACATCACCTCGATCGTCGGCTTCGTCCTGGAGGGCGGCTCGCAGCGCCAGCGCGACGTCGGCTTCTCCTACTTCTACATGGCCATCAACATCGGTGCCGTGGTCGGCCCGCTGACCACCGGGTTCGCGCAGAACGAGTACGGCTTCCACCTCGGCTTCGGGCTCGCCGCGATCGGCATGGCCGCGGCCCTGGTCCAGTTCATCGCCTCGATGCGGAAGCTGCCCGCCCGCGCGCTCGTGGTCAACAACCCGCTGCCGCGCCGGCGGCTGCCGCTGGTCGCGCTCGTCGCGCTCCTGGGCGTCGGCGCGATCGCCGCGGCATCGGCCACCGGCCTGCTGCGCGCGGCCAACCTCTCGACCGTGGTGACCGTCCTGGCACTCATCGCCGCCGCGGCATACTTCCTGACCATGACGACGTCGCGCGCGGTCACCCCGGACGAGCGGCGCCGGGTGCTCGGCTTCCTGCCGATCTTCCTCGCCTCGGGCATCTACTTCGGCTTCCTCTTCCAGAAGTTCACGGCCATCTCGATCCTGGTGGTCGAGCGGATCGACCTGCAGATCGGAGACTGGACGTTCCCGGTCGCCTGGATCACGACCATGAGCCCGCTGGCCGGCGTGCTCATCACCCCGGTGATCGCCAAGCTGTGGAACCTCATGGGGGACCGCCAGCCGCGCCCGGCCACCAAGGTGGCGATCGGCCTGATCCAGATCGGCTGCGCCTACGTCTTCCTGCTGATCGTCTCCCAGTCGACCGGCGACGCCTTCATCCCGCTGGCCCTGATCCTGCTGTTCATGGCCGCGGCGGGATCCTCCGAGGTCATGGTCGGGCCGATCGGCCTCGCCCTGGCCACGCGGATCGGGCCCGGTGCCTTCCGCGCGCAGATGGTGGGACTGAACTTCCTGACCCTGGCCCTGGGCTCCTCGCTCTCGGGCCTGCTCGGGCAGCTGTTCACGAAGATCGACGGCGCGGCATACTTCTCGCTCGTGGGCTTCGGCGCGCTGGTCCTCGGCGGGGCGCTGTACCTGGCGCGCAGGCCGCTGACCGGGCTGATGGGGGCCGGGCTGGGGCGGTAGGACGAGACGCCCGGCCGGGACCGGGCCGCGCCCGCTCAGAGCCCGATCCGGTACTCCAGGACCATGCGCCCGGGGCGGGAGGGGTCGGCGTCGGCGGCCAGCTGCGAGCCCTCGACCTCGTGCCGGGCGCCGAGCCGCATCCCGAGGCGCTCGGCCACCCGGATCGAGGCGGCGTTGCCGTCGTCGATCAGGGCCACGGCCGAGGCGTGTCCCGCTGACCGGAGCCGCTCCAGGACCCGCCGGCCGGCCGACGTCGCGATCCCCCGGCCCCTGAACGCGCGGCCGAGCCGCCAGCCGACTTCCATCTCGCCCTCGGGGCCCCAGGGCAGGCGCCAGCGCTGGGCGCCGACGAAGCCGGCCGGGGCGCCGTCGTGCTCCACGAGGAAGAGGCACACGCCCTCGGCGCGGAAGGCCTCCGCCTGCCGGCGCACGAAGCCCTCGTAGTAGGCGAGGTCCTTCACGGAGCCGTCGCCGACGAACCGCATGATCTCGGGGTCGTCGAAGAGGGCGTGCAGGGTCGCGGCGTCGCGGGGCTCGGGGGCGCGGAGGACGTCGCGGGGCTCGGTGGCGTGCGGGACGTCGGGGCGGGTCATGGGCGGCGCTCCTCTCTCGAAGCTCCTCGGGGAGGGTGAGGCGGTCCCCTCCGGCGGGCGTCGGCGTCACGCCCGCGGGCCCGCCGTATCCCGCTACAGCAGCGCGTCCACCGCCGAGACCAGCGCGATGTGCGCCAGCGACTGCGGGAAGTTCCCCGTCATGCGCCCGTACCGCACGGAGTACTCGGTCGAGAGGAGCCCGACGTCGTTGGCCCGCTCCAGCACGGCGTCGAGGATGGCCCGGCCGTGCTCCACGCGGCCCGCGCGGATGTGCTGCTCCGCGAGCCACAGCGAGGAGCCGAGGTGCGGGTTGTCCTGCCCCTCGATGCCGTCCAGGCCGTCCGCGTTGCGGTAGCGGTAGATCAGGCCCTCGCCCGCGCCGAGCTCCCGCTCGATCCGCTCCGCGGTGCCGAGCATGCGCGGGTCGTCGTGGGCCACGAAGCCCACCTGCGCGATGTGCAGCAGCGAGGCGTCGACCGTGTCCCCGCCGTAGACCTGCACAAAGGAGTTCAGCTCCGCGCTGTAGCCGTGGGACCAGATCTGGTCCGCGAGCCGGTCCCGGGCCGCGGACCACGCCTCGGCGTCGCCGGGCATCCCGTGGATCTGCACCGCGCGCACCCCCGCGTCCAGCGCGGCCCAGATCATGACCTGGGAGTGGGTGTAGACGTGGGTCTCGCCGTGCATCTCCCAGATGCCCTGGTCCTCCTCGCCCACGTGCTCGATCGCCGAGCGCAGCAGCGCCTGCTGGATGGGCCAGGACAGGTGGTCCTCCGCGAACCCGAGGCGGCGCAGGCGCTCGAAGGTGGTCATCAGCCGGCCCATCGCGTCGCCCTGCAGCTGCGAGGCGGGGCCGCTGCCCCGGCGCACCGGGCGCGAGCCCTCGTAGCCGGGGAGGAAGTCCACGTGGCGCTCGAAGTCGTCGCTCTCCCCCGAGAGGCCGTAGACGTTGTGCAGGTCGGAGGGGTCGTTGGCGATCGCGCGCAGCAGCCAGTTGCGCAGCTGCGCGGCCTCGCGCTCGTGCCCGTGCTCGACCGCGACCTCGACGGCGTGCGCGACGTCGCGCAGCCAGCAGAACCGGTGGTCCCAGTTCCGCTCCCCGCCCACGACCTCGGGCAGCGACGTCGTGGGGGCCGCGATCAGCCCGCCCGTCTCGCGGTTCATGAGGGCGCGGATCACCAGCAGGGAGCGGACCCGCGCCTCGCGGTAGACGGCCAGGCGGGGGTCCTCCTCCTCGGCCTGGCCCGCGGGCGCGGTGCCCAGCGGGATGGCCCCGGACGCGGGCCCGGTGGCCTCGACGGCGCTGAACGCGGAGGTCGCCGCCGGGATGGACCCGGTGCTCGCGGGAACGGGCAGCGAGGGGTCCTGGTACTGGTCCGACCACTCGCTCCAGTGGGCCACGGTGCGGTTCAGGGCGTCGTGGATGTCCAGCGGGGCCGGCGGGTTGCGGTGGGAGGCGAAGTAGGTGAGCGTGTAGTCGCGCACCTGACCGGAGGAGATCGTGAAGTCCCAGGTCAGCGTGCCCTCGGGGGAGTCGGTGGGCTCGGGGAGGGAGTCGCCGCGGAAGACCAGCGCGTCGGGTCCGGCCAGCGCGACGACCATGCCGTCGTCGGGGTCGGGGTACCCCGTCGCCGGGTCCGGGGCGCCCTCGTAGCGGGTCGACCAGGGCCGGGTGCGGCCGTAGTTGAACCGCATCCGCAGGTCCTGGTGCATGGTGACCTCGCCCGCCAGCCCCTCGACGCGCCGCACGATCTCCGTGCGCCCCATGAGGGGCATGAAGTCCGTGACGCGCACCGACCCGGCGTGCGTGGTCCACACCGTGTGTAGGACGAAGGAGTTCTCTCCGTAGAAGCGCTCGACGACGCGCGCGTAGGGCTCCTCGTCGGCCGAGATCTCCTCGGTCAGCGAGAAGTCCTCCTCCTCGGGGGCGGCGTCGGCCCCGAGCGAGTCGACGGGGGCGAGGAGCCAGCGCCCGTGGTTCTCGTCCCCCAGGAGCGCCGCGAAGGACGCCTCCGAGTCGAAGCGGGGGGCGCAGAACCAGTCCACGGAGCCCTCCCGGGAGACGAGCGCGGCCGTGCTCATGTCGGAGAGCAGGGCGTAGTCCTCGATGTGTGAAGCCATGGTCCCCAATCTATCGGGAATCCATCAGCAGCCGTGCCTTTTGGCGAGGGGCGGGGTGATATCTCACAGTCCGCGACCCGCCGAGGCGGGGTGGCGCCGTCGCCCCCTGGTGTGATATACCCCCACCGGGTATAATTCGGGGTATGGACGAGACCCCGCAGACCGCCGACGCCGCCCCCTCGACCGACCACCGCGCCGCGAGCGACCACGTCGCCATGACCGACCACGACGCCGCGCCGGACGCGGAGGCCACCGCCGCGGAAGGTCGGGCCGCCGCGCCCGCCGGCGCCCCGGCGCCGCCGCACGGGTACACGCACCAGAAGGACGCCTACCTCAAGCGGCTGCGCCGCATCGAGGGCCAGGTCCGGGGGATCGCCCGGATGGTCGAGGAGGACAAGTACTGCATCGACATTCTGACGCAGGTCTCGGCCGTCAACAAGGCGCTGCACGCTGTCTCGGTGGGGCTGCTCGAGGAGCACCTGGGGCACTGCGTGGCCGCCGCGGCCGCCGAGGGCGGGGACGCCGAGGTCCTGCGGGAGAAGATCGCGGAGGCCACGGCGGCCATCTCGCGGCTGGTGCGCAGCTAGGCGGACGCACCCGGGCGGACGGCACTCGGCAGATGCGTCCGCCAGGTCCGCCCGACGCGCAGGATGCGGCCGTCCGGCCAGCAGGATGCGACCATCCGGCCACGCGTGCTCGAGCGGTCCGCCCGCCTGCCTGCTGAGGAGGCCAGCTCGCCTAGTTGTGGTCCTCCGGGCGGGCGCGCTGCCCGTAGCGCGGCTCCTCGTCCTGCGGCTTGGCCTGATCCGAGCCGGCGGCCGAGCCCCCGGCGTCGTTCCCGGCGTTCCCGGAGCCCTGCGCCTCGGCGCGCTCGCGCGCCCGCTTCCGCTCCCGGGCCTCGGCGTAGAGGTCGGCGGAGCGGCGGTTGACGCCGGTGCCCTGCCCGAGGTCCTCGTCGTTGGGCTTCTCCACGATGATGAGGGTCGCGCAGACGACCAGCGTGACCACGAAGACCCCACCCGCGGCGGAGAGCGCGAGCCGGAAGGGCGCCGCGTTGTCGGTGCCGCCGGCCCCGAAGACCGAGACGCCCACGAAGGCGACCACGCCGAGGACGGCCGCGATGATCAGCGGGCCCTTGATGTCGGCTTTCAGTCCACGCTTGGGGCGGTGTGCCACGGAGGTCTCCTCCTCGAAGATCGGTACAGGTTCATTCTACGCGGCGGGGCAAACCGGCCCGGCCGCCGGTCAGGGGTCGGAGCGGCGCTCGAGGCTCGCGGCGTCGTGCCGGAAGCTCAGGGCGGCGAGGAGCTGGAAGACGCCGGTGATGAGGGCTCCCCCGCCCAGCACGCCGAAGATCGCCTTGGCGCCCAGCTCGCCGAGCACGAACAGCGCGGCGCCCGTGAGCAGCGTGATGCCGCCGGCCAGCTTCCAGTCCTTGGCCATCGCCGAGCGGCCGGTCCCGCGGAAGCCCATGAGCAGCTCGGTCAGCCCCGCGATGGAGTAGACCAGCCCGACCACGAGCACCAGCTGCGCCTCGTCGCGGGCGAAGCTCACGGCCAGCACCCCGCCCAGCAGGAGCATGAGGGCGAAGGACTGCACCGCGGAGCGCTCGGCGCCCGGGCGGTGGTGCACGTGCTCGTTGAGGCTGCGCTGGAGGTAGATCAGCACGATCCCGTGCAGCATCATGAAGATGCCGCTGACCCAGATCACCGCGGTCAGGCTGGGGTCTTCCCAGCTCCAGTGGTCGGAGGGCTGCCAGAACACGGTCAGGAGGCCGAAGGCGAGGCACAGGACGGCCCGGAGCAGCACGGGCCCCTGGAGCGCGCGCAGCTCCACGGCGGTCTCGCGGGGATCGGGTGCGGACATGCGGTGGGCCTTTCGGAGGAAGGAGGGCACGGGTCCGGTCGCTGAGGACCGCCGGCGCCACCCATCAGCTTAACCGCCGCCGCCCGCACCCCGAAATGCCGGGGGTCTCATCCGGCGTCGAGCGCCTCCCGCAGCGCGTCCGGGTCGACCAGCTCGCCGCGCGAGGGGTTGATCAGCACCGCGCCCGGGCGCAGGGCGGCGAAGGCCGCGCGGTCCATCGTCCCCGCGGTCTCCGGGGTGAGCGGCAGGTGCAGGGAGAGGACGTCCGACTCCGCCAGCAGCGCCTCCCGGTCGACCAGCTCGACGCCGTCCGGCGGCGTCGTGACGAACGGGTCGTGGGCGACGACGCGGGCCACCAGCGGCCGGGCGAGCTCGCCGAGCCGCCGGGCGATGCGCCCGCAGCCGAACAGGCCCAGGGTCAGCCCCGCGGTGCCCCGGGGCACCACCGGCAGGTCCTCGGTCCAGCCGCCCGCGGCCACGGTCTCCCGGCCCTCCACCAGCCGCCGCTCGAGGCACAGCATCAGCGACAGCGCGTGCACGGCCACCTCCTCGGTGGCCGCGTCCACGAGGTTGCCGACCCAGACGCCGCGGCGCCGCGCCGCGGCGAGGTCGACCATGTCGGTCCCGGCGCTCATGGTCGCGATGCAGCGCACCCGGGGCATCAGGTCCAGGACGGCGTCGTCGATCCGGGCGTACCCGACCACCAGCGCCACGGCCCGCTCCGCGCCGGCCGGGAGGGGCCGCTCGGCGAGCGGCTCGGTCGGCAGGTCCGCGAGGAGCGTGTCGCAGCCGGCGTCGCGGAGCAGGTCCATGCCGGGGCGGCAGTCGAGGTCGGTCTGGTCGGTGAAGACCACGAGGGGGCGGTTCATCTACTTCTCTCCCTGGCTGATGGTGACGCTCGGGCGGGCGGCGTAGACGACGTCGTTGACGGCCGTCCGGTCGTCCAGCCGGAGCCGGCGGTTCCACTCGTCCAGGACCACCCGGTCGGTCGGCTTGGTCACGAGGCTGACCGCCACGTAGGTGACCAGGCTGGCCGCGAGGCTGTAGTAGATCGGCTCGTTGGCCAGCACGCCCCAGACCATCATCGAGACGATGACGACGACGGTGCCGACCACCATGCTGCTCAGCGCCCCGGCCCGGGTGCCGCGCCGCCAGACCAGCCCGCCGAGGATCGCGATGAGCAGCCCGCCGACCAGGATGTCGTAGGCGACCGTCAGGGCCGCGACGACGTCGGTGACCACCGCCGCCAGCAGCATCGCCAGGGCGCCCAGCGCGAAGACGGAGATGCGGTAGCCGCGCAGGCTCTCACCGTGCCCGTCCGGCTCGCCCGCCGCGGCGGCGTCGGCCTCGGTGGCCTCGGCCGCGGTGCGCAGGCGCTTGCTGAAGCGCGGCAGGATGTCCGAGCTGAAGACCGTGGCCGAGGCGATCAGGGCGCCGCTGGCCGTGGACATCATGGCCGAGAGCGCGGCCGCGAGCACCAGGCCGCGGACGCCCGGGGGCAGCAGCTCCTGGGCGATCGTCGCGAAGGCGTCGTCGCGCAGGGCCAGGTCGGGGAAGACCACGCGGGCGGCCATGCCGATCAGGGCGCCGGCGATCGCGTAGACGACGCAGTAGACGCCCGAGCTGATGCCGCTCCACTTCGCGACCCGCGGGGTGCGGGCCGTGACCACGCGCTGCCAGATGTCCTGGCCGATGAGCAGGCCGAGGGTGTAGACGACGATGTAGGTGACGATCGTGGCCCCGCCGATGGACAGCGGCGAGTAGAAGGACTCGCCCAGGCGGTCGCGCATCGCGCCGAACCCGCCGGCGTGGGCGATCGCGATCGGCAGCAGCAGGAACAGGATGCCGATGGTCTTGATAACGAACTGGACGATGTCGGTCAGCGTGATCGACCACATGCCGCCCATCACGGAGTAGACGACCACGATCGATCCGCCGATGAGCACGCCCACGATGTTGGGCACGCCGAACAGCACGTGGAAGATGGTCGCGTAGGCCAGCGTGGAGGTCACCACGAGCATCAGGGTGTAGAGGAACATCACGATGCCCGAGATCAGCCCGGAGGACCCGCCGTAGCGCAGGTCCAGCATCTCGGTCACGGTGAAGACCTTGAGCTTGACGATCCGCTTGGCGAAGAAGGCGCTGAGCACCAGGATGCCGAGGCCGATCGCGACGACGAGCCACGCGCCGGAGAGCCCGTACTCGTAGCCCAGCCCGATCCCGCCCACGGTGGACGCGCCGCCGAGGACGATGGCCGACATCGCGCCGGAGTACATGAAGCCGCCCAGGCGGCGCCCGGCCACGAGGTAGTCGCTCTTGGAGCGGGAGCGCCGCATCCCCCAGTAGCCGACGCCGAGGATGCCCACCACGTAGGCGGCGATGACGATGTAGTCGAGAATCAAGGTTCCTCCAGGGTTGGGTCGCTGACCGCGGCCGCCGGTGACCGGCGCCACACGGGCTTCAGGACTGGGGACATCTCACCACGGCATGAATGCCTGCCCTATGGTAGAACCGTCTCAATATTGCTCCGATCCAGGATGAATCGCCTCGAGGAGACGCCGAACCCATGAGCCCCGACGCCCCCGCGGCCTTCGAGCGCGCCAGCGTACCCCTGGCCCTGCTGCTCGACGCCGCCGACTACGCGGTGCGGCTGTGCGCCCCGCGCCCCTCCCCCGGCCGTCCGGATCCCGTCCGGGACGAGGAGGTCCGGGAGGTCCGCGTCTGCGCCCCGGTCGTGATCGACCTCGCGGAGCCCGGCCCCTACATCATGCGCGGGGACCTGCTGCTGATCACCGGCATGGGGCTGCCCGAGGACGCGGCGCTGCCGGGCTACGTCGCGAACATCCTGGAGGCCGGCGCCGCGGCACTGGTCCTGGGCCTGGAGCCGGTGTTCGACGCCGTCCCGCCCGCCCTCGCCGCCGCCTGCGACGACGCCGGGCTGCCGCTCATGTCGCTGCCTCCCGAGGTGTCCTTCGGCCAGGTCACGGCCCACATCAACCGGGCCCTGGAGTCCGAGCGCACCCGCGCGCTGTCGAGAATGAACGTCGCGGCCCGGCAGCTGACCCGTGCGGCGCTCCAGCACCGGCCCGCCCAGCAGATCCTCGCCGTCCTGGGGCGCTCGGGATCCGGGTGGGCGCTCCTGCGGGAGGGCGGGGAGACCTCCGGGGCGGGGCGCGTGCCGGACGGCGTCGTCCCCGCCGAGGTGATGGAGGCCCTGGACGGCCGGCTCGCGGGCGTGCGGCACCGGCGGCGCCGCGGGGACCCGCCCACGGTGCGCACGGTGCTGGCGGCCGGGGGCGCCGAGTGCGAGGTCCTCGCGGTCGACGTCGAGGGCGGGGCCAGGGCGCGGGCCGGGGACGCCGGGGCTCCCTCGATCCTGGCGGTGGCCCGCGAGCCCCGGGTCACGGTCGCGGACCACGCGACGCTGCTGCTGGCGGCCAACCTGCTGCGGCTGGTCATGAGCCTGCCGACCGAGCAGTCGGCCTCGCTCGACCAGCTGACGATGCACCTGCTGACCGACGCGGCCCCCGCTGCGGCGGTGCGCCACGAGTCCTCCCGGTTCGCGGGCCTGCTCGCCAGCTCGCTCGGGGACCGGCGGTCCCGCACGGCCTACGCGACCGTCGCCGTTCACCACCCGGCGGCGCCCGCGGCGGTCGCCGCAGCGGAGACGGGCTGGCTGCGCCGGCTGCTGCGCACCCCTTCGTGGACCACCGGCGGGACCGGCTGCGGGCCTACACCACGACGCCGCCCGGCCCGGCCGCGCTGCGGACCGCGGCCCAGCTCGGCTGGTGCCTCGCGACGAGCGAGGAGCACGAGCTCGCCGACCTCCCGGACGCCATGGCCCAGGCCGAGGAGCTCGCGCGGACCGCGCGGCACGTCGGGAGCACGTCCTGGGGCACCGGCCGCGCGGGCTGGACCGGGCGTGGACCGCCGCGGCGGAGCCTCGGCCCGGACGCCGCCGTGGCCCGCCTCCTGCTGGACCCCGTGGGCGAGGACGACGCCGAGGTCCGCCGCGCCCTGCGCACCTGGCTGCGGGAGAACGGCTCGTGGGACCGGGCGGCGCGCGCGCTGGGGATCCACCGGAACACCCTGCGGCGGCTGGTCGGCGAGGCCGAGCGGCTGCTCGAGCGGGACCTGGGCGACCCGCTGGAGCGGGCCCGGTTGGTGCTCGCCTTCGCGGCGGTCGACGGGGAGTGAGCGACAGCGTCGTCGTGCGGGGCGCCCGAACGGCCCCGTTCAGCCGGCCGTGACGGCCCCCTCGAGGTCCCGGGAGAGCCGGTGCTTGGCGATGCGCTGGCTCGGGGTCAGCGGCATCTCGTCGATGACCTTGACGTACCGGGGCACCTGGAAGGCGGCCAGGCGCTCGGTGCCCCAGGACAGCAGCCCGCGCGCATCCACGCGGGCGCCGCCCGCCGCGGTCACCAGCAGCAGCATCTCCTGCTCCCCCACCTCGGCCTCGACGCCGACGACGGCGCAGCGGTCGACGTCGGGGTGCAGCCCGAAGACGTCCTCGACCTGCCAGGCCGAGACGTTCTCCCCGCGCACGCGGATGCTGTCGCTGCCGCGCCCGTCGAAGTGCAGGCCGCCGGCGGCGTCGAGGTGCCCGTGGTCCCCGGTGCGGAACCACGCCCCGGAGCGGGCCGACCGGCTCGCCTCGGGGTTGCCCAGGTAGCCCTCGGTGAGCAGCCCCGGGACCCGCTCGCCGACGAGGATCTCCCCGTGGCCGGGCGGCTTGCCCTCCGTGGCCTCGATCGAGACCTCGAACCAGGGCAGCGGGCGCCCGACGCCGCCCTCCGCGTCGTCCCGGTTGACCGTGACGATGCTGGAGGTCTCCGTCATCCCGTAGCACTCGTTCAGGGCGAAGCCGAACCTGCCGGCGCACGCCTCCCGCACCGCCGGCGTCGCGCCCGCGCCCCAGGCCACGCGGACCCGGTTCTCCCGCTCGGCCTCGGTGGGGGGACGCTGCAGCAGGATCTGCAGGACCCCGCCGAGGTAGTGGATGTGCGTGACCCCGAAGTCCCGGACGTCCTCCCAGAAGCGCGAGGCGCTGAAGCGCGGGGCGAGCGCCAGCTCGAGCCGGTGGAGCAGCGGCAGGAACACCACCTGGGCTCCCCCGATGTGGAACAGCGGCTCCCAGACGTAGAAGACGTCGCCGTCCCGCGGCTGCGTGACCTGGAGGGCGCCGAGCGCGGCCGCCTTGAGCATCGACTCGGTGACCAGGACGCCCTTGGGCGGGCCGGTCGTGCCGGAGGTGTACATGAGCAGGACGGCCTCGCGCCGCGGGGCCGCCGGCCGCCGTCCCGCCGCCCCCGCGCCAGGGCCAGGGGCTCGCCCGAGCCGCCGGGCAGCGCGAGGTGCTCCGTGGACAGGACGGGCAGCTCGCCCAGCAGCTCGCCGTCGCGCTCGGCGATCACGACGTCGGCCCCGGAGTCGCGCAGCTGGTGCAGCAGCGGCTCCCCCTTGAGCCGGGTGTTCAGCGGCAGCCACAGCGCACCGAGCCGCAGCAGCGCGAAGATGAGCGCCACGTGGTCCGCGCCGACCGGCAGGGCCAGCCCGACCCGGTGCTCCGCGGTGAGCCCGGCCTGGCGGAGGCGCGCGACGGCGGCGTCGACCCGGGCGTCCAGGTCCGCGACGGTGAGCGCGCTCCGGCGGTCCCTGAGGTAGGGCCGGTCCGGCTCCGCCTGCGCGAGCCGCCGCAGCGACTCCGAGAGGCCGGGGCCGCGGAGCACGGCCTCGGCGGCCGCGATCCCGGCGTCGTGGGCCTCAGGCGGGGCGGCGTCGGCCGTCAGTGTCCGGGGCCCCGGCGTGCGGGGCCCCGGCGTGGCCCCGGCCCCAGGGGTGCTCGTCTCCTGCTCGGCGCGCACGGCCTCAGGCCCCCTTCTTCGCGACGAAGTCGCCGGCGGTCTTCTGGGGCTCGCCGTCGCCGTAGGCCTTCTGGTCCGCCGCGAGGGCCGCCCGGAAGGCGTCCTCGAGGCCGGGCATCAGGGTCTCGCGGATCCGCTGCTTGGTGAGCGTGAAGGCGTGGCGGGGCAGGGCCGCGAGCTCCGAGGCGATCTCGATCGCCCGCGGCAGCACCTCCGCCTGCGGGCGCAGCTCGGCGATCAGGCCGAGGCCGCGGGCCTCCTCGGCGTCCATGAGGCGGCCGGTGAGCATGAGCTCGGCGGTCTTGCTGTGGCCCAGGGACTGCCAGGTCAGGTACATGCCGGTGATGCTCGGGATGCCGGAGCGGACCTCGGGCTGGCCGATGCGCACGCCGTCGTGGGCGATCCGCAGGTCGCACAGCAGGGCGAGCTGGTAGCCGGAGCCGGCCGTCACGCCGTTGAGCGCCGCGATGACCGGCTTGGTGGTGGACAGGACGGCGTCGTAGACCCGGTGGAAGGTGTCCAGCCACTCCTCGACGTGGTCCTCGGTGAACGCGGCGACCTCCTTGAGGTCCTGGCCGGCGCAGAAGGCCCGCTCGCCCTCGCCGGTGATGACGATGCCGGCGACGTCGTCGTTCGCGTCCAGCTCCTTCAGCGCCACGATCATGCTGCGCTGCATCTTCTGGGTCCAGGCGTTGAGGGCGTCCGGGTTGTTGAGGGTGATGATGCCGATGCCGTCGCGGACGGTGGTGTCGAGCTGTGCCATGTGGCGGTTCTCCTTGCGTCGTTCTGCGGAATGGGAGGGGCTGTGGTTCGGGAGGGGGCGGCGGGCCCGCGGGGCCGGGCGGAGGGGGAGGAGGCCGGCGAGCGCCGGGACCAGGAGGCCCAGCGCGAGCCCGCCGATCTGGTTGAGCACCGCGGCGATGTACATCCAGAACCCGACGTCGCCGGTGTTGAACAGCGTCGCGCCGTCGCCGGTGAGCGCC
>NZ_JANAFB010000016.1 GCF_024199905.1 Rothia santali
GTCTCAGCCCGCACCCCACCTCAGAAGGAGCCCCATGACCGCCGCACCCGTCGCAGAACGCCCCGTCGCCGAGCGAGCCGCCGCGGAACGTCCCGCAGCTCAGGAGGCACCCGGGCCCGAGGCGCAGTGCCGGGTGCGCGGCGTCGTCGTGCGCCGGGTGGAGCCGGTCTCGGAGTCCTTCGTGCGGCTGGTCTTCGGCCCGGAGTCCGCCGGCGACCCGCTGCCCTTCCCGGCCCTGGGCGCCGACCAGTGGTTCCGGCTGTTCCTCCCGGCCGGCGGGCGGCGCGACGCCGAGCTCCTCCCGCCCTGGGGCGGTGCGGCCGGCTGGTACCAGCGCTGGCAGGGGCTGCCGCCGGAGAGCCGAGCCGTGATCCGCAACTACACGGTCCGCGCGATCCGTGGTGGCGACGGCCCGGACTGGGAGTTCGACGTCGACTTCGTCCTGCACCGCGACGCCGCGGGCGCGCTCGAGGGCACCGCGGCCGGCTGGGCGGCCGCGGCGGCGCCGGGCGACCGGGCCGCCGTGCTGGGCCAGGGCACCATCTTCACCCGCCTGTGTGACCCCTGTCGGGTCCTGGCGGTCTGCGACGAGACCGGCCTTCCGGGCATCGAGGCCATCCTGGCCGACCTGCCGGAGGGCGTGAGCGCCGACGTGATCGCGGAGGTCCCCACGGACGACGACGCGCGCGCCCTGCCCGGCGCCGCCTCGGTCACCTGGATCGCCCGGGACCGGGGGATGGGCTGGGAGCCCGCCCTGGCCGAGGCGATGCGGGACGGCGGGACCGACTCCCTGTACGCCGTGGGCTGCAACGAGCTGGCCCTCGGGGCTCGCCGGATGGCCCGCGAGGCCGGGTACGACGACGAGCGGATCACCTTCTGCAGCTACTGGCGGGCCCAGCGGGAGCGCCGCGCGCCGCGCCGGGCGGAGGCGGGCGCGGCCTAGCCGCCAGGTCGCCTCGCCGCCCGCCCGCTCGGTTGCCTGGTGGCTCGGACGCCCGGCCGCCTCACCGTCGGGCCGGCGCCCGGTTGCCTAGCCACCCGGCCACCCGGCCACGCAGCCACCCGGCCGCCCGGCGAACGGCCCGCCGCTCGCGAGGCCGCGCCGATCGGATAGACTGGTGAGCTATGGCCGCCATCGACTTTCCCGCACAGATCAAGGACCTCCGAGGGACCTTCGCGTCCATCGAGCAGGTGAGCGACGTCGAGGGGCTGCAGGCCACCGTGGCCGCGCTCTCCGAGGAGGCGGCCGCCCCCAACCTGTGGGACGACCCCGAGGCGGCGCAGAAGGTCACCTCCCGCCTCTCCCACAAGCAGTCCGAGCTGGACCGGCTGGGCAGGCTCCGGAGCCGGCTCGAGGACCTCGAGACCATGGTGGAGCTGGCCCAGGAGGAGGACGACCCGGATCTGCTCGGCGAGGCCGGCGAGGAGCTCGAGTCGGTGCGCAAGGCGCTCGCGGAGCTCGAGATCGTGACGCTGCTCAGCGGCGAGTACGACGCCCGCGAGGCCGTGGTCACCATCCGCTCCGGCGCGGGCGGGGTCGACGCCGCGGACTTCGCCGAGATGCTGATGCGCATGTACCTGCGCTGGGCCGAGAAGAACGGCTACCCGACCAAGGTCCTGGACACCTCGTACGCCGAGGAGGCCGGGCTGAAGTCCGCGACCTTCGAGGTCAAGGCCCCGTACTCCTTCGGCCGCCTCTCGGTCGAGGCGGGCACGCACCGGCTTGTGCGGATCTCCCCCTTCGACAACCAGGGGCGCCGCCAGACCTCCTTCGCCGCGGTCGAGGTCATCCCGCTCATCGAGCAGACGGACAGCGTCGAGATCCCGGAGAACGAGATCAAGGTGGACGTGTTCCGCTCCTCGGGTCCCGGCGGCCAGTCCGTGAACACCACCGACTCGGCGGTGCGGATGACCCACATCCCCACCGGCATCGTCGTGTCGATGCAGAACGAGAAGTCGCAGATCCAGAACAGGGCCGCCGCGCTGCGCGTCCTCCAGTCCCGGCTGCTGCTGCAGCGCCAGGAGGAGGAGAACGCGAAGAAGAAGGAGCTGGCGGGCGACGTCAAGGCGTCCTGGGGCGACCAAATGCGCTCCTACGTCCTGCACCCCTACCAGATGGTCAAGGACCTGCGGACCCACCACGAGGAGGGCAACACCAGCTCGGTGCTGGACGGCGGGATCGACGCGCTGATCGACTCCGGCATCCGCTGGCGGGCCGGTCAGCGCAACGACGCCGCCTAGGCGCCCCTCCACGAGCACGCGCCCGGGCGGACGGCCCGGGAGAACGACGAGAGCACTATGGCACAGAAGAAGAACGACGACGGGCGGAAGGTCATCGCGACCAACCGGAGGGCCCGTCACGACTACAACCTGATCACCGTGTACGAGGCGGGCATCGCGCTGATGGGCACCGAGGTCAAGTCGCTGCGGGACGGCGGCGCCTCGATCGTCGAGGGCTTCTGCCACCTCGACCGCCGCGGCGAGCTGTGGCTGGAGAACATCCACATCGCCGAGTACGGCCACGGCTCGTGGACCAACCACGCGGCCCGACGCCGGCGCAAGCTGCTGCTGCACAAGCAGGAGCTGCGCAAGCTCGAGCAGAAGAGCAAGGAGACCGGGTACACGATCGTCCCGATCCAGCTGTACTTCCGCGACGGCAAGGCCAAGGTCGAGATCGCGCTGGCCCAGGGCAAGCGGGAGTACGACAAGCGCCAGGCCCTCAAGGAGGCGCAGGACAAGCGCGAGGCGCAGCGGGCCATGCGGTACCGCAACCTCGGCTGAGCGCCTCGCTTCACAAAGGGGCGCGCGCCGCGTAGAATAGAGGAGTCGTTCGGAGGCCTTTCGAGAACTTCAGACGAATTGCTGATTGACAATCGCATATGGGGATGATCGGTTTCGACGATGCCGGTTGCGACAGGTGAAGCGGGCCGAGAATGCAGAGCCATCTCGTAAACGCTCTCTGCAAAAAATATAAGTGCCAAATCTGAAAAGCGCACTGACTTCGCTCTCGCTGCGTAAGTAGCCAGAGCAGTCTGTCAGCCCGGGTTCGCCTTCGGCCCGGTGTCTGACATCAGTTAGAAGGCCACTACTCGGCTCCACGTCCGCAGGGGAGCCGGGGATTTTGATGCGGATAGGTTCGGCGGCGACGCGTTCGCGCGAGCGCCGGAGCCGAAAACACCGTTAAGCGAACTGCGCCCGGAGAAGACCTGGCAAAGCCGCATCGGACCGGGGTTCGATTCCCCGCATCTCCACATCATTGGGAAAAATGCCCGGGCCATTGCGGCCCGGGCATTTTTTCGTGTGTTTGAATAGTCGAGACGGATCACTCGCCCTAGTTCCGACTAGTGCGGTCAGTCGCTAACGACCAACGATCGACGAGGAGACGGACCCCATGTCACACCAGCCCGGAGACGAGAACGCTCCCCGCAACACCCCCGACGGCGGCGGTACTCCCCAGTACGGCCAGCACGAGACCGGCGGCTCCTCCTACGGCGCCCACCGCCAGGAGCCCGGCGCCGCGAACCAGGGCCCGCCCCAGTACAACCCGCAGAACTCCGGCCACGACGCCGCGCCCTCCTACCAGGGGCAGGCCGCCGGGTACAACGACCAGTACGGCGGTCAGAAGCCCGGCCGGCCCGCGGGCTGGGGTCTGGGCCTGGCCTCCCTGATCTGCGGCATCGTCGGTCTGGTCTTCTCATGGCTGGTCGTCCCCGGCATCGCCGCGATCGTGGCGATCATCCTGGGCATCGTGGCGATCCGCAAGCTCAAGAAGACCCCGGGGGCCGGCAAGGCGATGCCGATCGTGGGCATCATCACCGGCGCGCTCGGCACCATCGCCGCGATCGTCGTCGCGATCCTCTCGGCTGTGCTCTTCTCCTACGGCATGGACGCCTACGAGCAGTGCAGCCACCTGCAGAGCGACAACGCCGCCTTCGAGCAGTGCCTCGACGACTACGCCAACAGCAACTCCTGACCGGAGACCGACCCGCGGCGCCGTCGTCGTAGGGGGAGGGGCGGCTCAGGCGCCGAGGTCCGCGCCGGCCCCGGCCGTGCGTCCCGCGCCCAGGCCGGCCAGCACGGCGTCGTGCAGCAGGCCGTTGGTGGCCACGGCGTCCCCGCCGTGCGGTCCGTCCTCGCCGGACAGCGAGGTGAAGCGGCCCCCGGCCTCGGTGACGATGGGCACCAGGGCGGCCATGTCGTGCAGGGCCAGCTCCGGCTCGCACGCGATGTCCACGCTGCCCTCCGCGACCATGCAGTAGGACCAGAAGTCGCCGTAGGCGCGCACGCGCCACACCTCGTCGGTCAGGCCGATGAAGCGATCCCGCATCCCGCGCTCGGCCCAGCCGGAGAGCGAGGAGAAGGACAGCGAGGCGTCCCCCAGGGTCTCGACGCCGGAGACGCCCAGCCGCCGCGCGTGCACCAGGGAGCGGCCCGCGAAGGCGCCCGATCCGCTGGCGGCCCACCAGCGCCGCTGCAGCGCCGGCGCGGAGACCAGGCCGACCACGGGCCTGCCCTCGTCGAGCAGGGCGATCAGCGTGGCCCAGACGGGCACCCCGCGGACGAAGTTCTTGGTCCCGTCGATCGGGTCGACGACCCACTGGCGGCTCGAGGCGCCCACCGAGCCGAACTCCTCGCCCAGGACCGCGTCGCGCGTGCGGGCGCGGGACAGGTGCGAGCGGATCAGCTGCTCCGCGTTGCGGTCCGCGTCGGTCACGGGCGTGAGGTCGGGCTTGGTCTCGACCGTGAAGTCCTGCGCCTGGAACCTGCCCAGGGTGTAGCTGTCGACGGCGTCGGCGATGACGTGGGCGAGCCGCAGGTCTTCGTTGTACTGGGTCCGGGGATTCATGGCTCCAGGCTATCCCACTCGCGGCTCGCCGGGCTGGCGCCCAGCTCCTTGGTCTCCGGCAGGCCGGCCTCCGGGGCGACGCCGAGCAGGCGCCGCAGCGACTCCAGCCGGGCCGGCCCGGACGGGCCCGCCTCGCCCTCGGCCACCAGCGCGGAGATCCCACAGCCCGCGGCGTCGGCGGCGTGGGTGCAGCCCTTGGGGCACAGCTCGGCCCCGGGCGCGAGCTCGGGGAAGGCCGCCACCACCGACTCCGGGGGGACGTGGGCGAGGCCGAAGGAGCGGATGCCCGGCGTGTCGATGACCCACGTGGACTCCCCGCCCCACGCGGGGTGCAGCGCGAGCGCGGAGGAGGAGGTGTGCCGGCCGCGGCCGGTCACGGCGTTGACCCCGCCGGTCGAGCGCTCGGAGCCGGTCAGCGCGTTGACCAGGGTGGACTTGCCGACCCCGGAGTGCCCCAGCATGACCGAGACGCGCGCCCCGAGCTCCTCGCGCAGGGTCTCCAGCAGGCCGGGCTCGAGCTCGAGGGTCTCGTGCTGGCCGACCCGGGTGACCTCCGCGGCGTCGGCGGCGGGGGAGCTGGTGAGCACCCGCAGCCCCGAGCGGGCGTAGTAGTCCAGCAGGGCCTCCGGGCCCGCGAGGTCGGTCTTGGTGATGCACAGCAGCGGCTCGATCCCGGCGTCGTGCGCGGCGACCACCGAGCGGTCGATGAAGCCGGTGCGCGGCGTCGGGTTGGCGGCCGCCACGACGATCACCAGCTGGTCCGCGTTGGCGACCACGACGCGCTCGATCGGGTCCGTGTCGTCGGAGCTGCGGCGCAGCACGGTCGAGCGCTCCTCGAGCCGCACGAGCCGGCACAGCGAGCCCTCGGCGCCGGAGACGTCGCCGACGACGCCCACGAGGTCCCCGACCACCACGGGCGTGCGGCGCAGGTCCTTGGCGCGCACGGCCACGATGGGCTCGCCCGGTCCCGCGCTGCCGAGGTCCACGGTGTACCGCCCGCGGTCCACGGTCACGACGCGGCCGACCACCGCGTCCTCGTGCGCGGGACGCTCCTTGGTGCGCGGGCGCGAGCCGCGCTTGTTGGCCCGGATCCTCACGTCCGACTCGTCCCAGGTCCTGCGGGCAGGGCTCATGCGCCGCCCCCGGTGAGCATGCGGGTCCACATCTCGGGGAAGTCGGGCAGCGTCTTGGCGGTGGTCGCGATGTTCTCGACCTCCACGCCGGGCACGCGCAGCCCGATCACCGCGGCGGCCGTGGCCATCCGGTGGTCGTCGTAGGTGCGGAACACCCCGCCGGTGCCGACCGCGCGGGTGATCTCGAGGCCGTCCGGCAGCTCGCGGGCGGCGCCGCCGAGGCGCTCGATCTCGGTCACCAGGGCCTTGAGACGGTCCGTCTCGTGCCCGCGCAGGTGCGCGATGCCGGTCAACCGGGAGGGACCCGAGGCCAGCGCCGCGATGGCGGCCACGGTGGGGGCGAGCTCGCCCGCCTCGGAGAGGTCGATGTCGATGCCGGGCAGCGCGCTCGCGGCCTCCGGGTCTCCGGTCACCACGAGGTCCGCGCCGTCCCGCCGCACCTCGGCGCCGAAGCGGGGTAGGATCTCGCGCCAGTGGTCCCCGCCCTGGGTGGTGCTCTCGGGCCAGTCGGGGATCGCGACGCTGCCGCCGGTGACCACGGCGGCGGCCACGAACGGGCCGGCGTTGGACAGGTCGGGCTCGACCACGACGTCGTGCGCGCGCGGCACGCCCGGCAGGACCGTCCAGGAGCCGTCCCCGTGGTCCTCGGTGCGGATCCCGTACTCGGCGAGGACCTCCAGCGTCATGCGCACGTGCGGCAGGGACGGGACCGACTCACCGCGGTGCCGCACCCGGACGCCGCCGGGGAGGAGGCAGCCGGAGAGCAGGACGGCGGAGAGGAACTGGCTGGAGCCGCTGGCGTCGATCTCGACGACGGCGGGAGCCGGTGAACCCTCGCCCCCGGGCGTCTGCGGGCGACCGCTCCCGGACGCGGCGGGGCGCACGGCGAAGGGCAGGGCGCCGCGCCCCTCGTCGTCGACCTCGGCCCCGAGCTGGCGCACGGCCTCGATCACCGGCCCCATGGGACGACGCCGGGCGTGCGGGTCCCCGTCGAAGCGGGCCGGGACGCCCAGCGCCGCGACCAGCGGGGGGACAAAGCGCATGACGGTGCCGGCCAGGCCGGTGTCGATGTCCACCGGGGCGGCGCCCGCCGGGGCGGCATCCGCCGGGTCCGCGGACACCGGGGCGGCGTCCACGGGGTCGGCATCCGCCCGTACCGCGTCCATCGGGTCCGCGTCCACCCGGGGTCCGCGCTGGAGGGGGAGGACCCTCAGCCGGTCGCCGTCGTGGACGAAGGAGGCGCCGAGCGGCTCCAGCGCGTCCATCATCAGGCGCGAATCGCGGGACTCCAGGGCACCGGTGAGCTCGCTCGGGCCGTCGGCGATCGCGGCGAGCAGGAGGTAGCGGTTGGTCAGCGACTTCGAGCCGGGGACGCGCACGCGGGCGTCGATCGGCACGGAGGGCTCGTGCACCGGCGCGGGCCAGTGCTCCTCGGGGGCGTCGGCGGGGGAGGGGAAGGCGGAGGTCATGGGCGGGTCCAGGGGTCGGGGAACGGTGCGTCCCTTCCAGTCTAGGCGCGCGTGGGGGACGATGCCGCCGGCCGCGTCCGCCGTTCCCCGCCCGCCGCGATCCGCGCGCCCGGGGCCGGAATCGTCGCCGAGCTCGGAGGTCGGAATCGTCGCCGAGCCCGGCCCCGGACGCGACGACGCCCCCGGTCCCCGCTCGCCCCCGGGTGGGGGCGGCGGCGGGTCCTGGGGGCGTCGTCGTGGTGGAGCGGCTCGGCGGGCGGCTCAGTGGTGCAGGACGTTCTCCGACTTCTTCTTGAGGTCGTCGCCCAGCTGGCTGGACTTCTTCCGGACGTCCGAGCCGAACTTGCTGGCCCGCCAGGCCAGCGAGGGGTTCCCGGCCGTGTCCACCGAGGAGAGGGCGACGGCGCCCACGAGCGAGGCGTTCTTCAGGCCCTGGCCCAGGCGCGCCTCCTTCTCCTCCTTGGTGGAGGTCGGCGCGGCCCGGTAGTCGATGTAGGTGTTGATGGCGCCGGTGGCCAGCAGCAGCGTCGAGGACAGGCGCGGGAAGCGGCCCAGCGCGAAGAGCGAGCCGGCGGCGATCTGGGTGCCGGCGATGCTCTGGGCGATCAGGCGCTCCTTGCCCTTGAGCGCCCGGAGCTCCGGGCGGGCCTTGGCGGCGGCGTCGAGGGCGGGGGTGAGATACCGGCCGCCCTCGGGGGAGCGGAAGCGGACGACGCCGTTGTAGATGAAGGACGTCGCCAGCAGGGGGCGGGCGAACTTGCGGACGATGGTCATGTCTCCTCCTCCTCGTGGGACGGATTCCGGGCCGGAGCCTCCGGCCCGGCCGTACCCAGGAACTCCTCTCATCCTAGGTGATGCCCCCCGCGCCCCGGCAGGACGCGCCGCGGTTTCGTCGTGTGCGAACGGCCGGGCGCGGAATACGCGGGCGGCGCGGGCCGTTGCACCGAACAGCAGTCGACACGAAAGCGAGGGGTGAGGCGCGTGAGCACAGCGATCGCACCGGAGGCGGGTCCGGCGACCCGCGCGGCACCCCGAGCGCCAGCGGCGTCCGGTCTCCTAGAATGGACTGCGAAGAGCACCCAGTCGAGGCGGAAGGAACCCGTGAACACCGTCGATCTGTCTCACGAGTCCGATGAAGAGCGGAAGCTGCGATTCGAGCGTGACGCGATGCAGTACATCGATCAGCTCTACGCGGCCGCCCTCCGGATGGCGCGCAACCCGCTGGACGCGCAGGACCTCGTGCAGGAGGCGTACACCAAGGCCTTCTCGGCCTTCCATCAGTACCGGCCGGGGACCAACCTCAAGGCGTGGCTGTACCGCATCCTCACGAACACCTACATCAACCTGTACCGGAAGCGCCAGCGCGAGCCGCAGCAGGCCAACACCGACACCGTGGAGGACTGGCAGCTGGCCCAGGCCTCGGCGCACACCTCGACCGGGCTGAAGTCCGCCGAGGCCGAGGCGCTGGACCATCTGCCGGACACGGACGTCAAGGAGGCGCTGCAGAGCATCCCGGAAGACTTCCGGATGGCCGTGTACTACTCGGACGTCGAGGGCTTCGCCTACAAGGAGATCGCGGAGATCCTCGACATCCCCATCGGGACCGTCATGTCCCGGCTGCACCGAGGACGCCGGCTGCTGCGCGAGCAGCTCGCCGACTACGCGGCCGAGCTCGGCTTCCGCGCCAAGGACCGTCAGAAGGACGACGCCAAGGGGGGCGGCACCCGTTGAGCGTCATCCGCCGGACGAGAAGAAAGGAAGGGAACATGTCCGATTGCCAGAACTCGGGAGGTTGCCGGGACGAGCAGATGGGCCGCATCTACGAGTACCTCGACGGCGCCCTCTCGACCGAAGATCTGCACGACATCAGGGCCCACCTGGAGGAGTGCGCGACCTGCTCGCGGGAGTACGACCTGGAGTGCCTGATCCGCTCCGCGGTCAAGAGATCCTGCTGCGAGTCGGCCCCGGAGACGCTGAAGCACTCGATCCTCGAGCGCATCGACGACCTGCGCGCCAGCCCGGAGACCGCCTCGCACGGCCACGACGGCGAGGCCGCTGTCGGGGACGGGCGCGGCACCCACCGGGTGAGCAGCTCCCGCTAGGCCACCAGCGACGCCGCCCGACGCTGGAGACCCCGCCCGGCGTCCGCGCGGCGACCCGGGCCGGAGGCGAGAGGCCTCCGGTCGGGGGAGACGAAACGGGGCCGGGACGAGCGTTCAGCTCGTCCCGGCCCCGTTCTCGTGCGCGGCCGGTGCCGCACCCGGCGTCGACCCTAGGAGTTGGGCCGCTTGCCGTGGTTGGCGCTGTTCTTCCGGCGATCCTTGCGCTTACGTCCACGCTTGCTCATGGGAGCCTCCTTCACCCGCGTCGAGCCCCCGGGGGCCGGCGCGATTGCTTGCTGGTCCGCCCGAGCTCGCCCCGGGAAGGGGGCGGCGCAGGCACGAACGACCATTCTTCCACAGCGCCGGCGACCGGCGCACCTTTGCCGTCCCGCGCGGCGCCCGCGCGGCGCGGCTCAGCGCTGCTCGGGCAGCTGCAGCCAGGAGTACCAGCCGCGGTGGAGCACCAGCCAGGCGATGAGGCCGTAGCCGGCCTGGCCCGGGCGGCCGTCGTTGGAGGCCAGGTCCTGGCGCCACTGCTCGTGGTGCTGGAGCGGGTTGAACGTGTCCACGTAGACGTGACGACGGCGCGTGGTCACGTCCGCGTAGGCCGCGGAGAGGTCCGCGATGCGGCGGTTGCGCTCGGCGTCGAGGGTCGGGGGAGGCCCCACGACCAGGACCTTGATGTTGTTCTGCGAGGCGAGGTCCACCATGTTGGCCAGGTTGAGCCGGCTGCGGGCGTTGGTGATGCCGGTGTCGACGTCGAGCGTCGAGGGGGCGATCACGAGGCGGTTGTCCGCGCCGGAGCCGAACCGGCGGCCAGCCTCGTCGAACCAGCGCTCGTTGAGGGTCTCGCTCGTCTCGCCGGGCGAGGCGAGGTTGTAGGAGGCCAGCGGCGCCACGTTGCGCGGCGTGCGCGCCATGACCCGGCCGAACCAGCCCAGTCCCCGGGGGTCGCCGATGCCTGCCAGCAGGTCGTCGCCGACCGCCACGATGCGAATGTTCCGTTGCTCCACGAGACTCTTTCCGTTGTCCTCGAACCGCCCGGGCCTCCGCGAGGCGGCTCGGGCGGGACTTCCTAGTGCTCCACGATAGACGTTCGAGACCATGCTCTCACGCCGGAGGGCCCCCGCCCCGACACGACGGATGTCGAATCACCGGTGCGGGGGCCCTCGCGATCCCGCGCTCGCGCGGGGGCCGATCCTACTCGAAGACCTGCACGATCAGGTGCTCGAGCTCGGCCTGGTGGCGCTTCCCCGAGCCGGTGGCGGGGGAGGCGGAGGCGGGCCGGGAGACCAGCCGCACCTCGGCGTCGAGCAGGGGCAGCAGGTTCACGGCCATGAACGGCCACTGGCCCTGGTTGGCGGGCTCGTCCTGGGCCCAGACCACCTCGGCGCCGGAGTAGCGGGACAGCTGCTCCTTGATCTCGGCGACGGGCAGCGGGTAGAGCTGCTCGACGCGCACGATCGCGGTGCTCTTCAGCTGCTGCTTGTCGCGGCGCGCGGCGAGGTCGTAGTAGAGGCGCCCGGAGACGAGCACGACCCTCTCCACCTCGGAGTCCTTCAGCCCGGCGACGTCCGGGATGACCTTCTGGAACTCGCCCTGCGTGAAGTCCTCCACCGAGGAGGTGGCGGCCTTCAGGCGCAGCAGCTGCTTCGGCGTCATGATGATCAGCGGCTTGTGCGGCCGGCTGTAGGCCTGACGGCGCAGCAGGTGGAAGTGGTTGGCCGGCGTCGAGGGGACGGCGACGGTCATGTTGTTCTCACCGCACAGCTGCAGGAACCGCTCCATGCGGGCCGAGGAGTGGTCCGGGCCCATCCCCTCGTAGCCGTGGGGCAGCATGAGCACCAGCGAGGAGCGCTGGGCCCACTTCTGCTCGGCCGAGCTGATGAACTCGTCGATGATCGTCTGCGCCCCGTTGAAGAAGTCGCCGAACTGCGCCTCCCACACCACGAGGGTGTCGGGCCGCTCCACCGAATAGCCGTACTCGAAGCCCATGACCCCGTACTCCGAGAGCAGGGAGTTGTAGATCATGAACTTCGCCTGGTCCTCCGAGAGGTGCTGCAGCGGGATCCACTCGGCGTTGGAGTGGCCGTCGTGCAGCACCGAGTGGCGCTGGACGAAGGTGCCGCGCTGGACGTCCTGGCCGGACATCCGCACCTGGACGCCGTCCATGAGCAGGGAGCCGAAGGACAGCAGCTCGCCGAAGCCCCAGTCCACGTTGCCCTCGCGGGACATCTGCTCGCGCTTCTTCAGCAGCGAGGCGAGCTTCTTGTGGACCTCGAAGCCCTCGGGGACCTCGGTGTAGGCCGCGCCGATGCGCTCGATGACCTCGGCGCTGACGGACGTGGTCTCCGGGTTGTAGACGGAGTCCTCGATCTGCTGGGCCGCGGGGCGCTCGATGTTCGAGACCGCGGCGGCGTCGCCGGTCACCAGGGGGATGGAGGAGGTCTGGGCCTCGTGGGTCTCGGTGAAGACCCGCTCCAGGCGCTCCTGGTAGTCCTTCAGCGCCCGGTCGGCCTCCTCGCGGGTCATGTCCCCGCGGCCCACCAGCGCCTCGGTGTAGAGCTTGCGCGTCGAGCGCTTCGCCTCGATCAGGCGGTACATCTGCGGCTGGGTCATCGAGGGGTCGTCGGCCTCGTTGTGACCGCGGCGGCGGTAGCAGACCAGGTCCACCACGACGTCCTTGTTGAACCGGCGGCGGTACTCGAAGGCCAGGCGGCCCACGCGGACCACGGCCTCCGGGTCGTCGGCGTTGACGTGGAAGATCGGCGCCTGCACCATGCGGGCGACGTCGGTCGAGTAGGTCGAGGAGCGACCCTCGCCGGGGGTGGTGGTGAAGCCCACCTGGTTGTTCACCACGATGTGGACCGTGCCGCCGACCTTGTACCCGCGCAGCTGCGACATCTGCATCGTCTCCAGGGCGATGCCCTGGCCCGCGAAGGCGGCGTCGCCGTGGATGAGGATCGGCAGGACGCCGTAGGCGTGCTCGCCGTGGCTGCCCTGGTCCAGCAGGTCCTGCTTGGCGCGGACGATGCCCTCCAGGACCGGGTCCACGGCCTCGAGGTGGGAGGGGTTCGCGGCCAGGTAGACCTGAGTCTCGTTGCCGTTGTCGGAGGTGAACACGCCCTCGGTGCCGAGGTGGTACTTCACGTCGCCGGAGCCGCCGACCAGGCGGGGGTCCTGCTCGCCCTCGAACTCGCGGAAGATCTGCGCGTAGGACTTGCCCGCGATGTTGGTCAGCACGTTGAGGCGGCCGCGGTGGGCCATGCCGATGCCGACGCCGGCCAGCTCGTTGTCCGCCGCGCCGGAGATGATCGAGTCCAGCAGCGGGATCAGCGACTCGCCGCCCTCGAGGGAGAAGCGCTTCTGGCCGATGTACTTGGTCTGCAGGAACGTCTCGAAGGCCTCGGCGGCGTTGAGCTTGCCCAGCACGCGCATCTGCTCGTCGCGGGTCGGCTTGGTGTAGCCGTGCTCGAGCTGGTTCTGGAACCACTCGCGCTCGTCCGGGGACTCGATGTGCATGTACTCGATGCTCAGGGTGCGGCAGTACGCGTCCTGGAGCAGGTCCACGATCTTGCGCAGGGAGAGCTTCGAGGCGTCGCCGAAGCCGCCCGTGGGCCACTCGCGGTCGAGGTCCCACAGGGTCAGGCCGTAGGTGTGGATGTCGAGGTCCGGGTGCTTGCGCATCACGTACTCGAGCGGGTTGGTCTCGGCCAGCAGGTGGCCGCGCACGCGGTAGGCGTGGATCAGCTGCTGGATCCGGGCGACCTTGTTGACCTCGGTCTCCGGGTTGACCTGGTTGTCCACGGCCCAGCGGACGGGCTCGTAGGGGATGCGCAGGGCCTCGAAGATCTCGTCGTAGAAGCCGCCCTCGCCCAGCAGGAACTGGTCCACCAGCTTCAGGAACTCGCCGGAGCCGGCGCCCTGGATCACGCGGTGGTCGTAGGTGGAGGTCAGCGTCAGGATCTTGGAGACGCCCTCGCGCGCCAGCACCTTGGGGGAGGTGCCGCGGCGCTCGGCCGGGTAGTCCAGCGCGCCGACGCCGATGATGCAGGCCTGGCCCTTGGACAGCCGCGGCACGGAGTGGACCGTGCCGATGCCGCCGGGGTTGGTCAGGGAGACGGTCGTGTCCTTGAAGTCCTCGACCGTGAGCGAGTTGTCGCGGGCCCGCTTGACCATGTCCTCGTAGGCGCCCCAGAACTCGGCGAAGTTCATCGTCTCGGCGCCCTTGATGTTGGGCACCACCAGGTTGCGGGACCCGTCCGGCTTGGGCATGTCGATCGCCAGGCCGAAGTTGACGTGCGCCGGGTGGACCGCGGCGGGGCGGCCCTTCGCGTCCTCGCCGAAGACGACGTTCTGCGAGGGGAACTCCTTGAGGGCCCGCACCACGGCGTAGCCGATCAGGTGGGTGAAGGAGATCTTCCCGCCGCGGGAGCGCCGCAGGTACTCGTTGATCATGGTGCGGTTGTCGATCAGCACCTTGGCCGGCACCGCGCGCACGGTGGTCGCCGTCGGGACGGTGAGCGACTCCTCCATGTTGGTCGCGATCGCCTTGGCCGGGCCGCGCAGGGAGACGACCTTGGCCGCGTCCTCGGTGTCCTCGCCGCGGCTGGACTCGGGGAGCTGCGCCGGGATGGGCTTCGAGGCCTTGGTCTGCTGGCCCTTCTCGTCGCTCTTCTCGGTCTCCTGCTTGGCCTTGCCGTCCCCGGTGGTGGTGGGCTTGGCCGTGCCCGAGGGCTTCTGCGCCGCGGCCTGCTTCGGGGCCGGGGCCGCCTTCTGCGCGGGAGCGGGCTTCTGGGCCGGGGCGGCCTTCTGCGCCGGCGCGGGCTGCTGCTTGCTCGGGGCCGGGGCGGTGCCCTGGGAGGCGGGGGCCGACGTCGAGGCGCCGCCCTCCTCGCGTGCCATCGACTCGAAGATGGGCCACCACTTCTCGTCCACCGAGTTCTTGTCCTGCTGGTACTGCTCGAACAGCTCGTCCACGAGCCACTCGTTGCCGGCAAATTCCTCAGGGATCTGGTGATGTGGCTGTTCTGGCACTTCTTAACGCCTCTTCCGTTGGCTCATTCGTTGCTGCAGCTGAGTTGCTCAGCCCGCGCACCCTCCCGCGGGATCCCCACACAGCGCGGCGCACCGCGGGGCGGTCGCTGCGCGTGTCATCCGTGAGTCTCCCAGCCCCGCGACGGTGCGGGGCGGTGCGTGACTCCACACGAGTCTATTAGAGTCGCGTGGACTGAATCTACTCCGACGCGGTGGATCCGCGAAACCGCGGGCCCGGGGGCTCGTTGCGTGACCCCCGGGAGGGCCGGTCCGTCCCGGACGTGGACCCGCGCGGGGGTGCTCGCGCTACCATGGCGACGTGCGCTTCATCACGACCCCTCAGACCGACCTGACCTACAACGACGTCTTCCTGGTCCCTTCGAACTCGCGGGTGACCTCCCGCTTCGACGCGGACCTGGCCGCCGACGACGCCACGGGGGCGACCGTCCCCGTCGTCGCCGCGAACATGACCGCCGTCACCGGGCGGCGGATGCTGGAGACCATGGCCCGGCGCGGCGGTCTGGCCGTCCTGCCGCAGGACGTCCCGTCCGACCTCGCGGCCGAGATCCTCGCGGGCGTCAAGTCCTGCCACCCGATCGCCGAGTCGGCGATCGCGCTCGACCCCTCCCACACGGTCCACGAGGCCCTGCAGCTGATGACCAAGCGCAGTTTCGGCGCCGCGGTGGTCGTGGGGGAGCAGGGCCGGCCCGTGGGCCTGGTGCGCCCCGAGGAGTCCCAGGCCGTGGACCGGCACGCCGAGGTCGGGTCCATCATGGCGCCGATCCCGCTGACCGTGGAGGAGGCGGAGATCGGCGGCGACGCGGAGTGGGGCGGGGAGGCCCGGAGCGCGGCGCTGCGGGAGGTCTTCGCGCGGTGCGAGCGGGCCGGCGTCGACCTCGCCGTGGTGGTCCGCGAGGGGCGCTACGTGGGCGTGCTGTCCAAGGCCGGGATCGTCCGCTCCACCATCTACCGGCCCGCGCTGGACGACCGGGGGCGGCTGCGCGTGGCCGCCGCGGTGGGCATCAACGGCGACGTCGCCGGGCGGGCGGACGCCCTGCTGCGGGCCGGCGCGGACGTGCTCGTGGTGGACACGGCCCACGGCCACCAGCTGAAGATGGTCGAGGCGCTGGCCGCGGTGCGCTCGGTCTCCCCGGCGGTCCCGGTCGTGGCGGGCAACGTCGTCACGGCCGACGGCACGCGGGACCTCATCGACGCCGGGGCGGACATCGTCAAGGTCGGCGTCGGCCCGGGGGCCATGTGCACCACGCGGATGATGACCGCGGTCGGGCGCCCGCAGTTCTCGGCGGTGCTCGAGTGCGCCGAGGCCGCCCGCGCCCTGGGGGCCCGGGTCTGGGCCGACGGCGGCGTGAAGTACCCCCGCGACGTCGCGCTCGCGCTGGCCGCCGGCGCGAGCCAGGTCATGGTGGGCTCGTGGCTCGCCGGGACCCACGAGTCGCCCGGCGAGCTGCTGACCGACGCCTCGGGGCGCGCCTACAAGGAGAGCTTCGGCATGGCCTCGACCCGAGCGGTGCACCACCGCACCCGGGCGGACGAGGCCTTCGAGCGGGCCCGGAAGACCATGTTCGAGGAGGGCATCTCCTCCTCCGCCATGTACCTGGATCCGCGGCGCCCCGGCGTCGAGGACATCCTCGACCACGTGACCGCGGGGGTCCGCTCCTCGATGACCTACGCCGGCGCCGCCTCGCTCGAGGCGTTCAGGGCGCGCGCGATCGTGGGCGTCCAGTCCGCCGCCGGGTACGACGAGGGGCGGGCGCGCGCCCAGTCCTGGGAATGAGATCCCGCCCCGGGCCGACTCGCTAGAATGGAACACGCTATGGACGTACCCCTGACCTGCTCCGACCCCGAGCCTCCACAACCCGCCGCGCCGGCGCGGGGCCGCGATCCCCGTCCCGGCGCACCGTTCGCGGCGTCCCGCACCGCCCTGCGCCGCGGCGTCGTCCCCGAGGCGGGTGCCTGAGCCGTGGAGTGGTTCCTCATCCTGGCCGGGCTCATCCTGATCCTCGGCAACGGGTTCTTCGTCGCGGTGGAGTTCTCCCTGGTGGCGCTGGACCAGTCGACCGTCTCCCGGAAGATCCGGGAGGGCGACGCGAAGGCCGAGCCGCTGCTGCGCTGCCTGCGCTCGCTCTCGACCCAGCTCTCCAGCTGCCAGCTCGGCATCACCATCACGACGCTGCTGACCGGCTACACGCTCGACGTCGGCCTGCAGGGCCTGCTCGGCGACAGCATCGCCGCGATCGGCCTGCCCGCGTCCGTCACCTCCCCGCTGACCTTCGCGGTGTCGATGGGCATCGCGACCCTGCTGTCGATGTCCATGGGCGAGCTGATCCCCAAGAACCTCGCGATCTCGGTGGGCTACCGGGTGGGCCGCGCGCTGGCCCGGCCGCAGCTGATCTTCACCGCCGTCATGAAGCCCTTCGTCGTCATCATGAACGGCACGGCCAACAAGGTCCTGCACCTGCTGGGGCTCGAGGCCAAGGAGGAGCTCTCCGGCGCCCGCTCGCCCGAGGAGCTGTCCTCGATGGTGCGCCGCTCGGCGGACCTGGGCACGCTCGACGCCGGCACGGCCAACTTCGTCTCCCGGACCCTGACCTTCGCCGAGCGCACCGCCTCGGACGTCATGACCGCGCGGCGGCAGGTGAGCATGCTGCCCACCACCGACAGCGTCCGCGAGGTCATCGCGGAGGCGCGCCGCACCGGGCACTCGCGCTTCCCGCTGTTCGAGGACGACCAGGACGACGTGCGCGGCGTCGTGCACCTGAAGAAGGCCGTGGGCGTCCCGCCCGAGCGGCGCGACCTGGTCGAGGCGGGGGCGCTCATGGAGGAGGTGCTCCGGGTCCCGGAGACCATCCACCTGGACGCGCTGCTGCGGCAGCTGCGGGCCGGGGCGCTGCAGGTCGCCGTCGTGCTGGACGAGTACGGCGGGACCGCGGGCATCGCGACGCTGGAGGACCTGGTGGAGGAGATCGTGGGCGAGGTCGCCGACGAGCACGACCGCGCCGTCCCCGGCGTCCTGGAGACCGCCGACGGCCGCTGGCACTTCCCGGGCCTGCTGCGCCCCGACGAGGTCACCGAGCGGGTCACGCCGCTGGACATCGACGACGACCCCGCCTTCGAGACCATGGGAGGGTTCATGATGGACCGGCTGGGCCGGATCCCCGAGGTCGGGGACCGGGTCGCGATCGAGACCGGCTTCCTGGAGGTCGAGCGGATGGACCACCGGCGCGTGGATCGCATCCTGTTCACGCCCGCCGAGCACGGCCCGGAGGAGACGCTGATGATCGACCCCGGGCCGAGCCGCGCCGTCGGGAGCCGGCCCGCCCCGCAGCGGCGGGACGGGGGTGATCGCGCGTGAACGACTGGGCAGCCCTGGGCTGGTTCGTCATCCTGCTGATCGGCAACGCCTTCTTCGTGGGCAGCGAGTTCGCCATCATGTCGGCGCGCCGCTCGCAGATCGAGCCGCTCGCGGAAGCCGGCAACAAGCGCGCGCAGACCGTCCTGTACGCGATGGAGCACGTCTCCCTCATGCTCGCGTGCTGCCAGCTGGGCATCACGGTCTGCTCGCTGGTCATCCTCAACGTCGCCGAGCCCGCGGTGCACCACCTCGTGGCCGAGCCGCTCATGGCGCTCGGCCTCAGCTCCTCGAGCGCGGACGTCACCGGCTTCCTGCTGGCCCTGCTGGTGGTCACCTACATGCACGTGATCTTCGGCGAGATGGTGCCCAAGAACATCTCCGTCTCGGTCGCGGACAAGGCGGCGCTGTGGCTCGCGCCGCCGCTGGTGCTGGTCTCGCGGATCGTGCGGCCGCTCATCGCGATGATGAACTGGATCGCCAACCACGCGCTGCGCCTCATGCGCGTGGATCCGAAGGACGAGGTCTCCTCGACCTTCACGGTCGACGAGCTCCAGACCATCCTCGAGGAGTCCACCGCGGAGGGCCTGGTGACCGACGCGGACGGCATGCTCTCGGGCGCGCTGGAGTTCTCCGAGAAGTCGGTCCGCGAGGTCATGGTGCCCACCGAGAGCCTCGTGACCCTGCCCTCCGACTGCTCGCCCTACGAGCTGGAGAAGGCCGTGGGGCGCACGGGCTTCTCCCGCTTCGTCCTGCAGTCCGAGGACGGCACCTACCTGGGGTACCTGCACGTGAAGGACGTGCTCTCGATCCCGGAGGAGCGCTACCGGCAGCCGACGCCGCTGACCCGCGTGCGCTCGCTGATCAACCTGCGGCCCGACGCCGCGGTGGAGGACGCCCTGGCCACGATGCAGCGCACGCACGGGCACGTGGCCCGCGTCGTCGAGCGCTCCGGGGAGACCATCGGGGTGCTGTTCCTCGAGGACGTGCTGGAGGAGCTGATCGGCGAGGTCAAGGACTCGACGCAGGCGATGGGCTGGCGGCGCGGCGGCACGCCGTACGTGCAGGAGGACTAGGGGCGGGGTCACCGTCCGTGCGGGAGGACCGGGAGCCGGGGGCGCCGTGTGCGCACCGGGACCTGTGGCCGGGGCGCCGGCCCCTGGTCCGCCCGGTCACGCATAAACCGGGGCTTAATTGTGAACCGTTCGCATCTGAGTACACTTGCCTGCAGATGAGAACCATTCGCCGAGCCGCCCCGGCGGCACCCCCTGGAGGACACCCCATGCGATCCGCACGTATCCCGAGTCTGCTCGCCCTGACCGCCGCCGGAGCCCTCGCCCTGAGCGCCTGCTCCGGAGGGGACACGGAGGCCTCGGGCGATGCCAGCGGCGGGGGAGAGGGCCTCAAGGTCGTCACCACCACCAACGTCTACGCGGACGTCGTCGAGCACGTCGCAGGCGACGGCGTCGAGGTCACCCCGATCATCTCCTCGACCAGCCAGGACCCGCACTCCTACGAGGCCACCGCCCAGGACCGCCTCACGGTCCAGGACGCGGACCTCGTGGTGCTCAACGGCGGCGGCTACGACCAGTTCATGGAGGACCTGGCGGCCGACTCCGGCGCCACGGTGGTCAACGCCGTCGAGGTCTCCGGCCTGCAGCCCGAGGACCACGAGCACGACCACTCGGAGGAGGCGCACGCCGAGGGCGAGGACGGCGAGGAGCACCACCACGACCACGGCGAGTTCAACGAGCACGTCTGGTACAACCTGGACGTCATGGGCGAGGTGACCGACCGCGTCGCCTCGGACCTCGGCGACCTCGACTCCGACGGCGCCGACGCCTACCGCCAGAACGCCGAGGACTTCGGCGGCCAGCTGGACGAGCTGAAGGACCGGGCGTCCGGGATCGAGGGCGAGGGCAAGAGCTACCTCGCCACCGAGCCCGTGCCCGGCTACCTCCTCGACTCCACCGGCATGGAGGACGTGACGCCGGAGGACTTCGTCGCCGCGATCGAGGACGGCAACGACGTCCCGGCAGCGACCCTCCAGGACGTGCTGGACCAGCTGTCCTCCGGCGGGGTGAACCTGCTGGCCTTCAACGAGCAGACCGAGTCCGGCCAGACCCGCCAGGTCCTGGACGCCGCGGAGTCCGACGGCGTCGCCACCGTCTCCTTCACCGAGACCATCCCGGAGGGTCAGGACTACCTGGGCTGGATGGGGCAGAACATCGACCACGTGGCCGACGCCGTGTGATCCGCCCCCGGCCCGCGACGGCCCGTCCCGCCCGAGGGGAGTAACCTGGGCCGGGGCGGGCCGGTCCGCGTCCGGCTCCGGCGCCCCGCCCCGATCCGCCCCTAATCTGCCCCCCGATCCGACCCCCACCCGAGGAGCATCCCCGCCCCGTGACCACGCATCAGACGCCCAGCGTCCGGCTCGAGAACGCCTCGCTGTCCTTCGGCGAGCGCACCCTCTGGAGCCGCCTCGACCTGGAGATCGAGCAGGGCGAGTACTTCGCCGTCCTCGGACCCAACGGATCGGGGAAGTCCACCCTGCTGAAGGCCATGCTCGGCCTCATCGGGCTGTCCGGCGGCTCGCTGCGGATCCTGGACCGGCCCGCCCGCCGGGGAAACCCGGAGATCGGCTACGTCCCGCAGCAGCGGCCCTTCCCGTCTGAGGCGCCGCTGCGCGCCAGGGACCTCGTGGGGCTCGGCGTGGACGGCCACCGCTGGGGGCCCGGCCTGTTCTCCGCTACGCGGCGCCGCCGGGTCGACGAGCTGCTCGAGCGCGTGGGCGCGAGCGAGTACGCCTCGGTCCCGGTGGGGCTGCTCTCCGGCGGCGAGCAGCAGCGGCTGCGCGTGGCCCAGGCCCTCGCCTCCCGCCCCCGGATCCTGCTGTGCGACGAGGCGCTGCTCTCCCTGGACCTGAACCACCAGCAGGCGGTCAGCCGCCTCATCGAGGAGTACCGCCGGGAGTCCGGCGCGACCGTGGTCTTCGTGACCCACGAGATCAACCCCATCATCGACGACGTCGACCGCGTGCTCTACCTCGCCAACGGCCGGTTCCGCGCGGGCTCCGTGGAGGACGTCATGACCACCCGCGCGCTCTCGGCGCTGTACGGCGCGCGCGTCGAGGTCGTCAAGGTCAACGGCCGGTACGTCGTCGTGGGGGCCGGCCCCGGCGAGGGCGCGGAGGACTGCCACGCCCACGACGTCGAAGGAGGCGCCTGACCATGGTCACCGCAACGATCGCACCCGTCCTCGCCCTGTCGGGGCTGTGGGACCGCGTCTTCGTCTTCGACCGCTACGGGGAGCTGCTGCACCTGCTGAGCCAGTCGGTGCTCGCCGGGGCGATCCTGGGCCTGGTGGGCGGCGTCATCGGCACCTTCATCCTCATGCGCGACGGCGCCTTCGCCGTGCACGGCATCGCCGAGCTCTCCTTCGCCGGGGCGGCCCTGGCGCTGCTGCTCGGGTTCGACGTCGTGACCGGCTCGCTCGCCGGCTCCGTCGCGGCGGCGCTGGTCATCGGCCTGCTGGGCGCCCGCGCGGGCCACCACAACGCGCTGATCGGGACCCTCATGCCCTTCGGCCTGGGGCTCGGCATCCTGTTCCTCGCGCTCTACCAGGGGCGCTCGGCCAACAAGTTCTCGCTGCTGACCGGGCAGATCGTCTCGGTGGACCGGGCGCAGGCGCTCGAGATGGCGGTGGGCGCCGTCGTCGTGATCGGCGCGCTGCTGGTCATCTGGCGGCCTCTGACCTTCGCCAGCGTGGATCCCGACGTCGCGGCGGCCAAGGGCGTGCCGATGCGCAGCCTCTCGCTGGCCTTCATGCTGCTGACCGGCATCGCCGTGGCGCTGTCGGTGCAGGTGGTGGGGGCGCTGCTGGTCATGGCGCTGCTGATCACCCCGGCCGCGGCGGCCGTGCGGGTCACCGCCTCCCCGCTGAAGGCCGTGCTGCTCGCGGTGCTCTTCGCGGAGCTGTCGATGGTCGGCGGGATCCTGCTGGCGCTGGCCGGCTCGCTGCCGATCAGCCCGTACGTCACCACCATCTCGTTCGCGATCTACGCGGTCTGCCGTGCGGTGGGGGCGCTGCGGCGCCGCTTCAGCCAGTCGGGCCGGGCCGGCGGGGCCGGCCGGTCGCGTCGATCCGGCGGGGCGGGCCGGCCGGACGGTTCCGGCGGGCCGGACAGCCCCGGAGAGGCCGGGCGCGCGGACGGGCCGCACGCCGGCGGACCGACCGGCCGCTCTGACGGCGTCACCCGGCCTGGTGACCCCGGGCGTCCGGAGGAAGCTGCGAGCAGCGCGCGCACAGACCGGTGATCTCGACCGTGTGCTGCACGTCGGTGAAGCCGAAGGCCGCACCCGTCTCCCGGGCCCAGCGCTCGACGGCGTCGGCCTCGATGTCCTCCGCGGCCCCGCAGCTGCGGCACAGCAGGTGGTGGTGGTGCTCCTCGGCGGCGCAGCGCCGGTACAGGGCCTGGCCCTCGGCGCCCTGGAGCGTGTCGACCTCGCCCGAGGCCTCGAGCGACTGGAGGATCCGGTAGACGGTCGCGAGCGAGACCCGCTGGCCGGCGTCGTTGATGATCCGGTGCAGCTGCTGCGCCGAGTGGAAGTCCTCGAGGACGGCGAGGGTCTCCTCGACCGCGCGCCGCTGGCGGGTGTTGCGGACCTCGCCGCTCCTGCGCCCCTGGTCCTCGGTCGTCTGCTGCGTGCTCACGATGCACCTTCCTGGCTGGACGGGTGGGGGATACGAACCTGACCCTCGATCTTACCGGCCCGCCGCGCCCATGACATTCCCGGCCCCGCCGGGGCTAGGGTGGGAGCATGCGACTGACGAAGCACGGCCACTCCTGCATCCGGCTCGAGAAGGACGGGGAGGTCCTGGTCCTGGACCCCGGCACCTTCTCCGACGCCGACGCCGCCCTCTCCGGCGCCGACCACCTGCTCATCACCCACGAGCACCCGGACCACTGGGACCGGGAGGCCGTGGCGGCATTCCTGGGCTCCCATCCCGACGTCGGGGTGCTCGCGCCCGAGCCGGTCGCGGAGGCCCTGCGCGGGGAGGTCCCGGCGCCGGAGCGGGTGCGCGCGGTCCGCGGCGGGGAGCGCCTGAGCGCGGGCGCCTTCGACCTGCTGACCGTGGGCGGCCAGCACGCCCTGATCCACCCGCAGGTCCCGATGGTGCAGAACGTGGGGTTCGTGATCGACGAGGACGTGTACCACCCCGGGGACTGCCTGATCGTCCCCGACGTCGTGCGGGTGCGCACGCTCCTGCTGCCGATCCACGCGCCGTGGAACAAGATCCAGGAGGTCATCGACTTCCTGATCGCCGTGCGCGCCGAGCGGGCCCTGCCCATCCACGACGGCCTCCTCGCGCAGAACGGCCGCGACGTGATCGAGGGGCACCTCGCGCGCTTCGGCGAGCGGTACGGGACCGAGTACGGCACGCTGGCGGACGGCGAGGCCGTCGAGCTCTGATCCGGATGCTCGGACGCCTGCCGGGCGCCTCCCACGACCCGATCACCCCACCCAGCCGAGAACCTGGCTCGCCCGAGAACCCGAGTGAGCCGAGACCCCGACCGCCGAGGAGAGACACCATGTCCACCGTGTTCACCAAGATCATCGAGGGCGAGCTGCCCGGTCGCTTCGTCTGGAAGGACGACCAGGCCGTCGCCTTCCTCTCGATCCAGCCGTTGACCCACGGCCACGTGCTGGTGGTCCCGCGCGAGGAGATCGACCACTGGGTCGACCTCCCCGCGCCGCTGGCCGCGCACCTCATGGCCGTCTCGCAGGCCGTGGGCCAGGCGATCGACGCCGCCTTCGAACCGCGCCGGGTCGGGCTGATGATCCAGGGCTTCGAGGTGCCCCACGCCCACCTGCACGTGTGGCCCACCGACTCGATCGCGGAGTTCAGCTTCGACCAGGTCGACCGCGACCCCGACCCCGAGGGCATGGACCGGGCCGCGGAGGCGATCCGCGGCGCGCTCCTGGAGGCGGGCCACCGCGAGGCGGAGGCCGCCGGCGCGTAGCCGGGCGGTGCGTCACCTGGCGGCGCGTCACCTGGCTGCGCGTCGCCAGGTGACGCAGAACCGGGCGGGACGTCGCCGGTCGGAATCCTGCCGACCGGCATCTCGCCGGGTGGTGTCTTTCAGGCCGGCGTCTCGCTGGACGGGACATCGCCGCGGCGGGCCCGTTCGGGTCGATGCGCAGCGCCGCGTCCCGGAGCGGGATCCGGCGCGAACGGTGTCGGTGCACGACGCCGCGGGATTCATAGCACCCCTTCGGCCAGCTAGGCTTTTTCGGAAGCATCGTTCCGACGATCGGTCCGGCACACGGAGCCCCGGGAGGCGTGCACGGAACGGACGCCAGGTCGAGGGGCAGCGCCGGGTCGGTCGTCGGAACCATGGCTCCGAAAACGCGTAGCAGCCGATGGCGTATGCACTCGCCCCGCGCCGGCCGCACCGCCTCCACCAGTCAGCGGATCCTCTGTGCCGATGCGTCGGCAGACCGCTTCGCTGCGACGTGCCGCGGGCATTCAGCGGGCTCTCCACGCGGGGACAGTGAGCGGCCTCCTGACTCCGCCGGGCCAAGAAGCGGCTTCCTAACCCCCCGAGGGTCAGTGAGCGGTTCCCTGACCCCCGAGGGCCAGCGAGCGGTTCCCTGCCCCCGGGTCAGCGAGCGGCCTCCGCCTCCGCGACGGCCGCCGAGAGCGCCTTGCGGATCCGCTGCGGGGAGACCGTCCGCGCGGTGCCGAGCTCCTGGGCGAAGTGGCTCACCCGCAGCTCCTCGACCATCCAGCCGGCGTCGACGATCCCGGCCGGCACGACGCCGTCGCGCGCGTGCTGCTCCGCCGCGGCGTCGACCCGGTCCTCCAGCTCCTGGACCTCCAGCATCAGCTGGTGGTCGCGGTTGACCCGCTCGCCGATCTTGTCCATCCGGATCCGCGCCGCCCTGAGGTAGCGGGGGAGGTGCACGAGCCGGTCGTACCCCGTCGCGGCGACGAAGCCCGGGTAGACCAGCTGATCGACCTGGGCCTTGATGTCGTTGTAGGCGTTGATGACCGAGAGCGACGCCGAGGACTTCAGCTGCTTCCGCACGGCCGTCGCCTCCTTGAGGATCTCCGCGACCAGGCTGGTCACCGAGAAGACGGTGTCGATGAGCTCGGCGCGCACGGCGTCGAAGAGCGCGTCGAAGTCGGCGCGGCGCACCGGCGCCTGGGCGGGCGTCAGCTTGTCCAGGGCCGCGGCGGTGCAGTCGGCGATGAGCGACTCGACCGAGCCGTGCGGGTTCTGGGTGAACACGATCTTCTCGGAGTTCTTCAGATGCTGCGAGACGTACTTCTGGGGCGAGGGCACCTTGAGCGCGAGCAGGCGCACGACGCCGCCGCGCTGGGCCCGCGCCCGCTCGGCCTCCGAGGCGAGAATGCGCACCGCGACGGTGGACCCCTCGTCGACCAGCGCGGGGAAGCCCTCGATCTGCTGTCCGGCGATCCTCCGGGTGATCTTGGTCGGCAGGTCGCGCTCGGGCCAGGCCGTGAGCCCGGAGACCTCCGCGACGCCCGCCGCGGAGTCGCCTCCGCCCGCCGGCCCGGTCGCCGTCCGGGCCGGCGCCGGCGCCGGTTGCCCCCGGCGTCGCGGCCGTCCCTGGCCCCGGGCCGGCCGTCCGCGTCGTGGGCCGACGTCCCGCCGGTGGGCCCCGCCGGCGCGCCCGGCCCCGTCGGCCCGCCGGGCCCCGCCGGAGGCGCGGGATCCGCCGGATCCATCCGGACCACCCCCGGTCCGCCCGGCGGAGGCGAGGCGGTCCAGCGCGTCCGGCGAGGCGCCCAGCGAGGCCGCCAGCGCGGACCTGACCTGCGGCCGCAGCCGCTCCTGCAGCTCCGCGAGGTCCTTGCCCTCGCCGAGGAGCTTGTTGCGCGGGTCCCGGACCTGGAAGGTGACCCGCAGGTGCGCCGGCACGGCGTCCCAGTTCCACGAGCCCGGCGGGACGATGACGCCCTTGAGCCGCCGCAGCGCGAGCTCCAGCGAGGGGAGCAGCTCGTCGGCGGCCGGGTCGAAGTCGGCCTCGAGCCGCTCGAGGGCCTGCGCGGCCACGTCCGGGGCCGGCACGAAGTGCTTGCGCGAGGCCTTGGGCAGCGACTTGATGAGCGCGGTGACCAGCTCCCGCCGCAGCCCGGGGATCATCCACTCGAACGGCGTCGGCTCCAGCTGGTTCAGGAAGACCACGGGGACCTGCACGAACACGCCGTCGGCGGTGCCCTGGGCGCCGGGCGCGGCCGGGGCGAAGCGGTAGGTCAGGTCCAGCCGCAGCTGCGAGCCGCCCGGGTCGACGACCCAGGTGCGCGGGTACGACGACTCGTCGTAGTCTGCGGCCTCCTGGTCGATCAGGGCCTCCGGCGAGAAGTCGAGCAGGTGCTCCTGCGTCGGCCGCGTCTTCTTCCACCACTGGTCGAAGTGCCGCTCGGAGACGACGTCGGCCGGGATGCGCGCGTCGTAGAAGGCGTAGAGAGCGTCGTCGTCCACGCGCAGGTCGCGACGGCGCAGGCGGGCCTCGAGCTGGTCGATCTCGGCCAGGCGCCTCTGGTTGCGCTGGAAGAAGCGGTGGCGGGTGCGCCAGTCGCCCTCGACCAGCGCGCGGCGGATGAACAGCTCGCGGGACAGCTCCGGGTCGATCCGCCAGTAGTTGACGAGCCGCTCCGTGAACACCGGGACGCCGAACAGCGTCGCCTTCTCGTAGGCCATGACCGAGCCGCGCTTGGCGGACCAGTGCGGCTCCGAATAGCTGCGCTTGAGGAGGTGCCCGGCGGCCTCCTCGATCCACTCCGGCTTCACGGCGGCGTTGACCCGCGCCCAGAGCTTGGAGGTCTCCACGAGCTCGGCGGCCACGATCCAGTCGGGGTTCTTCTTGAACAGGCCCGAGGCAGGGAAGATCGAGAAGCGGGTGCCGCGCGCGCCGAGGTACTCGCGGCTGCGCTCGTCCCGGATGCCGACGTGGCTCAGCAGCCCGGTCAGGAGGCTGCGGTGGACCGCGTCCTCGTTCTGGCCCGGGTCGATCTGCCGGCCGCGCGCGACCGGGACGCCGGCCCGGGAGCCGAGCTCGCGGATCTGCTCGTAGAGGTCCTGCCACTCGCGCACGCGCAGGAAGTTGATGAACTCGCGCTGGCACATCTTGCGGAACTGGGAGGAGGAGAGCTCGCGCTGCTTCTCCTGCAGGTACTGCCAGAGCAGGAGGTAGCCCGAGAAGTCGGACGCGTCGTCGCGGAAGCGGGAGTGGTGCTCGTCGGCCTGGGGGCGCTTGTCGGCGGGGCGCTCCCGCGGGTCCTGGATGGTCAGGGCCGCGGCCAGCACCATGACCTCGCGCTCGACGCCGTGCTCCTGCGCCGCGACGATCATGCGGCCCAGCCGCGGGTCCACCGGGAAGGCGGCGAGCTTGCGGCCGACGTCGGTCAGCGGCGACGGGGCGCCGCCGCGGCCCCGTCCGCTCCTGCCCCTGCCGCGCCCGCGACCGCGCCGGCCGCGCCCCGAGCCGCGCCCGGCGGCCTCCCGGCCAGATGACGACTCGTCCCCACCCCTGCTGGTCGAGCCGTCACCCCGGCCGCCGGACGAGTCGTCGACTCGGCCCGTCGAGTCGTCACCGTTCTGATCGGTCGACTCATCAGCGCGTCGGCTGGTCGAACCGCCACCCGAGGGCCCGCCGTCGCCACGGCTCGAGGACCGCCCGTCCCCGCGCTCGTCGGTCAGCGCGCCCAGCTCGCGCAGCACCGCGACGCCGTCGGCCACCGCGCGCTTGGCCGGCGGCTCCACGAACGGGAACCGCTCCATGTCCGCAGGCGAGCCCACGACGCCGATGCTCATGGTGTGCAGGATGACCGCGGCCAGGTTGGTCCGCAGGATCTCCGGGTCGGTGAACTCCGGCCGCGAGGCGAAGTCCTCCTCGGAGTAGAGGCGGATGGCGATGCCGTCGGAGACGCGGCCGCAGCGGCCCGAGCGCTGGTTGGCGCTGGCCTGGGAGACGCGCTCGATCGGCAGTCGCTGGACCTTGGTCCGGGTCGAGTAGCGCGAGATGCGGGCCGTGCCCGGGTCGATCACGTACTTGATGCCGGGCACGGTCAGCGAGGTCTCGGCGACGTTGGTCGCCAGCACGATGCGCGGCTTGCCCGAGGGCCGGAAGACCCGGTGATGCTCGGCCATGGACAGGCGGGCGAACAGGGGCAGGATCTCGGTGCCGGTCAGGCGGCGGTCCCGGCGGGCGAGGTCCTCCAGGGCGTCGGCGGCGTCGCGGATCTCCCGTTCGCCGGCGAAGAAGACGAGGATGTCGCCCGGGGCCTCGGACCGCAGCTCCAGCACGGCGTCGCACACGGCGTCGATGGGGTCGCGGTCGTCGTCCTCGAGGCCGTCGTCGGTGCCCTCGTCCGAGCCGCCCGAGGGGTCGGCGAGCGGGCGGTAGCGGATCTCCACGGGATAGGTGCGGCCCGAGACCTCGATGACGGGGGCGGCGTCGTCCGGCATCGGCTCGTCCTCGGGGTGCTCGGCCACCGGGTCGAAGCTGGGCGCGAAGTGCCGGGCGAAGCGCTCGGGGTCGATGGTCGCGGAGGTGATGACGATCTTCAGGTCCGGGCGCTGCGGCAGGATGCGCTTGAGGTAGCCGAGGATGAAGTCGATGTTCAGCGAGCGCTCGTGGGCCTCGTCGATGATGATCGCGGAGTAGCGCCTGAGCAGGGGGTCGTGGGGGATCTCCGCCAGGAGGATGCCGTCGGTCATGAGCTTGACCTCGGTGCGCTCGCTGACCTGCGAGGTGAAGCGGACCTGATAGCCCACCGTCTGCCCGATCTCCTCGCCCAGCTCCTCGGCGATGCGCTCCGCGACCGAGCGCGCGGCGAGCCGGCGGGGCTGGGTGTGGCCGATGGTGCCGGCCGCGGCGAGGCCCAGCTCAAGGCACATCTTGGGGATCTGGGTGGTCTTGCCGGACCCGGTCTCGCCGGCGACCACCACCACCTGGTGCTCCGCGATGGCGGCCATGATGTCCGCGCGGCGCGCGGAGACGGGCAGGGCCTCGGGATAGGCGATGGTGCGGGTGGGGGCGGGGTTCTCAGACATACTCGTGCCATTCTACGCCGGACACGCGAAAGGCCCCGGAGGACGCTGCGGCGTCGTCCGGGGCCTTCCTCGGGTGGTGCCCTCGATAGGATTCGAACCTACGACTTCCTGCTCCGGAGGCAGGCGCTCTATCCACTGAGCTACGAGGGCAACGCGTATGAGCCTAACACCATTCTATGCCCTCGCGCACCTCGGGACACGAGCCGGGCGCCCGTCGGGGGCACCGCGCGGGGCCTTGTAGACTGAACGGCGTGACTCCCGAAGAACTCTCCACCGCCGTATCCCTGTGCCTCGACGCGTCCCTCGACGCCGGCGAGCTGAGCCTGGCCGAGGACGCCAGCGCCCCGGCCGTCAGAATCGAGCGCCCCAAGAACCGCGAGCACGGGGACTGGGCCACCAACATCGCGCTCCAGCTCTCCAAGCGCGTGGGCCGCAACCCCCGGGAGGTCGCCCAGGTGCTGGCCGACCGGATCTTCGGGATCGACGGCGTCGCCTCGGTCGACATCGCCGGGCCCGGGTTCCTCAACATCGTGCTCGACGCCGCCGCCGCCGGCTCCCTCGCCCAGCGCATCCTGGAGGAGGGCGAGTCCTTCGGCCGCTCCGAGGCGCTCGCGGGCACCCGCATCAACCTCGAGTTCGTCTCGGCCAACCCCACCGGCCCGATCCACCTGGGCGGGACCCGCTGGGCCGCCGTCGGCGACTCCCTGGCCCGCATCCTCCAGGCCACCGGCGCCGAGGTCACCCGCGAGTACTACTTCAACGACCACGGCACCCAGATCGACCGCTTCGCCCGCTCGCTGCTGGCCAGCGCGAAGGGCGAGCCCGCCCCCGAGGACGGCTACGGCGGGGACTACATCGGCGAGATCGCCGAGCGCGTGCTCGCCGAGCACCCCGACGCGCTCGCCGCCGAGGACCCGCAGGAGGTCTTCCGCTCCCACGGCGTCGAGCTGATGTTCGCCGAGATCAAGCGCTCGCTGCACGAATTCGGCGTCGACTTCGACGTCTACTTCCACGAGAACTCGCTCTTCGAGGCGGGCTCGGTCGAGCGCCTGCTGGGCCACCTGCGCGAGACCGGCGCGCTCTACGAGGCCGACGGCGCGTGGTGGCTGCGCTCGACCGACCACGGCGACGACAAGGACCGCGTGGTCATCAAGTCCGACGGCAACGCCGCCTACATCGCCGGCGACATCGCCTACATCGAGGACAAGATGCGCCGCGGCGCGGACCTCGCGATCTACATGCTCGGCGCGGACCACCACGGCTACGTCGCGCGCCTGAAGGCGGCCGCGGCGGCCATCGGCGGGGACGCCGACGCCGTCGAGGTCATGATCGGCCAGATGGTCAACCTGGTGAAGGACGGCAAGCCCGTGCGCATGTCCAAGCGCGCCGGGACCGTGGTGACGCTGGAGGACCTGGTCGAGGCCGTCGGCGTCGACGCCGCACGCTACTCGCTGACCCGCTTCTCCGTGGACTCGAACATCGACGTCGACCTGGACCTGCTGACCAAGCGCTCCAACGAGAACCCGGTGTTCTACGTCCAGTACGCCCACGCCCGCACCTGCGCCGTGGCCCGCAACGCCCGCGACGCCGGCGTCGTCCGCTCCGCCGAGAGCTTCTCCGCCGAGCTGCTGGACGGCCCCGCAGACGAGGAGCTGCTCGCCGCGCTCGGCCAGTTCACGGGCGTCCTCGCGGAGGCCTCGGGCTTCCGCGAGCCGCACCGCGTGGCCCGCTACCTCGAGACCCTCGCCGGCGCCTACCACCGCTGGTACGACTCGTGCCGCGTGGCGCCCAAGGGCGAGGAGCCCGTGACCGACACCCACCGCACCCGCCTGGCGCTGAACGACGCCGTGACCCAGGTGATCGCCAACGGCCTGCGCCTGCTCGGCGTCAGCGCCCCGGAGAGGATGTAGATGGACACCACCGCCGCACCCCTGGTCCCCGAGTGGGTCAGCGTCCCGGCCGACCCGGCCGCGCTGGACCCCGCGATCTGGACGGACTCGTTCCGCCGCGAGGAGTACGGCGAGCTCAGCATCGACGGCCGCCGGGTCTCCGAGCTGACGCGCGAGTTCGGCACCCCGCTGTACGCCTACTCCGAGGACACCTACCGGACCCGGGCGCGGGAGTTCCGCGACGCCTTCGGCGCGGCCTTCGCCGAGCACGGCGCCGAGGTCTCGGTGTACTACGCGGGCAAGGCCTTCCTGTGCGCCGCGGTGGTCCGCTGGGCCGAGGAGGAGGGGCTGAACCTCGACACGGCCTCGGGCGGGGAGCTCGCGCTCGCGCTGGCGGCCGGGATGCCGCCCGCGCGGATCGCGCTGCACGGGAACAACAAGTCCGCCGCCGAGATCACCCGGGCGCTGGAGCGCGGGGTGGGCCGGATCGTGGCCGACTCCGTGCCCGAGCTGCTGCTGATCGACCGGATCGCCGGCGAGCTGGGCGTCAGCGCCCCGGTGATGATCCGGGTGACCCCGGGCGTGCACGCCGAGACGCACGACTTCATCGCGACCGCCCACGAGGACCAGAAGTTCGGCCTCTCGCTCGCCGAGGGCACCGCGCGGCTGGCCGAGGGGCAGCTGGGCGAGGCGCTGCGCGTCGAGACCGCCCCCGCGGCCGGGGACTCCGCGGCGATGCTCGCCGGGCTCGCGGCCGCGGCCCTGCCGCACGTGGACCTGCGCGGGGTGCACTGCCACATCGGCTCCCAGATCTTCACCGCCGAGGGCTTCGAGCTCGCCGCGCGGCGGTGCTCGGCTTCATGGCCGAGCTGTCCCGCCGGGCCGGCGTCGCGCTGCCCGAGGTGGACCTCGGGGGCGGCTACGGCATCGGCTACGTCGCGGGGGAGCGGCCCCGCCCGGCGGCGGAGATCGCCCGGGCGCTGGCCGGGACCATCGCCTCGGTGTGCGCCGAGGCGGGCCTGGAGATCCCGCACCTGTCGATCGAGCCGGGGCGCGCGATCACCGGCCCCGCGGGCGCGACCCTGTACACCGTGGGCACGCTCAAGGACGTCGCGGTCGAGGACGAGCACGGGCGCACCCAGGTCCGCCGGTACGTCTCCGTGGACGGCGGCATGTCTGACAACGCCCGCCCCGTACTGTACGGTTCGCAGTACACGGTGACCCTGGCCGGCCGCTCGCCCGCGGGGGAGCAGGTGCTCTGCCGCGTGGTCGGCAAGCACTGCGAGTCGGGGGACATCGTGGTGAACCACTGCTACCTGCCCGCCGACCTGCGCGCCGGGGACATCCTGGCCGTCGCGGCCACCGGCGCCTACTGCTGGTCGCTGGCGAGCAACTACAACTACCTTCCGAGGCCGGCCGTCGTCGCGACGTCCGCCGCCCAGGCCCCCCGGGTCATCGTGCGCGGCGAGACGGAGGAGGACCTGCTGGCCCGCGACGCGGGCCTGTGAGGGCCCGCAGGAGCACCAAGGAGAACTCATGACCGATCGTTCGTTCAAGGTCGCCCTGCTCGGGGCCGGCACCGTCGGCTCCCAGGTGGCGAGGATCCTCACCGAGGACGCCGAGGAGCTGGCCTCGCGGATCGGCTCCCGCCCGGAGCTGATCGGAATCGCCGTCCGGGACACCACCGCGGCCCGCGACACGACCGTCGACGCCGCGCTGTACACGACCGACGCCGAGGCGCTGATCGACGCGGCCGACGTCGTGATCGAGCTGACCGGCGGGATCGAGCCGGCCCGCACCCGGATCCTGCGCGCGCTGTCCGGCGGCGCGGCCGTGGTGACCGGCAACAAGGCGCTGCTGGCCAAGCACGGCACCGAGCTGCAGCGGGCGGCCGACGCCGCGGGCGTGCAGCTGTCCTACGAGGCCGCCGTGGCCGGCGCGATCCCGATCCTGCGCCCCCTGCGCGACTCGCTCGCCGGGGACCGCATCACCCGCGTGCTGGGCATCATGAACGGCACGACCAACTTCATCCTGGACGCGATGGACTCCACCGGCGCCCAGTTCGACGACGCCCTGGCCGAGGCCCAGCGCCTGGGCTACGCGGAGGCCGACCCGACGGCCGACGTCGAGGGCCACGACGCCGCCGCGAAGGCCGCGATCGTCGCCTCCCTGGCCTTCCACTCCGAGTTCACGATCGATGACGTGCACTGCGAGGGCATCCGCGAGATCTCGGCCGACGACGTCGCGGCCGCCCAGGCCGACGGCTACGTCATCAAGCTGCTCGCGGTCTGCGAGCTCGACGGCGAGGGCGTGAACATCCGCGTCCACCCGACGCTGATCCCGCGCAAGCACCCGCTGGCGAGCGTCCGCGACGCCTACAACGCGGTCTTCGTGGAGTCCCGCGACGCCGGCGAGCTGATGTTCTACGGCCCCGGTGCGGGCGGCGCGCCCACGGCGTCGGCCGTCATGGGCGACTTCGTGACCCTGAGCCGCCGGAAGGTGCTCGGCGGCCCGGCCATCCCGGACCAGTCCCACCGCAACCTCGAGGCGACCTCGCTCTCCCGCGTGGTCTCCCGCTACACCGTGGGGCTGCACGTGAAGGACAAGCTGGGCGTGCTCGCCCGGATCGCCCAGGTCTTCGCCGACCACGGCATCTCGATCCAGACGATGCACCAGACCAAGCACCCGGAGCACGAGGCGGGCGAGCCGGAGACGACCATCCGCATCGTCACCCACCGCACCACCGACGAGCGCCTGGAGGGCACGCTCGCGGAGATCTCGGCGCTGCCGACGGTCGACCGCGTGACCTCCATCATCCGCGTCGAGAACTGACCATCCCCTCGAGACCACCAGCACAACCGAAGGACTGAACGCATTGGCACACGTATGGCGCGGCGTCATCAACGAGTACAGGGACCGCCTGCCGGTCACGGACCGCACGGAGGTCGTGACCCTCGGCGAGGGCGGCACCCCGCTGATCCACGCCCCCCAGCTGTCCGAGCTCACCGGCAACACGGTGTACGTGAAGTTCGAGGGCATGAACCCCACCGGCTCCTTCAAGGACCGCGGCATGACCATGGCGATCACCGCGGCCAAGGAGGCCGGGGCGAAGGCCGTGGTGTGCGCCTCGACCGGCAACACCTCCGCCTCCGCGGCCGCCTACGCGACCCAGGCGGGGCTGACCTGCGCCGTGCTGGTGCCCGAGGGCAAGATCGCGATGGGCAAGCTGTCCCAGGCGATCGCCCACGGCGCCGAGCTCATCCAGGTCCGGGGCAACTTCGACAACTGCCTCGAGGTGGCCCGCAAGCTGGCCGAGAACTACCCGGTATTCCTGGTCAACTCGGTCAACCCGAACCGGATCGAGGGGCAGAAGACCGGCTCCTTCGAGGTCGTGGACACCCTGGGCGACGCCCCGGACTACCACCTCCTGCCCGTGGGCAACGCCGGGAACATCACGGCCTACTGGAAGGGTTACAAGGAGTACTCGGAGGAGTACGCGGCCCGGGACGGCTCGACCCTGCCGGCCGTGTCCACCAAGCGGCCCAAGATGTGGGGCTTCCAGGCGGCGGGCTCGGCACCCATCGTTCTGGGCCACCCCGTGACCGAGCCCGAGACCATCGCGACCGCGATCCGGATCGGGAACCCGGCCTCGTGGAAGCAGGCCGAGGAGGCGCGGGACGAGTCCGGCGGCCTCATCGAGTCCGTGACGGACGAGGAGATCCTCGAGGCGCACCGCTGGCTCTCCGCCAAGGAGGGCGTCTTCGTGGAGCCGGCCTCCGCGGCCGGCGTCGCGGGCCTGCTGAAGAAGTTCCGCGCCGGCGAGGCGCCGCGGGGCGCGACCATCGTGATCACGGTGACCGGTCACGGCCTGAAGGACCCCCAGTGGGCCCTGAAGGGCGCCGACGGCTCGGACGTCGACCCCACCAAGGTCGACTTCGACGTCGTCTCGGTCGCCGACGCCCTCGGCCTCACCGCGGCCGGATGAGCGGCGCGACGACGGGCGACGCGGTCCCCGCGGGCGGCGCGCCCGCCGGGGCCGGGGCGGCCGTGAACGGCGCGACGCCGGTGGAGCCCCTGGTCGACGGGCAGTCGGCGGCCCTGCACGGCCCGGAGGTCATCCCCGCGGGCCGCACCGTGCGCGTCACGGTCCCGGCGTCGTCGGGCAACGTGGGCCCGGGCTACGACTGCCTCGGGCTGGCGCTGGGGCGCTACGACCGCCTCACGGTGACCCGCACCGGCTCGGGGCTCACCTTCGAGCTCACCGGCGAGGGCAGCGACGAGGTGCCGCGCACGGCCGAGCACCTGGTGATCCGGGCGATGCGCACCGCCTGGCGCGCCGCCGGGCTCCTGGAGCTGCCCGGCCTGCACGTGGTGGCCGAGAACCGGATCCCGCACTCGCGGGGGATGGGCTCCTCGGCCTCGGCGATCGTGGCCGGGGTCGCCGCGGCCAACGCCCTGCTGCCCGAGGAGCTGCGGCTGGACGCGAACGCGCTGCTGCAGATCTGCTCGCAGATGGAGGGCCACCCCGACAACGTCGCGCCCTCGCTGCTCGGCGGCCTCGTGATCTCCTATGCCGCCGAGGACGGCTACCGCTCGGTGCCTGTCCGCGTGCACGGGGAGATCCGGCCCGTCGTCGCCGTGCCCGACTACGAGGTGCCCACGCGCCTGGCCCGCGGGCTCATCCCCGAGGCGGTCCCGCACCGCGACGCCGCGGCCAACTCCGGGCGCGCGGCCCTGCTGGTCCACGCCGCGACCGCCGACCCCGCGCAGCTCTTCGCGGGGACGGCGGACCTGCTGCACCAGCAGTACCGGGCCGGGGCCATGGCCCCGAGCGCGGCGCTGCTGGCCCGCCTGCGGGGCCGGGGTCTCCCGGCCATCATCTCCGGCGCCGGCCCGACCGTCCTGGTGCTGGCCGAGGACGCCGAGCGGGCGGCCCTGGCCGCGGAGGAGATCCGCGCCTTCGGGGAGGATCCGGCCAGCAGCCTCGACGGGCGCCGCGTCACGTGGGCCGTGGAGGAGCTGACCGTCGACGCCGAGGGTGTTATAGTCGAGACCGTGGAGTCCGGCGAGCTTTCCTGAAGCTCCCCGGCTCGCCGCCTCCGGGCCTCCCGTTCTCGGGACGCGGCGGAGGCGGTCATCACGGATCTCCCGTTCTGGGGGATGCAGTCTCGGAGCTGAATTCCCTCGCCGCACGTCGGGGCGCCTCAATGCGGTGCTCGGCCCTCACCCTCACCCGGATGAGTCCCGCGTACGCATCGGTCCCCACGACGCCCGTCTCCCTCCCGGAGGGCGCGGGCGGCGAGGACGTCCTGGCTCCGGGCCCGCTTTTCCATCCCGGCATTCCCCGGATGCTGTGATCACGCACCCACCGCGCCGAGGCCCGGTGGGGGCAGACCAACGAATATTTCGGCTTGAGGCGCATCTCGCCCAGCCACGTCGAGGGGGAAGGATCCTTCGTGACCGAAACTACCGACCTGCTGCCGGGTACGGACCGTGCGGAGTCAGCTCCGGCGGATCAGCCTCGTGAGAAGAACGAGGCGGCAGACCAGCAGAACAGCACTCCGTCGTCGGGCGGCCAGAAGTCGCAGGGCGGCCTGAGCGCCCTGAAGCTCGCGCAGCTGCAGGCCCTGGCCTCGCAGCTGGGCATCACCGGCGCCCGCCGCATGCGCAAGTCCGCCTTGGTGGAGGCCATCGCCGCCCACCAGCGCGGTTCGGCCGTGGCCGACCGCGAGGCCGCCAAGGCCCAGGAGCCCGCCGCGGCGGAGAAGAAGCCCGCCGCCGAGCAGGCGTCGGGCGCGGAGGGCGAGCAGCCCGCCAAGCGCACCCGCTCCCGCCGCAAGTCCGAGCCGGCGACCGAGACCGCGCAGGCCCCCGAGGCCGCCGAGGAGTCCCAGGGCTCCGAGGAGGGCGCCGCTTCCGAGGACCGGTCCTCGCAGCAGGATCGCGGCTCCCGCCGCGGCCGCGGCGGGAAGGCCAAGGACCAGAAGGACGCCAGGGAGCAGTCCGAGGGCGCCAAGGATGGCGCCAAGGGCGGTGACCGCGAGGGCAAGGGCAACGACCGCGGCAAGGACGGCGGCGACCGCGGCAAGGATGGCAACGACCGCGGGCGCGGCGGCCGCAAGAACGACCGGGGCAACGACAGCCGGGGCGAGAACCGCGGCAACGACAACCGGAACGAGAACCGCGGCAACGACAACCGGGGCAACGACAACCGCGGCAACAACGGCCCGGACGACGACGGCCGCGGCGGCCGCAACCGCCGCAACCGCAACCGCAACGACCGCCGGGACCGCCGCCGCGGCCGCGCCAACGGCCCCGAGGTGGACGACACCGAGGTGACCGAGGACGACGTCCTGCTGCCCGTGGCCGGCATCCTGGACGTGCTGGACAACTACGCCTTCGTCCGCACCTCCGGCTACCTGCCCGGCCCCAACGACGTCTACGTCTCGCTCGCCCAGGTCAAGAAGCACCACCTGCGCAAGGGCGACGCCGTCGTCGGCGCCATCCGCGCCCCGCGGGACGGCGAGAACCAGGGCAACGCGCGCCAGAAGTTCAACGCCCTGGTGCAGCTGACCAGCGTCAACGGCAAGAAGACCGACGAGCTGAGCCACCGCGTCGAGTTCAACAAGCTCACCCCGCTCTACCCGACCGAGCGGCTGCGCCTCGAGACCGAGCAGAAGAAGATCGGCCCCCGCGTGGTGGACCTGATCGCCCCGATCGGCAAGGGCCAGCGCGGCCTGATCGTCTCCCCGCCCAAGGCCGGCAAGACGCTCATGCTGCAGTCCATCGCCAACGCGATCACGACCAACAACCCCGAGGTCCACCTCATGATGGTGCTGGTCGACGAGCGCCCCGAGGAAGTCACGGACATGCAGCGCACGGTCAAGGGCGAGGTCATCGCCTCGACCTTCGACCGCCCCGCCGACGACCACACCACGGTCGCGGAGCTGGCGATCGAGCGGGCCAAGCGGCTGGTGGAGCTGGGGCACGACGTCGTCGTGCTGCTGGACTCCATGACCCGCCTGGGCCGCGCGTACAACCTCTCCGCCCCGGCGTCGGGCCGCATCCTCACCGGCGGCGTCGACTCCGCCGCGCTGTACCCGCCCAAGCGCTTCTTCGGCGCGGCGCGCAACATCGAGGAGGGCGGCTCGCTGACCATCCTCGCGACCGCGCTGGTGGAGACCGGTTCCAAGATGGACGAGGTCATCTTCGAGGAGTTCAAGGGCACCGGCAACATGGAGCTGCGCCTCTCGCGCAACCTGGCCGACAAGCGCATCTTCCCGGCGGTGGACGTCAAGGAGTCCAGCACCCGCCGCGAGGAGAACCTGCTCTCGCCCGAGGAGATCAAGATCATGTGGCGCCTGCGCCGCGTGCTGGCCGGCCTCGACCAGCAGCAGGCCCTGGAGGTGCTCACGACCAAGCTGCGCGACACCCCCACCAACGTGCAGTTCCTCCTGCAGGTGCAGAAGACCACGCTGGGATCCAAGTCGGACGACTAGTCCGCACGACCCACGACGACGCCGGGCGCGGCCCTCGGGAGCACCGAGGGCCGCGCCCGGTGCCGTCGAGCCGCCCGTCGCCCCAGGCCGGCGCGGGCGCGTGGGATACTGGAGGCCGCACCCACCGACGCCGATGATCGAGGAACCCATGTTCGAATCCATTCAGTCCCTCCTGGACGAGCACGCCGAGCTGCAGGAGCAGCTGGCGGACCCCGCCGTCCACGCCGACCCGGGCAAGGCCCGCCGGCTGGGGCGCCGCTACGCCGAGCTCAACGGGATCGTCGAGGCCCACCGGCGCGTCGTCGGGCTGGGGGACGACCTGGAGGCCGCCCGCGAGATGGCCGACGAGGACCCCGAGTTCGCGGCCGAGGCCACCGAGCTCGAGGAGCAGCTGACCGCGGCCCAGGAGCGCCTGCGCCGCCTGCTGATCCCGCGCGACCCCGACGACGGCCGCAACGTGATCCTCGAGGTCAAGGCGGGGGAGGGCGGTGACGAGTCGGCCCTGTTCGCCGGCGACCTGCTGCGGATGTACACCCGCTACGCCGAGACCAAGGGCTGGAAGACCGAGATCATCTCCTCCAACGACTCGGACCTGGGCGGGTACAAGGACGTCCAGGTCGCGATCAAGGGCTCCTCCAGCGACCCCGGCGAGGGCGTGTGGGCGCACCTGAAGTACGAGGGCGGGGTGCACCGCGTCCAGCGCGTGCCCGTGACCGAGTCCCAGGGCCGCATCCACACCTCGGCGGCCGGCGTGCTGGTCTTCCCCGAGGTCGACGAGCCCGAGGAGGTCACGATCAGCCAGAACGACCTCAAGATCGACGTCTACCGCTCCTCGGGCCCGGGCGGGCAGTCGGTCAACACGACCGACTCGGCGGTGCGCATCACGCACCTGCCCACCGGGATCGTCGTGGCCATGCAGAACGAGAAGTCGCAGCTGCAGAACCGCGAGGCCGCGATGCGCGTGCTCCGGGCGCGCCTGCTGGCCCACCAGCAGGAGCAGCTCGACGCCGAGGCGGCCGAGCACCGGAAGTCCCAGGTCAAGACCATGGACCGCTCCGAGCGCATCCGCACGTACAACTTCCCCGAGAACCGCATCGCGGACCACCGCACGGGGTACAAGGCCTACAACCTCGACCACGTCATGGGCGGGGACCTCGAGCCGGTGATCCGCTCCGCGATCGCGATGGACGAGGAGCACCGCCTGGCCGCCCTCGGGCAGAACTCCTGACCCGGTGAGCGGGGAGGGGGCCGACGCCGTCCGCGGCGCCGGGGACGCGTCCGGCGCTATCCGGGGCACCGGGGACGTGTCCGGTGCGGAGGCGGCGGCCCGGGAACCGACCGCCGGGGCCGACCTCGGCGCGGCGGTCCGGGAGGCGGCCCGGACCCTGGCCCGGGCCGGAATCGCGACGCCGCGGGCCGACGCCGAGCTGCTCGCCGCCCACCTGATCTCCCGGGAGACCGGCGAGCCCGTGAGCCGCGGCGAGCTCGCCGCGCGCATGGTCACCGGTTCCTGGCCCGCCCCGGCGGGTTACGCGGAGCTGGTGGCCTCCCGCGCGGAGCGCATCCCCCTGCAGCACCTGACCGGCGAGGCGCACTTCCGGAACCTCACCCTGCGCGTGGGGCCCGGCGTCTTCGTCCCGCGCCCCGAGACCGAGGTGCTCGTGGACGAGCTCAACGCCTTCCTCGCCGCGCGGGGCGAGGCGAGCCCGGTGGTGGTGGACCTCGCGACCGGCTCCGGGGCGCTGGCCCTGGCGGCCGCGCAGGAGAACCCCGGGGCGAGGGTCCTCGGCGTCGAGCTCAGCGAGGCCGCGCTGGCCTGGGCCCGGGCCAACGCCGAGGACCGCGCCGCGGCCGGCGACCGGCCGGTCGAGATCGTGGCCGGCGACGCCGCGACCGCGCTGCCCGAGCTGGAGGGCGCCGTCGCCGCCGTGCTCACCAACCCGCCCTACATCCCCGAGGACATGGTGCCCCGGGACCCGGAGGTCGCCCTCCACGACCCGGAGACCGCCCTGTACGGCGGCTCCCCGGACGGGATGCTCATCCCGACCGCGTTCGTCCGCCGCGCCGCCCGCCTGCTCGTCCCCGGGGGGCTGCTGATCATGGAGCACGCGGAGGTGCAGGCGGCCGCCGCGGCCGGGCTGTTCGCGGCCGAGGGCTTCACCGGCGTCGAGACCGTCCTCGACCTCACGGGGCGCGAGCGGGCCACGAAGGGATACGCTGGTGGGCGGGGCCCCGCCGCGCCGGGCGCCCCCTGAACCGGACCGCGCCGGGACGCGAGAGGCCCGCGTCGGCGCGCCACCCCCACGAGACGAAAGTAACCGAACCGTGACCGCAACCGTCTATTCCGTCACCAGCCCCGACGAGCGCGAGGCGGCCCTCGAGGCCGCCACCGCGGCGCTGTCGGCCGGCAGGACCGTGGTGATCCCCACCGACACCGTCTACGGGATCGCCGCCGACGCCTTCTCCCGCGGAGGGGTCCGGCAGCTGCTGGCGGCCAAGGGGCGCTCCCGCCGGATGCCCCCGCCCGTCCTGATCGCCGACCCCGGGGTGCTCCCGGGTCTGGCCGACGACGTCGGGGAGCAGGCCCGGGCGCTGGCCGAGGCGTTCTGGCCCGGGGCCCTGACCCTGATCGTCTACGCCCAGCCGTCCCTGAACTGGGACCTGGGGGAGACCTCCGGGACCGTGGGGCTGCGCGTGCCCGACGACGAGCTGGCCCGGGAGCTGCTGCGCCGCACCGGCCCGCTGGCCGTCTCCAGCGCCAACCGGACCGGGCGCGCGGCGGCGACCGACGCCGGGGAGGCCCTCGAGCAGCTCGGCGAGCGGGTCGAGGCGATCCTGGACGACGGGCCCCGCCCGGTCGGGCGCGCCGAGGGGGTCGCGAGCGCCGACGTCGCGCCCTCGACGATCGTGGACGCGACCGGGGACCACCTCGTCGTCGTGCGCCTGGGCGCGATCAGCATGGAGCGGCTGCGCGAGGTGGCCCCCGACGTCGTGACGCGCGAGGAGCTGCGGGAGCGCCGCCGGGCCTCGGCCGCGCCCACGGCCGCGGAGACCGGTGAGGACCTCGTGGCCGGATCCTCGGCGCCGTCCGGGTCCACCGTTGCCGCCGGGTCCGCCGGGTCCGCCGGTGTCGCCGCGGCGTCGGCCGGGAGCGCGGCGGGCGCCGCCTCGGCCCGGCCGGTGGTGGACCAGATGCGATCCCGCCCCGAGGGCGAGGACGGCCGGAGGCCGCCGCGCGGCGCGCCGCCAGGACGAGGCCCCCACCCGTCCGCTGGGCGCCGCCTCGGCCCGCGACCTGGTCTTCGGCGCCTCGGCCGCCCCGGACGCCGCCGCCACCGACGCCGCCGCCCCCGCCACCGACGCCGCCACCCGGGAAGCCGCCGCCCCCGTGTCCGCCGCCCCGAACGGGACCGACGCCGCCGCCCCAGAAGGGACCGATGCCGCAGCCCCGGAGGCCGCCGAACCGGACACGGGAGCGAACGCGGGCGAGGGCCAGCCCGGCCCCGATTCGGACCGCCCCGAGTCAGACCGGCCCGACTCCGCCTGACCGCAGCGGCCGAGAACGCGACGCCTCGCTTCATCCCTTGAAGCCGGCGTGCCTCAGCGCTTGGAGCCGGCGGCCGTGTGCGCCTGCCGCAGCACCGACCCGATGCGGCGCTCGGGCAGCAGCCCGCGCTGCTCGACCCAGGAGTCGTCCTGGCCCTGCCCGAAGAGCATCAGCTCGAGCCGCCGCACCGCCCCGTGGAAGCGCTCGTTCAGCGCCGAGGAGACGCCGTAGCCCGAGCCCACCACGGCTCGCGCCAGCACGTCCGGCAGGTGGTGCGGGCGGCGTCGGCCGGCGTCCCGGATCACGGAGCCGGTGGTCGCGCCCTCCCAGGGCTGCAGCACGATCGGCGGCAGCTGCTCGTCCAGGGTCCCCACGCCGACGACGAACTCGGCCAGCGCGTGCACCGAGGTCACCGGCGTCGGGCGGTCCCCGCGCCCGGCCACCGAGGCGAGGAACGAGGAGGAGACCCGCGCGAGCGAGGCGGTGGTGTTGCGGCCCGAGCCCTGCACCGAGGTCGCGCGCACGATGCACAGCTGCGCGGCATGGTGCGGGTGGACCGAGACCGGGTTGGTGCTCGGCGCGGCCGGGAACGAGGAGCCCGGGGAGCCGGGGGCCGCGCCGGCCTCGGCGGTCGCGGTGATCAGCTCGCGCAGGCGCAGCAGGCAGTCCTCGCCCAGCGCCTTGGAGAACGAGTAGGCGGAGAACGGCGAGGTGGCCTCGCTGGAGTCGAGGACCGGCCGGGAGCCCTGGACGGCCGCCGAGCTCAGGTGGATGACGCGCTGCACGCCGGTCCGCTGGGCCGCGACGGCGACCACGGCCGGCAGCAGCGCGTTGGCGCCGATGAGCGAGGAGAGGTCCTGCTGGTCCGGGGCGGAGAGCCCCGCCGCGTTGACCACGACCTCGGCCCCGGCGAACGTGTCCGCGAGGTAGTCGATGACGGACTGGAGGCGCCGCGCCTCCGCGATGATCTGGCCGGATGAGTCGGCGGACGTCGCCAGGCGGGGTGCCGCGACCGGGGCCGCGCTGATGCCCTCCTGCTGCAGACGAGTCATGATGGCGGAGCCCGTGAAGCCGGTGGCTCCCAGGACCCGCCAGGTGGACTGGCTCATGCTTCCTCGCTTTCGTGGACCGGACGGTCTGCGGGTGCGCCGGAATTCCCAGGTGCCTCGCGCTAGACTGTCCTATGCCGTTCGCGGGGGCGTCGACGGACGCCCCTCGCTACCACCTTACTGATGAGATCACGCGATGCCGCCGCAGGACCCGCGCCGGGCGCGCGCGACGGCGCATCGACGTGATGGGAGAGGAATTCGTGCGATCCAACCGCGCCAGTGACCGCGGCGCGCAGCCGCGGCCCCGAGTGGTGGCCGTCGTGGTGACCTACAACCGGCTGGGCCTGCTCGAGAAGACCCTGAGCGGCATCGCCTCCGGCTCCTCCGTCCCGGAGCGCGTGGTGCTGGTGGACAACGCCTCGACGGACGGCACCGCCGCGTTCCTCCGCGACCTGGACTACCCGCTCCCGCTCGACGTCGTGCGCCTGGGGGAGAACCTGGGCGGCGCCGGCGGATTCACCGCCGGGATCGACCGCGCCCTGCACGCCCACGGGGCGGACCTCGTGTGGGTCATGGACGACGACACCGAGCCGCTCGAGCAGACCCTCGAGGCCTCGCTCGCGGCGTGGGAGGGCTACGCCGCGGACCCGGCCGATCGCCCCGCCTTCGTCGCGAGCCGCGTGGTCTGGAGCGACGGCCGCGAGCACCCCATGAACTCGATGATCGAGCGGATCGGCGCCGGGTCCCGGCGTCGGCGGCTGGCGGCGGCCGTGGGCGCCCGGAGCGTCCGCAGCGGCTCCTTCGTGTCCCTGCTGATGGACGGCGCCGCGATGCGCCGGGCCGGCCTGCCGCACGCCGACTACTTCATCTGGAACGACGACTTCGAGTACTCGACCCGGCTGGCGCGCCACGCGGACGCCCTCGAGGTGCCCGGCTCGGTCGTCGCGCACCACACCAAGACCTTCGGCACCACCGACGCGGCCCCCGGCCCCCGCTTCTACTACGACGTGCGCAACAAGCTGTGGGTCTTCACCCGCAGCCGCTCGCTGGCCCCGTGGGAGAAGGTGCTCTACGGCGGGGCCACGGCCCGGCTCTGGTGGCGCACCGTGCGCCGCAACGGCCTCACGCCCCAGCTGCGGGACTGCCTGCTGCGCGGCGTGCGAGACGCGCTGCGCCCTCCCCGGCCCAACGACGTCGTCCTGGCCGGCTCCTACGACCTCGCCGCCCACGGCGTGCCCGGCGAGGTCCCCGCGGGCGGTGCGGCCGCTGACGCCGGCGAGCCCCCCGCCTTCAGCCTCCTGATGCCCGTCTACTCCCGCGACCGCCCCGGGCAGCTCCGGGCGGCGCTGGCCTCGAGCACGTGGGAGCAGACCCTGCCCCCGGCCGAGGCCGTGCTGGTCCTGGACGGCCCCGTCGGCCCCGAGCTCGACGCCGAGATCGCCTCCCTCGAGGACGAGGCGGCCGGGAGGGGCCTGCCGCTGACCGTCCTGCGCCTGCCCGAGCACCGCGGCCTGCCCGCGGCCCTGAACGCCGGCCTCGAGCGCTGCACCCTGCCGATCGTCGCCCGCGCCGACGCCGACGACGTCTCCCTCCCGTCCCGCTTCGCCCGCCAGATCCCCCTGGTCGCGGACGGCTTCCTCGACGTCCTGGGCTCCGCGATGTACGAGGCGGGCGAGGACCTGGGCACCGTCCAGGCCGTGCGCCGCGTCGAGACCGAGCCGGCCCGGATCCGCAGCATCGCCCGCGGCCGGAACCCCCTGTGCCACCCCAGCGTGGTCTTCCGCGCCGACGCCGTGCGCGAGGTCGGGGGCTACCAGGAGGTCCCGGGCGCCGAGGACTACGACCTCTGGATCCGCATGATGCGCGCGGGCCACCGCATCGGCAACATCGCCGAGCCGCTGGTGATCTACCGCGCCGGGAGCGGGGCCTGGCGCCGCCGCGGCGGCCTGGGCGCGCTGCGCCGCGAGCTGAGCCTCCAGCGGCACCTGCGCGAGACCGGCTTCGTCTCCCGCCCCCGCTGGGCGCGCAACGTCCTCGTGCGGGGGCTGTACCGCCTCGTGCCGACCGCGGGGCGGATCGAGGCCTACCGCCGTCTCGTGGGCTCGCGCGGGGCCGGAGCCGCGGGACCCGGCGTCCCGGAGCCCCCGGGCCCGGGCCGCGCATCGGGGGCGGGGGAGGACCGCGCATGAGCGGGCGCACGCACGCGGCCCCCGCGGCCGCCAACGGATACGCCCGCCCGCGCGCCTGGCTCTGGACCCAGATGCTGCTCGACTCCAGCTCCTGGGTCGTGGCGCTGCTCCTCAGCCTGTTCCTGCGCTACGAGATGGACTTCGGCCTCGTGCACGTCTCGGGCATGGTCACGGTCTGCCTGGTCGCGATCGCCGCCCAGCTGACCATCGGCGGGCTCTTCGCCCTCTACCGGGGCAGGTACAGCTTCGGCAGCTTCGACGAGGCGAAGGCGCTGCTGCTGGTCACGGTCACGGTCACGCTGCTGGTGCAGATCGTGCTCCTGTTCGTGGGCGTGACCCTGCGGGTGCCGCGCTCCATCGGGCTCATCGCCTTCCCCTTCGCGCTGCTGTTCATGGCCGCCGCGCGCTACCTCAAGCGCATGTACGTCGAGTCCAAGTCCAAGCCGAGCGAGCACGCGCCCCACGCCGTGATCTACGGCGCCGGCTTCCTCGCCAACACCCTGATCGCGCAGATGCTGCAGGACAAGCAGTCCCCGTACCTGCCCGTCGCGCTCGTCGACGACGACCCCGCCAAGAAGCACCTGCGGATCAACTCGGTCCCCGTCTCGGGGAACATCTCGACCCTGCGGCAGGTCGTGCGGCGCAACGGCGCCAGCGTCGTCATCATCGCGATGGCCGACGTCGACCCCGCCCTGGTCGAGCGCATCAACGCCGAGCTCGAGGGCCTGGACGTGCGGATCCTGACGGCCCCGCCGCTCAAGGACCTCTTCGGCAACACCCAGGGCTCCTCGCTGGACCTGCGGGACGTCAGCCTCGAGGACATCGTGGGCCAGCGGGCCGTGGACATCAACGTCGAGGGCATCGCCCGGTACGTCACCGGCAAGCGGGTGCTGATCACGGGCGCCGGCGGGTCGATCGGCTCCGAGCTGTGCCGCCAGATCGACCACTTCGCCCCCTCCGAGCTCATCATGCTGGACCGGGACGAGTCGGCCGTGCAGGCGACCCAGCTCTCAATCACCGGCCGCGGCCTGCTGGACGGCCCGGACACCGTCCTGGCGGACATCCGGGACCCCGAGGCCATGCACGAGGTCTTCGCGACCCGCAAGCCGCAGGTCGTCTTCCACGCCGCCGCCCTCAAGCACGTCTCGCTGCTGGAGCAGTACCCCGACGAGGCGTGGAAGACCAACGTCCTCGGCACGCGCAACGTGCTGCGGGCCTCCGCCGAGGTCGACGTCGAGGTCTTCGTCAACATCTCCACGGACAAGGCCGCCAACCCGACCACGGTGCTCGGCCACTCCAAGCGCATGGCCGAGAAGATGACCGCGTGGATGGGGCACCACGCCTCGGGCCGGTACAACTCGGTGCGCTTCGGCAACGTCTTCGGCTCGCGCGGCTCGATGCTGCCGCTGTTCACCGAGCAGATCCGCCGCGGCGGCCCGGTGACGGTGACGCACCCCGAGGCCACGCGCTACTTCATGACCATCCCCGAGGCGTGCCAGCTGGTAATCCAGGCCGGAGCCATCGGCGATCCCGGCGAGGTGCTCATCCTGGACATGGGGCAGCCGGTGCGGATCTACGACATCGCCCAGCACCTGATCCGGATGAGCGGGCGCCACGACGTCGAGATCGAGATCACCGGCCTGCGGCCCGGCGAGAAGATCCACGAGGACCTGATCGGGGAGGGGGAGCGCGGCACCCACCGCGGCCACCCGCAGATCTCGCACACGCTCTCGCCCCAGCTGGACCCCGAGCACCTGGACCGGCGCGAGTGGAAGGCCCGGGGCGGCATGCCGCCCTCCCGAGAGCTGCCCCTGATCGTCCCGCCCCCCGAGGCCGACGCCGACGCCGACGAGGCCCGCGGGGGTGCAGCGTGAGCGCCGCGATGGACCCGATGACGGCCGCGCTGCCGGCCGCCGTCGCTCTCGTGCTGGGGCTGGCGCTGCCGGCGGCGGTGCTGCCGCTGCTGCGCCGCCTGGGGGTCGTGGACGTGCCGGGGGAGCGGTCCTCGCACGCGGTCCCCACGGTGCGCGGCATGGGGCTCGCGACGGCGGCCGCCTCGGTCCTCGCCGTCGCGACCGCCTTCGCGCTGTCGCTGATCCCCGTGGACCGCTCGATCCTGCTCACGGTCCTGCTCGGCATGCTCGCCTCCGGGGCCCTCGGCTGGATCGAGGACTACTCCGGGCTCGCGGTGCGCTGGCGCGCGCTGTGCCAGCTCCTCATCGGCCTCGCGGTCGCGGGGCTGCTGACGTTCTTCCTGGGCACCGCGCTGTGGTGGATCCCCGTGGGGGCCATCGCGATCGCGGCGTACATCAACGTCGTGAACTTCATGGACGGGCTGAACGGGATCTCCGGGCTCCACGGCGTCGTGGTCGGGGGCGCCTACGCCTACGCCGGCTGGGTCACGGACATGCCGTGGCTGACGGCGTGCGGGGCCGCGATCGGCGCGGCGTACCTCGCCTTCCTGCCGTGGAACCTGGGCGGCCGCAGGGTGTTCCTGGGGGACACCGGATCCTACTTCCTGGGCGGGGCGATCGCCTGCTGCGCGGTCGCGGCCTTCCTGTCCGACATCTACGTGGAGTACGTGCTCTCCCCGCTCATCATCTACCTGGCGGACACGGGCTTCACGCTGCTCAAGCGCATCTACCGCGGCGAGGCCTGGTACCGGCCGCACCGGCAGCACGTGTACCAGCGGCTGACCGACGCCGGCCTGGGGCACCTGGGCTCGGCGGCGGTGGTCACGCTGGCCTCGCTGGCGGTCACGGTGGTCTCCGTGCTGTCCCTGCCGTTCGAGAGCGGGGGCGTGGCCGGGATGGGCGCGCTCGTGCTGTGCATCGTGGTGCTCTACCTGCTCTCGCCCCGCCTGGTCGGGGCGATGACGCGGAAGGGGGCGGCCGCGTGAGGGCGCCGTTCTGGCTGCGCCGGGAGCGGCGGTCCGCCCGGCCCCTGCGCGACGTCAGCGCGGCCTCGAGCGGGAACCTGGTCGTCTGGCTGGCGCTGATCACGGCCCTGGGCGGGGTCCTGGGCGGCGCGCACGGGTCCTGGGCGGCCGCCCTGGGCGCCGGCGTCGTGCTCGGGTCCGCGCTGATCTCCTGGGGGCTCGTGCTCGTCCCCGCGCTGGGGCGGCGGCCCGACCCCGCGCCGGCGCTGCTGGTCGGGTACGTCGTCAAGGTCGCGCTCGGCGTCGTGCTGCTGATGATGCTGCCCGCTCCGGCGCAGGACGGCCGGGGCTGGCTGGTCGCGGGGGCCGTGGGCGGCGTCGTCGTGATGCTCGTCACCGAGGTCTGGGCCGTGAGTCGCCTCCGCATCCTGTATTTTGGAGGGGACGGACCTTCCGACGAGGGCAGCGCCCCGGAGGATCGCCCCACGCCACCCGACGCCGAGACCACGGGATCTTAGACGCATGGCCGCCACGCAGCACCCCAGCCCGGAGGGCAAGCGCCCCCGCCGGCCTCGCCGACCCCGCAAGGCGTCACAGCCCTCCAGCGGGGACCTGCGCAGCGCGGGGGACCTGGTGAACCAGGGGGGCCTGGCCGGAGCGGTGATGACACTGGTGTACATCGCGATCGGCCTGGGGTTCTGGAGTTTGGTAGGCTATGGCGTGGATCGTTTGCTGGGAACGCGATGGATCGTGTGGCTCGGCGCTGGCATAGGGGCCTTCGCCGGGTTCTACCTGGTGTATCTCCACATGCGGCAGCGGGACGAATAACCGGATCTCGGAAGAGTCTTCCCGCACGCACGGATACTGAACAATCCTGTTCGAGGCCAGGGCCCCAGCCCGCCTCGCGGACGCATTACAATCCTTTGGAAAGGACTTGCCTTGCTGGAAACCGGGCTCGTTGTCGCGGCCTACACGCCGCCCACGGTCGAGGACATGCACCTCCCACCCTTCTTCGAGATCGGCAGCTTCGCCTTCGGCAAGCAGATGCTCCTCGTCCTCATCTCGGTGCTGGTGGTGGCCGCGATCTTCATGGTCGCCGCGCGTCGTCGGGCCATGGTCCCGGGCCGGCTGCAGTTCGCCGGCGAGATGGGCTACGGCTTCATCCGCAACTCGCTGGCCAAGGACCTCATCGGCGTCCACGAGTTCAAGCCCTTCGTGCCCGTGCTGTTCACCTGCTTCTACTTCATCCTGGTGAACAACCTCTGGGGCTCGATCCCCTTCCTGCAGCTGCCGAGCTTCTCGCACGCCGGGTCCGCCTACTTCCTGGCCGCCTTCGCCTACGTCTTCTGGGTCGGCGTCGGGATCAAGCGCAAGGGCCTGGGCGGCTTCCTCAAAGCGATGACGATGCCCTCGGGCGTCCCGTGGTTCTTCTACATCATCCTCATCCCGATCGAGTTCTTCTCGAACCTCGTGGTCCGGCCCGTGACCCACGCGCTGCGTCTGTTCGCCACGATGTTCGCGGGGCACCTGGCCATCATGGTCGCCGCGAGTCTCACCGGCTTCCTGATCGCCGACCTCGGCGGGATCGGCTATGGCGTCTCGATCTTCTCCGGGATCTTCGGCATCTTCCTCTTCTTCCTCGAGCTGCTGATCCAGGTCATCCAGGCCTACGTCTTCACTCTCCTCTTCGCGGTGTACCTCCAGGGCGCCGTCGCTGAGGCCCACTAGTCTTCCGGGGCACCCCTGGAACGGGTCTGGCGCCGTCGCAGGCACTGAGACCCACGACCCCAGACACGCCGTCAGGCACCAACCGCCCTCCGGGGCAACACGAAAGGAAACACCCTTCATGGACATCTCCGGTTCGCTCTCCGCCATTGGTTACGGTCTCGCTGCCATCGGCGGCGGTATCGGCGTCGGCATCATCTTCGCCGCATACATGACCTCCGTGGCTCGCCAGCCCGAGGCCCAGCGCGTCCTGCAGCCCATGCTGTTCCTCGGCTTCGCCGTGGTCGAGGCGCTCGCCATCCTGGGTCTGGTTCTCGCCTTCATCTAGTAGCCTCTCGGCTACTCTCCCTAGACAGAACTAGAGAACAGGAATCTCCTTTATGTCCCATCTGATGGCAGCGGAAGAGGGCGCCAGCCCGCTCCTTCCCGATGGTTGGGAAATCCTGATCACCGCCCTCGGGTTCCTGATCCTGCTCTACCTCGTCGTCAAGTTCATCGCCCCGGCCTTCGAAAAGATCTATCAGGATCGCAAGGAGGCCATCGAGGGTGGTCTGGCGAAGGCCGAGAAGGCCCAGGCCGAGGCTGCTGCTGCTCGCGACGAGTACAAGCAGCAGCTGGAGTCCGCGCGCCTCGAGGCTCAGAAGATCCGCGAGGACGCACGGGGCGAGGGCGAGTCGATCCTGGCCGAGTTCAAGGAGCGCGCCACCGCCGAGGCGGCGCGCATCACTGAGAACGCCCAGAAGACCATCGACGCCGAGCGTTCGGCGGCCCTGGTCTCCCTGCGCACCGAGGTCGGCGCCCTGGCGACCGACCTGGCGGGCAAGATCGTCGGCGAGTCCCTCGACGACGACCAGCGCTCCCAGCGCGTGGTGGACCGCTTCCTGTCCGACCTCGAGGCATCCCAGCAGCGAAATGCAGGTGCTAGCAGGTAATGGCAGGAGTATCGACTGAATCCCGGCTCGCGCTGGCCGAGGCCTTCGAACAGCGGTTCGCGGCCGACGCCAGCACCACCACGAGCAACGAGCTGTTCGCCGTGGCGAACCTGCTGGACGGCAACGGCGCGCTGCGGCGCGGTCTGACGGACCCCTCCCGCGAGGCGGAGCAGCGGCGAGGAATCGCCGCCAGCGTCCTCGAGGGCAAGGTGTACCCGTCCGTGCGCGAGCTCGTGACCTTCGCGGCCGGCTCCCGCTGGTCCGCGGAGCGCGACCTGGCGGACGCGCTCGAGCACGTGGCGGTCCTCGCGGCCGCCGCCGCTGCCGAGCGCCGGGGCGGCGCCGAGGCCGTCACCGCGGTCCTCGAGGACCTCCTGCGCTTCGCGGGAGTCGTCGAGGCCGACGCCCGGCTGCAGAACGCCCTGACGGACCAGCGCGCCACGGCCGAGGCCAAGAAGCGCCTGACCGGCGAGGTCGTGTCCCTCCGCACCCCGGAGGGTCGGGAGCTCGTGAACCAGGCGGTGGAGCACCCGCGCGGTGCGCTGCCCGCGGCCCTGGCGGAGCGCTTCGCGGAGGTCCTCGTGGCCATCCAGCGTCGCTCGATCGCCAAGGTCACGGTGAGCGCCCCGCTCGACGACCAGCGTCGGGAGCGCCTCCAGCGGGCCCTCTCGTCCATCTACGGCAAGGACCTCGCCCTCGACCTCACCGTGGACCCCGAGATCATCGGGGGCATCAAGGTGCAGGTCGGCGACGACGTGATCGACGGGTCGGTCATGGCCCGGATCTCGGATCTCGGCCGCGCGATGACCGCATCGTAAGGACGCCCCGACCGACGGCGATTCAGTCAGATACAGCTGGATCACCCGTGAGGCCGCGAGGATCCACGGTGCGATCCACCCACACACGAACATCCGGCTCCCAGACAACCGGGGGCCACAACATAGGAGAGCAGGGACACAAGATGGCCGATTTGACCATCAACGCCGACGATGTCCGCAATGCGCTGACCGAGTTCGCGGCCTCGTACGAGCCGGGGGACACCCAGCGCGTCGAGGTCGGCCGCGTCAGCACGGCAGGCGACGGCATCGCCCGGGTCGAGGGTCTGCCCTCGGTCATGGCGAACGAGCTGCTGCGCTTCGAGGACGGCACCCTCGGCCTCGCGCAGAGCCTGGACACCCGCGACATCGGCGTCATCATCCTGGGTGACTTCACCGGCATCGAGGAGGGGCAGGAGGTCCACCGCACCGGTGAGGTCCTGTCCGTCCCGGTCGGCGACGCCTTCATGGGCCGCGTGGTCGACCCGCTGGGTCAGCCCATCGACGACCTCGGCCCCATCGAGTCCGAGGGCCGCCGCGCCCTGGAGCTCCAGGCTCCGGGCGTGACGATGCGCAAGTCGGTGCACGAGCCGCTGCAGACCGGGATGAAGGCCATCGACGCCATGATCCCGATCGGCCGCGGTCAGCGCCAGCTGATCATCGGCGACCGCCAGACCGGCAAGACCGCGATCGGCATCGACGCGATCCTGAACCAGCGCGAGAACTGGGAGTCGGGCGACGTCAACAAGCAGGTCCGCTGCATCTACGTGGCTGTCGGCCAGAAGGCCTCGACCATCGCCTCGGTGCGTCAGACCCTCGAGGAGAACGGCGCCCTGGAGTACACGACCATCGTGGCCTCCCCGGCGTCCGACGCCGCGGGCTTCAAGTACCTGGCGCCCTACGCCGGCTCGGCCATCGGCCAGCACTGGATGTACGGCGGCAAGCACGTCCTGATCATCTTCGACGACCTGTCGAAGCAGGCCGAGGCCTACCGCGCCGTGTCGCTGCTGCTGCGTCGTCCGCCGGGACGCGAGGCGTACCCCGGCGACGTGTTCTACCTGCACTCCCGCCTGCTGGAGCGCTGCGCCAAGCTCTCCGACGAGCTGGGCGCGGGCTCGATGACCGGCCTGCCGATCATCGAGACCAAGGCGAACGACGTCTCGGCGTTCATCCCGACCAACGTCATCTCCATCACCGACGGCCAGATCTTCCTGCAGTCGGACCTCTTCAACGCCAACCAGCGTCCCGCCGTGGACGTCGGCGTCTCGGTCTCCCGCGTGGGCGGCGCCGCCCAGCAGAAGTCCATGAAGAAGGTCTCCGGCACGCTGAAGCTCGAGCTGGCCCAGTACCGCTCGATGCAGGCCTTCGCGATGTTCGCGTCCGACCTGGACGAGACCTCCCGCCGCCAGCTGACCCGCGGTGCGCGCCTCACGGAGCTGCTGCGCCAGCCGCAGTACACCCCGTACCCGGTCGCGCACCAGGTGGTCTCCATCTGGGCCGGGACCAACGGGCACCTCGACGAGCTCGAGGTCTCGGACGTGCTGGACTTCGAGCAGCAGTTCATCGACCACCTGCGCCGCAACACCAGCGTCCTCACGGACCTGGAGGCGTCGGGCAAGCTCGAGGACGCCACGGTGGACGCGCTGAAGTCGGCGGTCGCCGAGGTCAAGCGCGACTTCCGGCCCAGCGGCGACGGCGAGGTGCGCCCCGGCAACGAGGAGCACGCCCCGGTCGAGGCCGCCGACGTCGCCCAGGAAGAGATCGTCACGCGATAAGACCTGACGGTGCGCGGCCCCCTCACCCGGGGGCCGCGCACCGGACGGGCTGAAAGGAAGCTCTATGGGAGCCCAGATCAGGGTCTACCGCCAGAAGATCAGGTCGACGTCGTCGATGAAGAAGATCTTCAAGGCGATGGAGATGATCGCGACCTCTCGCATCAACCGCGCCCGCAAGCGCTCGAACGCCGCCGGCCCCTACGCCAACGCGCTGACCCGCGCGGTCACCGCCGTGGCCTCGCAGACCTCGATCAGCCACCCGCTGATCAACCGCGGCGGCGAGTCCCGCCGCTCCGCGGTCCTCGTGGTCACCAGCGACCGCGGCCTGGCCGGGTCCTACTCGGCCAACGTGCTCAAGAAGGCCGAAGGCCTGATCGAGCGCCTGCGCCGGGAGGGCCGCGAGGTCGAGCTCTTCCTGGTCGGCCGCAAGGCCCAGCAGTACTTCGAGTTCCGCGAGCGGCCCTACACGCAGCTGTGGACCGGCAACACGGACAACCCGGACGTGGAGACGGCCACCAGCATCCGCGACGCGCTGCTGGAGCGGTTCGAGGTTCCCTACGAGCAGGGCGGGGTGGACGACATGCACGTCGTCTACACCGAGTTCCTCTCGATGGTCACCCAGGAGCCGAAGATCCTCCGCATGCTTCCCCTGCAGGTCGTCGAGGCCCGCGAGCTGGGCGAGGAGATCGTGCCCGGCGCCGAGCTGGAGTCCGCGGACTACGAGAACGAGGCGCTGTTCGAGTTCGAGCCCAGCGCCCAGGACGTGCTGGACGCGCTGCTGCCCCGGTACGTCGCGACCCGCATCTACGCCTGCCTGCTCCAGGCGGCCGCGAGCGAGCTGGCCTCCCGCCAGCGGGCCATGAAGTCCGCCGGCGACAACGCGGACGAGCTCGTCAAGAAGTACACCCGCCTGATGAACACCGCCCGTCAGGCGGAGATCACCCAGGAGCTCAGCGAGATCGTCGCAGGCGCGGATTCCCTCGCCTCCTAAACCCACCTGTACATTCACTTTCCAGCAAGAGGTAAGCGAAAATGACTGCCACCATCAACGACTCGGCCTCCGCGCCGGCTCAGGGCGGCGTCGGGCGGATCGCCCGCGTCATCGGCCCTGTGGTCGACGTCGAGTTCCCGGCGAACCAGATCCCCGACATCTACAACGCGCTGACCGCCGAGCTGACCCTCGGCAACCGCACGCAGAAGATCACCTTCGAGACCGCGCTGCACCTCGGTGACAACCTGGTCCGCGCGATCTCCCTCCAGCAGACCGACGGGCTCGTCCGCGGCACCCCGGTGGTCGACACCGGCGCCTCGATCTCGGTGCCCGTGGGCGACGCCGTGAAGGGCCACATCTTCAACGTCCTGGGCAACTCGCTCGACGTCGACGACTCGGAGATCAACGCCAGCGAGTTCTGGCCGATCCACCGCAAGGCGCCGAACTTCGCGCAGCTCGAGGGCTCGACCCAGATGCTGGAGACCGGCATCAAGGTCATCGACCTGCTGACCCCGTACATCTCGGGCGGCAAGATCGGCCTGTTCGGCGGCGCGGGCGTGGGCAAGACGGTGCTCATCCAGGAGATGATCACCCGCGTGGCCCGCAACTTCGGCGGCACCTCGGTGTTCGCCGGCGTCGGCGAGCGCACCCGCGAGGGCAACGACCTCTGGGTCGAGATGGAGGAGGCGGGGGTCCTCAAGGACACCGCCCTCGTGTTCGGCCAGATGGACGAGCCGCCTGGAACGCGTCTGCGCGTGGCGCTGTCCGCGCTGACGATGGCGGAGTACTTCCGCGACGTCCAGAATCAGGACGTGCTGCTGTTCATCGACAACATCTTCCGCTTCACCCAGGCGGGCTCCGAGGTCTCGACCCTGCTGGGCCGCATGCCCTCGGCCGTGGGCTACCAGCCCAACCTGGCCGACGAGATGGGCCTCCTGCAGGAGCGCATCACCTCGACCCGCGGTCACTCGATCACCTCGATGCAGGCGATCTACGTCCCCGCGGACGACTACACCGACCCGGCGCCGGCGACGACGTTCGCCCACCTGGACGCGACCACCGAGCTGTCCCGAGACATCGCCTCGCGCGGTCTCTACCCGGCCGTGGACCCGCTGTCCTCGACCTCCCGCATCCTGGACCCCCAGTACATCGGGCAGGCGCACTACGACACCGCCACCCGGGTCAAGGGGATCCTGCAGGAGAACAAGGAGCTCCAGGACATCATCGCGATCCTGGGCGTCGACGAGCTCTCCGAGGAGCAGAAGGTGGTCGTCTCGCGCGCCCGCCGGATCGAGCAGTTCCTCTCGCAGAACACCTACACCGCCAAGCAGTTCACCGGCGTCGAGGGCTCGACCGTGTCCATCAAGGACACCATCGAGGGCTTCACCGCGATCTGCGACGGCGACCTGGACCACATCCCCGAGCAGGCGTTCTTCAACGTCGGCGGGCTCGACGACGTCGAGAAGAAGTGGGCCGAGCTCAAGGAACAGGGCGGCGGTAACTAGTCATGGCCGTTCTGAACGTAGAGGTGGTCTCCCGCGAGAGCGTCGTCTGGCGCGGTCAGGCGAGCTACGTTCGCGCTCGCACCGCCGACGGCGAGATGGGCATCCTGCCCGGTCACGTGCCGACCATGGCGCTGCTGGCCGAGGAGGGCGAGCTCGTGATCGATCCCGTGGAGGGTGAGCGCATGTCCACGCGGCTGCAGGAGGGGTTCCTGACCGTCTCCAACGACCGCGTGACCATCGCGACCAAGACCGCCGAGATCTGATCCCGACGCCACGAGGAAGGGCCCGGAACGTGAGAACGTTCCGGGCCCTTCGCGTATCCGGGGGCGGGGCGCCCGACGCCGGGGGCGCGGCTCCCTCGTGGGGAGCGATCCATCGAGCGGATGCGGCGCCCCTCGGTGGCCGCTGGCGCGGAGGGCAGCGTCCGCGCGGGAGGCGGCCCTAGAAGAGCCGGCCGGCCGAGTCGTCGACGCCGCGCATCGCGTCGTAGTCGAGCGTGACGCAGTCGATGCCCCGGTCGACGGCCAGGACCCGCGCCTGCGGCCTGATCTGCTGGGCGGCGAAGATCCCGCGCACGGGAGCCAGCAGGGGGTCCCGGTTGAGCAGCTCCAGGTACCGGGTCAGCTGCTCGACGCCGTCGATGTCTCCGCGGCGCTTGAGCTCGACGGCGACCGTGTGCCCGGCCCCGTCGCGCGCGAGCAGGTCCACCGGCCCGATGGCCGTGGGGTACTCCCGGCGCACCAGGTTGTACCCGGGGCCCAGGACGTCCATCTGCTCCGCGAGCAGCCGCTGGAGATCCGCCTCGACGCCGTCCTTGATGAGGCCGGGGTCGACCCCGAGCTCGTGCTCGGAGTCGTGGTGCTTGGCGTGGACGCGCACGACGAGGCGGTCGTCGGTCTTCGCCGCTTGCACGGTCCAGACCTCCTCCACGTCGGGGTCCTCCTCCTCGGACGGGCCCACGTGGAGCCGGGCGGGCGGGGACATCCAGTTCAGCGGCTTGTAGGAGCCGCCGTCGGAATGGACCAGGACGGAGCCGTCGGCCTTCACCATGAGCAGCCTGACGGCGCGCGGAAGGTGGGCCTTGAGGCGGCCGACGTAGTCGACAGAGCATTCAGCTATCACGAGACGCACGGGCTCCACTGTACAAGCGCCGGCGACCCCTGTGCCACAATGAGCCCCATGGCACCCTCCCGATCCCGACGACCCGGCCGCAGCTCCCAGTCGGGGCACGGCAAGGCCGGCCCGAGCAAGTGGCAGCGCCAGGGCCCGGTCGGGGACATCTCCCGCATCCTCGACCCCGCGCCCCGCATCGAGCGCGACGCCGCGGGGGAGTGGCACGTGCGCCACGTCCCGGCCTCCGGGGCGCGGAAGGTCTACACCTGCCCCGGTTGCGGCCGCGGCATCCCCCCGGGGGTCGCGCACGTGGTGGTCTGGCGGACGGACGGGCTGTTCGGGGACCGGCGGGCGGTGGAGGAGCGCCGCCACTGGCACCTCAAGTGCTGGCAGGCGCGCTGAGGCGCGGGCCCGGGCAAGCGACGTCGGGCGCCCGCCCGGAGCGGCTCAGCTGCGGTCCTGCAGGGGGATGAGGATCTCCCGGAGCAGCAGCAGGCCCGAGGCCGCGACGGGGATCGCCACGATGGCCCCCAGCACGCCCCACAGGGCCCCGCCGCCCGCCACCGCGATCACGGCGACCGCCGCCGGCACGGCCACGGCCCGCTTCATGATGCGCGGCGAGACGAAGTACGCCTCGACCTGCAGGTAGGCGAAGTAGCAGGCGGCGTAGACGAGCGCCGTCTGCCACCCCTGCAGCAGCGCGATGAATGTGACCAGGATGCCGGCCACGACGCCGCCGATCAGGGGGACGAAGGCCAGCAGCGCGACGACGAAGGCGGTCAGCAGGGCGAACGGCACGCCTAGGATGCTCATGAGGATGAACGCGACGGTGGCGTTGAGCAGCGCGACGATGGCCTGGCCCATCACGTAGTTGCCCACCGAGCGGGTGATCTTCTCCGTCAGCTCCTCCACGCGCGGCCGCTTGGAGGTGGGCGCGAGCCGCACGCCCCAGGCCTTGATCGTGGGCAGCGAGGCGAGGAAGTACAGCGCCAGGAACATCACGATCAGGGTTCCGGTGATGACCTGGGCGATGGTCGAGCCGGCGTTGACCAGGCTGTTGAGGAAGCTGCCCACCACGTTGGAGTCGCTGAAAAGGTTGGAGAAGAAGTTCTCCGCCTCGGCGTCCACGCGGTCCCGGATGCCGAACTGCTGGTCCAGGCTGACCATGATGTCCGACTGCAGGAACCTGTCGAAGGTGTCCGGGAAGTTGTTGAGGAACTCCAGCGCCTGACGGGCGATGTTGGGGATCACCACCGTGGCCAGCAGCGTCGCCAGCCCCGCGAGCAGCAGCAGCACCGCCCCGACGCCGACCGGGCGCGGCAGGCCGCGGGACTCGATCCAGCGCACGAGCGGGTCGAGGCCCAGGGCGATGAACATGGCCCCGGTGATCCAGCCGCCCAGCGCCCCGACGTTGACCGCCACGTAGTAGAAGAGCAGCGCCAGGCCCACGCCCACGGTGACCATGAAGCCGGTGTAGATGGGGCGCTGGGTGATGGTGGGCCGCGCGGGGACGGAGGAGGCCCGGCCCGGCGCCTCACCGCCCGCGGCCGGGGGCACGTCGGGCACCTCCGAGGTCGCCTCGGCGGGCTCCGGCCGCGGGGCGGGGATGTCGAAGCGCGGGCGGGGCTGCGCCCGGGGGTCGTCGCGGCGGGGCGGGAGCCCGACGCCGCGTGCCGAGCCTCCGCAGGGCGTCGCGCAGGTCGGAGGCCGCCTCCCGGGTCCTTCGCCGCATCCGCCGTCCTCCGCCTCTCGTGCCGTTCCGTCGTGTCCGAGATTACCCCTCCGGAGGACGGCCGCGCGCCGGACCCGCGGGACGCGCCGGGTGCGCGGGAGGGGCGCGCTGTCAGCGGTCGGAGAAAAGCCGCGCGCGGGGCGGGCGCGGCCGGCCCGCTCTGCCAGGATGGAGGGGACGAGAGACGAGGGCGCCCGCGCCGGGCGCCCGCCGACGGAAAGGTGACGACCGATGACCGAGAACCCCCTGGGCGAGTCCCGCCCCCACGCGCCCGAGCAGGCCGAGGAGCTGCCCGCCTCCGTCCGCTCCGCGCCCGACCTGTCCCAGCGCGCCGGGACCTCCGCACCGGACGGGACCGCGTCCGACGGGACCGCGCCCGGCGCGGCCTCCTACCGCCGCGAGGTCACCACCGTGGAGGAGTTCCAGGAGGTCGCGCAGCTCTCCGCCCGAGGCCCCCTGGTCCTCGCCCTGTACAGCGGGTCCGACGCCGCGGCCGCCCGGGCGGTCTCGGAGCTCGAGGGTCTGATCGACGAGCTGTCGGGCCGCATCCTGCTGCTCGCGGCGGACATCGACGCCGTGCCCGAGCTCGCCCAGGCCTTCCAGGCCTCCAGCTCCCTCAGCGTGCTGGCCCTCCTGGGCGGCCGGCCCGCGCCCATGTACAACGCCCCCGTCCCGGCGGAGCAGATCAAGGACCTGCTGGCCCAGGTCGTGGACCTCGCGCAGCAGTCCCAGCTCACGGACACCTTCGAGCCGGTCGCGCGGGCGGGGGAGGGGGAGCCCGAGGAGAAGCCGCTGCCCCCGCTGCACCAGGAGGCCCTCGCGGCCCTCGACACCGGCGACTACGCGGCCGCCCGGGACGCCTACCGCCGCGCCCTGAACGAGCAGCCGGCGGACCGCGACGCCGCGGTGGGCCTGGCCCGGACGGGACTGCTGGAGCGCGTGCACGACGCCGACCTGGGGCAGGCCCGGGCGGCCGCCGCCGAGGCGCCCGACGACGTCGAGGCCCAGCTGCTCGTCGCGGACCTCGACGTCTCGGGCGGGCACGTCGAGGACGGCCTGAACCGGCTGATCGCGCTGATCGGCCGGAGCGCGCCCGAGGCCAAGAACCGGGTGCGGGAGCGCCTGCTGGAGCTGTTCGACGTCGTCGGCGCCGAGGATCCCCGGGTCACGGCGGCCCGCGGGCGGCTCATGCGCGTCCTCTTCTGATCCCCTCACCCCGTGGGACGAGGGCGGGCCGCCCTCCGGGACGAGGCGGGCCCTCGTCCGGGCCGCAATAGACCCGTAGGGTGATGCGGCCCGGGCGGGCGTGTGGTCTCCTGGGTGTATGACCAGTCACGATCGCTCACCCTCGCCCCACGATCAGCCGCCCCCGGGCCCCCGGCCCGGAGGCGACGACCCGGCCCGGCCCGCCCCGCCGCCTCACGACGCGGCGGCGGACTCCGGCCCGCCGGCCCCGGGATCCGACGCGCCGCGCGCCCTCGGCGGCGCCGCCCCGGCCCGCCCCGGACCGTCCGGGCGGACCGGCGCCGGTCACCGGCCGGGAGGCCATCGCCCTGCGCGGGCTCACCAAGACCTACGGTGAGAAGGCCGCCGTCCAGTCGATCGACCTGGACATCCCCGCGGGCTCGACCTACGGCCTGGTCGGCCGCAACGGCGCCGGCAAGACGACCACGCTGTCCATGGCCACGGGCCTGCTGCGCCCGACCGCCGGGGCCGCCGTCGTGCGCGGGATCGACGTCTGGGCCCGGCCGCGCGAGGCCAAGCAGGTCCTCGGCGTCCTGCCCGACGGCGTGCACCTCTTCGACCGCCTCACCGGCCGGCAGCTGATCACCTACGCGGGCCTGCTGCACGGCCTGGACCGCGAGACCGTGGCCGAGCGGACCGAGGACCTGCTGCGGGCGATGGACCTGCTCGACGCCGGCGGGAAGCCCGTCACCGACTACTCGGCGGGCATGCGCAAGAAGGTCGCGCTCGCCTCGGCGATGGTGCACTCGCCCAAGGTCCTGGTCCTGGACGAGCCCTTCGAGTCGGTGGACCCCGTCTCGGCCTCGAATATCCGGGACATCCTCGCCGGCTTCGCCCGGCACGGGGGCACCGTGGTCGTCTCCAGCCACGTCATGGACCTGGTGCAGCGGATGTGCGACCACGTCGCGATCATGGACTCGGGCCGCATCCTCGCGGCCGGCACCGTGGACGAGGTGCGCGGGGAGCGCAGCCTGGAGGAGACATTCGTCGAGCTCGTCGGCGGCCGGGTCGAGTCGGAGGGGATCACATGGTTGGGAACCTCCTGAAGCTGAAGCTGCTCCACCTCGGGGCGGCCTTCCGCCGCAGCGTCTGGGCCATCGTCGGCATGGCGATCGGCGCGCTGTACGGGCTGGGGCTGCTGGCCGGCGTCGTCGGCGCGTTCATCGCCTTGCACGGCGACGCCGAGCTGGCGCGGCTGATCGCCGTGTGCCTCGGCTCGCTGATCGCGGTGGCGTGGCTCGTCGTGCCGCTGGTCGCCTCGGGCGCCGACGCCACCCTGGACCCCGAGCTGCTGGCGCCCTATCCGCTGAGGCCTCGGCAGATCGCGGGGGCCCAGCTGGCGGGGTCGCTGATCGGCATCGTCGGCCCCCTCACGCTGCTGGCCCTGCTCGCGCCCGCCTTCGCGTGGGCGTCGCCGCTGGCGGTGATCGTCGGGCTCGTCTCCGCCCTGCTCGGGTACGCGCTCGTGGTGGTGTGCTCGCGGCTGGTCACGGCCCTGAGCATCGCGCTGAGGTCGCGGCGCTTCGTCACGGAGGCCATCGGCGCCGTGGTGTTCCTCGCCGCCATGATCGCGGCCCCGGTGATCGTGACGGTCGGCGAGGGGCTCGCCTCCGCGGGCGCGCTGCGGACGGTCGCGGAGGTCGCGGCCTGGACGCCGCTCGGGGTGGCCTGGTCCATCCCCGGGGACCTCGCGCTGGGCGCCGCCGGCCTGGCGGCCGCCCGGGCCGCGCTGCTTCTGGCCTACCTCGCGGCGGGACTGCTCGTGTGGGACCGGGTCGTGGCCCACCAGATCTCGCACGTCGGGCAGTCGGGCGGGTCCGCCCGCTCGACGCGCTCCGGCACGTCGGGCGTGGGCGCCCTCGGCCTGTTCCCCGCGACGCCGGCCGGCGCGGTGGCCGCGCGCACCTCGACCTACGTGCTCAAGGACCCGCGGATGAACCTGAACCTGGTCATGGTCCCCGCGCTCTTCGTGCTGTTCTACTTCTTCGCCCGGCTCAACGAGGGCGGATTCCAGCTGGGCCTGGTGGGGCCGATCTCCGCGGTCCTGCTCACCTGGGTCACCTGCTACGCGGTGTCCTACGACAACACCGCGTTCTCGCTGCACGTGACCGCGCCGCTGTCCGGGCGCGCGGACCGGTGGGGGCGGGTCGTGGGGTTCGGCGTCGTCATGGTGCCCCTGGTCGTCGCCGCCTCCGTGGTGTCGATGCTCCTCGCCGGGCGGGCCGCCGCGATCCCCGTGAACCTGGGGCTGTCCCTGGGGATCATCCTCACGGGCCTGGGGGTGGGGGCCGTCGCCTCGGTGCGCTACGCCTACCCCGTGCCCCCTCCCGGGGCGAGCCCGTGGAAGACCCAGCGCAACGGCGCCGGATTCGCCAACGCGCTGGCGCAGTTCGTGGGGATCCTCCTCATCGCGCTCCTGGCCTTCCCCGCCTGGGTCCCGGCGCTGGCGTACCTGATCACCGGGTCGCAGCTGGCCAACTGGCTCACGCTCGGGATCGGCGTCGCGGCCGGGTGCCTCGTCGTCTGGATCGGCGTGCGGCTCGGCGGCGTCTGGTACGAGCGGCGCGCCCCGGAGCTGTACCGCGACGTCGCGCGCTTCACCTGAGGCGTCCCGGCCCGGCGGCGCCCCGGCCGCTCCCGGCGGGTTCATCCGGGGGCGGCCGGGGCGTAGAATGGTGGGCATGATGTTTGCCCGCTCACCCGAGATCCTGAACTCCACCGAGCCCCTGGACGACACCGGTTACGGGTCCGCCCCGGGCGGTGCCGCCACCATCGAGCGCGAGGAGACGCGGCAGCTCTCCGAGCCCGGCGACCACGAGCGCTTCGCGCACTACGTGCGCAAGGAGAAGATCATGGAGTCGGCGCTGTCCGGCGAGCCGGTCATCGCCCTGTGCGGCAAGGTCTGGACCCCGGGCCGGGACCCGGAGCGCTTCCCGGTCTGCCCCGAGTGCAAGGAAGTCTACGAGGCCATGCGCGGCGGGGGCGACGAGGGCGACGAGTAGCCCCGTCCCCCACCCCTGACCCGGCGGCGTCGTGCCCACGGCGCCGCCGTCGCCGTGCACGGGCCGCGACCGCGCGCCCCCAGAAGACCAGCAGGAGCGAGTAGCCACCAGTGACCGAAGACTCATCACAACCGTCCCTGTTCGGCGGAGCCGGCGCGGAGATGCCCCCGGCCTACCCGGACCGCGCCGCATGGGGGACCGCCTCCAAGCTGCGCGCCTGGCAGGCCGAGGCCCTCGAGAAGTACTTCGCGAGCCAGCCCCGCGACTTCATGACGGTCGCGACGCCGGGCGCCGGCAAGACCACCTTCGCGCTGCGCGTGGCCAAGGAGCTCATGGACCGCGGGACGGTCGCGCGGCTGACCGTCGTCGCGCCCACCGACCACCTGAAGTCGCAGTGGGCCGACGCCGCCGCCCGGGTCGGCATCGCGATCGACCCGAACTTCAAGAACGCCGACGGCCAGCACGCCCGCGGCTTCCAGGGCGTCGCGCTGACCTACGCGCAGGTCGCCAACAAGCCGCTGCTGCACCGGGCCCGGACGGAGAACGCCCGCACCCTGGTGGTCCTCGACGAGATCCACCACGCCGGCGACGCGCTGTCCTGGGGCGACGGCCTGCGCGAGGCCTTCGAGCCGGCGCACCGGCGCCTGGCCCTGACCGGCACGCCGTTCCGCTCCGACTCCTCCCAGATCCCCTTCGTCCGCTACGAGGCGGACCAGGAGGGGCTGCTGCGCTCGCAGGCCGACTACTCCTACGGCTACGGCCCGGCGCTGACCGACCACGTCGTGCGCCCGGTGCTGTTCATGGCCTACTCGGGCCAGATGCGCTGGCGCACCAGCGCGGGGGAGGAGATGGCCGCGGAGCTCGGCGAGGGCTTCACCAAGGACATCACGGCCCAGGCCTGGCGCACCGCGCTGGACCCCCGCGGGCAGTGGATCCCCTCGGTCCTGGCCGCCGCAGACCAGCGGCTCACCGAGGTCCGCCGCACCGTGCCCGACGCCGGCGGCCTCGTCATCGCGACCAACCACGAGGACGCCCGCGCCTACGCCGCCCGCCTCGAGAAGATCACCGGCGTCAGGCCCGCCCTGATCCTCTCCGACGACAAGACCGCCTCGGACCGCATCGACTCGTTCTCGGACTCCGACGAGCGCTGGATGGTCGCGGTCCGCATGGTCTCCGAGGGCGTGGACGTGCCCCGCCTCTCGGTGGGCGTCTACGCGACCAGCACCTCGACGCCGATGTTCTTCGCCCAGGCGATCGGCCGCTTCGTCCGCGCCCGCAAGCGCGGGGAGACGGCGTCGATGTTCCTGCCCTCGGTGCCGCACCTGATGACGCTGGCCCACGAGATGGAGGCCGAGCGGGACCACGCCCTGGACCTCACGGGCAAGCCGGACGAGGAGGCGATCGTCGCGGCCGACGAGGGCCTGGACGACGAGCTGCTCGAGGAGGCCAACCGCGAGGAGAAGGCCAGCTCGGCGCTCGCCGGGGGCCGCTTCGAGGCGATCGGCTCGCAGGCGTCCTTCCACGGCGTGCTCTACGACGGCCAGGACTACAACGGCTTCGAGATCGGCTCCGAGGACCAGGACTTCCTGGGCATCCCGGGCCTGCTCGACGCCGACCAGGTCGGCACCCTGCTCCAGGAGCGTCACCAGCGCTCGCGGCAGGGGGGCGCGGCGGCCCGGCCCCGCGCGGAGGCCGGGGTCCCGGACCACCGGCAGCTGAAGGACCTGCGGCAGAAGCTCGCGAAGAACGTCTCGGCCTGGGCCGCGCGCACGGGCGAGCCGCACGGTTCCGTGCACAACTCCCTGCGCCGGGCGTGCGGGGGGCCGGCCGTGGCGCAGGCGACCGCGGATCAGATCCAGGCGCGGATCGACAAGCTGCAGAACTGGTTCATCGGCCGGAAGTGACCGGGGCGGGGCTCACCGCCCGACGTCGCCGGACTCGGCGATCTCGACGCCGGCCCCCTCCATCCGCTCCACGGCCTCCTCGGCCGCGTCCTCGGCGATCGAGGCGGTGAGGTCCAGCAGCACGCGGGTCTCGTACCCGGCGTCGACGCCGTCGAGGGCCGTGGCCAGCACGCAGTACTCGGTCGCGATGCCGACGACGTCGACCGCCTCGATCCCGCGCTCCTGCAGCCAGTCGTCCAGCGAGACGTTGAGCGTGTCCTCGACGACCTGCCCCGGCTCCCGCTCGCCGGCGGCGACCGCCTCCTCGGGGATCAGCAGGCCCTCGAAACCGGAGTGGCCGTCGTCGTAGGCGCCCTTGCGGAAGCCCGCGTCGACGCCGTCGACGTCCAGGTCCTCGTGGAGGGCCGCACCCTCGGAGCCCGCGCGGCAGTGCACGGGCCAGGAGGTGCGGTAGTCCGGGTCGTCCGAGAAGTGGGTGCCCGGGTCGACGTGCCAGTCCTGGGTGGTCACCACGGCGTCGTACGCGGCGCGGTGGGTCAGCAGGTACTCGGAGATCTCGCCCGCCACCTCGGCGCCGCGGCTCGTGGCCAGGGCGCCGCCGGGGCAGAAGTCGTTCTGGACGTCGACGATGATCAGCGCGCGGGTCATGCTCGCCTCCTGGGTCGTGGGGGGTCGTGGGGTCTGGCTCGCGGGTCTAGTGGTCGAGGTGCTCGGTGGGGATGACGGGCTCCCCCTCGGAGAGCCGGCGGGCCGCGACGGGCAGCTCGGCGACGGAGGCCCGGTGCCGAGCTGCCGCGGCCTCGACGCCCTCCGCGCCGGTGGCCCCGGGCAGGATCTCCCCGTCGGCCACCAGCGGCACCGACAGGCGCCGGGCCGACTCGCCCTCCAGCAGGCCCGGGTCCAGGGCGAGCAGCTCGGCGCCGGCGCGCCCGGCCGCGTCGAGGCGGCGCGCGGCGTGCTTGTACCCGCCCACGGACCCCTTGCCCAGCGACCTCTTGGCCACGGGCTCCAGGACGCCGTCCGAGTTCTCCCGGGCCACGAGCTTGTACACCATCGAGGTGGTGGGGGCCCCGGACCCGGTCACCAGCCGGGTGCCGACGCCGTAGGAGTCCACGGGGGCCGCCTGCAGCCCGGCGATCGCGTACTCGTCGAGGTCGGAGGTGACCGTGATCTGGGTGTCGCGGTTGCCCAGCGCGTCCAGCAGCTCGCGGACCCACCCGGCCTGGCCGGCGAGGTCGCCGGAGTCGAGGCGCACCGCGCCCAGCCGGGGCCCGGCGATCTCGACGGCGCGGCGCACGGCGGCCTCGACGTCGTAGGTGTCCACCAGCAGCGTGGTCCCGGTGCCCAGCGAGTCGACCTGCGCCCTGAACGCCTGCTCCTCGGTGTCGTGGAGCATCGTGAAGGCGTGGGCCGAGGTCCCGATGGTGTGCAGCCCGTAGCGGCGCCCCGCCTCCAGGTTGGAGGTCCCCGCGAAGCCGGCGACGACGGCGGCGCGCGCGGCGGCCACGGCCGAGCGCTCGTGCGTGCGGCGCGCCCCCATCTCCAGACACGGCCGGCCCTCGGCGACGCCGGTCATCCGGGAGGCCGCGGAGGCCACGGCCGAGTCGTGGTTGAGGATGGAGAGGATCAGGGTCTCCAGGACGCAGGCCTCGGCGAAGGTGCCCTCGACCTGCAGGACGGGGGAGTGCGGGAAGAAGGCCTCGCCCTCGGCGTAGCCGTGGATGGTGCCGGTGAAGCGGAAGTCCGCGAGGAACTCGAGGGTGGGCCCGTCCACGACCCGCTGCTCCTCCAGGAAGGCGAGCTGGCCGTCGTCGAACCGGAAGCCGGCCAGCTGCTCGAGGAACCGGCCCGTCCCCGCCAGGACCCCGTAGCGGCGCCCCGCGGGCAGGCGGCGGGTGAACGTCTCGAAGACGCAGCGGCGCCGGTGGGTCCCGGCCTTGAGGGCGGCCTGGATCATGGTCAGCTCGTAGTGATCCGTGAGCAGGGCGGATGAAGTCTCAGTCACGCCTCACCACCCTACCGGCGCCGGCGGCGGGCCCCCAAGCGGCCCGCCCCCGGGGCCCCGGGCGGCGCGCGACCGATGCCCCGAGCGGTTCGCCCCGGCGCCCCGACCGGCCCGCCCCCGGCCGCTTTCGGCCGGTCGCCTCGTCGCCCCGGGCGGCCCCGCCCTCCGCCGCCCGAACGTGACGCTCGCGGCACCCGCCGGACAGGGCGGCCCCCTTGGCACTACACTGAACCGGGATATGGTCACTCTTACTTCAACTGCCGCCCCGGTGAACGCCGAGGGGCTGCCGGAGACCACCCCCGAGGGGGAGGTCGGCCTGCTCGAGCGGGCCAGCTCGGCGCCGCCCTGGAAGGTCGTGGTCTGGAACGACCCCGTCAACCTCATGAGCTACGTCACCTTCGTGTTCCGCTCCTACTTCGGATTCTCGGAGGCCAAGGCCCGGCGGCTCATGCTCGCCGTGCACGAGGAGGGCAGCGCGGTCGTCTTCTCCGGCAGCCGCGAGGAGGCGGAGCGCCACACCTCCGCCCTGCACGGGTACGGACTGTGGGCGACCTTCGCCCAGGAAGGGGAATAGCCGATGGCCACTCCGTTCCGCAGCGGCCGCAAGGGCATCGTGGGCTCCCTCGAGGGCCCCGAGCGCGACCTGCTCCGCAAGCTCTTCCGCGACGTCATCCTGACCCTCGAGCCGGAGCCCCGCGAGGACGAGGACCCGCTGGCCCGGCTCCTGGGCATCGGCGAGGAGACCGAGCCGCCCGAGGACCCCGCGCTGGCCCGGCTCCTCCCCGGCGGCACCGCCGACGAGGAGGGGGCGGCAGAGTTTCGCCGCTTCACCGAGCGCTCGATCCGCGAGACCAAGGTGGGCCGGCTCCGCATGGCCGCGATGGACTGCGAGTCCGGCCGCCTGGAGCTCGACGACGAGCACGCCGCCGCGCTCTCCGCGGCCCTGAACGACGTCCGCCTGGTCCTCGGCACCCGCCTGGGCATCGAGTCCGAAGCCGACGCCGCGCGCATCGCCGAGTACTCGGACTGGCAGCAGGCCCGCGACGTCGAGTCCTACATGGCGCTGGTCTACCAGTTCGTCTCCTGGCTCCAGGAATCGCTCGTCGAGGCGATGCTGGCCCGCCTCGACAGCGGTTCACACTGAGTCCGAACGCCCCGCCGGGGTTAACCTCGAAAGCACCATGAACACCGATACCCACACCCTCGTCACCGCCTCCCGCACCGCGTGGGGCAGCACCCTGCCCGCCGGGCCCACGGCCGGCGCCCCGATCGGCGTCTTCGACTCCGGGGTGGGCGGGCTGACCGTGGCCCGGGCGATCATGGACCAGCTGCCCAGCGAGCAGGTCATCTACGTGGGTGACACGGCCCGCGGGCCGTACGGGCCGCTGAGCATCGCGCAGGTGCGCGCCAACGCGCTGCGCATCATGGACGACCTCGTGGACTCCGGCGTCAAGGCCCTGGTGATCGCGTGCAACACGGCGTCGGCGGCGGTGCTGCGCGACGCCCGGGAGCGCTACACCGCCCGGTACGACATCCCCGTCCTGGAGGTCATCCAGCCGGCCGTGCGCCGCGCGGTCGCCGCGACCCGCAACGGGCGGATCGGGGTGCTGGGCACGCGCGCCACCATCGCCTCGCGCGCCTACGAGGACGCGTTCGCCGCGGCGCCGCACCTGGAGATCTTCCCGCAGGCCTGCCCCGAGTTCGTCGACTTCGTGGAGCGCGGGATCACCAGCGGGCCGGAGCTGCTGGAGTGCGTTGAGCGCCGCCTGGCGCCGATGCGCGAGGCCGGGGTGGACACCGTCATCCTCGGCTGCACCCACTACCCGCTGCTGACCGGGGTCATCTCCTACGTCCTGGGGGACGGGGCCACCCTGGTCACCTCCTCGGAGGAGACCGCCAAGGACCTGTTCCGGGCCCTGACCACCCAGGACCTGCAGCGGCCCGCGGGGGAGAGCCCGGCGCACGAGTTCGTCGCGACCGGCGACCCCGAGTCCTTCCGCTCCCTCGCCCACCGCTTCCTCGGACCCGAGGTCACGGGCGTGCGCCACGCGAGCCGCATCGCCGAGTCCTACCCCACGGGCTCCCTCGCGGTCGTCACCGAGGACATGCTCGCCACCGGCCGGATTGCGCGGCCCGGGGGAGCGGACGCCGGCGGGCTGCGCGCCGGCCCGGCATCGACCAGCGAGAGGACTGCATAGACCATGGAACTCACGGTGATCGGCTGCTCGGGATCCTTCGCGGGCCCCCACTCGCCCGCCTCCTGCTACGTCGTCAGCGGCGACGACGCCGCGGGCCGCACCTGGCGGCTCGTGCTCGACATGGGCAGCGGGGCGCTGGGCAGCATCCAGCGCCACCTGCCGCTCACGGCCATCGACGCCATCCTCGTGAGCCACCTGCACCCGGACCACTGCATCGACCTGGCGGGGCTGCACATCGCGGTCCGCTGGGACCCGCGCGGCTGGGGCCGGGGCCCGATCCCGCTGTACTCGCCCGAGGGCTCGCACGCCTACCTGGCCCACCCCCACGGCATCGGGCTGGACCCCGGGCTCACGGGCTCCTTCGAGTTCCACGACTGGCACGAGCGACAGGCGGTGGAGATCGGCCCCTTCACGGTCGAGGCGTTCCGCGTGCTGCACCCGGTTGCGGACCCCTACGCGATCCGCGTGACCCACCACGGTCCGGACGGGGACGCGGTGCTGGCGTACTCGGGCGACTCGGACTCCTGCGAGGCCCTGGTCGACGCCGCCCGCGACGCCGACGTCTTCCTCTGCGAGGCCGCCTACCAGGAGGGGCGCGACGACGCCCTGCGCGGCATCCACCTGACCGGCCTGCGCGCCGGGGAGATCGCGGAGCGGGCCGGCGCCCGGCGTCTGCTGCTGACCCACCTCCCGATCTGGAACGACCCCGCCACGGCCGAGGAGGAGGCCCGGCGCGCCTACTCCGGCCCCGTCCTGATGGCCGCGGCCGACCACCGCTACGAGATCCCCGCGGCCGCCCACCCCGACCGGACAATCGTCCCCGCGAAGGCTAGGGTTGAGCCATGACCTCTCAGACTTCCCCGAACAGCACCGCGCGCGCCGACGGCCGCGCCGTCAACGAGCTCCGGCCCATCTCGATCACCCGCGGATGGTCCCAGAACGCCGAGGGCTCGGCGCTGATCGAGTTCGGCAACACCCGCGTGCTGTGCACGGCGTCGCTCACCGAGGGCGTGCCCCGCTGGCTGCGCGGCGAGGGCCGCGGCTGGGTCACGGCCGAGTACGCGATGCTGCCCCGGGCCACCAACACCCGCTCGGCCCGCGAGGCCGTCAAGGGCAAGATCGGCGGCCGGACGCACGAGATCTCGCGGCTGATCGGCCGCTCGCTACGCGCCGTGATCGACATGGACGCCCTCGGCGAGAACACCGTGGTCCTCGACTGCGACGTGCTGCAGGCCGACGGCGGCACCCGCACCGCCGCCATCACCGGCGCCTACGTGGCGCTCGCGGACGCGATCGCCTGGGCCCAGCGCGAGGGGATCGTGCACCGCAGGAAGTCCCCGCTGACCGACTCGGTCGCGGCCGTCTCCGTCGGGATCATCGACGGCGTCCCGGTGCTCGACCTCCCCTACGTGGAGGACGTCCGGGCGGAGACCGACATGAACGTCGTCGTGACCGGCAGCGGCTCCTTCGTGGAGGTCCAGGGGACCGCGGAGGGCGCCCCCTTCGACCGCGACGAGCTGAACTCCCTGCTGGACCTCGCGCTGGAGGGCACGGCCGAGCTCGCGGCGATCCAGCGCAGCACCCTGGAGGAGGGCGAATGACCTCCCCGCGCCTCGTCCTCGCCAGCCACAACCAGGGCAAGCTCCGCGAGCTGCGGGAGCTGCTGCGCGACCGCGTGGAGGGCCTGGACGTGGAGACCGAGGTGGTCGACGCCGGCGCCGTCGGGGCCCCGGACGTCACCGAGACGGGCGTGAGCTTCGCCGAGAACTCGCTGCTCAAGGCGCGCGCCGTGACCCGGGCGACCGGGCTGCCGGCCGTGGCCGACGACTCGGGCCTGTGCGTGGACGTCATGAACGGCGCCCCGGGGATCTTCTCCGCCCGCTGGTCGGGTCGCCACGGGGACGACGCCGCCAACCTGGAGCTGCTGCTGGCCCAGCTGGAGGACGTGCCCGAGGAGCACCGCGGCGCGCGCTTCCGCTGTGCGGCGAGCCTGGCCCTGCCGGGCGGCGAGGAGCGGGTCGAGCACGGCGAGATGCCCGGCTCCCTGCTCCGGGCGCCCCGCGGGACCGGGGGATTCGGCTACGACCCGATCTTCGTCCCGGCCGAGCTGCCCGTGGACCTCGCCGGCAGGACCGCTGCCGAGGTCCCCCCGGAGGTCAAGAACGCGCTGAGCCATCGCGGCCGCGCCCTGGAGGCCCTGGTGCCGCACGTGCGTCGGGCCCTCGGAGCCGGTTCGGAGGGGCGGGAGTAGCAGACCGTGGCCCACATGTCCCCGTTCGCCCGCATGAGGTACCGCCCGGTCGTGCAGGCGGTCCTGGATCAGGCGGGCGTCCGCGTCGACCCCGAGGACTGGGAGGTCCACTCCAACGGCTCCGCCCACACGGTGATCAACGCGGGCGACCGGGTCAGCGTGCGGGTCGCCAAGTCCTACGCCGTCGCGCAGCGGGTCCAGCGCCGCACCGACCTGCTGCGGGCGCTGCCGGCCAACCTGCCCTTCGCGGTGCCGCGGCCGGTCACCCGGATCCTGACCAAGAACGGCCTCACCGCCGTGGGGCTCACCTGGGTCCCCGGCGCCCCGCGGGAGGTCGGACCCGCCCCGGCGCGCACGCTGGGGAGGACGCTGCGGGCCATCGGCCGGGTGGACACCGAGCCGCTGACCCCGTACCTCGACACTCCCTTCCAGCACTGGGGCGGCAGCGACTGGGCCGCGACGCTGCGGGAGCGGGTCGTGCCCCTGCTGCTGCACGGGCACCAGGGCCGGGCGCTGCGGCTGATCGACGACGCCCTGGACCTCGACCCGGTCGCCCCGCGGCTGATCCACTCCGACTTCGCCGGGCATAACATCCTCTGGCGCCGGGACAGGGTCAGCGGCGTGATCGACTGGGACCACGCCTCGGTGGGCGACCCGAGCTGGGACATCGCCTCGGCCGGCAACTGGTTCGGCTGGGAGACGATCACCCGCTGCGTCGGCAAGGACTGGGCCGCGCGGGGCAAGGTGCTGCAGCGGCTCATGCCCCTCCAGTCGGTCGGCTACACCGTGGTCAACGGGTTCCAGGGGGCGATCCTGCGCGAGTCGGTGGAGCGCGCCGACGAGTGGATCCAGCACCACGCCTGAGCCCCGGACGAGGGGAAGCGACACCGGAGGCGGGAGCGGCGGGCAGCGGCCCCGCGCGGCGCCCCCGGCGCCGGGGGGGGCGGACCCGCCGCCGGGGGGCCCGGCCCCGGGCCGTTCAGGGGGACCCCCCGGCCCCCGGCGATCGAGACCACCAGCCGCTCCGGGTGGCGCAGCGAGGCCGCGACCGCCGAGGGCACCGAGTAGCCCATCGAGCCGTTGCGGGCCGAGATCATCCGGGCGTAGCCGTGGGTGGGGAAGTA